>NZ_BOLM01000001.1 GCF_016861605.1 Levilactobacillus wangkuiensis
GGAAATAAGGCACGAAACCAAAGTTCGGTTTCGTGCCTTATTTTTGTTCTACAGAGGCTAGTTATGTCACAGCCTCTTTTTGTCGTCTACAAGCCCCATTTGGCCCCCTAGAGTCCAGTCCACTGGTTATTAGCATAATTATATGGCCCCCGATAGAAGCGCGCTGAGGCACAACTAGCAGGCATTTAACGTAGGTAATTTGTGACACAACACCTTTGACGCCCTAGGGAATTAGTGTACACTGAGATTAATCATCTTGATAATTTTTGAACTACAGGGAGGAATTTTCGTATGGACTATAAACAGAAGGTTATTACGGCATTGGCGAACGCGTTAGACGGCCAATTGTCGGCGGAAGAGATTGCGTTGAAGCTTGAAAAGCCCAAGACGTCTGATCTTGGGGACATGGCGTTCCCCACGTTTGCACTAGCTAAGCTCCTGCACCGGGCACCGCAACAGATTGCCCAAGATTTGGCCGAAAAGATTGATTCAAGTGACTTTGAACGTGTCGTGGTTGCCGGTCCATACTTGAATTTCTTCTTTGATAAGGGCCAATACAGTGCTGCGACGCTGGAAAATGTCTTGAACGCCGGCGCTTCCTACGGCCAAAACAATGATGGCAACGGTGGGAAGGTGCCCATCGACATGTCTTCACCAAACATTGCCAAGCCAATGTCCATGGGGCATTTACGGTCGACCGTGATTGGGAACTCGATTGCTGAGATTCTGACCAAGAACGGCTATGCCCCCATCAAGGACAATCACCTAGGCGACTGGGGCACCCAATTTGGGAAGCTCATCACGGCCTACAAGCTGTGGGGGAACGAAGCTGACGTTAAGGCTGACCCCATTAACAAATTAGTTGAATATTATGTTCGCTTCCATAAAGAGGATGTGGACAAGCCTGAATTGGACGATGAAGCCCGTGAATGGTTCAGAAAGCTGGAAAATGGCGACCCTGAAGCGCACCGTCTCTGGAAATGGTTCCGGGAAGCTTCATTGGAAGAGTTCAACGACGTCTACAAGAAGTTGGGTGTAACGTTTGATACCTACAACGGGGAAGCCTTCTACAACGATAAGCTGGAAGAGGTCGTTCAAATCCTCAAGGACAAGCACCTGTTGGTTGAATCACAAGGCGCCCAAGTCGTTGACCTCAGCAAGTACAACCTGAACCCAGCACTGATCTTAAAGAGTGATGGGGCATCACTATACATCACGCGGGATATTGCGACCGCGCTGTATCGTGACCGTGAATATGCACCAGCCAAGAACTTATACGTTGTTGGCTCGGAACAAACGTATTACTTCCAGCAGTTAAAGGCCGTTCTGTTAGAAATGGGCCTGAAGTCAGCGCCGAACCTGCAACACGTGCCATTTGGGCTGATCACCGTTGATGGGAAGAAATTGTCAACGCGTTCCGGCCGGATCATTCTGTTGGCTAAGGTCTTGGAAGAATCCGTCGAGCTGGCTGAAAAGGAAATCAACGAGAAGAATCCTGATTTGGCCAACAAGTCAGCGGTCGCGCAACAAGTTGGGGTCGGTGCCATCGTCTTTGGTGATTTGAAGAACGAACGGACCAACAACATTGACTTCGTTTTGGCAGATCAACTGAAGTTCGAAGGGGAAACCGGTCCTTACGTCCAATACGCCCATGCCCGGGCCGAAAGCATTCTGCGGAAAGCTAAGGCAACCACAATTACGGCGGATGCCAACCAGGTCACCGATCCCGAAGCTTGGGATACCATCAAGGCCCTGGCCGACTTCCCAACCATGGTCAAGATGGCCTGTGACGAGTTAGAGCCTTCCGTCATCGCCAAGTATGCCATCCGCTTGTCCAAGACTTTCAACAAATACTACGCGCACTCCAAGATTCTTGCGGATGATGCCGGCTTACCAGCCCGGTTAGCTTTGGTTAAGTCCGTCTCAATCGTCGTCAAGGAAAGCTTGCGCTTGTTGGGCGTTAAGGCACCAGACGAGATGTAGTCCGCACCTAATAGAAAAATTAATTTAGCAAAGAGCGTTCAAGTCCTCGTGACCTGAGCGCTCTTTTACTAGTCTCAGGGGCTGACAAACGTTAAGAGAAGTGACCAGCCACTTATTTGTGATTAAATTACTAACAGCCGCGGTGCCACAACCGGTCTGGAGCGTTTTACCTGAATAATACTCAGTTTATACATTATCTTTACAATGAAAAAGCCAAAGTTCTTTTACAAGGAAAGTTAACGAAAAAGCCCTCAGCCAAGAAAATCATGTAATCACTAATGCCACTGTAAAAGCATCGACAAGTTATGGAAAGCCTTTAATAGCAACGATATAAATCGAAAAGAGTTGTCTTTTCGTCAATGACGTTGCCTCTGAAAAGTCATGCAAAGAAATGATCTGCAAAAAAATGTAAGAAAAACACAAATTAATTTTATGTAAAAAAGTCTATTTTTACTAATTTTTACCAGTCAAAATGAATGAATAATGTATATTTTGGACTGAATATACATTCCACTCTTAAAATGTGAAATCCTTCGCATTTTGAATGCTAGCCATTTAATGTTAGCGTTTTCATTTCGAGATTATACTCTGTCTTGTAGTTAAGCAAGGGAGGAAACAATGATGACAACACCTATCCATGTAACATCTGAAATCGGTAAACTGAAAACGGTTATGCTGAAGCGTCCGGACGTTGAAGTAGAAAACTTCACGCCAGATATGATGTCACGGTTACTGTTTGATGACATTCCATATTTACCAATCGCCCAACAAGAACATGACAACTTCGCTAAGGTTCTTCGCGAAAACGGGACTGAAGTTCTGTACTTAGAAAAATTATCCGCCGAAGCCTTAGACGATGGTGGCGAAGAAGTTAAATTAAATTTCTTGCAACAGATGTTAACTGAAAGCGGCTACATGGCCGGCACGATTCATGATGTCCTGAAGGAATACTTACTTTCCCTCGACACACAAGCAATGGTTAACAAGATTATGGGTGGGGTTCGTAAAGACGAACTGGACTTCACACCTAGTGACCTGGTTAGTGCCGCTGAAGACAGCGACTACCCATTCTTTATGGACCCAATGCCTAACCTGTACTTCACTCGTGACCCAGCGGCTTCAATCGGGGATGGTTTAAGCATTAACCACATGACGTTCGCTGCTCGCCAACGCGAATCACTCTTTATGGAAACCATTATCAAGTACCATCACCGGTTTGCTAACAAGGGCTTGAACGTTTGGCGCGACCGGAACCACACCACCCGTATTGAAGGTGGGGACGAACTGGTTCTGTCCGATCACGTGATGGCCATCGGAGTTTCACAACGGACTTCTGCCAATGCCATTGAAGACATTGCCCGGAACCTGTTCAAGGACAGCAACTTCGATACTGTGATTGCTATCCGGATTCCACATAACCACGCAATGATGCATTTGGACACGGTGTTCACCATGATCAACACCGACCAATTCACGGTTCACCCAGGTATCTTAGGCGAAGGCGGTCACATCGACACCTGGACCATCACACCTGGCAAGGGCACTGAAGACTTACACCTCGAACACAAGACGGACTTGAAGCAAGTTCTGAAAGACGCCTTAGGTTTGGATGACTTAGACTTAATCCCAACCGGTAATGGTGACCCAATCGTCGCTGGCCGTGAACAATGGAATGATGGTTCTAACACCTTAGCCATTGCCCCTGGTGTCGTCGTTACCTACAACCGGAACTATGTTTCTAACGAATTACTTCGTAAGCATGGCTTGAAGGTTATTGACATTCTCTCAAGTGAATTATCCCGCGGTCGTGGGGGTCCTCGTTGCATGAGTATGCCATTGGTACGTGAAGACTTAAAGTAAACAATTAATTTTAAAATTAGAGGAGATTGATTAATCATGGCACAAGATTTCAAGCAAAATGTCTTTCAAGGTCGCAGCGTTTTAGCTGAAAAGGACTTCACCGCAGAAGAACTCGAATACTTGATCGACTTCGGTTTACATTTGAAGGCTTTGAAGAAGGCCGGCGTTCCTCACCACTACTTGGAAGGTAAGAACATCGCCTTACTCTTTGAAAAGTCCTCAACTCGGACCCGTTCAGCATTCACCACTGCTGCTATCGACTTAGGTGCTCACCCAGAATACTTGGGCCAAAACGACATCCAATTAGGTAAGAAGGAATCGACTTCTGACACTGCCAAGGTCTTAGGCGGCATGTTCGATGGGATTGAATTCCGTGGGTTCAAGCAAAGCGATGCTGAAATCTTAGCTCGCGACTCAGGTGTGCCAGTTTGGAACGGTTTAACCGACGAATGGCACCCAACCCAAATGTTGGCTGACTTCATGACCGTTAAGGAAAACTTCGGTACCTTAAAGGGCTTGACCTTAACCTTCATGGGTGATGGCCGGAACAACGTTGCCAACTCTCTGCTGGTTACTGGTGCTATCTTAGGTGTCAACGTCCACATCGTTGCCCCTAAGGAACTGTTCCCAACTAAGGAAACCCAAGACTTGGCTCAAGGCTTTGCTAAGAAGTCCGGTGCTAAGCTCCTGGTTACCGATGACTTGGATGAAGGTTTAGCAGGTTCCAACGTGGTTTACACCGACGTTTGGGTATCCATGGGCGAAAGCAACTGGGAAGAACGGGTTAAGTTATTGAAGCCATACCAAGTTAACATGGCTGCTCTTAAGAAGACTGGTACCCCAGATGACCAACTCATCTTCCTGCACTGCTTACCAGCATTCCACAACACCGAAACCCAATACGGTCAAGATGTTGAAAAGAAGTACGGCATTACTGAAATGGAAGTTACTGAAGAAGTCTTCACTAGTAAGTATGGGCGTCAATTCGAAGAAGCTGAAAACCGGATGCACTCCATCAAAGCGATGATGGCCGCAACTTTAGGTAACTTGTTTATTCCTAAAGCTTAACGAGTGATTAAAGACGGGCTAATCAGAGCGATTAGTCCGTTTTTTATTGCAAACACGAGGAAAAGAGTGAGAATATGGATGAAAATAAAGGATTATCTCTGGGCGCGTTAACGGCGGCCGTCGTCACTAGTTCAATCGGTTCAGGGGTCTTTACCTTAACCAGTTCACTGGCTGGCGGTGCTGCACCTGGCCCCGTTCTGTTAGCGTGGTTGATCGTTGGATTTGGGATTTTAATGTTAGCGTTGTCACTAAACAACTTATTATTAAAGAAGCCCGATGCTGAAGGAATCCACGCCTATGCCCAAGAGGGGTTCGGTAACTTTGCCGGATTCGTGAGTGGCTGGGGTTACTGGCTGAGTGCTTGGCTGGGGAACGTGGCCTTTGCCACCGTCCTCATGAGTTCTCTGGGGTACTTCCTGCCAATGTTCAAGGGTGGCCAAAATGTGGCTTCCGTGATCTTGGCCAGTGTCGTTTCCTGGGCGCTGACGTTCATCGTTAACCGCGGGGTTGAATCCGCTGCGGCAGTGAACACGATTATTACGATTTGCAAATTGATTCCACTGTTTGCCTTCATCGTTGTCGGCATCTTCGTCTTCAAGGGTGGCATGTTCACGGCGCACTTCTGGACGAACGTGACCTCTGGCGTTGCCGGTGGTAGTGATATCTGGACCCAATTCAAGTCTTGCTTGATGATCATGATGTGGGTCTTCGTTGGGGTTGAAGGGGCAAGCATGCTGTCTTCTCGTGCCAAGAGCAAGAACGATGCCGGCCGGGCAACCATCATCGGGATCATTTCCTTACTGGTCATCTACGTTTTGGCTTCTGTTTTACCTTATGGTTACCTGTCACAAAACGAATTAGCTAAAATCAACCAACCTGCCATGCTCTACATTTTCCAAGACATGGTCGGCAAATGGGGCGGGGCCTTCATCAGTGTTGGTTTAATCATTGCCATCTTAGGGGCATGGTTATCCTGGACGATGTTGCCAGCCGATACCACCATGTTAATGGCTGAAGAAAAACTCTTGCCTAGTTACTTTGGTAAGAAGAACAAAAACGGTGCACCAACGTTCTCACTGGTGCTGACTGCTGCCTTAATTCAAATCTTCCTGTTAGTGCTGTTATTCTCTGAAGAAGCTTACAACTTTGCGCTTTCCCTGTGTACCGCTGCTATCGTGGTGTGCTACATTTTCGTGGGGATGTACCAAGTGAAATTCTCTGCGCAAAATAAAGATACAAAACAGATGTGGATCGGGATCTTTGCCTTAGCCTTCCAAGTTATTGCCATTACCTTAGCTGGGTTACACTTCCTGTTACTCTGCTGTATCGGTTACATTCCAGGCCTATACTTCTACTACCGTGCCAAAAAAGAATTCGATATTGATGATGGGAAGCTGACCAAAGCTGAAATCATCTACTCGACCTTGATTGTCATCGGTGCAATCGCCGGGGTCGTCCTGGTTGCAATGGGACTCATCACGATTTAGGAGGAACGGCACATGGATATCGATGGATTTGGTGTTGAGGAATGGTTGAACGTTCACGAACGCGAGGCGACCTATGATTTGGCCCAGAGCACGATCACGTCGTTTTCAATGAATGAACTGGTTAATCTGACCAAAGATAACACCTATGATGAATTAGACCAACAGAAAATGAATTACGGCTGGATCGAAGGCTCACCGACCTTTAAAAAAGAGGTCAGCAAGCTGTACGATCACGTTGATGCCGCTAACATCCTGCAAACGAATGGGGCCACTGGGGCTAACCTGTTAGCGCTGTACGCTTTGATCAAACCGGGCGACCACGTCATCAGTGTTTACCCAAGTTACCAACAACTGTACGATATTCCGCGGTCACTGGGTGCGGACGTCAGCTTCTGGAAGTTACAGGAAAGTGAAAACTGGTATCCGGACATTGAAGAGCTGAAACGCTTGATTCGCCCTGACACTAAGATGATCTGTATCAACAACGCCAACAACCCGACCGGGACGATTCTGAACCGGGACTTCATGGAACAGGTCGTTGCCATTGCCCGTGAAGTGGGCGCCTACGTGCTGGTGGATGAAGTTTACCTGCCATTCGATGAAAGCGTTGACTTTGCGCCAATCGCGGACCTCTATGAAAAGGGGATTTCCACCAACTCGCTGTCGAAGACCTACTCGATGCCGGGGATCCGGGTCGGCTGGACGGCCACCAATGCCGAACTAGCCGAAACCTTCCGCAAGTACCGGGATTACACCATGATTTGTGCCGGGGTCTTCAGTGATCAGGCGGCTTGCCTGGTCCTCCAGAACCGCGACAAGGTGTTGGCTCGAAACCGTGAGATTGTCCAAAACAACCTGAAGATTTTCAAAGATTGGGTTGCCAAGACGCCCAATGTGAGTTGTGTCTTTCCGAATGGGGTCTCAACCTCATTTGTTAAGCTCGAAACCAAGACGTCTAGCCTGGAATTCTGTCAAAACTTACTCCGGGATACCGGCGTTCTGCTGGTTCCTGGGGAAGCCTTCGATGTTCCGGGACACGCCCGCCTGGGGTACTGTGCCCCAACGGAAACGTTGAAGAAGGGCTTGGCTGTTTTAGCGGATTACTTGAATAAAGATTAAACAAAGACGAGGAGAATTGATTATGACAAAGCGTAAAATTGTTGTGGCCCTTGGCGGTAACGCCATCTTATCAAAGGATGCTTCTTCGGAAGCCCAACAAGCTGCTCTGCGGACGACCGCAAAGTACTTGGTGAAGTTCGTTGAACAGGGGGATGACCTGATTATTTCCCACGGGAACGGTCCCCAAGTTGGAAACTTGTTACTGCAACAGGCTGCCGGGAGTACTGAAAAGAACCCCGCAATGCCATTGGATACTGCCGTTGCCATGACGCAAGGGAGCATCGGTTACTGGATGCAAAACGCTTTGGACGAAGAATTGGCCGCAGCCGGAATCACCAAGGATGTTGCCACGGTGGTTACCCAAGTTGAGGTTGACCCTAAGGATGGCGCCTTCACGTCACCAACGAAGCCAATCGGTCCCTTCTACAACCAAGCCGAAGCTGAAAAGTTACAGAAGGAGCACCCAGAATACACCTACGTTGAAGACGCAGGCCGAGGCTACCGTCGCGTTGTGCCATCACCAAAGCCAATTGGTGTGAACGAATACCGGGTCGTGGACACCTTAGTTGGTGCCGGCGTCATTCCTATCTCCGTTGGGGGTGGTGGCGTGCCCGTGGTCCGTGAAGGCAACCGCCTCGTTGGTCGCGAAGCCGTTATCGACAAAGACTTTGCCTCAGAAAAATTAGCTGAATTGGTTCACGCCGACCTGCTGATCATCCTGACGGCCGTGGACAACATTTACGTGAACTTCAACAAGCCAGATCAAAAGAAGCTGGAACACGTCAGCATCCAAGAACTGGAAGACTACGAAAAGGATAACCAATTTGCCAAGGGGAGCATGCTCCCTAAGGTCCAAGCCGCTGTCGACTTCGTTAAGAACAGCAGCCATGGCCAAGCCGTTGTGACCTCACTGGAAAACATTGGTGAATTCCTCGAAAACGGTCAAGGAACCATCATTTCTAAATAGTTAGCGCACGTCGCTGATCAAACTAGCAATTTTTTGATGATCGGTGCTGATAATCCTCCCGAATTACGTTATGATGAAATAAGTCATAACGCGTTTGGGAGGATTATTTTGATTATACGAAAGAATGAATATCCACAATATTTACAGCTTTTGAAAAAAAATCCCGAGTTTAAAGATTTTACCAGTGAAGAGTTTGCCGTGATTCAAAATAAAATGCGGGTCCGGAGCTATCCGAAGGGCCAGTTACTGTTCAATCAGGCCGATCCGCGCGCAAACTTTTATTTTTTGGCGAAAGGCTTGTTGAAGACTGAGCGAACCGATGAATCCGGGAATGAGTTTTTCTACGAATTTATCAATGAGACGAAGGGATTTCCCTACCGGGGGATGTTCCACGACCATGACTATTCCTATTCGGTCACGGGCATGACGGCGACCGAAATCATTTCGATTCCGATGGCAGACTTCGAAAGTCTCTTGATGAAGAACAAGAAGATGATGCGGAATGTCATCCTGGAAATGGGGCAGATCATCAACGAAAATGAGAATCAATTACAGTTGATGGTGAACTCCAGTGCCAGCAGTCGCGTGCGCAACGGCCTCAAGGTTCTCGGCCAATCCATTGGTAAACCAGGGGCTGATGGCACGCGCCTGATTCCCTACCCCATTACGTTGATCGAGCTCTCCCAAATTTCCGGGACCACCCGCGAGACCGCCAGCCAGGTAGTCAAAGAACTGGTTGCCGGTGGGCAAATTACCTATGAGCGCAAGTATTTCACCTTATTGAACAATTAGAGTGGCAGCCATTACTGGCAACGCAATCGTTGCTACCAAAAAACGCTGTCACATCAACCAAACGGTTGATGTGACGGCGTTTTGTTTACCCATCAATTCGACTAGAGGCGCAGGGAACCATTGAAGAGGCTGATCAAGGCCAACACGGCACAGCCCAGGATGATGGCCATTCCGGCCCATTCCTTGTGGGACAGCATTTTGCCGCCCTGGGTGCGGTGTTTACGCGCCATCAGGAAGAGAATACTTCCGGGAATGTAGGCGATGGAACAGAAGATTAGGTATTTAATTCCGGAGAAGTAGACGGCCGTACTTTCGAAGAGCAGGGCGCCAATCCCAATCCACAGCTGGAGCTTGTTGCCCGCTTCCTGCAGGTGATGCCAGGAAAACTTGATTTGGTAGGCCGCCACCAGGATGTAACAGATGGTGATGGCAACGGTACACATCGAGTAGGCAATTTGGTAAGCGCGGTCCGTGAAAATTAAGGTTAAGAGAAAGAATTGAATCAGGGCACTACTGGTAATCAACGAAATGGTAGCGGTGCCGTTTTTGTTCTTGCGACTGAAAATCTTGGGTAAGAGTTCTTGCTTGGACATTAAGCGAATCGTTTCTGCGGGGAGCATAGTCCAGGATAACCAGGAACCCAGGGTTGAAATAATCAGGCCTAAGCTGATCATCGCGCCACCCCAGGAGCCGACCATGTCTCTGAAAATGTAAACCATGGCGGGTTGCTTCATAGCGGCCAGCGTTTGCCGGTCGAAGTAGCCGTACGGGAGAACGGAAGCTAGGATGTAAATGACCACCAAGCCACACAGGCCAATCAACGTGGCCTTACCAGCATCGGATTTCTTGTTCGCCCGCGAGGAGAGCATCGTGGCCCCTTCAATCCCGACGAAGACCCACATCATAATGATGAAACAGCTCTTGATCTGCGAGCCAATCGAACTAGGTGCGATGGCCCCCTGTACGTTAGATTGGACGTTGCCCCAGAAGTTGACGGTGAAGACCTGTCCCTTGAACAGGATAATCGCAATCACAATGAAGACAAACAGGGGGATCAGCTTGCAGACAGTGATCAGAGAATTAATAACGGCGGCACTTTCAATCCCGTGATTGACCAGTAGCGTCAGTAACCAGAGGATAATACTGGTGACAATGACGGACGGAATCTTATTGCTGCTGTTGAACAGGGGAATGAAGTAGCCGACCGCATTCATCATCACGGTCGCAAAGGCCACGTTACCCATCCAGGCAGAAATCCAGTAGCCCCAGCCACTGACGAAGCCCGTGTATTTGCCAAAGCCTTCCTCGGCGTAGGAGAAGATCCCTTCGAGGTCGGGGCGCTTGGTGACGAGATTGTTCAGTGACAGGGCCAGCATCAGGGTTCCAAAACCCACGATGCCCCAGGCAATAAGGGCGGGTCCAGGTGAAGCGGCGACCGCTAAGTCAGAAGTTAAGGCGAAGATTCCCCCACCAATTGAAGAGGAGATAACGGTTGAAATCAGTGCAGTGAGGCCTAGTCCGTGACTCGGCCTGGCAGGGGATTCGGGTTCTGACAGCGTTGACATTTTCATAATAGAAACGATCCTTTCAGCCTGACGAGACGCTCGCCAGACTCCTATGGGGAATATAAAACAACTTCGGAAATTAATGCGCTTACATTTCGAAACGGAAACCTTGGTCGCCCGTCATTCGCTGATAATCGGTTAGTCTTTGAACGTAATGGCTGGGTGTGCTTTGGTCACAAGGGTGAGGCTGGTTTCCAAGCCTAAGTAGTCGTGCAGTCGTTGTTGCAGAGCCTGAATGGCTTGGGTGTGATCCTCTTGCCGCGCTGGATTGACGTTTTCCATGTAGAACAAAAGATTCTTGGAGTCCTCGGTAGCTTCGACGCGAGCACTGTCACGCCAAGCCCAGCAACGAGAAATGACATCGTGGGCGTCATGGTAGATGACCTCACCAGGTAGGGCCGTTTCAACCTCGTCCTCACCGATTGGCCGGAAGGGTTCGCCACCCTCGGCGACCGTCAAATGAATGTCGCCCTGAATCTGATCCATATCCTCCGCTGCAACGGGGAAGGCCCATTCGAGCGAAACGGAATTGTAGATGTCCACGACGGGGTTGATGTTGCCAACCCCCTTGCCGTTCTTGGCCCGCTTCAACAGGCTTTCAACGGCGCAGCGCGCACCTTTTTTGGTCTTGAACTGTTGAAAGGCATTTCGCCAGTCTTGGATCACGGCATTCTTACTGATGGGATCATTGGGAACCCAGCGCGTTGCGGCCGCTTCATTGGCAGCGGATAAAAGCGTTGCCGGAACCTGACCGTTATCATGATTGTCCACATTGTGTGCGGTTAAAAATGCAATTTCGACTTCGGGGAAAATTTCCCAGAACGAGTCGTCAACGATAAAATTTTGTGACATTCTGAATGCCTCCTAGACGTGAATAAATTACACTTCTAAGTATACAGTTTTTAACCCGTCGTACCAGTGATTTTAGCGATTTTTTTCAAAATTTAATTTTTAATTTCTTCTACTATATTTCATTAAAAATGTTATTTTAAAATGGGGTCGTTTGGGTGGTAAATAATTTTGCGTTCGTCGGTGATTTTTGCTACAATGTGGCTAATCATTATGCATAAAAACCGGTATTTTATACATTTATATCTAGTGTAAGGCAACGTTTATACAATGGGGGCGGATTTAGTGAAAAAGAGTATGCGACAGGCACACATTGAACGATTAATTAATCAGTATCCAATTGGGACGCAAGAAGAATTAATGACCCATTTGGAAGAGGTAGGTATTCAAGCCACCCAGACCACTATTTCCCGGGATATTCGGGAGATGCAGATCGTTAAGTCTCAGGATGGTCACGGCCATTTACGCTACACGATTTTTAAGGCCGGCAATCGGAGTGAGGAAGAGCACCTGCGAGAAACCATTAATGAGGTGGTTGTCGGCATCACACGGGTAGAATTCGTGAACGTGATCAAGACACAACCCAGCAATGGAAATCTGCTGGCCGCCATTTTCGACGACCTCGACCTGCCGGAAATTACGGGGACCTTGGCGGGGCATGATACGATTTTTATTATTAGTCCGACTGAAGACGTGGCAAAAAAGTTGCATGATCAGATTTTAAAGGACGTCAATCCGGACATTATTAGTCATTTGTAGCTTGGTGGTTCTGCGAAAGTAATTGGTAAGCGGCTGAACCAACGGAATTTCTGCGAGAATGGTATAGTGAAATTAGAGTCCATTTTCAGAAAGGAGTTTTCCATGCCAACTAATTTACCCACACACATCAAGGTGCGCGGCGCTAAGGTCAACAATCTTAAGGACCTGGACGTCGACATCCCCTTAAACCAATTCGTCGCTATCACCGGGCGGAGTGGATCCGGCAAGTCATCCCTGGCGATGGGTGTGCTCTACGCAGAAGGGGCTCGGCGCTACCTAAATGCGCTCTCGACCTTTACACGGCGGCGCATCAACCAGATGGGGAAGGCCGCAGTTGAATCCGTCGAGTACCTACCTTCAGCCTTAGCGTTACGTCAACGGCCGCAGGTGCCCGGGGTCCGCTCGACCGTCGGCACCATGTCCGAGAGCCTGAATATTTTACGACTAGTCTTTTCTCGGCTGGGGTCACCGGTTTGTCCCAACGGCCATCAGGTGCCGTCGACGCTAGCTGTCGCGGAAAATGATGGTTACGTGACCTGCCCGACCTGTGGCGTCACATTCCGGGCGCCCGGCGCAGAAGACTTTGCGTTTAACTCAGGTGGGGCTTGTCCCACCTGTGATGGGCTGGGCGAGGTCCGGCAACTGGACGCGTCCCTGATTATTGGCAACGAGGATCAGACGCTTCAGGAAGGGGCCGTGGCTTCCTGGCACCTGCCCGGCCGGAACTTCATGCCCATCGTGGCCAACGCCATCGGTATTCCCATCGACGTTCCTTACAAGGACCTGAGTGACGCGGATAAACAGCGCGTGCTCCATGGAAAGAAGCAGTTCGTGGCTATCGACATCCCCAGCAGCAAGGGGAAAATCTTCCACATGGATAAGGCCGTTTACGAAAGCGCCTTTGCCGCAGTGGAGGACAGCATGGCCACCAGCAAGAATGAACGGACGATTGCCAAATTAAACAAATTTTACACGTTCGATACCTGTCCAACCTGTCACGGCACCCGGCTGAATCCAGCATTGCTCAAGCAGAAATTAGTCGGCAAGAATATCGCGGAAGTGTGTGACCTGCCCGTCAATGAGCTGCGGCAATTTGCCGGGACCATTGTGGACTGGTTGCCCGCTAAGATGCAGGGCATCGGCCAGAACTTGGTCGACGAATTACTGTTGAGCCTGCAACCAATGGTGGATCTGGGCTTGGATTACCTCACGCTAAGTCGTCCCGGCGCTACCCTGTCGACCGGGGAACTCCAACGGATTCAACTGGGACGCACGTTACGGAGTGCCACGACTGGCGTGCTCTACGTGTTGGACGAACCTTCCGTGGGCTTGCATCCCGCCAACGTCACCGGATTGATTAAAGCCTTCCGGGGCTTGGTGGCGCAGGGTAATTCCGTGGTCGTGGTCGACCATGATACCCGAATCATTGGCGCGGCCGATTACGTGATTGAAATTGGCCCCGGTGCCGGCAAAACGGGCGGGACCGTCGTTGACCAGGGGACCGTGGCCGAGGTGGCCCACAGTCAGCAATCACTGATTGCACCATTTTTAAACGGGACCGCCCAACTGCGCGAACGGCCGCAGCTCGACGACCAGACGCTTTGGCAAAAGGGCAGTCTGAGCCTCGAGGTGCAGCACCGTTTCAACATTGACGATGTTGCCGTGAAGTTCCCGAAAAATCGCTTGACTACGGTCACGGGGATGAGTGGGGCCGGTAAGACGACGCTGGTACTCGACAGTCTAATTCCCGCCATTGAGGCGGACGTGGCCCATCGCACGTTGCCCAAGCACGTCACCCAGTTGGACCGTGCCGGCATTCGTCACGTGGTCAAGGTGGATTCCGTCCCGGTTGGCAAGAATGTCCGGTCGACGGTGGCCACCTATACCGATATTTTGGACCGGTTACGTAAGCTGTTTGCGGCGACCTCGGCGGCGAAGAAACAGGGCTATACCAACAGTCGTTTCTCGTATAACGTCAAGGCGGGGGCCTGCCCCACGTGTAACGGGACCGGTCAGATTTCCCTCGACGTCCAATATTTGCCAGATATCACGGAGGTTTGTCCCCAGTGCCATGGGCAACGCTACAATCCAGAAACGCTGGCTGTGACCTGGCATGGCTATAGCATTGCGGACATTCTGGCTCTGTCCGTCGATGAGGCATTACCAATTTTTGCGACGGAAAGTGGAATCGAACAAACCCTGCAGACGCTACATGACATGGGGCTGGGCTACCTCTTATTGGGGGAGAGCACGCCAGCATTGTCCGGTGGCGAGGCGCAGCGCTTGAAGCTGGTCTCACGAATCGGCAAACGCCAGACTGGGACGCTGTTTATCTTCGATGAACCCACGGTCGGCCTGCACCCGCTGGATATCCAACAATTGGTTAAGGTCTTTGACCAGCTGCTTCAGCAAGGGGCCACGGTGATTGCGATTGAACATGACTTGGACCTGATCGCCAACGCGGACTACGTGATTGACATGGGACCCGGTGGCGGCATCAACGGGGGCCACTTGGTCGCAACCGGCACGCCTACAGCGGTCAGTCAAGCCACGGAAAGTGTCACCGGTAAATATTTAAAGGACCAATTAAACTTATTTAAAAAATAGACTACAAAAAAGCGCATCGCCGGCAGAAATTTTGGCGATGCGCTTATTTAGCAAATTAAAGTTTTTTGGAAACGGTGTAACGTTTGGTCGTTGACGGTTCTGTTCGATCGGTCAACTGTTGTTCCGCCAAAAAGATATCGAACGATGGCTCCCCGTGTTCGCTCTTGACGACCAGGACGTGACCGGACTCATCATGCCGTTCCTGGTAAATCTGGGCCGTTTGCACGGCTTCGTGATAATCGTGAAAATTACCAATTGAATCTCCTGGGTTGAAAAGGACTACTTCATCCATCTAATCATTCCTTTCGAGGCTAGCTGCTAATTTCATTATAGCGCATTCCTTTTGAAAACGATACCAATTTACAAGCCGGCATCCATGGTAAAGGTCAGGGCGGAAAGGTCGGCATTGGCCTGAACTAATTTACCCGTCTGGACTTGAATGGCTTGAGCCAAGGCATCGGCCGTCTCGGCGTTGAACTGGCCGAGAGAAGCAGCGGAGACGGTGGCTTGTTGGTCGCCTAAATGTAAGCGTTGGTAGCCGGCCGCTTGCGTTTGGTTCAGGAAGTCGGCAAGTAGCTTGCGGTTCTGGTGGTAATGCGCCTCGCTCAAAACGTCGAGTAACTTGTTGGCCCAGTAGGGGTTCTGGCCATTGTAAGCGGCGTTGTCCTCGCCGTATGCCAGACCCACTTGATCACCCTGTGCATAGAAAGGCAGGTAGGGACTGAAGGCGGGGTTGCCGAGACATTGCCAAACGACGCCGGCCAGGACGGGCGCCACGTTGCGGCGAATCTGCAGGATGTGTGAGTTCTGGGTCCGTGACAGGCCGACCGCCCGGAACTGGTGCTTGGCCTCTTCGCTACCAGTGCCCAACGGATCGAACGGGGTTTCTTGGTAGTGGGAGCCCAAGAATTGTTCAACGGCGCCGACGCTGATTTTACGTTCGGCGTGCCGGATGAATGGCAGGTCTTGGCTGCTAGGATTCTCCAGGGCGCTCGGGGTGAACAGCTTGTGACCGTACCAGACCCGTGGTGTGTTGTAGTGCGCATCGTCAATCGTTTGGGTACCGAAGATGTGGCGGGAGTTGAAACGATTGCCATCGGGGTTCAAGCGGTTTTCCTGAACAAACTGGCGGATACCCGGGGAGGTCAAGAAGTTCTTGGTGTCAATGAAGTCGACGTCCTCAATGGCCAATTGGTTGGCAACCACGGCGTAGGCGTCGTCGGGGATGCGCTGGGCGACCCAGTGATGCCCACTGACGATTTCCATGTACCAAACCTCTTCGGCGTCACTGAAGAGGACCCCGTTGGTTTCGGCAGCCCCATTTTCCGTGACCAGTTGGCCCAGCCGTTGAATCCCGGCCTGGGCGGAGTCGACGTAAGGCAGAACGACCGTTAGCATAGCGTCTTCGGCGATGCCGTCCGTGACTAGTGGATCGATGCCCAAGACGCGGCTATTGGTATAGGCACTTTCGGTCGCGCTCATGGCCACGTTCTGGTCGTTGATGCCGCTCTCCTCAAAGTAGCCTTCGCTCGGGTCATTGTCGGGCATGGCCGTGTAGTGGTAAGCCTGTTCGGGTAACGTCGTGGTAAACGCGTTACCTTTCGAAACAAAGTGGCGGTCGCGGTCCTCGTTAGCGGGATGGACGACGGCCCGTTTTGGCCAAATGGCCACGAAGTTATCTTCGTTACGGGCAATCAGTGTGCTACCATCTAAAGTAGCAAGTTTACCGGCTAAAAACGAGGTGCAAGCCTGATGGGTATGACGGTTCATAATAATTCCTCCTCATAGAATGTCGTTAAGCACACTATAACACACGCGTGGCACGGGATAAACCGCTATCATTGTGAAAGGGATGGGGCATTTCGCCAAGAGTGAGGCGTCAGCCACCGGTAACCGCTAATAGTTTGATAGAATGGACTTAACTTGGTCGTTGTCTGGCGCCTCCGGGCTGGTGAAAACCGCGCCTAGTCGCGTCCGTTCCCGCCGACGAGCTCAAGGCGCCCTGCTATGGGGTCGGTTACAGCCAAAGGACGGGCTTCCACCTCGATTTTGAGCCGAAGAGCGGTCTCAAAAGTCGCCCCGTGGACTAGGCTGGAAAAGAACTCCAGCCAAGGCCACCGACACAGCTGGGCGCCTTGGCTCGTCTCTGGTCACTTCCACGACTGGCCCAGTTTTCCCATCCCTGCGGCTGACACGGGTTAAGCCCATTATCAAACGGCTATCGGCGGTTGGCAGTGACTGACAGAGACTGTCGTTCCCGGCGGCAGATTCAACCACCCCTGCTATGGGGCCGGTTCCAGCCGAAGGGCGGGCTTCCACCTCAACTTTGCGCCTGAGAAGCGGTCGCAAAGGTTGTCCCATGGGCTAGGCTGGAAAAGAACTCCAGCCAAGACCATCGACACAGCCGGGGTGGTTGATCTGCCTCTGGTCACTAATTCTGTCCTCGCTGGCTCATTTTCACCAGCCCTGCGGCTGACACTGGTTTAGTCCATTATCAAACGGTTATTAGCGGTGGCTGGTGGCTGTTATTGGGGTGGTTGAGTAGTTTGTCCGCGATGACTCATTCTCACCGATTTTGCCGGTAACACACAGTGGTCCGTGGTATCAGTGATTTTCAGTAATTTGTAATTGCAAAAATTAGCAATAATGTTATGTAAATGCTAGTATTGCGGCATTCAAAGCCAGACGGATTGGCATTGGTCTAGTGAAAAACGGTGGTCAATGTCAGTGACCAGAGGCGGGCCAAGGTGACCAGCTGTGTCGGTGGTCTTAGCTGAGTGATTTTCTCAGGTTAGAGCACGGGACGACCTTGGAAACTCGCGGTTTTGGCGAAGTTTCAAGGCGAGGCGGAGGACCGTTCCACAGTCCGGAGTCGTTCCCCACAGCAGGGCACTTTGAGCCCGCCGCCGGGAACGGAATCAACCCATCATTTCTCACTAGACCAATCGAAAAAATTTAAGGAGATGCCGAAATGGTACATGAACATCATCATGAATCAATCGAACAAGAACTGGAATGTGTTTCCCAGGTGACCATTTTTCAGCGCTTGTCGGCGGATCAACTGACGTCGGTGGCTCAGGTTACCCGGCCCGTCATGGCCAAGAAGGGCGGGACGGTGTTTAGCACCGGAGAAGTTTCACAAACTCTGTACATCGTCAATGTGGGTCAGGTACGCCTATACCATTTGGGCGAAGATGGTCGGGAACAGGTCTTGCGGGTACTGAATCCGGGCGACTTCATTGGTGAAATCGCGCTGTTTACGGATGAAATTCACAGTTCATACGCTGAAGCTACCAAGGACAGCGAGTTATGTACCATTTCGCGAGCTTCCCTGACAGCCTTGATCAAGCAGATGCCACCGCTGTCCATGGCCTTGCTGGGGGCGCTAGCGGACCGGTTGAAGACGGCGGAACGACAGGCCACCTTGCTGGCCATTCCGGACGCGCTCCCACGGTTAGCCGGCTATTTACAAGAAATTAGCGGGCATCAGTCCGGCGTCATTGATCTACCAATGAGCAAGCAGGACCTGGCCGCTTACCTGGGCATGACGCCAGAGTCCTTGAGCCGCAAGCTTCGGCAGCTGGTCAAGGACGGCGTGATTGAGACCATTGGTCGTCGTCAGGTCAAAGTGATCAACACGGATCAATTGGCTGAAGTGGCGCCAGAGTAACCGGAGTTTTAGCTATCCATTAAGAATCCTTAATATTATGGTATTCCCGAAATAAATTTGCTAAAATGATGGGTGTTGTGTTTCATTTAATTTTTAATGAACGACTAAATTAGGCGATAAGAATAAAGGAAAAAGGGGATACGCACATGTGTGGATTCGTTGGCTATGTGAATCAAAAAGATGTTCCGACTAATACCATCAACAGTATGGCAGATCGGATTAAGCACCGGGGGCCGGATGACGAGGCTTTCTTCCACGACGAACAAGCCGTGATGGGTTTCCGCCGGCTGTCGATCATCGACTTAGCCCATGGTAAACAACCCATGTATAACCGGGATCAAACCAAGGTTTTGACCTTTAACGGTGAAATTTATAACTATCAAGAAATTCGGGCCGACTTACAAAAGTTGGGTTACGAATTCCAAACTGACGTGGACTCAGAAGTCTTGATTCACGGGTACGATGCTTGGGGTCCTAAGCTGTTGGACCGCCTGCGTGGGATGTACGCCTTCGCCATTTATGACAAGACGAAGAACGAAGTCTTTGGCGCACGGGACCACTTTGGTATCAAGCCAATGTACTACTACGATGATGGCGAGACCTTCCTGTGGGCCTCTGAAATTAAGGCGTTCCTCGAACACCCTAACTTTAAGAAGGAATTCAACGAAGCCCTCTTGCCAATTCATTTGAGTTTTGAATTTATCCCATCACGGGACACGATGTTCAAGAACGTCTACAAGGTTTTGCCTGGTCAATACTTCATTCACCATGCCAATGGCGAGACGGAAACGCACCGTTACTACAAGTTCAACTACGATCACATCGACAACAGTCAGACGGTTGAAGAGGATGCCAAGAAGATTCGCGGGATTGTTGATGAATCCGTCAAGACCCACATGATCGCCGACGTTGAGGTTGGGAGCTTCCTGTCCAGTGGGATTGATTCTTCCTACGTGTTGAACGAAGCTTCTAAATTAAAGCCAATCCAATCCTTCTCCTTAGGGTTCAAGAATTCTAAGTACAGTGAATTGAGCTGGTCAACCGAATTTGCCAAGGAAATCAAGCAAAAGAACACGCCACTCTACATGACTGGTGACGATTACTTTGACATTTTGCCAACGATTATGTACTACATGGATGAACCGTTATCCAACCCATCTGCCATGCAACTGTACTACCTGTCCAAGGGGACGCGTGAATCCGTTAAGGTGGCGCTGTCTGGTGAAGGGGCCGACGAATTCTTCGGTGGCTACAACACTTACTTGGAAGCCATTCCATTCGAACGTTACCAGAAGTGGGTACCTAAGGGCATTCGGAAGATGCTGGGTGGCATCGCTGAAAAATTCCCTCGCTTCCATGGTCGGCGGTTCCTGGTCCGTGGGGCACAGCCATTGAGTGAACGCTACTACCGGGTCAACTACGTCTTCGATTACCATGACCGCAACAAGATTCTGAAGAACCCAAGCCTGAACCAAGACGCTGGGGCTTACACTAAGCATTTCTTCGATGACGTTAAGGGCCTGGATGAAATGACGCAGATGCAATACTTTGATATCAACACCTGGTTACCTTATGACATTCTGCACAAGGCTGACCGGATGAGTATGGCAAACTCACTTGAAGTGCGGACGCCATTGGTTGATAAGGAAGTTGCGAAGTTTGCCGCCACCATGCCAGTGAAGACGCGGATTCACGCGGATGAAACCAAGGTTTCTCTGCGGACCGCTGCCGAGGCTGAGTTACCAGAACGGGTGGCTAAGAAGGAAAAGATGGGCTTCCCATCTCCAATTGCCACCTGGATCAAGACGGAACCTTACAAGTCACGGATCATCGAAGCCTTTAATTCCGACGTGGCCCACAAGTTCTTTAACACGGACGCCCTGATGGATATCTTACACGAACACATCAACGGTAAGTCTAGCATGCAAAAGATCTTCACCATCTACACGTTTATCTTATGGTACGAAGTTTACTTCCCAGAAGACACGACGGCTAAGACGGTGGACCTGGTTCGCCGCACGCAAATTTAATTTAAAACGGCATAGCTTTTTGGCTGGCCGATAACGATCAAGGTTGCTATTGGACTCGTCCGCTAACAACCTTGATTGTGTTTACTTAGCTTTTTTCTGGTCCAACGATTGGTGAAAATGGACCAGAACGCTGTGGGCAATTTCCGTTCCCGGCGGCGGATTCAAGGTGCCCTGCTGTGGGGTCGGTTCCAGCCGAAGGGCGGGCTTCCACCTCAACTTTGAGCCTGAAAAACGGTCTCAAAGGTTGTCCCATGGTCTAAGCTGAGTGAGAAACCTCAGCTTAGACCATCGACACAGCTGGTCACCTTGATCCGTCTCTGGTCACTGAGACTGACCACGCTTGGTCCGTTTTCACCAGCCCTCCGACTGACACCGGTTGCGGATCGGAAATCGCCTGTAACACGGGTGTTCATGGCAGTAATTGTGAACACCCGTGCTGGCTGAAATAATTATTGCCAGAAATTGTGCGATAAATAAAATAAATAGTTGAACATTTAATGAGAGATATAAGTACGTTGTGAAGGGACTTTAATTTGTTATGGAAACCAATGGAGCAAAATTCACGCCCGTTCTGCTAGGGAGCGATTTTAACGTATACGGGATGGCCCGGTCATTTTATCAGCTGTACCATGAACCCGTTCAGGCCTTTGCCAGCATTCAGTTGGCACCGACCCGCTACACCAAAGTCGTCAACCTGGAATTGATTCCAGGATTTGATGAGGACCCCGTTTGGATTGAGACCATGCGGAAACTCAAGGAACGTTACGCGGATCATCCAGAACCCGTGATTTTGATTGGGTGTGGGGATGGTTACGCGGAACTGATCAGTAAGCACAAGGACGAACTGGAAGACGTATTCATTTGCCCATATATCGATTACGATAAGCTGCGGCACCTGAACAACAAGGAAAACTTCTACAAGGTTTGTGACCAGTATGGCTTGCCATACCCCGCAACGCGGATCATCACCAAGGCAGACGCCACCGCATCAGAACCCGTTGAACAACCCTTTGACTACCCGGTAGCCCTGAAGCCTGCCAACAGTGTGGAATGGTTAGACGTCCACTTTGAAGGCCGGAAGAAGGCCTTTCGGATTCAGTCCGAGGCGGAATTCCGCGACATTTTACAAAAAATTTACGCTAACGGGTACCAATCTGACCTGATTTTACAGGACTTTGTGCCCGGGGATGACAGTAACATGCGGGTGTTGAACGCCTACGTGGACCGCAACCATCACGTTAAAATGATGTGCCTGGGCCACCCCTTACTGGAAGACCCAGCACCATCCGCGATTGGCAATTACGTGGCTATCATTCCGGAATATAACGAAACGATTTACCATAACATTCAAAAATTCCTGGAAGCCATTGAGTTTACCGGTTACGCCAACTTTGATATGAAGTATGACGTGCGGGACCAATCCTTCAAGCTGTTTGAAATCAATTTGCGGCAGGGCCGGAGCAGTTTCTTCGTCACCTTAAACGGCTATAACTTGGCCGATTGGGTGGTCAAGGATTACGTTCAGGACAGCTTAGCGGATGCCCCAACGGTGTACGGCAACAAGGACGAAAGCCAACATGCGCTCTGGTTAGGTGTGCCGGTCAAGGTCTTCAAGCAGTACACCCGGGAAAATGCCGACAAGGACCGTGCGTTGAAGCTGATTGCAGCGGGCAAGTACGGCACGACCTACCGTTACGACGAGGACATGAACCTGAAGCGCTGGGCGTTGATTCAATGGATGCAACACAACTACACGGTTAACTTTAAGAAGTATTTCGCAGAAAATAAGGGGTAACCACCATGAAAAAATTCTTTACGATTATTGGCGGTATGGGGACCATGGCAACCGAGAGTTATCTTCATTTGTTAAATGCTCGGACGCCCGCCCACGCCGATCAAGATTATTTGAATTATATTTTGGTCAACCACGCGACGGTACCGGATCGGACGGCTTACATTTTGGATCACAGTCAGCCCAATCCGTTACCCAGTCTGCTAGACGATATTCGCCAGCAGAGTCAACTGGGCCCAGCCTTTTTCACGTTGCCATGTAACACGGCGCATTACTTTTACGATGATTTGAAGGCGGCAACCGATGTTCCCATCCTACACATGCCGTGGGAAACGGTGAATGAGATCAAGCGTAAGTACCCGAATGCCAAGCGCATTGGGATTACTGGGACGCAGGGGACCATCACTGATAAGGTCTACGAAGATGAGATTAACGCGGCTGGGTTGACGCCCGTGCTGCCAACGCCGGAAATCGAAGCGGAAACGATGACGCTGATCTACGACCACATTAAGCAAAATAATGACGTGGATGCCGATTTATTTCACCGCATTATTCGCGAAATGATTGAAGACCAACACGCCGATGTCGTGATCCTGGGCTGCACGGAATTATCCTTGGCGCAGGAACGCGAACCGGAAAAGACCTACCCAATCGTTGACAGCCAATCTGTTTTGGTTGACCGGACGATTGAGATGGCCTTGTCTAAGCTACGCAACTAAGATTAAGCAAGTTGAAAAGGAATCACTCAGCTTCTCCGTATGGAGGGTGAGTGATTCCTTTTTTAGTGAAATGATTTAAGCGTTGACGTTAATGACGACCTTGAGTGCCGTCTTATCAGTGTTTGCCCGTTCAAACGCGGCTTCGCTCTCGGCAAGTGGGTAGTGAGCGGATACAATTTCAGGGAAGTGGTTGTCAGTCTGGGTGACGTTGGCGATGGCTTCTTTGATATCGACGGCGGTATAGATGGCCGAGCCAATTAGGCTGATCTCATTCATGGCCAGGAACTGTGGCTTGAAGGTGACCGGTTTCGCACCCAACGCGACTACGACAAATTTTGCGCCGAACTTGGCTTGGTCGATGAAGTCGGTCATGAAGCTGGGAAGCCCGACACAATCGATGTAAGTGTCTACGCCAATCCGTTCATCGCCCATAAGACCGGTCCCGGTGCCAAAAAGTTTTTTCAGAGCGGCGGATAAGTTGGTTTTGGCAGAATTAATGACGTTAGCTCCTAACTTTTTGGCGAAGGCTAAACGTTGGTTATCGATGTCGACAACAACGACCCGGGTCATGCCTTGACGCAACAGGCCAGAAGCGCTCGCTAAGCCGACTGGCCCGGCGCCAAAGATACAAAAGCTTTGATTGGTTTGGGGATGCGCGATATTTTTGCCATGGATACCGACGGCGTAGGGTTCAATCACGACGGCTCGGTCAAACGAAAGCGACTGTGGCAAAAGAAAGACGTTTTGATCAAGGACGGCATCCTGAATCAGATTAAATTGGGAGAGACCACCGGCCATGGCCAGTTGACTAGTGGAGCCTTTAGCGCGACTGGGATTGATGAAGACATGGTCATCGACCTGAATGCCAGTCACGTTTGCGCCGACCTCAGTGACAATACCAACAAATTCGTGACCTAAGGCACCACCTTTGAGAATCCCGATTTCATCACCACCTAAATTATAGGCGTGGAGGTCTGAGCCACAAATGCCGTTACGCATAACCTTGATGACGATATCATTTGCAGTCGGATGAGGCATGGGTAAGTCCTTAACCGCGATATCGTGAATACCATTATAGATAACACCTTGCATATCGTTCACTCCTTCACATGTACTTGTCTTTATTTTAAGAGGAGCTAATGGAAAAAGCAAACAACTACCAAAAAGGACCCAGCCAATCAGCCAGGTCCGTCCATTATTTGTTAAATTTAGTGAAGGCCCAGCGTGAGTCCCAGGGCAACCGTTGCGAGGGCGACCACACCCAAGATCCAGTAGACCAAGTGAGGCGTGTTGCGCTCCATCTTCCGGCCGAAACTGATTTCGATGAGGGCAATCGTGCCGATGCCCAGCAGAAACTTCAGGCTGATGAGCAGGGGGGCGTGGCTAAAGGTCCGGATGCTTAAGACGACCCCACTGATGATCATGACCAAATACGCGATTCGCGCCAGAATCAAGAACTGCGTGGCCCGTTTTTCTGAATGGCGGGTCAAGCCACCGACAACTAAAATTGTTAAAACTATCCAGGTCCAAAAATGTAGGCCTAACCACATACCGACCGCTCCTTCGCGTAAAAACTAAGTTAAGCGTACCATACTCGCGTGGTCAAGCGTTACTAATTTCTGCGCTGATAGACTAATTCGGCCAATGGCCCAAGGGTGTGGGCCTGCATCAACGTGAATTGGTGCGGCGCCGCGAGTTCTCCCCACAGGCGTTTGCCTTGCCCCAACACGATGGGGGCAAGCTGTAAGTAGAGTTCATCAACGAGGTCGGCGGCTAGTAAGGGGGTCAAAATGCTGGAACCCCCAACAATCCAGATGTTGCCGTCCGCACGCTTGAGTTGGCGAGCAAGAGTGACCACGTCATTATCGGTGAACGTCGTTAATGGCAAATTCTGCCGGTTTTCCCGCGTTAAAACGTAATTGTGCATCCGTGGGTTGGCAGGGTTAAACGGGACGTCAGGCGCCATCTTAGCGACGAAATCGTAGGTAACGCGACCCATGATGGCACTAGTCATTTTGGAAAGGACCTGGACGCCGGCATCGGCGGGGATGTCGGGCAGTTGGGTGAGCCAGTCGATATTGTCCTCGGGGGTGGCCAGGTAGCCGTCGAGGGAGGTGGCGCCGTAGAAAATAATTTTATTCATCGGAAACGATCCTTTCAAAAAAGGCACGGAACAAATGCGTTCCGCGCCTTAGGTAGTTTTAAGCGTTACCGTTCAAGCCGGCTGCTGGAATCCAGTAAGCTTTATCGTTTAAGGTGATGCGGTACCAAGTCGAACCGTCGCTGGCTTTAAGACCAGACTTGTTCACTTTGACCTTGGTGCCAGCAGGGAAGTCCTGCGTGTGCGCCGTCGTCTTAGACAGGTAGTTTGAGTTTAACACGTGATTCGTCAGCTTGTAGTTGGTGTCGGTGTTCAGGGTGTAAGTCCCGCTGGCATCACTGTAGGTGACCTTGGGGAAGTTCAAGGTCTTACTGTAGACCCAGTATTTGGCCGTTGAATTCTTGCCAAAGCGAATCCGGTACCAGGTACCACTCCAACCGCCTTTTTTCACACCGCGAGAGTCAACGTAGACCTTTGCGCCACGGTGGTCCGCACTCAGGCGGCCCCAACCGATCTTGTAGGCACCGCTCGTACCCTTGACGTGGTTGTAGACGGTCCACTTGGTGTAGTTGCTAGCCAGGGTAGCCGTTTCATTGTTGCCACCGTGGTTGTATTTAACCGTCTTCTTAGGCGTCGTCACGGTATGGTCCGTTGAAGTATCGGTCGTATCCGTACTGTCCGTGGTCGTGCCACCGAGATTGGCGTATTGGGTATTGACCAGCGTCATGAAGTCATTCATGGTGTAAGTCGTGCCAAAGTAGGCGCTGGCATTGGCTTTCCAGTAACCATCGGGGTCGGTATGGTTCGTGCCACCAAGGTTGTTGGACACATCATGGTGGGAGAGAACCGTCACGTTACGCTTTGGTGATAGGCCGTACTGGTTAAGGATATAAGCCGTGTAGTAGGCGGCATTGTTCAATTCAGACGCGAAGGCTGCCTTGCTGTGGACTTCAACTTGTTCGAATTGGACGTAGCGGGCGTTGGCAATGGGACCGGCTCCCCAGCATAAGTAATTCGTGTTGGCGATGTTGATGATACTGCTAGCATCCACGAAGGTGTGGACGAAAGCTGATTGATAATTATTCTTCATATAAGAAATTTCACCGTAAATCGTCGAGTTGGGGTTGGCCGTTTCATGGACCACGACCCCTTCAGGCTTCCCATTCCGGTAGCTATTCTTAGGAAAAGTCGGCCAGATATTCTTCGTGATTTTGGGTGTTGCATATTGCTGATTGGCAATATAAGTATTAATTGCATTGGCGCTGGCCGTTGTTGTTGACCAGAAAAGGCCTAAACAGCCCGCCGTGAGAGCGATTCCCCGAACCGCCCAACGTTGCCATTTCTTCATAATGTCTTCTCCTCCTATGAAAATTTCCTATTGAATAAAAACGAACTAACACAACGACTAGATTATAACTTATTTAGACCAATTTGAGTATGGTTTCGGAATTCGCCGAAATATCCCGTTGTTCGGTAATTTGCAGTTAAAAATGATATTGAAGTTAAAATAGAAATGTACGTTCGCGTTTTGACGGATATAATTACTAAACAGCAAGCAAGGTTCGGCTTTCTCATTTTGTTTCAATCACCTTACAATTAGATTGCAAGCCACGAGAAAGCGGGCGTAAACGGTGGCACTAGGGGGAATCATGAAGTCTGGGAGGGAACTTTACTTGCTTCACCGCTGAAACATGGCTATAATATTACTTTGCATACGAAAGGAGCGACGAACAATGGCTGAGACTACAGAGATTAAGATTGGCGATTACGTTGCGGCGAAAAAATTTGGTCCTCTGGAACACGATTTCACTGGGGAAGTTACCAAAGTGTATGATAATTCAGTTTTAGTTGAGATTCGGGACTACGATCCTGCCGACAAAACTGCCGTTGGCGACATGAACAACCGCGCTGTTGTGCGGAAGTCTGCTGCTAAAATTACCGGAAACAGTGCGGATGAAAATTAGTTTTTCAAAACTTTTTTGAATTTATTTGCAAAAAACGATGACAACTCACAAATGATATGCTATACTCATTTGTGTTGTGCGGGTGTAGTTTAGTGGTAAAATTCAAGCTTCCCAAGCTTGCGTCGCGGGTCCGATTCCCGTCACCCGCTTTCGAATGTTGGGCGGCCAGTCTTGGTCGTCTTTCTTATTATTCGAAGGCATTTATCGCCATTGAAATAGTACGTTGTGGAAATCCTTTTCAGCGAGTCCGGAGTGCTGCGAGCCGGACAAGGATCCTAGCGGAACGGAGCAATTGGTGTCATTTAAACAGAATTTTAAAGTGGACTTTAAAGTCAATCAGAGTGGTACCGCGGGTCATCTCGTCTCTTACAATTTATTTTGTAGGGGACTTTTTTTATCCCGTGAAGCGCCTGAGACTGACGATGTTTTGAGAAGAATACGAGGAGGAACTAGTATGGATTACAAACAAACAGTTACCAATGCCTTAGCTACCGCGCTGGACGGCCAATTATCCGCAGAAGATATCGCGGCTAAGTTGGAACGTCCTAAGACGTCAGACAAAGGGGACATGGCGTTCCCAACCTTTACCTTGGCTAAGTTGTTGCACCAAGCACCCCAACAAATTGCCCAGGATTTGGCGGACAAGCTAGATAAGACGGGCTTTGAAAAGGTTGAAGTCGTGGGTCCTTACCTGAACTTCTTCTTTGATAAGAGCGCTTATAGTGAAGAAACGTTGAACACGGTCTTAACGGCCGGCGCCAGCTATGGTCAAAACGACGATGGTAACGGCGGCAATGTGCCAATCGATATGTCCTCACCTAACATTGCTAAGCCAATGTCCATGGGTCACTTGCGGTCAACGGTGATTGGAAATTCCATCGCTGAAATTTTGACCAAGAACGGCTATAACCCAATCAAGGACAATCACTTGGGTGACTGGGGAACGCAATTCGGGAAGCTCATCACGGCCTACAAGCTGTGGGGGAACGAAGAAGACGTTAAGAAAGATCCTATCAACAAACTGGTTGAATACTACGTTCGTTTCCATAAGGAAGACGTTGACAAGCCTGAACTGGACGATGAAGCCCGGGAATGGTTCAGAAAGCTTGAAAATGGCGATCCCGAAGCCCACCGTCTCTGGGACTGGTTCCGGAAGGCGTCATTGCAAGAATTCAACGACGTTTATGAAAAATTAGGGGTTACCTTTGATACCTACAATGGTGAAGCCTTCTACAACGATAAGTTAGCCGAAGTTGTTCAAATTTTGAAGGACAAGCATTTACTGGTTGAATCTCAAGGGGCCCAGGTGGTTGACCTGAGCAAGCACGACTTGAACCCAGCCCTGATCCTGAAGAGTGATGGCGCTTCCCTGTACATCACCCGGGACATTGCGACGGCTCTGTACCGTGACCGGACTTACAAGCCAGCCAAAAACTTGTACGTCGTGGGGTCCGAACAAACCTACTACTTCAAGCAATTGAAGGCTGTCTTGCAGGAAATGGGTGTGCCATCTGCTGATGACGTTCAACACGTGCCATTTGGACTGATCACCGTTGATGGGAAGAAACTTTCCACGCGTTCTGGTCGGATCATCTTGCTGGACAAGGTTCTCGAAGAATCTGTTAAGCTGGCCGGCGAAGAAATTAACGAAAAGAACCCTAACTTAGCTAACAAGGAAGAAGTTGCCAAGCAGGTCGGGGTTGGGGCCATCGTCTTCGGTGATTTGAAGAACGAACGGACCAACAACATTGACTTCGTGCTCGCCGATCAATTGAAGTTTGAAGGTGAAACGGGTCCTTATGTGCAATACTCACGGGTACGGGCCGAAAGTATCTTACGTAAGGCTGGTGACGTCGCCGTTAAGGCCGATGGCAACCAAGTTTCTGATCCAGAAGCCTGGGATACGATCAAGACTTTGGCCGACTTCCCAGCCATGGTCAAGATGGCTTGCGATGAGTTAGAGCCATCCGTCATTGCTAAATACGCGATTCGGTTAGCCAAGACCTTCAACAAGTACTACGCCCACTCCAAGATTTTAGCGGACGATGCCGGTTTGCCAGCACGTTTAGCTTTAGTCAAGGCAGTGTCAACAGTCTTGAAGGAAAGCTTACGTCTGTTAGGGGTTCAAGCACCTGACGAAATGTAATGAACTGTTTTCAAAAGAGATGCCTGCGGGCGTCTCTTTTTTTACGGAAAAAATTAGGAAAATTGATCTCGCACATATTTGTGTTAAGTTCGCGATTACTGAATATTTAAATTGTAAAATGAATTTATCAAGAATATAGTTCTACTGAAAACGAATATTAAAATAATTATATCACGTAATTGTTAGTATTTTAGTTGACAGTCAGGTGGCGAATTGCTAAACTTAGCGAATAAATAGACTAGCGGGAGGAATAAACATGGTGCAGGTTGGTTTAGTCATGGGGTCTATCTCGGATTGGCCCACGATGCAGTTAGCGGCGCAGCAATTGACGACCCTAGGCGTCGACTACGAGCGGCACATCATCTCAGCGCATCGAATGCCGGATGTCTTGCAAGATTACGGCCAACAGGCGCAGGGCCGGGGATTGCAGGTGATTATTGCCGGAGCTGGCGGGGCGGCGCACTTACCGGGGATGCTCGCAGCTAATACGGTGCTCCCGGTCATTGGGGTGCCCATGCAGTCGCACGCGCTGAACGGCATGGATTCGCTCCTGTCCATTGTCCAAATGCCAGCCGGCGTCTCGGTAGCCACTATGACAATTGGGGCGGCTGGGGCTAAGAATGCGGCACTATTGGCAGCGCAAATTTTAGGTTTACAGGATCAGCAAATTCAAATGCAGGTCCAAGACTTTCGACAACGTCAACGGCAGGAGGCAGAACGCAGTGAACAACAATTCTGAGACGCCAATCCTACCGCCGGCAACAATCGGTATCGTAGGTGGCGGGCAGCTGGGCCAAATGCTAGCGCTGAGTGCGAAAGCCATGGGCTATCACGTGGGCATCCTAGACCCCACTCCTCAGTCACCAGCGGGGCAGGTGGCCGACTTTCAAATCATCGCGGACTATCAGGAGACCACAGCTCTGGAACAATTGGCCCAACGAAGCGATGTGCTGACCTACGAGTTTGAAAACGTTGATGTAGCAGCTTTAGATGCCGTGCAATCGCTGACCCGACTCCCACAAGGTACGGACCTGCTGCGGTTGACTCGGAATCGTTTGGCGGAAAAACAGTTTTTACATAGTCAAGGGATTCCAGTCACGCCGTTTGCGGCGGTTCAGGGGACGGCAGCGTTAGAAAAGACCGTTGGACAGCTAGGGACCCCGGCAATTTTGAAAACGCTAGAAGGCGGCTACGACGGGCACGGCCAGGTCGATGTCAACCAACCAGAATTGTCGGCAGCTAGTCGGGAACTTTGCCAACGGCCTTGTATCCTAGAGCGCCGACAGGACTTTAAATTAGAGGTTGCGATGATGGTGACCCGTGATGCGACGGGAAACGTGGCGGCCTTTCCACTGGTTGAAAATCGCCACCAAAACCATATCCTGCATACCACGATTGCACCAGCCCAGGTTGCGCCGGCCGTGCACCAGCAAGCGCAAGTGTTCGCCACAAAAATTGCCACAGCCTTACATTTACGTGGGGTCTTGGGGATCGAATTCTTTGTCTTACCTGATGGCGAGCTCTTAGTGAATGAATTAGCACCGCGACCGCATAATTCTGGGCATTACAGCATTGAGGCGTGCAACATTTCACAGTTTGAGGCCCACATCCGCAGTATTTGTGGGTTACCGATTCCCCAGATTACGCAGGCGACCCCAGCGGTCATGCGCAACTTACTGGGAGCAGATTTACAGGTGGCCCGAGACTTGCTCAGCCAACATCCGGAGTGGCATTTTCACGATTACGGCAAGGCAGAAATTAAAGCGCAGCGGAAGATGGGGCACGTAACGGTTTTGAATGCGGATACGCAGGCGGCTTTAGCAGCAGTAGCGGCATTGAAAGGGGAACAATAACCGATGACAGAGATTACCAAGCAAGGCCTGATTTACACGGGGAAAGCTAAGGCCATGTACGAAACGAACGACCCAGAAGTGTTGTGGGTGGAGTATTTAGATCAAGCGACTGCCTTAAATGGCAAGCGCAAAGTCGCCATTGCCCAAAAGGGCTTGCTCAACAATCGGATTGCTAGCCTGATCTTTCAGGACTTGGCGAAGCATGGGATTGCCAATCACTTTATCACGCAGCAGTCAGCCTACGTTCAGTTGGTCCGCCGGGTAACCATGATTCCTTTGGAAACGGTGGTGCGGAACGCTGCGTCGGGGAGTTTTGAACGGAAATTTGGTATGCCACATCTGACCCCTTTTGAAGAGCCGGTCATGGAATTCTTCTACAAGAGTGACCAGCTAGATGATCCATTCATCAACGATTCTCAAATTCTGGCCTTAAACGTGGCTACCGCAGATTCGCTAGCTGAAATGCGCCGACAAGCCCAATTGGTCAATCGACGATTACAACAAATCTTTGGCGCCATGCAGGTCCAGCTGGTCGATTTTAAAATTGAATTTGGCTTAACGACGGACGGCAAAGTTTTATTAGCCGATGAAATTTCACCAGATAGCTGTCGACTGGTTGATCAAACAACCCATGAGTCGTTGGACAAAGATGTTTTCCGTAAGAATTCTGGTGACTTGACCCAGGTCTATACAGAAGTGCTCGATCGATTGGCAGTGGTAGAGGAGGAAAAGCCATGTATTTAGCAAAGGTCTATGTGACCTATAAACCATCGATTTTAGATCCGAAGGGTGAAGCCATCAAAGACGCCCTCCATCGGCTAGACTATGAAAATGTGGCGACCGTTACCCTAGGTAAATACTTTGAAATTAAATTGACTCCTGGGGAGAAACCGTTAGCCGAACAGGTTGATGAGATGTGCGACCGGTTACTGGCTAACGTGAACATGGAAACTTATCGTTACGAAATTACAGAGTTGGAGGCTTAAACCATGAAGTTTGCCATCCCCGTTTTTCCGGGTTCTAATTGCGACTATGATTTATTGAATGCCCTGCGTGATTGTCTACACACGCCGGCCGATTTAGTGCCCGCCACTACCACCGATTTGAGCGGCTATGATGCGGTCATTCTGCCCGGCGGATTTTCATACGGGGATTACCTGCGTAGCGGGGCGATTGCCCGTTTTGCGCCAGTGATGACGGCAGTGAAGGCCTTTGCCAACGCTGGCAAGCCGGTCATGGGTATCTGTAATGGTTTTCAAATTTTGACGGAGGCGGGCCTGTTGCCAGGTGCCTTACAGGCAAATGAATCATCCAAGTTTATTTGCCAAGTTAGCCCCCTACACGTCAGCAATACCCAAACCCGATTTACGACGGCCTATGCGCGTCATCAAGACATTAAACTACCGATTGCACATGGCGAGGGTAATTATTATTGTGATGACGCAACCCTAGCGGAATTAAAAGCACATAATCAGATTGTCTTTGAATACGTTGATAATCCCAACGGTAGTGTGGCGAACATTGCGGGAATTGTGAACCGTCGTGGCAACGTTTTGGGGATGATGCCCCATCCAGAACGGGCAGTTGAAACGATTCTGGGTTCCGTTGATGGGTTAGGAATTTTTGACTCATTGTTGATGAATCATGTACAGGGGGATGCGCATGTTGAAAACCGCTAAATTAACGCCGGAGGCTATCCGGGATACGCAAGCCTACCTGCAACTAGGCCTCACGACTGATGAGTATCACCTCATTTGTGAACAAGTCCTCCATCGGTTGCCCAATTATACTGAGGTCGGCCTTTTCTCGGGGATGTGGAGTGAACACTGTTCCTACAAGAACTCTAAACCAGTGTTGAAAAAGTTTTGGACCCAGGGTGATCACGTCTTAGCGGGTCCGGGCGAAGGGGCCGGCATCATTGATATTGGTGATGGCCAGGCCGTGGTCTTTAAGGCAGAAAGTCATAACCATCCGTCGGCAGTGGAACCCTATGAGGGGGCCGCAACCGGCGTGGGGGGCATCATCCGCGATATCTTTTCAATGGGGGCCAAGCCAGTTGCCTTGCTCGATAGCCTACGCTTTGGTGAACCCACGGATTCGGCAACGACGTATGTGATTTCGCAAGTCGTGGCCGGCATCGGGGGCTACGGCAACTGTATTGGGATTCCCACGATTGGTGGGGATATGGCATTTGATGCGTGTTATCAGAAGAATCCGCTAGTGAATGCCATGTGCGTTGGCCTCCTAAATCATGCAGACATGCAGAAGGGGCAGGCAACCGGGGTCGGCAATCAAATCATCTACGTTGGCGCCAAAACCGGTCGTGATGGCATCAATGGCGCGTCCTTTGCGTCGGCAGAATTCAATGATGCCAAGGAAACCCAGCGTTCGGCAGTTCAAGTCGGTGATCCATTCATGGAAAAACTGTTGATGGATGCCTGTCTAGAAGTGATTCACGAGCATCGTAACAGTCTGGTCGGGATTCAAGACATGGGCGCGGCCGGCTTGGTTTCCTCTTCAGCAGAAATGGCGTCCAAAGCGGGAAGTGGGCTTAAACTCAATTTGGACTTAGTGCCCCAACGTGAAACGGATATGACAGCGTTTGAGTTGATGCTGTCGGAATCACAAGAACGCATGCTGTTATGCATTAAGCAGGGCTCAGCGGCAGAAATTCGTGAAGTCTTTGATAAATATGGGTTAGATGCGGTGGTCATTGGTGAAGTCGTCCCGGGACATCAGTACCAGTTGGTGCATCACGGGGTGATAGAGGCCGATGTGCCAGTTGATGCGTTGGCGACGCAAGCACCGGTCTATCAACGAGAAAAGCGTCGTCCTCAGCGTCTGGACCAACAGTCTGCCACACAGTTTGTGCCGGTAATCCCAGATGTGACGGCCACACTCAAACAGCTATTACAGCAGCCCACGATTGCTTCCAAGCAGTCACTGTTTGAAACGTATGATTCACAAGTTCAGACCAACACAGTTGTCCGACCGGGTTCAGATGCCGGGGTGATTCGGATTCGCCAAACGGATAAGGCTCTGGCAATGACGACGGATGTGAATGGCCGTTACCTTCATCTCAACCCGCGTGTCGGTGGTGAGATGGCCGTGGCAGAGGCTGCTAGAAATATCGTTGCTTCGGGGGGCTTACCGCTGGGAATCACGGACTGCTTGAACTTTGGTAATCCAGAAAAGCCCGAACAATTTTACGACTTGGATGAGGCTGCCCAAGGAATCAGTCGCGCCTGCCAGCTGTTTAACACGCCAGTCATTTCGGGAAATGTGTCGTTGAACAATGAATCAAACGGCGAACCTATTTATCCAACCCCAATGATTGGGATGGTCGGGTTGATTAAGCATTTACGGGACGTGACGACGCAAGACTTCAAACGAGCTGGTGACAAGGTTTACGTGGTGGGTGCCACTCATGCCGACTTTAATGGAAGTGAGTGCCAGAAGATGTTGACGGGTCAAGTCAGCGGCAATCTGTTTGACTTTGACCTGGCGACGGAGCATCACCATCAAAAACTCGTCCTAGAAGCTATCCAAGCAGGACTAGTTGCCAGTGCCCACGATGTCTCTGAAGGGGGACTGATCACCACGATTGCTGAATCATGTTTTGGTGGCGACTTAGGGGTGACTTTGACCAGTCAACTGCCAGCCGTTCAGTTCTTTGCGGAAACCCAATCACGCTTTGTCGTGTCGGTAGCGCCGGAACATCAGGCAGCGTTTGAAGCCTTGATGCAAGAGACGGTCACTTATCTGGGAATCACGACAGCAGAAGACCGGCTATGGGTCAAAACAGCTGATCAGGCTTTTGATCTGCCCGTCAGCGAAGCAAAAAAGTTATGGGAAGGAGCGTTACCGTGTCTGTTGAAATAAAAGGCCTGAACGAAGAGTGCGGCGTCTTTGGCGTCTGGGGCTCACCGGATGCGGCCAAGCTCACCTACTTTGGCTTGCATGCACTGCAGCATCGGGGGCAAGAAGGGGCTGGGATTACCGCGAATAATGCGGGCCAGCTCCAGTCAGAACGGGGATTAGGTTTACTGGCCGATGTCTTTCGGGAACCGCGTCGCTTAGAGCGGTTGACCGGCACGGCTGCGGTTGGCCATGTGCGGTACGCCACTGCCGGCAACCACGGCATTGAAAACATTCAGCCACTGGAATTTAATTTCAGTGACGCCCAGTTTGCCTTAGCCCACAATGGCAATTTAACCAATGCCAAGACGTTGCGCCACCGGTTAGAAGCCGCCGGGGCCATTTTTCATGCCAGCTCGGATAGCGAAATTCTCATGCATCTGGTTCGCCGAAGTCAATCACCAACCCTGACCGGCCAATTAAAAGAAGCGTTACGTCAGGTTCACGGGGGCTTTGCGTACCTGTTATTAACGAATGATCGGTTGTTTGCGGCGTTAGACCCGAATGGTTTGCGGCCACTGGTTGTGGGTCAGTTGCCCACCGGGGGTTACGTGGTTTGTAGTGAGACGTGCGCGCTGGATGCCGTCGGTGCCAAGTTTATCCAGGATGTCCATCCGGGTGAGCTCCTAACGATTGATGATCAAGGACTGACCGTCGATCATTACACGACGGCGGGAAATTTAGCCATTTGTTCAATGGAATTCATTTACTTTGCCCGACCAGATTCCAATATTTATGGCGTTAACGTGCACTCGGCCCGGAAGCGAATGGGCATCCAATTAGCCAAGGAGCAACCGGTCGATGCAGATATTGTGGTGGGGGTGCCTAATTCCTCGCTGTCGGCCGCAACGGGGTACGCCGAAGCTAGTGGGCTACCGTATGAAATGGGGTTGATCAAGAACCAATATTCCTCGCGAACCTTCATTCAACCGACGCAAGCACTGCGAGAACAGGGGGTCCGGATGAAGTTGTCCGCCGTTCAAGGCGTGGTGGCTGGGAAACGGGTGGTTTTAATTGACGACTCAATTGTTCGTGGTACTACTTGCCAGCGAATTGTGAAGTTGTTAAAAGATGCTGGGGCCAGCGCCGTACACTTGCGCATTGCGTCACCGCCGCTACGCTTCCCGTGTTTCTACGGAATTGATATTCAGACCACCAAGGAATTAGTCGCCGCTCAGAAAACAATTCCAGAAATGTGTACCTCATTTGGGGCGGATTCACTAGGATTCTTGAGTGAACAGGGTGTGATTGATTCAGTGGGTCTGGACGTGGATGACCCGTATGGTGGACTGTGTATGGCCTATTTCAACGGGGACTATCCGACGCCGTTATACGATTACCAGGCAGAATTTGACGAAGAAATGCAGTGGCTAAAGAAGTAGGGAGGAAACAGGCATGAGTGAGGCCTACAAAAAGGCAGGTGTGGATCTAAACGCTGGCTATGAAGTACTGAAGACCGTGAAGGCATTGAGTGGTAACCGTCAGCTGGGAGCCTTTGGCGGTCTCTTTCCCCTAGCTGCCGATGCGGTCATGAATGAGCCAGTCCTGGTTGCCGGCACGGATGGTGTGGGAACCAAATTATTGGTGGCGATTGCTGCGCAACGTCACGAGACAATTGGTATCGATTTAGTCGCGATGTGTGTAAATGATATTCTGGCGCAAGGGGCTCGCCCCCAGTTTTTCTTAGACTACCTGGGCTTGGGCCACACTGATCAAGATCAAGTAGCAGCTATCATGAAAGGCGTGGTCACAGGCTGTCAAGAGGCCGACGTCGCGCTGATTGGCGGCGAAACGGCTGAAATGCCAGACATGTATGCGCACAGCCATTACGACCTCGCGGGCTTTGCGGTTGGGATTGCGGACCGGTCGGCCTTGCTCAATCCGAGTCAAGTTCGGGCTGGGGATGTGTTGATTGGGTTACCAGCCAATGGCTTACACGCCAACGGCTTCAGTCTGGTGCGGGATATCTTATTTAAACAGCATCATTTTTCACTCGACCACGTTTTTCCAACGGTGGGTCACGCTCTTGGCGAAGAACTATTACGACCCACTAAAATCTATGTCGGCAGCGTCTTGCCACTGTTACAACAAAAACTGGTTGCCAGTATCGCCCACATTACGGGCGGGGGGCTGATTGAAAATGTGGCCCGAGCCCTGCCGGAGAAGTTAAGCGCCCAATTTGAGTTGGGCACTTGGCCAGTCCCCCCAATCATGACCGTCTTAGCTGAGTTGGGGCAACTGACGGTAACGGATGTCCGCTCGACGTTTAACTTGGGCCTGGGAATGGTATTGGTTGTCCACCCAGAACAGGTCGCCTCGGTCCTAGCCAGCTTAGCCGCGGTTGATCAAGTCGCCTACCAAGTCGGCCAGGTCGTCACCGGTGAAGATCCAGTGACCTTTCGGGAGGCGACGGATGGTTAAACGCATTGCTGTTTTTGCTTCCGGCACTGGCACCAACTTTAGTGCGCTCCAGTCAGCCATTGTGGAACGAAAAATTCCAGCAGAAATTGTGTTGCTGGTTTGTGATCAAGCCGCTGCGCCCGTGATTAAGCGGGCCGAGGCGGTTGGCGTTCCCGTACTCGTGATTAACTACAAGGATTTTGCCACGAAGGCGGCTGCCGAGACGGTTATTTTAACCAGCTTGTATGCTCACCAGGTAGCGGCTATTCTACTGGCGGGTTACATGCGTATCGTGGGGAAAACCTTACTGACGGCTTACCCCCATCGCATTATTAATCTGCATCCCGCACTATTACCCAAGTTTCCGGGGAGACAGGGAATCGCAGACGCCTTTGCGGCCGGTGTGTCAGAGACCGGTGTGACGGTCCACTTTATTGATGCGGGCATCGATACGGGCCAAGTTATTCGCCAACAGCGGGTTTCCGTGGAGTCCGATGACACCTTGGCCAGCCTAACTGAACGTATTCATCAGATCGAACATGAGCTGTATCCAGATGTTTTAGCAGAATTGATTGCCACGAAGAAAATCTAAGCAAAAATGGAGGAGAGTCAACTATGGCAGAAGTTTTCGTCATCGGTAGCGGCGGCCGTGAGCATGCCATTGCCAAGGCACTATTGCGGAGTCCCCAGGTAACGACCGTTTTTTGTGCACCAGGTAATCCGGGGATGCAATTGGATCAGATTGAAACGGTTGCCATTGCTGAACTTGATTTTGCTAAATTGGTTGCCTTTGCCCAGCAGCATCAGGTTGCGTTAACGGTCGTGGGACCGGAAGTCCCGCTGGCTGCGGGTATTGTGGATTATTTCCAGGCGGCTGGGCTCCAAGTGTTTGGACCCAAACAGCAAACAGCACGGTTAGAGAGCTCCAAAGTCTTTGCCAAGACGTTTATGCGACGCCACGGGATTCCGACCGCTGATTACCAGTTGTTTGAAGACGTGACGACCGCGATTGCCTACAGTGATCAGGCCAGTCTGCCACAGGTGATTAAGGTGGATGGCCTGGCGGCGGGCAAGGGTGTCACGGTAGCGACGACACACCAAATGGCACAACAAGCCCTGCAAGCCGCTTTCTCAGCTGGCGGCCCCGTCTTGATTGAAGCCCATTTGACAGGCTTTGAATTTTCTCAGATGGTCTTTGTTGGCGGCGACCAGTATGGGCTGTTACCGACGGCTCAGGACCACAAACGCTTGTTGAATCAGGACAAGGGACCTAATACCGGGGGTATGGGGGCGTATTCACCCGTCCCGCAAGTGACCACTGACATCCTTCAAGAGACGGTCCAGAAGATTATTCAGCCCACAATTGATGGGTTGATGGCTGACAACCTGGCGTTTGCCGGAGTTCTGTACGTTGGGGGAATCGTGACGCCAACGGGGGTCCAAGTCATTGAATATAATCTGCGACTGGGGGACCCGGAAGCCCAGGTTTTACTCCCACAATTACAGAGCGATTTCTATCAGGTCATCGTCGACCTTTTAGAAGGCAAACAGCCGACTTTAGACTGGCAAACGACGGACACTTATTTAGGTGTGGTCTTAGCGGCACCGGGTTATCCCAGCAAGCCACAGCTGGGCGTACCCGTGCCGACCGTCGCCGGGGCGGATTATGCCAGCGTGAGCGGGACCCCCGACCAACTGATCAGTACCGGTGGTCGGGTCATGCTGGTGGCTGATCACGCAGCTGATTTAAAGACGGCACAGCGACGGGTCTACCATCAACTTGACCGGTTATCATTGGGGTCGTTGATTTACCGGACTGATATTGGGGACCATGGACTGAACGCGTCAGATTAGGGTCAATACTAGATAGAAAGCAAGCGAAGTTCCGGGTCGGCTACCAGCGGCACGAAACTTTTTCGTTTACCCAAAAGTCGGTAAATGAAATAAGCAAGGTTCTTTGCGTTAAAAACGAATATTTGGTACACTTACTTTATAAATATGCAGAGACATGTGGCCAAATTCCGCATCCTTTGTTATACTTAATGCAATTTTATGCGGGAGGGTCGTCGCCATGAAAAAAAGTATTCGCCAAGCGCGCATCGAGCAACTCATCAATCAGTATCCCATTGGGACTCAAGAAGAATTAATGGAACACCTGGAAGAGGTGGGTATTCAGGCGACTCAGGCCACCATCTCGCGGGATATCCGGGAAATGCAAATTGTTAAGGCCCAAGACGGCCACGGCCATTTGCGTTACACCATCTTCAAGGCGGGAAACCGGAGCGAAGAAGAGCATTTACGGGAAACGATTAACGAAGTCGTGACCGGCTTAACCCGGGTTGAATTCGTCAACATTTTGAAAACGCTGCCGAGTAACGGGAACCTATTGGCGGCCATCTTTGATGATTTGAATATGCCAGAGATTGCCGGAACCCTGGCCGGGCATGATACCATCTTCATCATCAGTCCGAACGCCGAGATTGCTGAAAAATTGCATGATGAAATCGCCGGTGAAATGAACCCAGAAATTGTGCACTAAATTTAGAAATGAACCGAGCGGTACCGGTCGAATTTGTCGGCTGAGTCCCGCTTTTTTGTTGCGCTGAATCGGTTAAGCTAATTTAAAGCTTGCTAAAGATTCAACTGAATGTCGGCTGATTGGCTGGACTATGCTAAAATAGGTCTATTACAATTGAGATAAGAAGAGGCTATTTTATGAATAACCAAGAACCTAATCAGAATTTTTGGTCGGGCTTCAGAGCTCGCTTCAAACGCTTCTGGCGGCGATTCCAACTGACACGTTGGTTAATCGTGATTTTTCTAACCATCATTTTGGTGGGGAGCGGCTACCTGACCTTTATGGCCAAGACTGCCAACGTTGGTGATCTGAAGGCTGCGCTGGAAAATCCCACGCAGATCTATGACCGTAAAAATAATAAGGCGGGGACCCTGTATTCGCAGAAGGGAACCTACGTGCCGTTGAAGAAAATTTCACCCAACATTCAGGGTGCGGTCATTTCGACCGAAGACCGTAATTTTTACAAGGAATACGGCTTTTCCTTCAAGGGGTATGCGCGAGCCTTCTACCTGTTTGCCAAAAATAAAGTGCTTCGGCGCGGCTACATTAGTGGTGGTGGGAGTACGTTGACCCAGCAACTGGTGAAGAACGCCTACCTAACGCAGGAGCAAACGTTTACGCGGAAGTTTAAGGAACTGTTCCTCTCCATTGAAGTGGAAAATGTTTATAGCAAAAAGGACATTCTCTCGATGTATTTGAACAACGCCTACTTTGGCAACGGAGTCTGGGGTGTTCAGGACGCTGCCGAACGCTACTTTGGCAAGACAGCGGCTAATTTATCCGTGCCCGAATCTGCGGTTTTGGCGGGGATGTTGACGTCACCGAGTGCCTACAACCCCGTTGACCATCCCCAAGCCTCGCGGTCACGGCGAAACGTGGTCCTGGGACTGATGGCGGAGACCGGCAGTATTTCCAGTGCCCAGGCCAAGCAGTATCAGGCCACTGCGTTGACCACCAGCGACACCTATAACTACAAGAATAGTTATAAGTACCCGTATTACTTTGACGCCGTGATCAATGAGGCCGTTAGTAAGTATGGGTTGACCGAATCGGAAATAATGAACAAGGGATATAAGATCTACACGTCCCTGGACCAGGCCAACCAGTCGCAAATGCAGACGCTCTTTAAAAATCCCAGTTATTTCCCAGCCAATGCCAGCGACGGGACCAAGGTCCAGGCCGCCAGCATTGCGATTGACCCCAACACGGGTGGGGTCGAGGCCGTCGTCGGCGGTCGGGGCCAGCACGTGTTCCGGGGCTACAACCGGGCCACGCAGATGCGGCGCCAACCCGGATCGACCATTAAACCGCTGGCCGTTTATACGCCAGCCCTGGAAAATGGCTACTACTATGATTCCGAATTGACCGATAAGAAACAGTCCTATGGGACCAATAAATATTCACCACACAACTATGGCAATCAGTACAGCGGTAAGGTGCCAATGTATCAGGCACTGGCGCAGAGTAAGAACGCGCCGGCCGTCTGGTTACTGAACAAGATTGGCGTGGACAAGGGGTATGACTCCGTCAAGAAGTTCGGTCTCCCCGTCACCAAGTCCGATAAGAACCTAGCGCTCGCGTTGGGTGGCTTGAAGACCGGGGTGTCCCCGCAACAGTTGGCCCAGGCCTACACGGCCTTTGCCAACAACGGGACCATGTCCTCGGCCCACTACATTCGCAAGATTGTCGACGCGTCCGGTAATGTGGTTGTGGACACGTCCGACTCCGCGGCCAAGAAGACCAAGGTCATGTCCAGCAAGACCGCTAAGCAGATGACCAGCATGATGATGGGCGTCTTCAACTACGGGACCGGGGTCAGCGCCAAGCCTTACGGGTACACGATTGCCGGGAAGACCGGGAGCACCGAAGCCGATGGTGATTCCGATGCGACCCGGGACAAATGGATCGTCGGCTATACGCCGGACGTGGTCGTGGCCACCTGGGAAGGCTTTGACAACACCAGTAGCAAGCACCATTTGGAAAATGTCAGTGGTACCGGTGAAGGTCCACTTTACCAGGCCGAAATGCAGAGCATCCTGCCGAACACGAAGGGAACTGCCTTCAACACCAAGGACGCCTCGACGATTGCCAAGGCCGAAAACAATGGCAGCAGTTCTAGCGACGGCAGTGACGTTTGGGATTCCGTGCAAAAGGGCATCGATAACGCCGGCAAGTCCTTCAGCGACGCCGCCAATACGGTGAAGTCGTGGTGGAATTCCATTGTCAATTAGCCAAAAGTGGGTGGGATGAAAGCGCCTAACATGTTACAATAGACTTTGTATTGTAAATGGGCGTCACGCCCACTGAGGAGGAAACGTAATGGCTGACAAGATGGTAGAGCTGGGCGAACAAGTGACCCAAGCGCTCAAAGATTCAGATCAATTCAAAGCACTGCAAACGGCATTTAACGAGATGAAGGCAGACGCCGACACCTACAAGCTGTTCAAAGACTTTCAAAAGATTCAACTGGACTTGCAACAAAAGCAAATGTCTGGTCAACAATTAACAGACGATGAAATGAAGCATGCCCGTGAGGTTGCCGACCAAGTTGGCAAGATCGACGCCGTTAAGAACTTAATGGAAGCCGAACGCGGTGTCAACTCCATGTTGAACCAATTAAACAAAACGATTACGCAACCCATTCAAGATATTTACGCGGGTTAAGCATCAGTCAATCGTCGGCGCAACCACTCACTTTGGGAGGTCGGTGCGCCGACGATTTTTTGTTCGACCCAGTTAATCGGGAGGAAACTCATGAAATTTATTCACGCAGCTGATTTACATTTAGATAGTCCCTTTCTGGGATTGACGACCCTCCCCAGTAGCTTACTGACGACCGTGCGGCAATCAACCTTTACGGCGGCGACGCGGGTCTTTGACCGGGCCATTGCCGAGCAGGTCGACTTTGTGTTGCTTGCGGGGGACCTGTTTGACCGGGCGGAACAAAGCGTGGCGGCGCAGGCCTATCTGTTTCAACAATTTGACCGGTTAAACGACCACCATATTCCCGTCATTATTAGTTTTGGGAATCATGATTACCTGGCCGACCGGCACCAGACCGTGAACTATCCGGCCAACGTGACGGTTCTGGGCCCGAACGTGACCACCCACACGTTGACGCTGGCCTCCGGTGAGACCGTGGCGGTGAGTGGCTTCAGCTACCCCGAGCGGTGGGTGCCCACGGATCAGGTGGCCGATTTTCCGGCTCACGCTGAGACGCAGTGGCACATTGGCATGCTACACGGTGCCGTGGCCACGGGAACCAGCGACCATTACGCCCCGTTTCACGTGGCCGATTTATTGGCCAAACGCTATGATTACTGGGCGTTAGGGCACATTCACCACCGGCAATTTCTGGCGGAACAGCCCCCAATCCTATACGCCGGTAACACGCAGGGACGCAGCATCAACGAAACGGGTGAGAAGGGCGCCTACCTGGTGACCAGTCAAGCCGGTAAATTGGTGCCGGAATTCTTCCCCACCGCCGAAATTCTCTGGGATGCCGCCACGTTAACGTCCACGGCCACCGACTTGCCCCAGCTGACGACCGACCTGACGGCATGGCTCACCACTAACACCGCCGCACAAGCCACGTTGACCGCGGTAACCGTGAGTGGCGCCGCGTTGACGGGGGCCGACTTGACCAGTTTTAACAATGGTGAGTGGTTGGCCCTCTATCAACGAACCCACGCCCGCCAATTGAAGGCGGCCCAACGCTACCTGATTGGCGTCAAGCTCGCGACCAATCAAGCGCAACCGGTCGCGCCCCAGTTGGATCAAGCCTACTGGGAGCAGGGGGCGGCGGCAATCTTTACCGCAGATAATTTACAGACAACTTTTGGCAAATTAGCCCAAGATCCGGCGTTAGCCGAGTGGTTTGTGCAGCCCGAAACGGCCACGCAGGTCCACGCGCAGGCCGAAGCACTCTTGGCGGAATTGATGGGAGAGGAGGCACACGATGAAGCTTAAGCGCTTGACGATTTACGGCTTTGGCCATTTTCACGACCGAACCTTTGACTTGACGGACGGCCTCAACTTTTTAGTGGGCCCCAACGAAGCCGGCAAGTCGACCCTGACCCAATTTATCACGGCCATTCTCTTTGGCTTTCCGACCAAGAAACATCCCGAGTTGCGGTACGAACCGCTCGACGGCAGTCGTTTTGGCGGCGAAATTCAGTTCGTTCAGGCGGACGCCACCTATACCGTCACCCGAACGGCGGGGCCTCACGGGGGCAAGGTCACGCTACATAACGACACCACGGATCTGACGCTACCGGCCAACAACCTGGCGAGCCTCCTAGCACCGGTGGACCAACAACTGTTCACCAGCGTGTACGCCATCAACGAGCCCCGGCTCGGTCAAGTCTTCGCGGCCTCCAAGCAGGAGCTGATTGACCGTCTGCGACACGTGGGGGCGGTCGGCAGTGACTTTTGGCTGACGCAGGCCCATCAGTTGGACCAGCAGGCCGATAGTCGCTACAAGCCGCAGGGGCGCAATCCCATTTTGAATCAACAATTACAGGCACACCGCGAGCTGACGGACAAATTAGCCAAGGCGGATGCGGCCTACGGGACCTACTGGCAGTTGTTACAGGAACAACAGAACCTACGCCAGCAGCAGTCCCAAACGCAGGACCAGCTGGCGCAACAACGCCAAGTCACGGCGCAGTTAACCCAGCAGGCGGCCAGTTGGCCCGCGTTTGCGGAATGGCAACGACTCGGTCACTTGGCCGACCAGCCCGTCCCCAGTGGCTTTAGTGCCGATGACGCCACGCAGCTTGAACAGTTGCGGGGGCAGGTCACGGCAACGGAAAAGGTCCTGACCGCTGATCAACAGCGCGTCCAGGACCTCCAACAAACGGCACAGTTGCCACCGCTATTTCAGGAATACTTACCAGTTGCCGCCCAGGTCGATCCGTTGCTGGCCCAACTGCCAGCCGTGCAACAGGCGGCTCAGACACAACAGCAGTTAGCCGCGCAGCAACGTGACCTACAGCAACGGTCGACCGCCCTGGAAACCCAGTACGCAGTCGGCGGGCAGATGCCGCGGCCATTTTCACTGGCGACCCTGCAACAAGTCAAAGACCTACAGGAACGCTTGACCGCCGCCAATCAGAAACGCCGGCGTATCCAGCAACACCTCAATCAGCTGAATGAACGCTACCAGCAACAGCAGCCGACCCGTCAGCAGCAACGCAACCCACTGGCCGACAAGCAATTGATTTGGTTGGCCGTGGGACTCGTGGTCCTGATTGGCTCGCTGCTCTTGCCCGGGACACTGTTCAAGTTGGTGGGGGCCCTGTGTGGGGTCGCCGTCGGGTACTACGGCGTCTTTCAGGTCGACAGCAGTACGCCGGCCAGCCGGGAGCTCGAGGACCTAACGGCTGATATTCGGGATAACCAGGCGCAGTTGCGCGAGGGGGGCCACCTCGTCGATGACCTGACCAATCAGTTAGACGTCATCGGAGACGCCCACGGCCTGGGAAACGTGCCGTTAGCTCAGTGGTCGGCCGCTCAGACCGCCATTGCGGAGTGGGAACGTTTATCTCGGCAAATGGAGTCGCAGGGCGCCCAATTGGCCAAGGCCAAGCAGACGGTCGCGGATTTCCTCACGGCGGTCGGGCAGGTCTTGCCCTCGCTGGCGACTAGCAATTTTGCCACGGTCGCCACGCAACTGGCTGATCTACAGGCACGCCAACAGGCCAGCCAGACCCAATCGGGCGAACTGGCCAGTCTGACGGCACGTCTCCGCACGGATCAACGCGCCGCGGACGAGGCCAGTCATGCGTTGGCCACCTTCCTGAGCACACGAAATCTGCGGAGTGTCGCGGCCTTTTATGAACGCTACCAGGCTCAACGTGAACGACAGAACCAGGAACAACAACGCACGACATTGGCCCAGCAAATCGGGGCGGCCAACCTGACGGCCTTACAACAGGTCGCTGATCAGGCGGCCCTGACCGGTTCCGTGACCCAAGCGCAAACACAGCAGGCACAGCTCCAACAGACGCTGGATCAAGCCACGACGCAGTTGGCCACCTTAGCCGGGCAACTGGCTCATTTGACGGCCAGCGGCACCCAAGCCACGTTGCGCCAACGTCTGGCGAATTTGGAAACGCAAATGGTGGCCACGACCCAGGAGTGGCTGGTGCAACGCCTGACCAGTCAATGGATCAGTGCGACGTTGGCCGCGGCTTCCGGTGACCGACTCCCACAAATTGTGGCCCAGGCCAGCAAATTATATGGCAAATTAACGGAAAACCGGTATACTGAAATTGAACTGACCGCGACGACTTTACGGGTACGGCGAGCCGACGGGGCATGGCGCAACGTCGGTCAGCTTTCCCGGGGAACCGCGGAACAGCTAGATTTGGCCGTGAAACTGGCGTTTGCCATCGTCATGCAGCAACAGGTCGCCATGCCGTTGCTGATCGACGATGGGTTCGTCAACTTTGATGCGGACCGGCGCCAAGCCGCGTACGCTTTATTGACGGAGATTAGCCAGACCGTTCAAATCATTTTCTTGACGGCAGATACGGCCGTTGAACGGTTAAACACGGGAAACTTAATTCGGTTAAATGACTAGGAGGGACATATATGGCGGCAACGAAACAACTAATGGACTATGGGGTCGACGAAGCCGTTGACCTCTTCGTCCTCCTGAAGTCGGCGGACGTCCGCACGGCCAAGAACGGGAAGCAATACATCGCGCTGGTCTTCGAGGACCAGTCGGGTGAAATCTCTGGGAAATACTGGGACGCCTCACCGGACGACACGGAAAACTACGTGGCCGGCCGGGTCGTGCACCTACAGGGGAAGCGGGAGAATTACCAAACGCACCCGCAAATCAAGATTTTCCATTTGCGTTTGACACACGCGGGCGAGCCAAGTGACCCCAACGCCTTCATTGAACAGGCGCCCATGTCACGCGCGGAGATGGAAGAGTACATCACCCAAACCATTTTTGAAATCACGCAGCCAACCTGGAATCGGCTCGTTCGCAAGCTGATTGCGGAGTACGCGGATAAATTTTACACGTACCCGGCCGCCAAGAGTAACCACCACGCATTCCAAGGTGGCTTGGCATTCCATACGATTTCCATTTTGAAATTGGCACACGCGGTCGTGAAGCAGTATTCGGACCTGAACGCGCCGTTGCTATTCGCCGGAGCCATCCTGCATGACCTGGGCAAGACGATTGAACTGTCCGGTCCCAAGTCGACGGTCTACACGCTGGCCGGCAACCTGGTCGGGCACATCGTGTTGATCGATGGGGAACTGGTCCGGGCCTGCGACACGCTGAAGCTTGATCCACAGGCCGAGGACGTGCTGCTACTCCGGCACATGATTCTCAGTCACCACGGGTTGCTGGAGTACGGCTCACCGGTACGGCCAGCCTTGCGCGAGGCGGACGTCTTACATCAATTGGACGAACTCGATGCCTCCATCATGATGCTCGACACGGTCGTGGCCCACACGGAACCCGGTGAATTCTCCGAACGGGTCTTCGCCATGGACGGCCGTCGGTTCTACCGACCATCCAGCACCACGCCGCAACCACCAACTGAAGACTAATGCCAAATAGGGCGTCGCCAATCTCTCACACGGGAGACTGGCGGCGTCCTTTTTAAGCTGTTACGGCAAACAAAAAGGGCGCCGACCAAATGATCGGTGCCCCAAACGGAAACGTTTAATTATTTAGATGAAGCTGATGATGACGTCTTAGAACTTGAGCTAGTTGAGAGGTAGTCGGAAAGGATGTTCTTCAAGTCGTTATCCTTGATAGAAACGTTACCCTTCTTCAAGACCTTGGCAACCACGTTGTGCAGAACGGTGCTATCGTTCATGTCGTTGTCAATGATTTGCTTCTTCAATTCAGCCTTGTGTTCGTTGATTGTGCCCTTACCAGGGTTCTTCAACATCAAGATGACGTGGTAACCGTATTGCGTCTTAACAGGCGTAGTGGTGTATTCGTCAGTTGATAACTTGAAGGCAGCCTTCTTAAAGGTTGCGTCCAGGGAAGTGTCGGTGCTATCGAAGGCACTCAACTTACCACCCTTGTTCTTAGTAGCCGTATCAGTGGAGTACTTCTTAGCTAACTTCGTGAATTCGCTAGTCAAGTTGCTCTTCTTGGTACCCTTCAAGTCACTGATAACCGTGTTGGCAGTTGACTTCTTAGATACTAAGATGTGGGCAACAGTGACCTTTGGTTGGTAACTCTTGAATTGCTTCTTGAGTTGCGCGTCACTAACCGTCACATTATCCTTAACGGCTTCCTTCAAAAGTAAGTTCGAACGGATTTCAGTCTTTAAGCTGGATTCCGTCATCCCACTTTGGGAAAGAACGCTCTTGAATGATGAACCGTATTGTGATTTGTAGGTATTGAATTGCTTGGTAACTGCAGACTTGCTGACCTTGCTACCGTATTGCTTTTCCAAGACCTTGTTCAAAATCATTTGTTGCAAGACTTGCTTACCAGAAGAGGTACCCTTTAAACTGCTGTAGTACGCACTTTCGGTAATCTTACCACCGTTAGTGGTGGCAACGGTTTGGCTGCCGCAACCGGCCAGTGTTACAGTCAGTAACAAGCCAGCGAAGGCGATAAACCATTTCTTCATATTCCTCAACACATCCATTCATCAAAATTGGTGCAAGCACCATACTCAAACATCATAACACAAATAGTGGCAAACCGAAAAAGGTCGGCAAAGCTTTACAAAAAGTTCAAAATTACTCGCCAGCGTGTTCATCCAAAATTTCTTGAATCGCTGAGACCCGCGGGGCAATCTTAAACGCAAACTTATCGACGTCGGTCTGAATGTCATCCAAAACCGGCTGGGCAGCGGTCAGGGCTGCCGTTAATCCGGTTGCGCGTTGTGCCACGCGGTCCTTGGCTTGACGAATATCATCAATTTGTGCGGCCGTGTGCTGGGCTTGTTGTTTGACATTCTTGCCCCAGGTGAGGGGGGCTTGCTTCGTGAGGGTTAGGTAGGCTGCCAAACCAACGCCGACAGCGAGGGTGGTGCCCGTTAGAAAACGACCAAGTCCCATAATTAACCCTCCAATTGTGCTTTGATTTTTTCTTGGATCGCAGCGTAGTCGGCGGGGGTGTAATTGCCGGAGTTGTCTTTGAAAATCATCTTGAAGTCATCCTGATCGGTGTAGCGAGGAACCAGATGAATGTGGGAGTGGAAAACGGATTGGTAAGCCACTTTCCCATTATTGTTTAAAATGTTCATCCCGGTGATGGCAGGGTCGGAAGCCTTAACGGCGCGCGCAATCTTAGGAATCCGGGAGAAGACGGCGGCAGCGAGGTCGGCGTCGTAAGCAAAGATATCTTGAACGTGGGTCTTCGGAATCACCAACGTATGGCCGGGCGTCCCTTGCGAGATATCCAGAAATGCCTTCACGATGTTGTCTTCGTAAACCGTGTAGCTGGGGATGTCCCCGGTTAAGATTTTACAAAAGATACAGTCGTCAGCGTAGTGTGGTTCTAGGGTCATTTGATCCATGAAAACTCCTTCTTTCACTTCGATTTCCCTCATTATACACCATTGCTCCGGGGACCCCAACCAACGATACAAGCGTGGACCCGGTCCGGACAGGCCAACTCCACCTGCGTCAGTTCAGACCCGCCCCCCTATGGGGACCGACCGAAGCCAAGAATCGGTCTTCGGTCTTGCTTTTGAGCCTGAGGATCGGTCTCAAAAGACATCCCGTGCTGTAAGCCGCTCCGGACAGGTCAACTCCACCTGCGTCAGTTCAGACCCGCCCCCCTGTGGGGACCGACCGAAGCCAAAGAGCGGTCTTCGGTCTTGCTTTTGAGCCTGAGGTCCGGTCTCAAAAGGCATCCCGTGCTGTAAGCCTGAGAAAATGCTCAGACTAACACCACCGACACAGGGGGGACGGGTCTGACTGCCTCCGGCTCCGTTGACCTGTCCGGAGCTGACACTGGTGTCGTTTGGGGTATCTGAGAGTGGTGTATATATGGTCGAGATGTGCTATGACCGCTGAGTGACAGAGCGTTAGTGATTACTTTTGCAACGAAGCGGGACAGTTCGCCAGATGAAATCGGTTCGTCGGTGTCTAGTTTTTTGGTCTACTTTAGTAGAGAAGCAGTAGGATCAAACGGCTGCTCCCACCTCAAGTAGGACAACGTAAAGTGGTGAAGACAATTATCGTTAATTAAGGTAGAGGTGCATATCAAACAGAAACTGACCGATTATCCCATCCGTGGCCGGGGTTTACGCCCACCTTGTTGGCGGGGTGGGACCTAGCCCTTGACCTTGACCCTAAGCTCCAAGCCAAAAGAAAGGGCAACGCACAATCAGAGCCGGAGGAAGCCAGGTACGGAGACGGCTGTGTCGGTGGTGTTGGCTGAGGGTCTTTCTCAGCCTACAGCACGGGACGACTTTGGAAACTCGCGACCCTAAGCGAGGTTTCAAAGCGAGGTGCAGGACCGCTCCTCAGGCCGGAACCGTTCCCCACAGCAGGCGTAGTACCTGGAAGCCGCAGGCGGCCAATGTCAGGTGTCCTTAATCTTTTGACTTTAAGGGCTAAAGGGCTAAGGGTCTTAGGGCCCCACCCGCCAACAAGATAAAAGCAACCCTAAGGCCACGTATGGTATAATAGGGCGGTTAATTCAAAGGAAATGAAGGGATGCATAATGGCACTAGAAGTCAGCCATGTCGTGGGTGGTTACTCACAAATTCCCGTCTTAAAAGATATCAGTTTTGACGTTAAAGACGGTGAATTAGTTGGGCTCATTGGATTGAACGGGGCCGGGAAGTCGACCACGATTAATCACGTGATTGGCCTACTGACCCCCCACAAAGGGAAAATCAGTCTGAACGGTGTGACTATCGATCAGGATAGCCAAGCCTACAAACAACAGATTGCTTATATTCCCGAAACGCCGGTGCTCTATCAGGAGCTCACGTTGCGAGAACATTTGGAAATGACCATGATGGCCTATGATCTGGACCAGGAGAAGGCCTGGGTCACGGCCCATGAATTGTTAAAGACGTTCCGTTTAGACAACAAGCTTGACTGGTTCCCCGCCAACTTTTCCAAGGGGATGAAGCAAAAGGTCATGATCGTCTGTGCCTTTTTGACCCAAGCCAAGCTGTTTATCATTGACGAACCCTTCCTGGGCCTGGATCCACTGGCCGTCAATGACCTCTTAAACTTAATCGAAGCCCGTAAGAAGACCGGGGCCAGCATCCTGATGTCGACCCACGTGTTGGACACGGCCCAACGGTACTGTGACCGCTTCGTGCTCTTGCACGATGGCCAGGTCAAGACCGAAGGCACCCTCAGTGAATTGCAAGCCGCTCTTCCGGAAGCGGGGGAATCGCTGAATGATATTTACCTGTCGATGACCAAGGTCGACCGCGCATGAAAGATTTATTCAAGAACCGGCTACAGCGCCATCTCCGGGAAATGGCCAAGTATTTGCGGCTGGTGTTCAATGATTTCTTCGTCTTTGCGTTATTATTCTTCATGGGTGGCCTGGGATTGGGCTACTCCAACATTTTAAAATCGTTAAAGCCGGGCCTGTGGTGGGCGCCACTGGTTGCCTTACTGGTGCTGGTCATCGTGGCTCAGATTGGTCGGTTCGCAACCTTGATTGAGGATGCCGACCGCGTCTTTCTCCTGCCAAAGGAGCGGGCGATGCACGATTACTTCGTGGCCGCGCGGCGCTACAGCCAGTTTCTGGCGCAGTGTACGCAGGTCATCACGCTGTTCATTCTGGCACCATTTTTGAGCGTGGCCCTGCACTGGACCGTGGCTAAGATTCTGATCCTGGCGGTGGCTCAAATCGTCTTGAAGGATAGCCTCCTTCGGTTGGACCTGGCCAGTGCCTACCAGGTGACCGGGCAACGCCGGATGAACCAGTGGGGATTCAAGTGGCTCCTGGCCATCGTCGTGATTGCCAGCGGCCTGTGGGTCACGCCTTACGTGGCCTTGGCGCTGGCGCTCGTCGCTGATGGGGCAGTTGCCGTTTGGTTCCAACAACACTGGCAAAAGCAACAGATTCGTTGGCGCGAGCAGATCAAGCTCGAAGACAACCGGATGCTGGGCATTTACCGCTTCTTCAATCTCTTTACGGAGGTGCCCATGGTTTCGGGCACCATCAAGCGGCGGCGTTACCTGGACTGGCTGTTTACCGGGATCAAACCCAAGCATAGTCAAACGTACCTGTATCTGTTTAGCCGCGGGATGGTCCGGGGCACCGATTTCAGTGGGTTGGTCGTTCGCCTGACGGTTATCGGCATGCTCCTGCTGTACTTCGTGCGCGGGCAGTGGTTGCCCGTCTTCCTGGCGGCTCTGTTCATCTACCTGATTGGCTTCCAGCTTCTGCCATTCTTCCAGCAATACGACGACGTGGTCTTCACGCACGTCTATCCCATCCTGCCAGAGTTTCGGCTCAAGAGTTTCGTCAAATTGGTCACGCTGATTCTCAGCACGGCGGCGCTCCTATTGTGGGTGGTTGTCGTGATTGCCAATCGGGAGTTAGAAACGGCGGGGATCACCCTGCTGGTCGAGGCCGTCGAAGTTTGGTATCTTGCTAGAATCTACACGCCGCAACGGTTAGCGCGCGCCGATAAAAATAAGGCTTGACGTGGCCGCCATTTCCCCATAGAATTAATAATAGCTGACAAATCGAGGAGGGGTGGCACGCATGGCACTAGATATTAGTGACGGCTGGAGTCTGTATCCGCTGGGCGGTAATACGGGCACGGCGTACATGGGAACCAAGGCGTCACAAAAGGTGTTCTTAAAACAAAACGCGTCACCGTTTCTAGCGGCTCTCTCCATGGAGGGCATTACGCCGCGGCTCGTCTGGACCAAACGTTTGGCCACCGGCGACGTCATGACGGCCCAGGAATGGTTAAACGGCCGAACGTTACGGCGCAGTGAAATGCGTGAAGAGCGGGTCGCCCGCTTGCTTCACCGGGTCCATCATTCCCATCTGCTTCATGATATGTTATTAAAAGTCGGCGGACGATTTACCACGCCCGCCCAGTTGTTAACTCGCTTACAGCCAGCCTTAGCCGCTGACCTGCGCCAACATCCGCTGATCCAATCAGCCTTTGCGACCTTGCAAAACGAGCAACCGCAACTGCCCAAGACGCATTATGAAGTTTGTCATGGTGATTTGAATCATAAGAACTGGTTGTTATCCGACCGCCAACGGCTTTACCTGGTGGATTGGGACGCAGCCACGTTCGCTGACCCCGCCTTCGACCTGGGCGCACTGCTCTGTGAGTACGTGCCCCTGGAAGAGTGGCAACGCTGGTTACAGGATTACGGCGAGACGACAACGCCGGACCTGACCGCACGGGTCAACTGGTATGCGCGGGTGCACTGCTTGAGCGTTATCGCGGAGAGCTTCCACCAGCAGCGTTTTCAAATCATGAATCAACATTTAATTTTACTCGAAAAGCTGACGTGTGAGTCAGTAACTGATTAAATAACGTCGGCGGGAGCGGGGACAAACCTCGCGCCCGCCGTTGTGCTAACAAGGAGGATTTTATAGTGCGTGTACGTAATAAACCGTGGGCCAAGGACTATGTGGCCGAACACACCGAACGATTGGTGAGCGAACCAGAACCCTTGAAGGGCAACTGGCAGAGTCGCTTCCCCAAGAACCAACCCTTATTTGTTGAAATTGGGACCGGGAAGGGGCAGTTCATCGTTGAAATGGCCAAGGCCCATCCCGACCACAACTTTATTGGCATCGAAATTCAATTTTCTGTGATTGCGGCCGCTCTGAAAAAGGTCGTGGCCAGTGAATTGACGAACATCCAATTGGTACACACGGATGGTGAAGCCATCAACACCTTCTTCGCCGCTGGGGAAGTTGCGGGGCTGTACCTGAACTTCTCTGACCCATGGCCTAAGACGCGTCATGAGAAGCGTCGGTTAACATCACCGGTCTTCTTGGCCCATTACGCCGACGTCCTTCAGCCAGAAGGGTCCGTTCAGTTCAAGACCGATAACCGCGGCTTATTTGAATATTCCTTAGGGAGCTTGAATAACTTCGGCATGGTCTTCGACGGCGTCTGGCTCGATTTGCATGCCGCGACTGATGACGTGGAAGATATTCAGACGGAGTACGAGCAAAAGTTTTCGGCTAAGGGGCCTATTTACCAAGTCATCGCCCATTTTCCAGCTAAGGACTAATCGTTAAGAATAGTGAAATATACATTGGTTTTGCTGTTCCCGCCGGTGGGCTCAAGGTGGCCTGCTATGGGGTCCGACTCCAGCCTGAGCTAGTCATGCGTTCCCGGCGGCGGGTTCAACCTGCTCTGTTGTGGGGAGCGGTCCCAGCCTGAGAGGCGGTCTGGGGCCTCGCCTTGAAACCTCGCTGTGAATCGCGAGTTTCCAAGGTCGTCCCGTGATCTAAGCTGAGAAAAACACTCAGCTAACATCACTGACACAGCTGACCAGGTTGACCCGCCTCTGGTCGCTTAGACTGGTTAGGTGCGTTTTCACTGTCTGCACGTCAGCGTGTCGATGTTTCGTTTTGCTGAATGATAGGTCATTACATCAACGTCTATTTAAAATAAAAATCTCCAATCCGAATCCCATTCCAAGGATTCGGATTTTTTTAATTTCCCACGAACATTTGGCGGTCCTTTACGGAGTTAACCTGTGAGGAGGGATGTTTGATGTTGATTGCGGCTCGAGAAAAACAGTTGGTGGATGCGAAGAATGCTGAACGGGGGCGGTCGTACGTGTGTCCGGCGTGTCAGCAGCCGGTGGTTCTGCACCATGGGACACGGGTGCAGCCGTATTTTGCCCACCGGCCACAGTCGTCATGTACGGTTAAGGGCGAAGGGGAGACGCCCCAACACGTGTTGGGAAAACGCCAGTTGGCTGACTTCTTCGTTCCTTGGGGAGCCATCACCTTGGAACGGGTCTTACCCAGTATTTCCCAGCGGGCCGACTGTTGGATTGACCACCAGCCGCGACCGATTGCCCTGGAGTTTCAGTGTAGCCCCATCAACCGCGACGAGGTCGCTGAACGGACGTTAGGCTATCAAGGCCTAGGGGTGTATCCGCTCTGGTTACTGGGGAGCCGGTTCGCCAAGCAAAAATTGGGGTGGCATTTGATCGACCGCTTTGCCAGCTGGTTAAATGGGTGGGGACTTTGCCTGTTATTTTGGGACGTGGAGCGCAATCAACTGCGCGTCGACCATCACATCTGTCAGGCCATTACCGGTGACTATCAGTGTCAGTCGGTTTGGCTTGCGAATGTGGCCGACTTATCGGCTGGGTCACAGCGACGTTTGTGGTGGGCGCAACCGAACTTGGCGCGGTTTCGCTGGGAGCTGGACCGCGATTTACGCCGGTCATCCACCGTACTCAAACCTTTACAGACGGCGGTTTATTTGACCGGACATCATCTGGCCGGGTTCCCCCAGGTGTTGGCAACGGTGACGGTCACGGCGCCTATTTTTAGCCGCGGCTTGTTACTGTGGCGTATCATTCTGGCGGCGTGGCTATTTGAACGTTCGAACGTTTTGACGGATACCCTGGAACGCTTGGCGTGGGCGGCCTTTCAGCTGGTGGGTGGCGAGGTCACGGCGGTTCGATTTACCGGGCAGACGGCTTATTTGACCGCCATTGACGATTTACTAGCCGATTTGACCCAAGCGGACCTGATCAAACGCACGACGACCGGTTGGCAAATTATCTCGGAACCGCATTGGGATGCAGATTACACCGCCTGGTTAGAAAATGATGAGAAAGTTTTGGGCTGATTTCCCTATGGCACGGGTGAAAGTGGTAAAATATTGCTATGCAATGTTAAAGGAGGATGAGAAATTTGAAACAAATTCCCAAACGTTCCGCAGTTCCCACGGCCCTGACCTGGGACTTAACCACGATTTACCCCGATGACGCGGCCTTTAAGGCTGCCGTGAAGGACGTCCAAGCCGAAGCAACGAAGATGGCCGCCATGAAGGGGCAATTATCCCAGAGCGGTGCCGACCTGTACCGCGTGACCAAGGCCAACTTTGACCTGGAACGCCAGTTAGAACGCGTTTACGTTTACGCCTCCCTGAAGAATGATCAGGATACCGGCGATGCGGCCGCCCAAGCCTTAATGGGCCAGGCGGAAGGCCTCTTGGCAACCGTTGGCGCAGCAGCGTCTTGGTTCGAGCCAGAAGTCTTGGCCTTGGAGCCAGCCGACCTGCAAAAGCTGATCGATGCTGAGCCTAAATTAGCGGCGTATCAACACATCTTTGATGTCTTAGGGCAACAACGGGCCCACACACTGTCCGTTCAAGAAGAAAAGCTCTTGGCTGGGGCCAGTGATATCTTCGCTGCCTCATCGAAGACCTATAGCGTGCTGAGCGATGCCGATTTGAAGTTCCCCGTCGTTCAGGATGAAAAGGGTAACGACGTCCGGCTCTCCGAAGGCCTCTATGGGGTCCTGCTGGAATCCACCACGCCAGCCGTCCGTGAACAGGCCTTTAAGGCCCTGTACAGCGTCTATCAACAGTTCCGGCATACCTTTGCCTCCACGCTGGCTAGCGAAGTTAAAACGCACAATTTTAACGCTGACGTTCGTCATTATGCCAGTGCCCGTGAAGCTGCGATGAGTGCCAACAACGTACCCGCTGTGGTTTACGACACGCTGGTCAAGACGGTCAACGACCACCTGGATTCCCTGCACCAATACGTGAACCTGCGTAAGGAAATCTTGGGCCTGCCCGAACTGCACATGTACGACCTGTACACGCCCATCACCGGGGAACCTAGCCTGAGCTACACCTACGCGGAAGCCCAACAGGAAGCCTTGAAGGCGCTGAGCGTGCTCGGTCCCGATTACGTGGCCAACGTGCAGAAGATGTTCGATACCCGCGCCATTGACGTCGTGGAAAACGAAGGCAAACGCACGGGGGCCTATTCCGGTGGGATGTACGACACCAAGCCGTACATTCTGTTGAATTGGCAGGACAGTCTGGAAAGCCTGTTCACGCTGGTCCACGAAATGGGTCACAGCATGCACAGCCACTACACCCGGACGAACCAACCTTACCAGTATGGGGATTACTCCATCTTCGTGGCCGAAATTGCTTCGACGACGAACGAAAATCTCTTAACGGATTATCTGTTGAAGACACAAACGGATCCTCAGGTCCGGGCTTACGTGTTGAACCACTACCTGGATGGGTTCAAGGGGACCGTTTACCGGCAGACGCAGTTCGCTGAATTTGAAGACTACATTCACACGCAAGCCGCTGCCGGGGAAACCTTGACGGCCGACTTCATGAGCAAATTCTACGGTGACCTGAACCGGCGTTACTACGGCGACGGGGTCGTGTCCGATCCCCAAATCGCCGACGAGTGGACGCGGATTCCGCATTTCTACTACAACTACTACGTTTACCAGTATTCCACTGGTTTCGCGGCCGCAACGACCTTGGCCCAACGCGTGTTGAGCGGGGATGATGCCAAGCGCGAGGCTTACCTGAACTACCTGAAGTCCGGGAGCTCCGACTTGCCACTGAACGTGATGAAGAAGGCCGGTGTCGACATGACGCAGCCAGATTACCTGCAGACGGCATTTAAGACGTTTGATGACCGCTTAGCTGAATTCAGCCAACTGGCCCATGAATTAAAGAAATAGCGCATTAAAAATAGACTGATCACCCACCTGTAATCGGGCGATGATCAGTCTATTTCATTTGCATACATTTAAATTTAGTAGGATTGCCAGTCGCGTTGCCAAATCAGGCCCATGGTTTTTTCACCGGTGTGGACACTGATGGCGGGGCCAAGTTGGCTCTGGACCACGCGGACCTCTGGGAATTGGTCGGTGAGCGCGGCATCCCAGTCGTCGGCCAGGTCGGCATTGTTGGCGTTGATGACCGTGATCAACAGGGGATAATCGACCTGGGTCAACGTCTCCTGGAGCTTGTCAGTCATGTAGTGGAAGGCCTTCTTCATGGTCCGTTCCTTGCCGATGGCGATGATCTTGCCCTCGTCGTTGAACGTCAGGAGGGGTTTGATGTTGAGCAGGTTACCGATGATGGCCGACCGGTTACTGAGACGACCGGTCCGGGCCAAATGACTCAGGTTGTCCACGGCAAAGTACACGTTCATGGTATCGCGCAAGTCTTCGAGCTGGGGAACGATGTCGGCGGCCGTGTTGCCGTTAGCGACCAGCTGGCCCGCTAACAGACACAGGTTGGCCTCGCCGGCACTGGCGACCAGGGAATCGACCGGGTAGATGTGGGCCTTGGTGTAGGTCCGGCAGAACATCTTGAGATTGCTCATGAACGAGGTGATTCCGCTGGACAGGTGAATCGAAATAATCTCGTCATAGCCCTCGTCAGCCAGTCGGTCGTAGGCTTCTTCAATCTGACCCAGGGAGACCTGTGCCGTGGTGGGAAGCTCCTGATCCGTCTTCAGATAGTCGTAGAACGTCTTCAGACTTAATTTGGATTCGGCGTATTGCTGGCCACCCAAAATCACGGTGATGGGCAGGACCACGATATGAAATTGCTTGATCTGTTCGGGGGTGAGGTAGGAGGCGGTGTCCGTAACGATAGCTGTTCGCATAAATTTTCCCTTCAGTTCCACAAAATAGTTGGCTCAATCATACCATATTGGATTCTAATTCGGTAGTGGCAGGTATCACTAACATTTACAATTAATTGGATGATTCGTGAGCTGGAGACACTGCGAGCCAGGTAAGGTTTAGGTGACCCGTCGCAACCTGTTATCTAGAATTGCCCCCACGAAAAAACTGGCCCCGTAAAATCACGCAGATTTTACGAAGCCAGTTTTTAAGGTGAACAAGCAGCGAGACTACAACACCCGCAGATTGGGTTGATTGCTGCCCAGCATTAATGAAGTCGCCTGTTCATTAGTTTGATAATTAGGTTCAGCCATTAACATTTCTTTCGTGGCAACGCCTTGGCTTTCACAGACGTCGCAGAGGGCATCATAAGTCACGTCGTTTAAGAGTAACCCACAGTCGGAAACATCACAGTTAAAAATCACAGCGGATGAGGATTGTTCAATCTTCATTTCAGCCGCTAACTTTTGATCCGTCTTGAAGGCTTGTTTCGCCAGATCGGATTGACAGTCTTCCGTGAACATGTCGAGGTCCAGGTGGCACTTCTTGGCCATTTCTAAAGTCAGTTCTTCCGTAAAACTTTGGTGCTGACTGACAACGGCATCCTGCATGTTGAGCAGGAATTTGCGCCCCTTACGTTTTCCTTGAAAAAGGGCGGCCTTATAAGCCAAAATTGCTTGGTAGGTGACGTTGAAGCGCGCATTTCTCTCGGCGAGCGTTGGTCGCGAAGAGAGAGATTGCGCGATGATCTGTTGGTTAAGCAACGGAACAAACTGGAACGACACCTTGCTATTAAGATGATCGGCCAACCGCATGATATTTCGTTCAGAACGCATACAACGCGCACCGAGCGGGTTGACGAACAAATAGACTTCTAACACATTGCTTCCTCCTATACCTGTCCTAGTTGGCAATCAGCAAGGGTCGCCAAACAAAAAGTAACAATACCACTACATTACCAAAATTTCAAAAAATAGCAATTGGAACGTTTGTTTGAGGTGAAGACCGTTCGTTTAAAACGCAACCCTATCATGCAACATTTTTAAGCGGACGTAAAGCTAAACGCCTCGTAAAAGGGAGTCAGTCCATTCATCGAACGATAAGTGAAATGCTTAACAAATTAAAGAGGTAATTACTCTCAGTTGCTGAGAAAATATGGTAAAATCGAGAGATGAGTCATGTTCTGCGCCGGAATTATTCCCGACGCAGGCGTGGAATTAAGGTTGGGGGATAGTCATTATGGTAACGAACTGGGATCAATTTTTATTGCCCTATCAACAGGCCGTGAGTGAGCTCAAGGTGAAGCTCCGCGGTATCCGCAAGCAATTTGAAAATAAAAATGAACGGCCGCCGATTGAGTTCGTGACGGGTCGGGTCAAGCCAGTCCCCAGCATCAAGGAAAAGATGTCTCGGCGTCACGTGGCCGAAGAACGACTGGAACAGGATATGCAAGACATTGCGGGCTTGCGGATCATGTGTCAGTTTGTGGAAGATATTTATCAAGTCGTCGACCTGTTACGGCGGCGGACCGACCTGACGATTCTGGAGGAACGGGATTACATCCATAACGAGAAGCCGAGTGGTTATCGGTCTTACCATATTGTGGTGGAATATCCGGTTCAGCTGGTTTCCGGCGAGAAGAAAATTCTGGCCGAGATTCAGGTGCGGACGCTGGCCATGAACTTTTGGGCCACCATCGAGCATTCATTAAATTACAAATACCAGGGCGCCTTTCCTGAGGAACTCAGCGACCGCTTACAACGGGCAGCCGAGGCCGCCTTTAAGTTGGACACGGAAATGTCCGAGATTCGTGAAGAAATTCAAGAGGCCCAGCAATATACGCCGAAGCATGAGAGCGATGTGGATGGAACGCCTCACCAGAATAAGGAAGATTAGTTATGAAGGTTTCCATTTTTAGTAATAACGGCCCGTCCTCACAGAAGGTGGCGACGGCGCTGCACCGTGGCTTAGAGACTGCGGGGGTGACCATCGATAGTTTGAATCCAGATATCGTGGTCACGGTCGGCGGGGATGGCACGTTGCTATCCGCGTTTCACCATTACAATGACCGGCTCGACAAGGTCCGCTTTGTCGGGATTCATACCGGTCACCTGGGTTTCTACACCGACTGGCGGGACTACGAGGTCCAGGAGCTGGTCGATAGCTTGGCCGACGACAACGGCCAAAGTGTGAGCTATCCACTGCTGTCGATTCAGGTCGACTACGCGGATGGCACGCACTCGGACCAAGCGCTGGCTTTAAACGAATCCACTATTAAAAAGGTGTCTGGAACCATGGTCGCTGACGTGTATATCAAGGACGAACTCTTCGAAAGCTTTCGGGGGGATGGCCTGTGTATCTCGACGCCGACCGGATCTACGGCCTACAATAAATCCGTGGGTGGGGCGGTCATCAACCCCCGATTCAACGCGATTCAAATGGCAGAGATTGCGTCCATTAACAATTTAGTCTTCCGGACATTGGGGTCGCCCCTGATTATCCCGGCGGACGAATGGATTCGCATCGAACCCACGGATCCGACCGACAACGTCTTAATGTGTGATCAGCTCGGCATCGAAGGTCGGCCCATCAAGGCCATTTCGTACCGTATCGCGCGGCAACGGATCGCCTTCGCTGAGTACCGCCATACCCATTTCTGGCAACGGGTCGAGGCTTCCTTCATTGGAAGGGAGAACGCATGATCAATTTTAAATGGACAGTGACCGGTGAGAGTCCGGTCCACGTACGCACGGTGCTGATGGCCCACGGGGTCACCCGCACCTTTTTGAAACGCGTGAAATTTCACGGCGGCATCATCACCCTGGATGGGGTCGAGGTCCGGGTGATTGCGATGGCCCAGCCGGGGCAAATGGTGGGGCTGCAGCTGCCGCCGGAACAGGCCAACGACCACGTGGCGACCTCATTTAAACCGTTGGACATCCTCTATGAGGACCCGCACTTCTTGGTCGTCAATAAACCGGCTGAGATGGCCTCTGTGCCGTCACACCTGTATCCAGATGATACGTTAGCTAATCGGGTCAAAGGGCACCTAACGGCCATTCACGCGCCCAGCACGGTGACCCACATTGTGACGCGCTTGGACCGCGAGACCAGCGGGGCGGTGCTCTTTGCCAAGCATCACTTTGCCCATTCTATCCTGGATAAGCAATTGAAGGACCACGCACTGGACAAACGCTACATTGCGTTGGCGACTGGCCGAATCCCCGTGGATCACCAGCTAATCGACCAGCCGATTGGGCGAGCAGCGGATTCCTTTATCAAACGAACCGTGCGGCCAGATGGGCGGTCGGCTCAGACGGAGTTCTGGGTGCGGGGTCGCTCTCGTTCGGCCACCTTACTAGCCCTCAAGCTCCATACTGGGCGGACCCATCAAATTCGGGTCCATTGCCAGTCGATTGGGCATCCACTAGTGGGGGATTGGTTGTACGGTAAACAAACCAATCCCTGGATTCACCGGCAAGCCTTACACTGCGCGCGTTTGCGCTTCTATCAGCCGTTCCTGGGAAAATGGATCACCTGCTACGCACCACTGCCGGATGACATGGCAGCGGTTATCACTAACGAGCTTATAAACTGAACAATCTAGGTAAAAGGTCCCGTCAACGCAGTCTGTTGGCGGGATTTTTGTGTCGATAAATATCCAATTATTGGTGGTTTATACGGGGGTGACTGGTCGTAATTCAACTAGTTAGCAATGAAAACGGTTTCTGAAAGCTGATGACCTGAGGCAGTGTCGGCCGAGCTGAAATATAAATGGATTAATAGGCCAGTGAATAAAATAGTTAAAATCACGAAGAATATTACTGTTACACATTTGAAAAAGTGTGTGCATGGTAAACTGATTTACGTGAAAAGTTAAGGATTTCTAAACTAAATGCTTGATTTTTGATCGTAAAAATGGCCAATAATCGTTTGCGCATAAATCGTCATATGGACAGTATTTTCATCAAAATATAATTTTTCAAAACTATGAATATGTTTTTACGATTTTAGAACAGTTAATGGTATAACCCCTGTATTTATCGCACGATAGAATGATAACAATTAGTTAACACACGCAAAATGCTTGTTTAACGCGATTTATAAACTGAACTAATCAGGAAAAAGTCTGATTAATCAGATATTAGCTCAGTGTTTACAGGTAAAATGTTGACAAAAAGTTTGATGTGATTGTTTTAACACTTTACTTAGATTTAGCGAAATCTTAGAAATATTGTCAATAAATTTACTTTTAAAACAGTGCGTAGAGTAAATCTATGCTAGAATAGCAATTGTTAGGGGATGGTTTATAGGGGAGACCCTTTATTAGGGGAATGTGTATAGACCATTCAATGTAAGTTCACTAATTTTTGGGAAACTCAATCACTAGGAGTAGCGATTGTCACTCATCTATTGCAAGTCAACTTTTAAGGAGGACATTAAAAGTGAAATTCATGCGGAATAAAGCTTTTAACGGCGACCCTAAATTGCGGTACAAGATGTACAAGGTAGGGAAGACCTGGGTCTTCGCTGCATTGGCATCCTTTTCGTTATTAGGTGCAGGAACGCTGTCAGCCAGTGCGGATGCAACGAGCACGGATGACGCAACCAATAGTACTAAAGTCGCCACATCAGCTGCCAGCTTAACGAGTTCGGCGGCGGATCAGCAGGAACAGAAGAGCGAATCAACAGCCAGTAGCGCTGGTACGAGCAGCGAGACTAGCGCTGCCAGTTCATCAGCCTCAAGTGCTTCATCTAAAGTGGTAGTTGAATCTGCACCGGTTTCCGACGCCAGCAGTTCAGCCGCTTCATCTTCAAGCAACAGTAGTAGTGCCACGACGGCAACCGCCATTAGTGCTGACACGACTAGCACAGCGACGTCAACATCAGACGCTGCGAGCATCGCGTCCAGTGCCGCTGCCAACGTTAAGACGGATGTCACGCTGAGTGCCAACGTGACCAAGACGGTTGCGAAGGTTGCGACGACTAAGAAGTCCGTTGTCACGCCTGTAACTGAAAACGATACCGTGACGGTAGGGACGTCTGATGAGACAAAGGTCGCCACGGATGCTGACAACGATGCGAGTGCCGCTGCCAGTGCAGCCGCTGCTGCCAAGGCCAGTGCCACGACCGCTAGTAGTTATGCAGCGCTGGTGCCAACGAGTGACGTGAATAACGCCTACACGGCAACCAGTAGCTACGCAGCAAAGACGGATACGGCTTCTGAGTTAACCCATTACTACAGCAGTTTAGCTTCTGGTTACAAACAAGCGGTTGCTGACGGCATGGGCGATTCAGACAGCTTAATGAACAATTATGTGTCCGCCTTGACCGCAGCTAAATCAGCCGCAAGTAACGCAACGTCATACGCTAACCTGGCTTCCAGTACCGCAGCGATTGCCAAATCAGCCGCCGCTGTCGGTCTGAAAGACATGGTTAGCAGTGCTAATTTGCCAACGTTCTCAGCCGCTGCCGCAGCTAGCGAAGCAGCCATTGCCGCTGCCACGGCCGCAAGTAGTGCTTACAACGCCACGCAATACGATACCAGTAACGCGGCGGCGGTTGCTGCCTACGCAACGGCTAACAGCGCCGCTTCCGATGCAGCCAACGCGTCATCCTTAGCAACGTCCTTGGCCGGTGACGCCCAAGCACAATACAGTGTGGATAATAGTGCTGCTCTGAGTGGGGACTATGCATCAGCAAGCGACGCGTTGATTTCAGCCAATGACATTTCTAGTCAAGCCCTGGATGCCTACAATGCAGCCAGCACGGCCAACTCGACCGCCCAATCCGCTGCACTGACGGCAACGTCTCTGGCAGTTAGTGATTCAGCAGTGAAGGCGTCTTCAAGTGCCGTCTTAGCCGCTGGTTACGCCAGTTCAGCCAATTCGTTTGCGTCAGAAGCTGGGGGTTACAAAGGGGACCAATCCGCACAATACGCGGAAAGCGCTGCTTCATTCGCCGCTGCCGTCACCTCTTCCGCTAACCTGGCCAGTTCGGCTGCTTCAACGGCGGCTGCCGCAACTAGCGCCGCCGATGCTGCCTCATTAGCGCGGGTGGCTAGTTCGGCTGCTTCCGACGCGGCTTTGAACCTGGAAGGCGCTTCTAGTGCCGCTTCCTTGGCCGCAGCTTATGAAACGGATGCACAAGGTATTGATGAAAATGAAGAAGAAGATACGAGTGCCATTGGTGGAACGACCAACACGCTGACGAGTTCATCAACAGCGGTGGGCGTGGGCCAGAGCGTTACGTTGACTAATGCTATGACATTAGGTTCATATGCCTTCCCAGTTCAAATTGGGTCATCATCCTACAAAATTTCTTCGGGCACTTATACTTGGTATGAATCCACTGATGGTAAAAACTGGACAGTCGCTTCGACTAGTTCGTCCACGTCGACCTCACAGAGTTTTACACCAACTTATACTTCAGCAGGGACCTACTACTACTACTTGAAGGTTAGTGGGACCAAAAAGGCAACTTACCTTGCTGTAAATAATCATACAGCCAGCTTCTCAACATCTTCCAACGTTATCACGGTTGTCGTTTCTGACGTCAACGGTAATTACACAGATCAAGCTTCGAGTGCCGCCGCTGCTGCAGATGCGACCGCTGCGTTAGCTTCTTCAATGGCTAGTTCAGCCAATGCGGCTTACGACCTGTTGGCCAGCACGACGGATCTTGTTTCTGACGTTACGGTCCAAGATCACGCTAGAAGTGCTGCCGCTTATACAAAGGACACGGCTAGTTATGCAGCGTTAGCCGTGAAGGCCGCCACTGCCGCAAGTAGTGCAAGTAGTTTGGCAACGTCTTATGAAGCAGAAAATAATTACTCCGCTGCGCAATCCGCAGCACTCGATGCAATCGCTGCACAGGCGGATGCTGATTCTTACGGCATCTTGACGACTTCCGCCGCTGCTGATGCGACACTGGCAGTTGCTGATACCTACACGGCCGCTCAAAAGCAAGAAGCAGCTGGTAAGTATTTGGCCTCCAGTTATGCTGCCGCTGCTGCAGGTGCAGCCAGTCAGGCACTTGATCAGGCCAACATTGCAAACTCCAATGCCGCCGATGCAGCTAACGCATTTGCTTCAGCACCGCTGTACCAAGAAGCAGCTTCTGCAGCTAATGCGGCTGCTATCGCTGCCAACACGGATGCGGCAAGCAACGCGTCGATGGCTGCTGTCAAGGCAAACGAGGCGGCTTCCTATGCGGCAACCGGTAGCTTGGCCGAGGCCTCGACTGCCGCAGCCAACGCTAAAACGTATCTCAAGTGGACGACCGAAGCTGCTAGTTCCGGTGCCTCTGCCGCTGCTGAAGCAACCAAGATCATCGTGGATGGCCAATCCTCAGCAGTCAGTGTTAATGCGGCTTCAACGGCTGTCATTGATGCTGCCGCTGCTACCAGTGCGCAAGCAGCAGGATCCATCGCTGCTTCCTTAGCCGCTACGATGACACAAAATACTAGTCTGGGTGGTTCTTACACGGCTGCTGCTGCTGCGTACGCACAGGACGCACAGTACGCCGCCGCTGCTGCCGATGCAGCCACCAATGACGCCAACAGTTACATGGCAGCGGCCTCATCCGCGGTTGCCGCAGGGAGCTTCGCCGCAGCCAGTGAATACTCCACTGCCGCTGATGCAGAACTGGTTTCTGCCAGCCAATTAGCGTCTGAAGCCACGGTAGCCGCCGCTGCTGCGACTGAGGCCGCTAGCTACGCGGTGCTTTACTCCAATAACCTGGGTAAGTATAAGGGTAAGCCATCAGGGGACGCCTTTGTCCTGTTAGGGATGGTTGTCTCCGGTGGATTTACGCAACAGCCAACCGCCGTTACCTCAACCACTTCTGGTAAGACGATTAGCTTAACTTCGACTGCTAAAACGGGTCTGGGTGCCATTAACATCAGCCACTCGACGACTTGGTACACGCAGATCAACGGTAAATGGGTAAAACTGAGTGGATCATCAGGTAGTATCAACGATGCCAGCGGAAAAGAAATTGCCACTTATACGACTAAAGACAACACGCCGTGGTACGCTGGGTTGGCAACCGCTTCCAGTACGCTGACGGTAACCACCAATGAAGACTTTACCGGTTCATTGCTGTTCCAGTCAGCCGTTGGGTTCTTGGGAACTAATACGGTAACTGGGGACTTTTACAGTAACTTAGCCCAGGTCGACGTTTACGACAGTGAAATTGCCGCTACGGGTATCACGATTGCCGGGGATGATTACATTCTGAACGGCTCAGATACGCAAACTGAAGGAGTCTTCACGGCAACGACTAATCCTGGCAATGCCACTGGGGACATCACTTGGACTAGCAGTGACGAATCCATTGCCACAGTCAGTGCTGATGGGACGGTAACGCCAACGTCCGCAACTTCCGCTGGGAAGATTACGATTACAGCGACAATCACTAATGCTGATGGGACTTCATTCTCATCCAGCAAAGATGTGACCGTCGGTAATGGTTTAGCTGATCATGCGGTTAACGCCGGCGACGATTTGACCTGGTCACCAGAAATGGATACAACAAGTGATGGCACAAAGGTTTCATACCAGTGGTACTACTCCGCAACAGCCGGTAGCCAAGGTCAGAAGCTGGATGGACAAACTAGCGAAACCCTGAACTTAACGGGTGCGACGGCTGGTAACCAAGGATACTACACGCTGGTTGTGACCAGTGGTAGCACAACCATGTCTCTGGGTCAGGCGTACCTGACAGTTAACACGACGCAAACTGATGCGGCTTCATCATCAGCTAGCTTAGCCGCTGATGCTGCAAACGAAGCTGGTCAATACGCAAGTGTGGCTAACTCCTATGCAGATCTGTCCACGGATTATGCAGTGAAGGGGTCAACGGCTTCTAGTTACGCTGCTGAAGCTGCAACAGCCGCTTCAACGGCAGCTTCTGCTGCAACCGAGGCTTCATCGGCCGCCGCCGCTGCTTCAACGGCTCACGCAAATGCTTCATCAGCTGAAGCAGCTAGTGATAACGCTGCGGCATCAAGTTATGCAGCCGAAGCTTCATCAGCCGCCGCTGCTGCTCAGACTGCCAAGGATCACGCTTCAAGTGCTGCTTCTGACGCACAGTCATACGCAAACATGGCTATTGCAGTGGATACGGATTCAGATAGTGATTCCGATAGCGAAAGTGATTCGGATTCGGATAGTGACTCAGACTCCGACAGCGACTCAGACTCCGACAGTGATTCGGATTCGGATAGTGACTCCGACTCCGACAGTGACTCTGACAGCGACAGTGATTCAGATAGCGACAGCGATTCGGACAGCGACAGTGATTCAGATAGCGACAGCGATTCGGACTCCGACAGCGACTCAGATAGCGACAGCGATTCGGACTCCGACAGCGACTCAGATAGCGACAGCGACTCCGATTCCGATAGTGATTCTGACAGCGACAGTGATTCCGACTCCGATAGCGATTCGGACTCCGACAGCGATTCAGATAGCGACAGTGATTCGGACTCCGACAGTGACTCAGATAGCGACAGCGATTCGGACTCCGATAGTGACTCCGACTCCGACAGTGACTCTGACAGCGACAGTGATTCAGATAGCGACAGCGATTCGGACTCCGACAGCGATTCAGATAGCGACAGTGACTCCGACTCCGACAGTGATTCCGATTCTGATAGTGACTCAGACTCCGACAGTGATTCCGACTCCGATAGTGATTCTGACAGCGACAGCGATTCGGACTCCGATAGTGACTCAGATAGCGACAGCGATTCCGACAGCGACTCCGATTCCGATAGTGATTCTGATTCCGACAGTGATTCCGACTCTGACAGTGATTCTGACAGCGACAGTGATTCGGACTCCGACAGCGATTCTGATTCTGACAGCGATTCTGATTCTGACAGTGACTCCGATAGCGACAGCGACTCAGACTCCGACAGCGACTCAGACTCCGACAGCGACTCCGACTCTGACAGCGATTCGGACTCCGATAGTGACTCCGATAGCGACAGCGACTCCGATTCCGATAGTGATTCTGATTCTGACAGTGATTCAGATAGCGACAGTGATTCCGATTCCGACAGTGACTCCGATAGCGACAGTGACTCAGACTCCGACAGCGACTCCGATTCCGACAGCGACAGTGACTCAGACTCCGATAGCGATTCTGATTCCGACAGTGATTCGGACTCCGACAGCGACTCCGATTCCGATAGTGACTCAGACTCTGACAGTGATTCAGATAGCGACAGCGACTCCGACTCCGATAGCGACTCAGACTCTGACAGTGACTCAGATAGCGACAGCGATTCAGACTCCGATAGCGATTCTGATTCCGACAGTGACTCAGACAGCGACAGTGATTCCGACAGCGACAGCGATTCGGACTCCGATAGTGACTCTGACAGCGACAGTGATTCTGACTCTGACAGTGACTCCGATTCCGACAGCGATTCGGACTCCGATAGTGACTCGGACAGCGACAGCGATTCAGATAGCGACAGTGATTCTGACTCCGATAGTGACTCAGACTCTGACAGCGACTCAGACTCCGACAGTGACTCAGACTCCGACAGCGACTCAGATAGCGACAGTGATTCGGACTCCGACAGTGACTCCGATTCCGACAGTGACTCAGATAGCGACAGTGACTCTGATTCCGATTCCGACAGCGATTCAGATAGCGACAGTGATTCTGACTCCGACAGCGATTCAGATAGCGACAGTGACTCAGATTCCGACAGCGACTCAGATTCCGATAGTGATTCAGACTCCGATAGTGATTCAGATAGCGACAGCGATTCGGACTCCGACAGCGACTCAGATTCCGACAGCGATTCGGACTCCGACAGCGATTCAGATAGCGACAGCGATTCGGACTCTGATAGCGACTCAGACTCCGACAGCGATTCGGACTCCGACAGTGACTCAGACTCCGATAGCGATTCAGATTCCGATAGTGATTCTGACAGCGACAGTGACTCAGACTCCGATAGCGACTCAGACTCCGACAGTGATTCTGATAGCGACAGTGACTCCGATTCCGATAGCGATTCAGACTCCGACAGCGACTCCGACTCCGATAGCGATTCAGATTCTGACAGCGACAGCGACTCCGATTCCGATAGTGATTCCGACTCTGACAGCGACTCCGATTCCGATAGTGACTCTGACTCCGACAGTGATTCGGATTCCGACAGTGACTCAGATAGCGATAGCGACTCAGACTCAGACAGCGACAGTGACTCGGACTCCGACAGTGATTCCGATTCCGACAGCGATTCGGATTCCGACAGTGACTCTGACAGCGACAGTGATTCCGACTCCGATAGTGACTCCGATTCCGACAGTGACTCAGATAGCGACAGCGACTCAGACTCCGACAGCGATTCAGATTCCGACAGTGACTCCGACTCTGACAGTGACTCGGACTCCGACAGTGATTCTGACAGCGACAGTGATTCAGACTCCGACAGCGATTCTGATTCTGACAGTGACTCCGATAGCGACAGCGACTCAGATTCCGACAGCGACTCAGACAGCGACAGCGATTCGGACTCCGATAGTGACTCAGATAGCGACAGTGATTCGGACTCCGACAGTGACTCTGACTCCGACAGTGACTCTGACTCCGATAGCGATTCTGATTCTGACAGTGACTCTGACAGCGATTCCGATAGTGATTCAGATTCCGACAGTGACTCCGATAGCGACAGTGATTCCGACTCCGATAGTGATTCTGACAGCGACAGCGATTCCGACTCCGATAGTGACTCAGATAGCGACAGCGATTCCGACAGCGACTCCGATTCCGATAGTGATTCAGATTCCGACAGTGATTCCGACTCTGACAGTGACTCAGACTCCGACAGTGATTCTGACAGCGACAGTGATTCAGACTCCGACAGCGATTCTGATTCTGACAGCGACTCAGATTCCGACAGCGACTCCGACTCCGACAGTGATTCGGATTCCGACAGTGACTCCGATTCCGATAGTGATTCAGATTCCGACAGCGACTCAGATAGCGACAGCGACTCCGATTCCGATAGTGACTCAGACTCCGACAGTGACTCCGATAGCGACAGCGACTCGGACTCTGATAGTGACTCAGATAGCGATAGCGACTCAGATAGCGACAGTGACTCAGATTCCGACAGTGACTCAGATAGCGATAGCGACTCAGACTCCGACAGCGATTCTGACTCCGATAGTGACTCGGATTCCGACAGTGATTCCGATTCCGACAGCGATTCTGACAGCGACAGTGATTCAGACTCCGACAGCGATTCTGATTCTGACAGCGACTCAGATTCCGACAGCGACTCCGACTCCGACAGTGATTCGGATTCCGACAGTGACTCCGATTCCGATAGTGATTCAGATTCCGACAGCGACTCAGATAGCGACAGCGACTCCGATTCCGATAGTGACTCAGACTCCGACAGTGACTCCGATAGCGACAGCGACTCGGACTCTGATAGTGACTCAGATAGCGATAGCGACTCAGATAGCGACAGTGACTCAGATTCCGACAGTGACTCAGATAGCGATAGCGACTCAGACTCCGACAGCGATTCTGACTCCGATAGTGACTCGGATTCCGACAGTGATTCCGATTCCGACAGCGATTCTGACAGCGACAGTGACTCGGACTCCGACAGTGATTCTGACAGCGACTCAGACTCCGACAGCGACTCCGATTCCGACAGCGATTCGGATAGCGACAGTGACTCAGATTCCGATAGTGACTCTGACAGCGACAGTGATTCCGACTCCGATAGTGACTCCGATTCCGACAGTGACTCAGATAGCGACAGCGACTCAGACTCCGACAGCGATTCGGATTCCGACAGTGACAGCGATTCAGATAGCGATTCTGACAGCGACAGCGACTCAGACTCCGACAGTGACTCCGACAGCGATAGTGACTCAGATAGCGATAGTGATTCGGACTCCGACAGCGATAGTGACTCAGATAGCGATAGTGATTCGGACTCTGACAGTGACAGCGATTCAGATAGCGACAGTGATTCCGACTCAGACAGTGACTCAGATAGCGACAGTGATTCCGATTCTGACAGTGACTCGGACTCCGATAGTGATTCTGATAGCGATTCTGATTCAGACTCCGACAGTGATTCTGACAGCGATTCTGATTCAGACTCCGACAGTGATTCTGACAGCGACAGTGATTCCGATTCCGACAGTGACTCCGACTCAGATAGCGATTCTGACAGCGATAGTGATTCCGACTCCGACAGCGACTCAGACTCTGACAGTGATTCCGACTCCGATAGTGACTCAGATAGCGACAGCGACTCAGACTCCGACAGCGACTCAGACTCCGACAGCGACTCAGACTCCGACAGTGATTCCGACTCCGACAGTGATTCTGATTCCGATAGTGATTCCGACTCCGACAGTGACTCCGACAGCGATTCCGACTCCGATAGTGACTCAGACTCCGACAGCGATTCCGATTCCGATAGCGACTCCGATTCCGACAGCGACTCCGATTCCGATAGTGATTCTGATTCCGACAGCGACTCAGACTCCGACAGTGACTCTGACAGCGACAGTGACTCTGACAGCGACAGCGATTCCGACTCCGATAGTGACTCAGACTCCGACAGTGATTCTGACAGCGACAGTGACTCTGACAGCGACAGTGATTCCGATTCCGACAGCGATTCGGACTCCGACAGTGACTCAGACAGCGACAGTGACTCCGACTCCGATAGCGACTCAGACTCTGACAGTGACTCAGATTCCGACAGTGACTCCGACTCCGATAGCGATTCTGATTCAGATTCCGACAGTGACTCAGATTCCGACAGCGACTCAGACTCCGACAGTGATTCAGACTCCGACAGTGACTCAGATAGCGACAGTGACTCCGATTCCGACAGTGATTCAGACTCCGACAGTGACTCTGACAGCGACAGTGACTCTGACAGCGACAGTGATTCGGATTCCGACAGCGATTCGGATTCCGATAGTGACTCAGATAGCGACAGCGATTCCGACAGCGACTCCGATTCCGATAGTGATTCTGATTCCGACAGTGATTCTGATTCCGATAGTGACTCAGACTCCGACAGTGATTCCGATAGCGACAGCGACTCAGACTCCGACAGCGATTCAGACTCCGACAGCGATTCCGATTCAGATAGCGACTCAGACTCCGATAGCGATTCAGATTCCGACAGTGATTCTGACAGCGACAGTGATTCCGATAGCGATAGCGACTCAGACTCAGACAGTGACTCAGATAGCGACAGTGATTCGGATTCCGACAGTGACTCAGACTCCGACAGCGATTCTGATTCTGACAGTGACTCTGACAGCGACAGTGACTCAGATAGCGACAGTGATTCCGATTCCGATAGTGATTCCGATTCCGACAGTGATTCCGATTCCGACAGTGACTCAGACTCTGACAGTGACTCAGACTCTGACAGTGACTCAGATTCCGACAGTGATTCAGACTCCGACAGTGACTCAGACTCTGACAGTGACTCAGACTCCGACAGTGATTCTGACAGCGACAGTGACTCAGACAGCGACAGCGATTCGGATTCCGACAGTGATTCCGGTAGCGACAGCGACAGTGATTCGGACTCCGATAGCGATTCAGATTCCGACAGCGATTCCGATAGCGATAGCGACTCTGACAGCGACAGTGACTCAGATAGCGACAGCGATTCAGACTCCGATAGTGACTCTGACAGCGACAGTGATTCCGATTCCGACAGTGACTCAGACTCCGATAGCGATTCGGACTCCGACAGTGACTCAGATAGCGACAGTGACTCAGACTCCGACAGCGACTCCGATTCCGACAGTGATTCAGACTCCGACAGCGACTCCGATTCCGATAGTGACTCAGACTCTGACAGCGACTCCGATAGCGACAGCGACTCAGATAGCGACAGTGATTCGGACTCCGATAGTGACTCAGATTCCGACAGTGACTCTGACAGCGATAGTGATTCGGACTCCGATAGTGACTCGGACTCCGATAGCGATTCGGACTCCGACAGCGACTCAGATTCCGACAGTGATTCTGATTCCGACAGTGACTCAGACTCCGATAGCGATTCTGATTCCGACAGTGACTCTGACAGTGACTCTGACAGCGACAGTGACTCTGACAGCGACAGCGACTCCGATAGCGACTCAGGTTCTGGCGGTGGTGATGGATCCAACAACGGTGGCGACTCAGACTCCGATAGCGGTTCCGACTCTGACAGCGACGGCGACTCTGATTCTGAAGAAACTGGTAACGAGGGCGATGCTGGAAATGGTTCCGACTCCGGTAACGGTTCCAATTCTGGCAATGGTTCTGGCTCGGGTTCCGGAAGTGGCTCAGGCTCTGGTTCAGGTAGCGGTTCTGGCACTGGCTCAGCTTCTGGATCCGGCACTGGCAATGGCGCAACTGGCACAACGACCAACACGGGTTCAGGCACGACGCCGGTTGCAGCAACGACCTTAAATTACGGTGGCGCTGCAAACACGGCTGCGGGCACTGCACCGATGGCTGAGCTGACTGCTAGCTCACCAGCTACGGTAGCTGATACAGCAGCAAGTCCAGCGGACAACAGCGACAAGTCTGCCAGTGACAAGTCTGCTACTGATAAATCAGCTAGCGACAAGACGAGTGACAAGTCTGGCACTGCGAATGGTAGCGCCGCAGACTCAGCGACTGATGGGGATTCCGCAGTTAAATCAGCGGATAGCAACCACACCACGCTCTGGGGAGCAATTGCCGCTGCCATCGCCGCAGTAACTGGTGGCTCATGGTGGTACTTCGGCAAACGTGGTAAGCACGACAATTAACAAAAAGTAGTGTGACTGATTAAAAAATCTGTCGCACTGCTGATCAACAAAGAGTACGCCTAGAAAATTGGGCGTGCTCTTTTGCTGTCTAAAAAAATTGGATTCGCCAATAAAATAGTTCTCACACAAATCAAAATATGGATAGTTAAGCGTAAATTAAGCTTCGCGATAAATGCTGCGGTATAATAAAACTTATCATCGCAGTTTGTTCGTAAAGTGAGCAATCAATGCCGCTGAAAATACTGTTCTAAATCCATAGAAACACTGATATATCGGCACTCCACTTGCCGGACTATCAGTTGATTAATAAATAATGATAAGATAATGTAATTTGAATGAAAAATGTAAAAAAACAATAGTGCGTATGGTGAAATTGTGTTAACATGAACTTGTACAGAGAATAAACCAAACAAGCTATAATTCAATGATAATTATCTAACTAGGTAATGGTTATCGCCTTGATCGATTAACCCATTTAGACCCAAAGTAAGTAATAAAGAAGGGGGCTTCCTTGCCAATGAAAAAAGCAGTGATCAAAGACTTCAAAGAGGCCGTGCAGGATTTAGGGAATTTGCAGGACCACGCTACAGGGTTGACGACATTAGCCGTGTCAATTTCAGATCGACGGCATCGTGCCGACGTTCAATTCATTCGGGCATCCAGCTTTAATCGTGCTTGGGCCGACGCGGAGAAACTACTAGCGGGGGCACCGCAAGATGGTTGGATCCGGATTGAAGTGGTGCATGCCATCCAGCGGTTACCACTGGCGACCGTCCAACAAGAGCTGGTCGAGATGTCGCGCATGAATTACTGGCGCCGGGGCATTAGCTTCGATGAGAATTTTCACACGGCACTGCTGGAGATGGAAATCAACGGTCATGAGTTTTTTAAGCCCGGGAAGGATCACAAGATTGGGAAGACCCCCTCAGCCACTTGGATCGACTACCCCCATATCAGCAAGTATTTGAAACGGCGAAATGGTTCGCTGGAGATCGACATCGCGCAGGCCCAGCAAGTCTGGGTATTTACCACGTCTGGCATCTTCAGCGATGGCCAACGTATCTGGCACTTGAATGACAGCGAAACTGGTGAAAAAGGAATTCGCCAATTAGTTAATCCGCGACAAGAGTTACGTGATTATTTGGTTCAAGGAGAAACCTTCCTGGCTCGGCAAATCAAAGATAGTGGTCAGTTCATTTACGGTTACTATCCCGGGCTCCAGCGAATCCTAAGTAGTTACAACAGCGTGCGGCATTTCTCATCGATTTACGCACTATTGGAAGCGGTTGAGTTTACCGGCAACGTTGCCGATTTGGCCAAAGTGAAGGATGCTTTACAGTGGGGGCTGCAAGAATTAACGTTAACGAAGGACGATGCCTTGTTCGCGGTGGAACACCGGAAGCAGGAATCAGATGAAATCAAGCTGGGCGCACAAGCCATGCTGATCCTGGCCCTTTGTAAATACCAAGAGGTGGCCCATGATGAGACCTTCTTCCGCCAAGCCCATCAGGCGTTTAACGGGGTCGTGGCCTTTCGCCAAGCATCCGGTCAGTTCAACCACGTCTTGAACACGGATCTAACCGTTAAAGATGCCTTTCGTATCATCTATTATGAAGGGGAGATCACCTTCGCCCTGGCGCGATTGTACGAGCTGACCCATGATGAACAGGTGCTGGACGCCGTAAAACAATCCTTAGACTTTATGGTGGCTAACGACTATGGCAGGTACCATGATCACTGGATCTCATACGCGGTGAACGAGGCGCTGCAGATTTTGCCCGACAACCGGGACTACATGCAGCTGGGATTGAAGAACGTGTACAGTCACTTGGCCTTTATCGAGGCACGAGACACCGCTTACCCAACGTTGTTAGAGCTACTGAACGCGGCCGTTAAAATGACCGACATTATCAAGAAGACGGGAAATGCCGATCTACTAGAACCCTATGACCTGATTCGACTACGGCGGGCCTGGAAAATGCGTGCGGAACATGAATTGGCAACTGGCGCGTTTCAGCCGGAACTGGCGATGTACTTCTACGCACCGGCTAAATTTGTGGGGGGCTTTTTCGCCCGACACGACCATTTCCGTACCCGAATCGATGACTGCGAGCATTTCTTATCGGGTCTAATTAACTATTACAACAACACTTACTGAGAGGAGCTGACACGATGGCAGTATTAACCACAGTCTTTGCGTATAAGAAAGTCCAATTTGCAATCCGGATGATGATCTACGTGGTGGTGGGCGTACTCGTGCTGGTGTTCCGGTGGCGGAACCGCAAGAAAACGCGCAAACGCATGGATGAGCGAACTGAGCATATGATGAAGCACACCAAGAAAAACGCTGACGGTAAGTACCCCTGGGAAGAGTAAGCAAAAACAGATTGGAGTGGAACGATGTTCTATTTTATTAATGAATACATCTTACAAAAGAATTCGAGCGTGGAGCACACGGCAATGAACCGTGTGAAGCTGTTTAACCATTACAAACGGCCCGCTAAGATTGTGACCAAGACCTACGACCGGTTGATCCACCAAACCATCAAGACGTTTGATGTGGCTGATAATGAAATCGTTAACATGTTTGATTTCTTCCAGAAAGCCACGGATTTAACTACCGAAAAGGTCTTGCACACCGATGATTTGAACCTGCCACTGGCGTCCGAAGTGATTGTTGGGGCGAACTTCAGTCAGGTGTTGGAAGGCGACACGCCCACCAGCAACGTCGGCTTCATTCCCGGCACCGTGGGCCGGGTCTTCTACCAAGAGTTCTTCGATGGCCAGGGAAACGTCATTGAAACCAACCTCTGGGACTGGCGGGGCTTCAAGTCGGCGACCCAGTATTTCGGGCAGAATGGCAAATTGATTCTCCAACGCTACTACACGCCCACCGGCAAGACGACGTTGGAACAATTCTTTGTGCCCGACACCAACGGGAATCCGTTGACCTCCCGGATGATTCTGAAAGATTACCGGGGTCGTGGCGACCTGTTCTTCCAGAACATCGATGACCTCTTCGTCTTTTTCCTGGCCGAGCTCAGCAACCAAGACAGCGAGACGACCACCTTTATCAGTGACCGGCCTGGGACTGGGGTACAACCCTTACTGGCACTCAACGACAGTTCCCACAAGTACGTCTACATTCCCATCAACCACGCCGTTGACCCGAATGATCCGATTCACGGCAAGCTGGATGGCTTCCTGGAACCAGCCTTTGAGCATTTCAGCCACTTCGATGGGTTCATTACCCCAACGGAACAACAGGCTGAGCACCTGCGGCAACGTTATGCCCAGGCGCAGGTCACGGCAATTCCAGCCGTAACCACGGTGCCGCTTTCCAAGGAGCGCGAGGCAGCCGTGGCCCAGATTCAACGGCGGCCACACAGCCTGCTCTACGTCGGACGAATTGCCCCGGACAAACAGATCGAACAACTCTTGCGGATGTTTGCGCTGGTTAAGAACCAAATCAAGGATGCGACCTTTGACCTGTACGGCTACGGTGCACCTGAGTTCATGCAACAGATGGCCGGAGTCGTCGCTGAGCTGAAACTCAACGACAGCGTGTCCTTTAAGGATTATGACCCGCGGATGGCGGACCACTATGACCAGTATCAACTGCTGGTCAACATGTCCTATGCTGATGGGGCCCCAATGGCGATGCAAGAAGCTATGGATCACGCGATTCCCGTTATCAGCTACCCATTCAACTATGGGCCAAGCGCGTTCATCAAGGACGGCGTCAATGGTTGTCTGATTGACCGCGGCAACTCATTGGCCATGGCCGACAAGATTCGGGAACTCTTCACGGACGACACCAAGCTAGCGGGCTTGAGCCAAGCAGCCTATGACGATGCTCATCAGAACTGGACGCAACGGAAAGCTTGGAACCGCTGGCAACGCTTATTACAGGCGTAGGAGGGAGCAGTTATGTATTACTTTTTAAACGACAATATGCAGTACTCAAAATCAGGGATCGAACACGCTGAGATCAACCGGCTCCACCTCTTTGAGAAGAATGGGGTGCCCGCCAAAATCGTGACACGGGTCTTCTCCATGGAACTCTCCAAGATCATCGACCAAGCCGGCATTGATCCAGCCAGATTTGTGAATCTCTTCCAATACTTCTGTGGCAGTTCAGACGTGCCGATGCAGCGGTTTTCCTTGAATGAATTTTCACTACCAAGCAACACGACCCAGACGCGCAAGGACAATCAGATTCAGGTGTTCGCTCAAGGGAAAATGTTAATGATCATTTACCTGCGGCAGGGGTCCGATGACATCAGTAACATCCAGTACTTCGACGTGAATGGGCGGACGCTCAAGATGGTCTGGTGGGATGTCCGGGGCTTCAAGTGTCTTGAACAGCTCTTTGACTGGGACGGCAAAATTGTTCAGGAACAGTACTACGGGCCGGATGGCCTGGTACACATCGAAAAATGTCACCTGTTGAACCGGGCTGGCAAGGAACACCTCAGCTGGCGCGTCCTGAACTACCGGAACCGCGACTGGGTCTTCAACGGGATGAACGCCTTGACCCGTTTCTTCTACGACGAGTTGAACGACAACGACGAGCAGAACGTGTACATCTGTGACCGGACGGTGGAATGTGACTGGGCGCTCTTCAACATGCAGACGCCGGCGTTCCGGGTCCTGCACCTGCACAACGACCACGTGGCAGATCCTAGCGACATGCTGCATTCACCACTGAACAACAACTACCAAAATGCCCTGATGAACTGGGACAAGTGGGACGCCGTGATTTCCTCGACGCCGGAACAATCACAGGACATCGAGGACCGGTTCGGCAAGGCGATTCCGGCCTTTACGATTCCCGTGGGCTTCGTGACCGACGAGCAGTTGGCGGAGACCCATCAGGCCTTTGATCAGCGCCAGAAGCATTTAGTTGTTCACGTGGCCCGGCTGGCTCCCGAAAAGCAGCAAAACCATTCGATTCAGGCCTTTGCCCAGGTTCACCAGAAGTTTCCAGACGCGCGATTGGAGCTCTGGGGGTATGCCAACGGTGACATTGGGAAGACCTTCAAGCAGGAGGCGGCGGACCTTGGCTTGACCAACGTGGTGAGCTTCAAGGGCTACACGCACGATATTGCGGCCGTTTATGACCGGGCGCAGTTAGGGTTACTGCCAAGTCGGGCGGAAGGGTTCTCCTTGATGCTGCTGGAAGCCCAGTCACACGGGTTACCAATGGTGGCCAACGACGTGAAGTACGGGCCTAGCGACATCATCGACAACAACGTTAGTGGCCGCTTAACGACCGATGGCGACGTGCAGGGCCTGGCAGACGCCATGCTGGATCTGTTGGGCAACCAGGATGAATTGGCGGCTTACAGTGAGGCCGCCTATGAAAATGCCAAGCGTTACTCTGAGGAGGCGGTGTTTAAGCAGTGGCAAGCCTTGTTGACTTACTTTAAGGAAAAGACTCAGGCGCAAGTAACCGTTTAACTTTTTTAGGGGGAGATTGTGATGGATAAAACAACGAGTTTAGTCGTTGATATCGATGGCACCTTGTGTGATTTGAAGACGGCGGAACAGACCTATTTAGACGTGACACCCAAGGCCAGCATGATTGAGAAAATGCGGGAGTATCAAGCAGCTGGCTATCACATCATCTTGTTCACCTCGCGACAAATGCGGACGTACGCGGGAAATCTCGGTAAGATCAACAAGTACACGGCACCCATGACCCAAGAGTGGCTCGCCAAGTACGACGTGCCTTACGACGAGATTATTTTCGGTAAGCCGTGGGCGGGTCGTGGTGGCTACTACATTGACGACCGGGCCTTTCGTCCAAGCGAATTGTTAAAGCATTCACCAGAAGAACTGGCAGATTTGGTTGAAAAGGAGCGTGACATCCATTGACTAAAACTTTGTTAATGCTTTCCGCAGCTGAAATCGCGGATGATATGCAGACGACGTTCGGGACGATTTATCCAGCCATGATTCCGGTGACGGATGGTCAACGGATCATTGACCGGACCGTGGTCCAGTATCAGGCGGACTATGACTTGTACGTGGCGGTCAGTGCCAGTGATGATTCGGTCGCCGCCTATATTAAGCAAAAGAGCTTGCCAGTTACCCCCATCAAGGTGGCCAGTGGATTGAACCTGAGTGAAGCCGTTGCCCAAGCCTTTCACAGCTTACAAACCCAAACGACGGTGGCTGAGTTGACCATCATCTTCGGTGACACGGTGGTCAAGACCCAGAACCGTTCGCGGCCAGATACAATCTTCACGCATCCGGTCAGTGATGCCGGTCGGTGGACGACGGTGACCTATGATGACCAGCAGCACGTGGTCTTCGCGGACAAGGTGGTTCAGGATTCAACTCAGGCGAACTTTGACGCGGCCGTTGGGGTGTTCAACTTCAGTGCCGGCCAAGAACTGGTTGACCAGTGGCAGGGTGCCAAGTCCTTCTACGAAAACTTACGGATCTATGATGAGCAACACCCGTTAACGGTGGCCGAGACCGACCAGTGGTTGGACTTTGGCCACAGTGATAAGTATGTCGAGGCCAAGCAGGTTGAGGCACGGTTCTTTAACAAGACCAACATTGACTTCAAACGGGGAATCATTCGCAAGGAAAGTACCGACGTGGATAAGTTCTTGGGCGAGGTCAAGTGGTACCTAAAGTTGCCGAAGCGGCTCTCCTACATTGCGCCGCGAATCTTCGACTACTCGTTGAACTACAACGCACCGTTCGTGGAGATGGAATACTTCTCCTATGAAAGCCTGCACAACCTCTTTCTCTATGGGAACTTTGAGCTGGGGTTCTGGCGGGAAATCATCGACGAACTCTTCTTCCTGCGGTCAGAAATGAACGACTACCAGGTCGAGGTCAACCAGGACGAGTACCGGGCCACGGTCAGTGATATGTACCTGGACAAGACGGTCAACCGGCTGCATCGTCTGATCGATGAGGATGACTTCTACGCCACGATTGCGGACAAGCCGTTGGTCATCAATGGTGAGACCTATCCCAGCATCAATGAGATCATTGCGGCGTTACCAACGGTTCTCGACCAGAGTGGCGTGTTAAAGGGCAATACGTTTGCGGTGATTCATGGGGACTTCTGCATGACCAACATTTTGTACGACAACACCAAGCACGTGATGCGGTTGATCGATCCGCGAGGCAAGTTTGGCAAGTTCGACATCTATGGGGATGCCAAGTACGACTACGCCAAGCTGATGCACAGCTTCTCCGGCAAGTACGACTGCATCATCTCGGATATGTTCAACGTGGATGCCGATGAGACTGGGCGGCTGGACTATGGTCTGAACGTCACCGGGAACGAAGAGGCGATTGGGCACTTATTTGAGGAAAAATTGCAAGAGCATCTCGGGGATGCCCACGCCTACCAGCAGATTCAGTTGATTGAGTCCTTGCTATTTCTGAGCATGATTCCGTTGCACAAGGACAAGCCGGAACGGCAAAAGGCTATGTTGGCGGTGGGGGTCACCAAGTTTGCCCCATTTATGGCAAAAGTAATGGAGGGATGAAGTTGCAGGTTGTGATTACGATGGCGGGACAGGGCTCACGCTTTAGAAAGGTGGGTTACACCGTTCCCAAACATGAAATCGAGGTCCGGGGCAAGAGCCTCTTCGAATGGGCTATGCTCTCCTTAAAGGACTTCGTGAATGAAAAATTTGTCTTCGTTGTGCGGGAAGGCCAGTATCAGCCGGATACTCTTCGTAAGCTGATCCAAAAGGCCGGCATTCACCGTTACAAAATCGTGACGGTCGCCGAAGTGACTCGTGGGCAGGCGGCGACCGTGATGGCCGCGGCGTCCGTCTTGAATCCCAAGGATAGTCTGGCGGTCTACAACATCGACACCTACGTCTTGCCCGGCCACATTCTGCGGGAAGACTTACGGGACTGCGACGGCAACCTAACGACCTTTACGGCCCCCGGTGACCACTGGTCCTTCGTAGAACTGGACGACGCGGGCAAGGTCACGGACGTGGTGGAAAAGCGACGCGTCTCAGAGCACGCGTCGGTGGGCTTCTACTACTTCAATACCTTTGGCGATTTCGTAGAGATTTATCGACACTACGGGGATGCCATTCAGGCGGAGTACGGCGAGGTTTACGTGGCACCAATGTATCACTACCTGCTCAAGCAACAGGCGAAGATCACCTATACGGACATCCCGTTTAACACGGTGCATGTCCTGGGGACGCCAGAGGAACTGGCGGTGTTTAAGGAGGCAGCAACAGAATGAGACCAGCTGTGTGGGCTGCCGTTTGTGGCGCAGTCAGAGATGAGTTAGATGTGCGGTTGATTTTGGATTACTTACTTCGTTGTCGGCAAGCGGGAACAATTCAGGGTATCGTCTTCTCCACCTGGGAGGGTGAACTAGAGAAGGAGCCCGGAGTTGCGCAGTTGCTAGCCGATAATGGCGTGACCGTGGTCAAGACCCGGCCAATCGACCGTGTAGTGGGGGACATTAAGACAAATGCCGTAAATTATTGGCGACAGGCCACCCAGTTACAGCGTGCTTTGGATGTGATACCAGCTGATGCCATTGTTTTGAAGACGCGGACGGATCGAGCCATGCCCGTTACACGGAAGCTGATTGAGATGCTGGCGAACGAAGATCCTTTGCCCTTGGTGGAAGAAAGCAAGCAACGGCTGAATTTGCCGGCATTTCCGGCGGTGTTCACGCATCAAGTTGCTGCGTTTCGACCACGGACTAATCGTGCGTTTCAATTCACTGATTTTGCCTTCATGGGGTACAGTCAGGACCTACGGAAAATGTTGCACTTCGAGGTCCCAGAATTTTATTTCTCACGGTATTTAAACGCCAACATGTTATTTTTTATTGTCACGTTTGTCCGGGACTATCCTATCGTTAAGGACTACGAGCGGCGAATCAAATACGAAGCACTGATTCCTGAATTGGACCGGTACACAGCCGCGGGTGGTGACCAGTTTCCTGAGTTTCTAAAGCGCTTTTATGCCGTTTATCTAGGAATCTTGGCCACCCATTTCCGGTTAGGAAGTTTGTGGCCGGAGGGGTTGGGTCCTGTTGACCTACCGGTTGAGTTTACAGACTTTTTCCACGGCACACACAATCGACACTTAAAGCATTCTAACTTAGGCACTTTGATTAATAGTGCTGAGATTGTCAACGAGTTTATCGCACAGTCGAGTTTGAACGTGTCAGCGACAACACAGGATGTCTTGCAAGCAATGCATGGAGCAACTGCCGCAACGTTTGAACGGGCAACACCAACCGAGATTGCGGAGCTGAAGACTTATGCACAGAACACGGACTTTTCTAAGCAAGCTTGGCTCTTGAATACAAAGTCTGTTCAGAAACAGCAGATCAGTCAATATGCGACTTCAATGGCCTACCATTTTCCAGGGATTTCTGATCAAGAGCAAGCTGAATTATGGGCGGCGTGTGCAAGCGTCGGTACGACTGATCGAATTCTTTTGGAATTTTGGTTAGCCCACAATATTGCTCCAGAGGATTCAGCAGCCTTTCTTTCCAGTGGTGCCAAGAATGGGGCGGTATTAAGCATTTTGATGATGATGCGATTGCTTCGGGCTAATTATTTGGATGAGAATGATGTGGCTGAAACCTTGCGAGTCAATAATACACAGGGGAAACTTAATCGACAGCACCGTGGCGGGAATATTCAAATTACCTGCTACGTGTTAAATCGGGTACTGTATCATCAGCAAATTAAGGAACCAATTTCACGAGAATTGGATTTACAAGTTGATTATTATCTCCGACGTTACATGACAGGTGAAACTGCAGATGAGGTTAAACTGGCGTTATATCAGCACCCTGACCAGTTGCCACAAATATTTGACACCCAAATTGCACGTTCAATTGAGCTGAACAAGCCGATTGTTCATCGGCGGCTGATTGAATTGGCTTTAGAATTGACGGGAAAGCGAAAGTATTGGAGCTTACTGAAACCGTTATTTACGGATAAGGAGGATGACGTAAAAGGGGTTTATGAATACGCAGTTGCACACGGGTTATTGATTCAAGAGCCATAAAATTATTTTGGGGAGTGAAGAACATGCGGTCTGTATGGGCAATGGTTTGCGGAACGATTCGCGATCAAGTTGACTTTAGTTTGATGATGGATTATCTACTACGTTGTCGAGAGCAAGGAATTATTCAAGGAATTGTTGTGAGCACATGGGAAAATGAGTTTGAACAGTTAGGTGATTTACAGCTGAAGCTGGCCTTGAATAATGTCGCAATTGTGATGTCACCAACTAATGATGCGATGGTCGCTGATATGCATGCCAATTCGGTAAATTATTGGCGTCAAGCAAAGCAGATGCAAGCGGCGTTGGATTTAATTCCAACGGATGCCATTGTCATTAAGACGAGGACAGACCGAGCCTTACCCTCAACGAAAAGACTCATTGCCATGTTGGATGAAGCTGACCCATTGCCATTAGTTGCTGAGCAGGCTGAGGCCAAGCACCTCACTAAGATTCCACGGGTGTTTGATCATCAAATTGCTATTTTTAGAGCAAGAACGGGAAGAATCCTACAATTCTCCGATTTTGCCTTTATGGGTTATAGCAAAGATATTCGTAAACTCACCAATTTTGATATTGCTGACTTTACTTTCACACGGGGACTTGTGGCCAACATCCAATTCTTTATTTACCCATTCATTCGTGAATATCCCATTATTCGGGATTACTATCGGGTTATTAATTTCTACCCGTTGTTGAAAGACTTAGCTACTTACACAGAACAAGGTGGAACCAAATTTCCTAAGTTCTTGGAACGCTTTTATGCTGTGTACTTTGGTCTGTTAGCCATTCATTTCCGAATTGGAAGTTTTAAGAGTATTGAAGAGCTTGGCGAAATCAAGTTGCCAATTGAATTTTCTGATTTATTTCATTCGGGACAGGGGAAGCACCTCTATCATGATAGTCTGGGCGTAACCTTCAATTCACAAGCAGTTTTGGATGACTTCATGGGACAGTCAATGGCGGCTAAGCCGGAGAGAACAGCCGGTCAACATTGGTGGCAAAAAAAGAAGTCAGCCCCGAATGAACAGCCATTAGTACAACAGACAGCCACAAAACAAGTTTTGACTAATATCCAGCAACTATCACCTGCGATGCTTGACCGTGTGACCAATGAAGAATTACTAGATCTTAAAGGATTTGCGGATAATAAGGAATTCTCACCTCACCGTTGGCTACGAATTCAGCGGCCAATACTTGTTGAACAACCAATGGCATACAAGTCCTCGATTCGGTATAATCTGCCAGGCATTAGTGAAGCGGAGCAGGATAGTCTGTGGCGTGAGTGCGAGGAAAGCACGAGTGCGAACCAGGTGCTTTACCGGTACTGGTTACATCACGACATTCAACCAAAGGATTCACCGGCCTACTTGATGAGTACGGCTCGAACTGATAATCGGTTTAGCATTTTGACCGTAACACGATTGTTGCGTCAGGGATTAGTAAATGCAGATATCCGTGCAGAAATATTACGAATCAATAATTTCTTTGGGAGCTTTCACGTGAGACATGGGCAGATGAATGCCGAAATTGCTTGTTACGTATTAGCACGGTATATGTACTTGGTCGAAAGTAATCTTCGAATTCCGGATATGGCAAACGAACAGGTTCAGTATGCATTTAAACGGTTCCTGCCAGATAAATTTGAAGAATTTAAGGGAATTGTCAAACAGCCTGATAAGTTAGTAGCCTTTTTCGATCGGGCAATTGCGGAACACCATGGGGCCGCTCGGCAGCGGATTACCGAGATGGCTTTAGAGGTGACGCATCAAAAAAACTATTGGACATTATTGGAAAAGCAATTTAATGGTCGGTATGAGGGGTATGAATACGCCTACCGTTATGGCATTGAATGGCAGTTGATTTAGAAAGATAAGGACTCTTTCAGGGTAAGGTGCGAATTAGTTGGAGGGATTTTTGTGAAAGCGCTTAGTATGCAAAGAATTAGTGAGATTGTAGGTGGTAAGTGGATTGTTGCCCCCGAGGATACGTCTGAGACGATTCAGCATTATGGGCTTTATGCCTCTGAAATTCGTCGCGATATCGGTAAGAAAAATTTATTTTTTGCTGTCTCACTTGAGAATTGGCAGAAGGGGACCATTAATACCGGGATTTATGCGCATACTTTTCAGGACAATCATTTTAGAGTGAAAAAGTTGGCAGATTATTTAGCCATGGCAATTGTTGAACGTCCGGTTACTGACAGTGATGTGCCTCAGCTTCAGGTTGAAGATTCTTATCAGGCGATGGAGAAGCTCCTACACGTGATTGTCCCTGAATATTCAGGGAAGATAGTTGGTGTTACCGGGTCGGTAGGTAAGAGCACTACCAAGACATTACTCGCCTATTTGTTAAAGAATATGGGACCAACAGCAAGCTCAGTTGGCAACAATAACTCGCGAACGAGTGCTAAGATTCAGGCACTTAATCATGAGCAAGGAGATTACAATGTCCTCGAACTGGCAGCCATGGCGTTTGAATATAATGAGCCTGATTCCCCTAGAATTGGCGTGGCAGCAGTCATTCCATTTGATTTGGCCGTGTTAACACAGATAAATGCCGGTCAAAAGGGTTGGGATGCTCGCAAAACTGCTAAAGTTAAGACACGAATGGGAGCCGGTTTGAAGCCGGGCGGTGCCTTTCTGGTGAACTCAGCAATTAAAAATTTTGCCGAGACGGCAGAATTTATTCATCAGTATACGAATAATTTAATCACTTACGGATTTAGTGAAGAGAGTGATTATCAAGGTATCCTGGCAACTGATGGGCAATTAACAGTGTATAAGCAAGGGAAAAAGTTAGCCCAAGTGGATGCACAAGGTTTAGATGACGGAATGGTATCCGATATGATTGGTGCCTTGGCTGCTTATCACATTTTAGGTGGACAAATGACGCCAGCTATTCTGCAGGATTTCGGTGAAAAATGTGCAAAGACAAGTACGCGAATTGTCAGTCACTTTAAAGCGAATGGGTACAAGGTCACAGTCATTGATGACACGCACAACGCCGAATTGCTTTCTGTTCAGAATTTCGTCAAATATGCTCAGCAGTATCGTGTTTCTGAGCACACTAAAAAAATCTTTATTGAAGGTCGTGTGATTAACTTAAGAGGGCTTTCGGTTAAAGTACATTCAGATATCATGCACGTGTTAAATCAAACTGACTTTGACAGCTTCTATACTTATGGGCCTGAGCTAGATTGGGTGGTACAGGAAGCTGATTCTTCAAAATTTGCAGGTTACTACACGTCGCCACGAGAAATTACGCGGGCAATCGCGAAAAAGGCTAATCAAAATTTAGTGGTATTTATCAAGGGATCCAGTCGGAATAGTTCCATTGATCAGATTGCAACCAGTTTAGTTGATAATTTAGATTATTATGCGAGTGGGGCGGGGTCTTTTGTGACGAGCATTAATCAATCCCAGCCAGAAGCCTACATTCGTAATGGTGTTGGTCGCTTACTAATTATTCGGGATATTTTATGGCGGATAGCTAAGGGAAAACTACGATTAACTGATTCCATAAAAATTACGAATGAGATGCCAAAAGATCACAGCCGGCTAAAAATTGGCTTGACTAAAGGCCAAGGTATTTCTGTTTTAGACTTGTTAAGCTTAGCCATAGTTGCCTCCGCACCGGATGTTGTCACGAATTTAGCTGAGTACCTCTACGGTGGCAGCTCCAAGGTGATTGTACAGAAATTAAAGCAGCAGGCCACGGACCTAGGATTGTCCGACCAAACAGTTACCAACATTACAGGTCGGCCAGGGAAACAACCGCAACGGACGACCCTAAGTGATTTGGAAAAAATTGGGGCCGCCTTTACGGAACTCCCTAACGGTGTCTTTAGCTTGCTGAGCACCCAACAGGTGATGTTTAATGGCAAATTCTACCACAAACGTTCACAACTCTTTAAGACGGGGAAGATTGCAGGATCTGTTTTTAATGATTGGCGCGAACGGTCGGGACTTTACTTCACGCAGGATGCGCGGGGAAAGCAGGCAATTGCCTTTGTCAATAGTCCACACCAGAGCTACGTTGACGCGGTCGTGGAAGATTGGGTCGATTCACAAACGGATAGTCGCGCTGAGCTTCCCGTGACTGAACCGATTAATCTGACATCACCCGTGGTGAATGTTTTGGCGGACACTTACTTTGGTGAAGACTATACGCGGCGGCGAGAAAATCACGGGCAAGAGGATGCCTTGCAGAAATATGGGTATAGTCATTCTCTAGCTAAGATTGGTAAATTCTTTAGCCCGGATGCCTATAACGTTTTGAACTTTGAAGCCGTCTTTGCTGAGGGCGCGAGTCCACTAGACAACGTGAAGCCCTTTGTCTTGGATGCAAAGGCTGAACCGACGCTGGCAGAGTTTAAACAGCGACACTTTAACTTAGCCATGCTAGGGAACAATCACGCTAATGATTATGGTCCCCAAGCGTTGACCCGGACGTTGGCTGCCTTTAATGAAGCCGGTATGTCCACGGTTGGGGCCGGAAATAATCGGTTGGATAGTCGCAAATTTATTGCGTTCAACTATGATGGCCACGAGGTTGCCCTCTTCAATGGTTATTGGTATCGGAACCCGGCTTACAATCTGTTTGATTTTTATGCTAAAGATCAGCAGGCTGGGGTGAACTGCCTGGATACACTGATGATTAACGATATCCAACGGTATAAGCAGGCTAATCCCGACGCCAAGGTGATTGTTAGTGCTCATTGGGGAACTGACTATGGTGAGATTAAGGCGGCTCAACAGGAGACGGCTCACCGACTGGTCTTGGCGGGGGCAGACCTGATTATTGGCCACGGGCCCCATCGGCTACAACCGATTACCTATGTTGGAACAGCACCGGTTCTCTACAGTATTGGTAATGGGGCGTTTAATAATAATGGCGAGTTCAAGAAACGAGATGTACCACCTTACGCAGCCATTGTGCGCCTGAATATTGCGAAGCAAGAACTGTATTGGTGCCCAATCTATGCGGATAATCGTGAAACCTTCTGGCAACCAGACTTTGTGTCAGACGAAGACTTTGAAACGGTTCGGGCGTTTAATGGTCCGAAGTTTAAGACGACAAGATTAGATGATGGGATTAATGCGGTGGTTGTGCCGTTTTAAAATAATTCATGAGAGAGGGGGGAACATCTGTTGAAAATAGTTAAACGGGTGACGTTACTCGTCCTCCTAGTGGCCGTTGTCGGTACCGCCATGTGGGGGATGACCAGGATGTACCGGGCCATGTTCGGCAACAATCACTATTACCAGCGGTCACGCGCGTACACGACGCAGGACAGTCTGTTGAATCAGAAAATGGTCTCGCGACCCAAGATGGTGCAGCTGACCAACTTAACGCACGGTACGCAGTACACCGGCAACACGAGCCTGGACCAAGCGGCGAAGACCTATCGTTACCAGATAGGCAAGGAGAAAATTAGTAACTTTATGGGAACGGATGCGACTCTTCAGCTTTACACGGAGTCCAAGCTCATGACCAAGTCAATGGTGCAGGATGCGGCGACCTTTTGGAATACCTTAGCGGGTCAAAAAGTTGTGACGGTGGTGACTAGTGCCAAGCAGAGTGACGAGGTCATTCACGACACGAAGACCGATGACAAATCACTGGGAGGCCAAACCTATGACCGTCAGGGGATGGTCTTCCACCCGGCCAATTGGAAATCAGCGGGCCTGTCCAGCGCCGAAGAACAAGATTGGCGCGAAGCCGTTTTGATCCGTGAAATCGGACACGCATTGGGGCTGCCGAGTTTGGGTGGCGGCAAGTTGGGGAATAATGCTTTTGTCCACGGAAAGATTGGCTCAGAGGTCATGAGCTATTGGTCCGTGGGCAGTGCAGCTCCCGCCATCAACAAGCAGGGGATCAAGAGCACGGCCATGGATGGTGCGGCCTTGGCGTTAGCCGGATTGAGCTGGAAGCGGCCCCAACGACTAGCCCAATGGGTGTACACGGATCAAACGCCATCCGTGCTGTACCATGATGGCAAGATCAGTTCCACGTTTAAGTAAGATAGTTTGGGAAAGCGGACGAAGCGGGTCGAGCAGCGACCATGAAGATAAACTCCCGAGAAAATGCGGTTTCTCGGTTGAGATAAATGCATGCGGCAACTCATGGTCGAAGGGCGTTCGTGCAAGTAAAAACGGCTTTACTGTTTGAAAAATTTCGACAGTAGAGTCGTTTTTGTTAGGTACGGGGTTAGTAAAGTGACTGTGAGTTCTGCGTCAATCGACAGGGTGGTTCTTAGCGAGGAGGGAGCCTGATATGAAGACGATGAAAAAAGTTTTGATTGGATTGGGGATTATTTGTGGGATAGCAGCGCTACTAGTCATACAGTCACAACCCAAACGCGCGACGACGCAACAATCATCAGCCGGTAATACGCTAACTATTAAGCACTATCGCTTTTCAATCAAGGACAGTGGGGCTGGCTACGAAACAGCGATTCCTTTGGCAAACGCCCAAGTTAATATTTATGGCATTAACCGGACGACCGGTAAGCAGGTATTTTTAAAAGCCACGACAACGAATGCTACTGGGGCGATTAATCACTTGAAATTAAAAGCTAATCGCCGATTTGATCAGGTCAGGCTGACGTACTTCTTTGGTAACAAGACTCGCGGCTACGCCATTACCTTAAAGGATGTCCGGTATCAGGTGAGTCACACGCTCACAGTCGGTAAGACACGGACGCTCAGCTCTCAACGGATTGCGGTGTATCAGACGCCGGCCATTTCTGCGGCCATGTATTATCGGCTTGCTCGGCTAAATAAAACCTACGCGGATGTCTATCGGAATCAAGCGGCTGCTATTAAGGCGGCGTCACCCTATATTGATACGCATCGGGCAACCCTTAAGCCAATTGATTTAATTTATGACCCAACCTTGACCGATAGTCAAAGCTCTTTCCACAGTCGTGGCAAACAAGATAACGATGGTGGGGTGATTCGGCGGTCGGTCATCTGCATCAATACCAGCAATCAGACGCAGGAAACCATGAATTCGGCGGTCAGCCATGAGTGGGCACACTGGAACATGTGGCGAGTCAACAAGATGTTGGCGGCGGGGAGCTATGCCAGTCATTCTGCTTATAATACCGACCCAGGCGTCAGTTACAAAGAAGGCTGGGCAATTTTCCAGCGCTACCGGTACATGTTTGGGCTAACCCGCGGCTTTCCGTACGATACTATCGTTCAAAAGAACCCCGCACTGTATGGCAAATCGACCAACAATACAGTTTGGGGAGCACTAAACGATTTATTTGATATCAATTATGGCCAGTACGCGGCGCTCGAGGATGATCCGTTTGATGTTTATCAGTTGTTTGTGCATGGGGATGATAGCTTAGCCAACAAAGAACTGATCAACGAGGGGCTAATGTATGCCACGCTAGTGAATAGTCGGGCGACGACTTTCAAGGAGTTCTATCAATACTTGGCGGCCTACGCGGATAAATCCGTCGATAAGACTATCAAGGGTAAATTGGTTCGGGCCATGGCAGTAAATGGGATTGATAAGAATGGCAACTTTATGGTCAAAGAGTAAGTTAACGAGAAAAAGAGACGGTAGCGGTGAACACTAGGTCCACGACTACTGTCTCTTTGAATGTCACAAGCTAAAATTTTAAAACCCGTTGGCCATAAACCAAGTTCACGTGTAAGTCATCCGCAACCTGTTGGGCATCCGCAGCGGTGACGTTGGCCGGAACCAACGTCACGCCGTCTGCGTCAGCCAAACGCTTGCTGGCAACCCAGTCGGCTTGGCGGTCATCACTGGCCGTGCCAGCACTCAGGACGCGGTCGACACCCTGACTGGCTAACCAGTCTAGTGCCGTGCCCCGGTCTTGGGGACGAATTTCGTCAAAGGCTTGGCCAAATGTCAGCGTCATCCCACCAGCGGCGGCAATCAACGTGCTGAGCACCTCGACGTCCAGTTGGTGTTGGTCGGTGAGGGCCCCAAAGATGGCGCCGTCCACCCCCAATTGTTGGGCTTCCAACAGGTCAGCCTCCATCATCTTGATTTCCACGCCGTTGTAGGGGATGTTGCCACCACGAGGGGCGATGATCAGGTCTAAGGATACCTGGTGTTCATGGGCGTAACGCACGGCCTCGGCCATGACGCCCTTGCTAACGGTGGTGCCACCCACCGCCAAGTTGTCGGCCAGTGCCACGTGTTTGGCGCCGGCACGAATGGCAGCGGGGAGGTCAGTATAATTTTCTAGTAACGGTTCAACTAAGAGCAAAATCGTCATCCTTTCTCTGCTTGCTCTGCGCAAGCGGCTAACAGTATGGTACAATATATCCACTCTGGTTAAGCGTGCATTCGTTCCCGACGGCGGGGCCAAAACGCCCTGCTATGGGGCCGGTTCCAGCCTGGAAAGCGGGCTTCCGCCTCGACTTTGTGCCTGAGAAGCGGTCACAAAGGTCGTCCCGTGGGCTAGGTCGCACAAAAACTCCGACCAAGACCACCGACACAGCTGGGCATTTTGCCCCGCCTCTGGTCACTCAGACTGGCCACTCATTTTTCTGTCCTTGGAGCTGTTTAACAGCTGTCTGGGAACGGTCAGTAACCTGAAAACGTTAGCCAGCTGACTAGTGGTGACCCTTAATGGGTTTAACCAACAGGGGCTGACCTAATCATCACAGCTAACCAATGAATTACAGCTTAATCTCAAAGCTCATTTAATCATTCAAGGAGTGACGCATTTGAAATCGGAATCCAAACAACACCGGTCGTGGTTTTGGAGCTGGGTCGTAAACAATCGGCTGGTTTCCATTCTAACAATCACGCTCCTTATTTTACTCATTTTATTGGTCCTAAGTAAAGTCCCATGGCTCGCGACGCCGTTTATTTTAGTGGGGCAGATTCTGGGACTGCCCATCATCCTGGCCGGCATCGGGTATTATCTGATGAATCCGGTGGTGGATCGGCTGGAAAAGCGGGGGGTTCACCGAAGCTGGTCGATCATTGGCCTCTTCATTATCGTAGAGCTTCTGCTGGCGTGGGGCGTCGTTAGTCTGATTCCCATGGTCCAACGGCAGACCACGACGCTGATCACCGAGTGGCCACATTACTGGAATCAGCTCACGCGGACTAGTATGCAGTGGCTCCAGGATGACCGGCTCGACGGGGTACGCAAGCAGTTGGATCAGTTTAACCAACAACTGTCGGACAGTTCGTCGTCCGCCTTGTCCAGTCTGGCCAAAAATACGGTCAGTTCGGTCGGCGGTATCGTTAGCCGCGTGGTATCGATTGTGGTCGCCATCGTGACGGCGCCGTTCATTTTATTTTATCTCTTGCGCGACGGGCACCAGTTGCCCGACTATTTAGCCCGCCTGTTACCGGTGAGCCGGCGCAAGTCCGTGGTCACGTTACTGCGGGAAATGAACCGCCAAGTTAGTAATTACGTGCGGGGCCAGCTGGTCGTGGCATTCATCGTGGCCGTGCTGTTCTACATTGGTTTCCTGATCGTGGGGCTAAAATTTGCGCTACTATTGGGCATCGTCGCTGGGGTGCTGAACCTGATTCCTTACCTGGGGTCGTTTCTCGCCATGATTCCAGCGGTGGTGGTCGCGGCGTTTGTGTCCCCATGGATGTTGGTGAAGGTCCTGATTGTCTTTATCATTGAGCAAACGTTGGAAGGCCGAATCATTTCGCCACTAGTCCTTGGCAGCTCGCTGAAAATTCATCCGTTAACGATTATTTTTATCTTATTGATTGCCGGTAAGGCCTTTGGCGTGGTCGGTGTGGTCCTGGGAATTCCGGGGTACGCCGTCATCCGGGTCGTGGCAACCGAATTTTTCCATTGGTACCAGACATTTGTCGGCGGCTACGAGGAACCGCAGCCCGTCGTGACAGAAACAGGAGAGAAGCCACATGAAGAAGATTGATCAAGCGGCGACATTTTTAGCCGCGCACACCCAGCTCTTTCGCTGTCCAGTGTGTTTAGCACCCTACGCGACCGTTGAAGGCCACAGTTTAATTTGCCCAAACGGCCACAACGTTGACCTGTCCAAGAAGGGGACGCTGTACTTTATGCAGCGCGCCGTGGCCAGCGAATATGACAATGACATGTTAGCAGCTCGCCGTCGCATGCTCCAGGCCGGCCTCTTTGCGGGCATCACGGACGCCTTCGCGGCCAAATTACCCGCCGGTCCCCAGACGATTCTGGATGTCGGCTGTGGTGAGGGAACGCCGCTCGATGACGTGTTGAAACACCGGAACGGCCAGGATGCCGCGGTCGGCTTTGATTTATCCAAGCCCGGTATCAACCTTGCCACCCAACTGGACAACGACGCGTTCTTCTGTGTGGCCGACCTGGCCCAGATGCCATTCGCAGATCACCAGTTTACGGCGATCTTGGACCTGTTTTCGCCATCGGCTTACAACGAGTTCAACCGGGTACTAGCGCCTGGTGGCAAATTGCTGAAGGTCATTCCTAATCCGGATTACCTGATTGAACTGCGTCAGGCCATCTTCCCGGCCGGCAGTGCGCACGCCAGCTATGACAACAGCAACGTGCTGGACCTGTTCCAGAAGCATTATCCTAATGCCACCGTGGAACGGATTCGGTACCAGGTCCCCGTTCCCGCCGAACTCTTTGCGGATTTGATGCTGATGACGCCGATGCACTGGGGTGCCGATGAGGCTCGCTTGGCTGAGGTCAAGGCCAATCCGTTCCCAGCTATCACGGTTGACGTGACCCTGTTAACCGCTGAGGGCGTGAAGTAAAACGTTTAAAAAACCGATAAAAAATGCTTGTGAACCTGACAGGACAGTGTTATATTTATCGATGAGAAATCGTTTGGCAGTTAACATCAGTGAAAGCTGTTGGTGGCTGACAAGTAGCACTTCACTAAAGTAGTCCCTCGCCGTGCCCACACCGAGGAGCTGCTTTTTTTCTTGCCCTAAAATAACTAGCAAATACCCCGAAGATAGTTGCCTTCGGGGTATTTGTGTCGTGACATGGGTTTGGTAAGGGTAAGGCTAGTCGGCAGGGCGCGCTAATGGTCGACTGACTAGCCTTGAGGTTAGGGGGGAGCGGGGGTCACTAGTGCTTACAATCTCGTAAGCTGAGGAAACTACCGGTCAAGCTAGCTAACAAGAGGGCGAGTCCGGCGACGAGGATGCCAGCGGATTGGCGATCACCCGTTTGTGGTAAGGTCGTGGACGGATAGGTCGCTGGGGCGTGACCGGCAGCGGGGGAAGTGGTTGGCGATTGGCCCGTCGCGTGTTGGTTGATGGCTGCGCTGGTTACGGGAGGGTTAGCGTTGCTACTGCCATCGCCAGGAGTGATGGTTGCGGTTTGACCACCGGTTTGCGTTCCACCGGTTGGTTTGAGAATTGGCTTCCCAGGCTTGTTGAACGTTGGCTTCGTCGGCTTGCCGGGGACAGTCACACCAGGGTAGCCGGGATCATCAGGCGTAACGGCTGGACTTTCGGGTTCTGGCACGATTGGCTCAGGCTTAACGGGTGGGTAGGTGACGCCAGGCGTGGAAGTCCCGGGGATTTCGCCAGCCGGGTTTTCGCCGCCAGGCTTTTCAGTCCCCGGTTCTTCAACGCCGGGTGCTTCAGGCCCACCAGGTTCTTCGGGTCCAGGCTTTTCGCTGCCAGGTTCTTCAGTCCCAGGTTTTTCGCCACCAGGTTCTTCGGTCCCAGGTTCCTCAACACCAGGTGCTTCAGGTCCACCGGGTTCTTCAATGCCAGGCACTTCGGGGCCGGGTTCCTCAGGGCCTGGTTCACCGGTTCCGGGTTCTTCGGGGGTGGTCGGTGGGACAACTTCTTCGGGCTGGCCAGCACCATAGACTTCAACGGAAATGTACCCACTCTTCAGGTAATCGTGCGTCGCAAAGAAATTGGTGAAGGTACAGACGCCGACGTGACTGCCAATGGTAACGTCCCATTTGCCAATGATGGCCTTGCCGTCGTAACTGCTCATGTCAAAGGAGCGGGTCCGAGTAATGTTGACGTTCTTAGGAATATAGAAATCCATGGTGTCACCGGCATTGACCTTTTCGGCTTGGCTGATGGACCAACTGTACTTAACGTTGTAAACCTTGTCTGCGGGTAAGATCGCGGTGTGTGACATGACTTTCCCACCGGGGACGCTGACAATTTTAGCGTCAGGCTCGCTGGTTCCCTTAGCTGGAATGACCCGCGCATAGGCTTGGGTAGGTGATCCAAATAAAAAGATGAGTGCTAGGCTGGAGGTAACCAGTAGCGCAAATTTTGTTCTTCGTCGCATGTTTTCTCCTCCTATCAGACTGAAATATTGCTCCTCTCCGATACCCATAAGTTAACACGTTTATACGCTGAACATTAGTATCTTGATTGGTTCGTTAAGTGACTCTTAGTTGTCAAATTGTTGATTTAACGGGGATTATGTAGAACAATGGAGAAGCGTCAGTATGTTTTGGTTGACAAATATGTTTCTGCAATAAAACGATTAGGCATCTGGTGAAAGGGGTGTAAGTGGCCTGTTTCTAGACGCCAACGACGTACAAAACAGGTGAAACAGTTTGGCCGATAATATATTGGCCGAGTTAGTCGGCTGAGACTGTCGAAATGGTGAATAAGTCTGACAAAAGCCCCGAAGACGGATGCCTTCGGGGCTTTTGTGTGGTGACATGGGTTTGGTAAGATCCAGGCCGATCAGCGGAGCGAGCTAATGGTCGGCGGATTGGCCTGAATCTTAGGGGGGAGTGGGGGTCATTAATGCTTACGATCCCGTAAGCTGAGGAAACCACCGGTCAGGCTAGCTAACAGGAGGGCGAGTCCGGCAACGATGATGCCAGTGGATTGGTGATCACCAGTCTGTGGTAGGGTCGAAGATGGATAGGTCGCTGTGGCGTGACCAGTAGCGGGAGTCGTGGTTGGCGATTGTCCCGTTGCGTGGTTGTTGATGGCCGCGCTGGTTGCGGGCTGACTAGCGGTGCCGCTGCCTTGGCCGCTAGGGGTGATGGCAGCGGTTTGACCACCGGTTTGGGTCGACCCAGTGGGTTTAGACCCGGTTGGTTTGTGAACCGGCTTGCCGGGTTTGTTGAGCGTCGGCTTGGTTGGTTTGCCGGGAACGGTCACGCTAGGATAGCCGGGATCTTCAGGCGTAATGACGGGCGTTTCGGGTTCTGGAACGACTGGTCCAGGCTTAACGGGTGGGTAGGTGACGCCAGGTGTGGAAGGCCCGGGCTTTTCGCCGGCAGGTTCCTCTGGAGCTGGGTCTTCTGGGTTAGGTTCCTCAACCCCAGGTTCTTCGACCCCAGGTGCTTCTGGTTCGCCGGGCTCTTCAGTCCCAGGTTCTTCAACGCCAGGTTCCTCGACCCCGGGTTCTTCAACCCCAGGTTCCTCAGTTCCAGGTTCTTCGGTTCCAGGCTCTTCAGGGTAAGGTTCTTCGCCAGGCTCCTCAACCCCGGGCTCCTCAACCCCAGGAACTTCTGGTTCAGGTTCTTCGGTCCCAGGCTCTTCTGGGGTGGTCACTGGTGGTGTCACTTCTTCGGGCTCACCGGCACCACGGACTTCAAAGGAAATGTAACCTTCCTTAAGGTACTTGTGCGTCGCAAAGAAATTGTTGAAGGTGCAGACGCCGACGTGACTACCGATAGTGACGGTTGTTTTACCAACGCTGGCCCTGCCGTCGTAACTGGCCATGTTAAAGGAACGGGTTCGGGTAACGTTGACGTTCTTAGGAATGTAGAAATTCATGGTGTCGCCAGCGTTGACCTTGACGTTGTCCGCGATAGACCAAAAATATTTAACGTCATAGACGCCGTCCTCAGGTAAGACCGCGGTATGCGACATCTCTTCTTGACCAGGGTCGGTGAGGATAGTAGCCTCAGGTTCACTGGTTCCCTTAGACGGAACAACACGAGCATAGGCTTTGGTAGGTGATTCAAATAGAAAGATGAGTGCCAGGCTGGAGGTAACCAGTAGCGCAAATTTTGTTATTCTTCGCATGTTTTTTCCTCCTAACAGGCTGAAATATTGCCCCCTCCGACACCCATAAGTTAACACGTTTATACGCTAAACATTAGTATTTTGGTTTGTTCGTTAAGTGACCCTCGGTTGTGTAATTGTTGATTTGATAGGGATTGCGTAGAATGATGGAGAAGGGCCGTTATGTTTTGGTTGACAAATATGTTTCTGGGAGAAAATTATTATGTGTATGCTTGAACAGCTGCGAGCGGCTTGATTTAAACGCTAAACGACATGTAAGACAGGCGAAGTAGTTTAGCCGATAATATACTGAATTTAGACGGCGAATTTTATAATCAAGTTAGCCACTTGAAATTTGCGTACTGAATTTAGACAATACCTGGGTAATATTAATTTGTTCATTTGGCGGTGAGGTAGAGAATAAGTCTGACAAGGAATGAATCTGGTAACCGTAAAATTCAAGATCAATGTGAGTGACCAGAGGCGGATCAAGGTGACCAGCTGTGTCGATGGTCTTAGCTGAGTGATTTTCTCAGGTTAGACCATGGGACAACCTTTGAGACCGCTCTTTGGCTCAAAGTTGAGCTGGAAGACCGCCCCTCAGGCTGGAAGCGTTCCCCACAGCAGGGCACCTTGAATCCGCCGCCGGGAACGGAAAAGCAATCGCGCAATTTTTACGGTTACCAAGCGTTCAGCCCTTGTCAAAGACCCGGGGGAATGGCTATAATAATGGGACAGAACGAATGTTTGACAACAGAACGGAGAAGAGAATTTATGAGTAATCACATCGCGTTATTTGAACCCCTGTTTCCCGCCAATACCGGGAACATCGCCCGGACCTGTGCCGGGACCGACACCGTCTTAGATTTGATCAAGCCCCTCGGTTTTTCCGTTGACGACGCCCACTTAAAACGGGCTGGCCTGGACTACTGGGACAAGGTCGACGTCCGCTACCATGAGAATCTGCCAGCGTTTTTAGAAACGATTCCAGACCCCACGCAACTGTACCTGGTTTCCAAGTTTGCGGACCAAGACTACACGGAACCCGATTACAGCGTCAACGAGAATGATCACTACTTCTTATTTGGTAAGGAAACGACGGGCTTGCCTGAACCCTTCATGCGCAAGCACGCCGAAAAATGCATCCGGATTCCCCAAGACGACACCCATATTCGGGCCCTGAACCTCTCCAACAGTGCGGCCATTGTGATCTACGAAGTCCTGCGTCAACAGGCTTTTCCTAACCTGGAACGGGTCCACACGTATCCGCACGACAAATTAAAGTAAGCGAAAGGAGGCAGTCGGTTGGCTACCAAACGAAAAACGACCCGGCGTCGCCCAACCACTAAGCGCAAGCCGGCTCGCCGCAAATCAACAAAGCAACAACCGTTTCCCTATACCGCAAACGTTATTGGCCTGGTCCTGATTGCTTTAGCGGGACTGGGTCTCTTTAACCTCGGGCTCCTCGGCACGCTGGCCGCCAATCTGGTGCGGCTGGTCGTGGGGGATACCTACGAATTTGGCCTGATTCTGGTGGCCGCGGTGGGAGTCGCACTGACCATCACCGGCACGTTGCCCCGGATTGCCCGTCACTATTTAATCGGTGGGGGATTGATCTATGGCGGCTGGCTGCTCTGGATGAGCGCCAACCATTTTATTGCCGTCGACATTCACAGCCAGTTTTTACCTACGATTTGGCACGCCGGCCTGGCGGACCTGGTCACGGGTGGTCTGACGTCACAGCTGGGCGGTGGCCTAGTTGGCACGTTACTCCTGAGTGTGATTGCCTGGCTGATTGCGTTGGTCGGGTCGCAGATTGCGGCCTGGCTGATCATGTTGGGCGGGGTCATCGTCTTCTTCCAGATTCCCCTGGCCAGCATCGAACACTGGCTCCAGACGGTCTGGTCCACGCTGCGGCACGGCCTACAAGCCAGCGGCACGGCCCTGAAAAATGGGGGCGAACGCGTCAAGGAGCGGCAGGCCAAACGCAGTGAGCAAAAGCCGACGGTTACCGTCACAACACCTATGGATCCGGACAAGAAGGATTTGCCCGAACCGAAGCCGAAGCCAACGCCTAAGCCACAACCGGAACCCAGCTATCACATCACGGTGGCTGCGGATGCCTCAAGCAAGAAGCCTGACAAATCGACAACCGACGCGCCAGAGGATACGGCCGTGGCCGATGCTTTGGCTAGCAGCACGCCGGTCGACCCGAATTATCAGTTACCAACGGCGGACTTGTTGAAGCAGGTGCCACCGACTGATCAGACCGAAGAAGTTAATGCTATTGATGCCAATACCAAGATTTTGAAGCAAACGCTCGACAGTTTTGGCGTCGATGCCGAAGTGAAAAACGTCAGCCTGGGGCCGTCCGTGACCGAGTACGAACTGCACCCGGCCATCGGGGTCAAGGTTTCGCGAATCGTGAATTTGGCCGACGACCTGGCCCTAGCCCTGGCCGCTAAGGGGATTCGGATTCAAGCACCAATCCCTGGGAAGTCCTTGATTGGGATTGAAGTGCCCAACAAGGAAGTCTCCACCGTGGCCTTTCGTGACGTGGTCGAGGCCCAGCCACCGCACCCCAACAAGCCGTTGGAGGTGCCACTGGGTCGTAACGTGACCGGGGAAGTCGTGACCATGGACCTCACCAAGATGCCGCACCTGCTGATTGCGGGGGCGACCGGGAGTGGGAAGTCCGTGGCCATCAACGGCATTATTACCAGCATGTTGATGAATGCCCGGCCCGACCAGCTGAAATTGATGCTGATCGACCCGAAGAAAGTGGAACTCAGCGTGTACAATGGGATTCCCCATTTGTTAACACCCGTGGTTTCCGAACCGAAGAAGGCTGCGCGGGCCCTGCACAAGGTCGTGGCCGAAATGGAACGCCGCTACGAACTGTTCTCACAGTTTGGGCAACGGAAAATTTCCGGCTACAACGCCTTCGTGCAGAAGGCCAACGCCGAGGACGACCAAGCCCGGCCAATGCTGCCGTACATCGTGGTCGTCGTCGATGAATTGGCCGACTTGATGATGACGGTCTCCAGCGAAGTTGAAGATGCCATCATCCGGTTAGCCCAAATGGGACGGGCCGCCGGGGTCCACATGATTTTGGCCACGCAACGGCCATCCGTGGACGTCATTACCGGTCTGATCAAGGCCAACGTGCCATCACGGATTGCCTTTGCCGTGTCCAGTGGGATTGATTCCCGGACGATTTTGGACACGAACGGGGCCGAAAAGCTGTTGGGCCGCGGGGATATGCTGTATCAACCCGTCGACGCCAACTCGCCGGTCCGAGTCCAGGGGGCCTTTATCCCGGATGAAGACGTGTCTAGCGTGGTTGAATTCATCAAGCAACAACAGTCTGCGGACTACGATGAAGACATGATGGTCAGCGATGAGGAAATGAAACAGGAAGAAGCTGGCGACAGCGATGATGAGCTGTTTGATGAGGCGCTGAGTTTCGTGGTCGACCAACAAAAGGCTAGCACCTCACTGTTACAACGGCGCTTCCGGATTGGTTACAACCGAGCCGCCCGCATCATGGATGACTTGGAACAGCGTGGTTACATTGGGCCACAGGAGGGGAGCAAGCCCCGCCAGGTCTACAAGCAACCGGACAATCCGGACCAATCCAACGACCAATAGGTTTTCGCCTTTGGTTTCGCCTTGCCGGGCGGTCAAAAATAGACCGGAACGCGGTGGGCAGGACCGGCCAGGGCCTAAATCCCACGGCTGAGCCTATTTTTGACCGTCCTATCGGCTGACGCTGGTTTAACCCAATTGGCCAGTGTTGGTCAGGTGGTTGTCGCAGTTATGATAAATTTTAAGCAATCTAGTAAATTGAATGTTGCTCCCTACGGTGATTTACCAGGATTCCTGGTTGATCGGGTAGGGAGCTTTTTGTAGTTAATTGTTATCGGTTCAATGATGGAAAATCAAAAGGAGACACCCGCACACCAGAGTGGTTGTGTGGACGCCTCCTTTTTAGCTTGTGAACAAAGGAATAAGTTAAGTTTCTGACCCAACTTAGGCCAGGAAAGTCCCGGTGTCAAGGGATACACAGAACGATTAAAAAATTAATTAATATTCGTTGCGGGTGTCGATGTTTAGACTTGAAATTGGTCACCAAGCGCAGAAAAAAGCCGCCAACATTCGACAGAATGTGACGACGACCCGGGCTAGCCCATTAATCCTAATGAAGAAATGGCACCAAAGACCAGAGATCCAATGGTTGCGATGATCATGATCCAAACGAAAACGTTCGTGATTTTTTGAAATGTTGATTTTTTCTTTTTTTCCATGCGGAAGTAGCCACCTCTTTGCGTCTAGATTACTCAATTAGTTTACCGTGGCAACGTCAGAATTGCAACCGCCACGCAAAAGTTGTCGCGAAAACGTAAAGCTGGACCGTCACGACGGGGAGGACGGCCCGTTTTCACGACAACTTGTTGCGGATGACAGGCCATTTTTTTTGCGGAGTGCGGTTGCGTACCCAAGCCACTTGCTCGTGAACGGCGGACGGGGGTCCAGCAAGCAAAGTTTAAGAAGCTTTAACGTTCTGTCCAGTGATTGCAACGTTCGCTAGAAATCCTTATAATTAAACGGAAGTATTCAAGCACGACACGACCGGTTTCGTGTTGGGACGTTTCCGTTATGGTGAAATGAAACCGGCGAGTGATTGCCGTTCCCGGCGGCAGATTCAAGACGCCGCTGGCCGCTCAGACTTGCGAATCATTTTTCATGGTGGGTGTTCCACCTTTCAGAATGATACTAGTGAAATGAGTTGGAACGTGACCGTGAGCCATTGTCGGAAGGGTACCAGAAAATACTGCAACGTACATAATGAAACTGTCGTGGACACGGGTTGCGATGGGTTAAACACGTGTCAGCCGGAAGGTCGGTGAAAATAGGCTTAGCCGTGGGAATTTTAGCAGCAGGGTCACTGCTGCTAAAATTAGGTGACTTTAAGACGCGACCTTTGCGGCTTAAAGCAAGGTGGGAGACCGCCCTTTGGCTCCCACCGTCCGCCCACAGCGTTCCGGCCTATTTTCACCGTCCTGGAGGCGCGGGCTAAGACAAGTTAAAACAAGTAAACCAAAAAAAGGGGGAAGTCGCATGACGTTTTGGACCTCGCCGGCGGGGACGCTGGGCATCCTAGTCATCGGCTGGCTGTTGATTCGAGGCGTTAAGCGCCTGTTGAAGAAACACTGGCCAGCACAATTGAACACGTGGGACCTGATGGCGCCGATTTTTATCGGCACGTCACTCCTTTTGATTCCAGCGGGAGCGGGGCAGATTTTACCGTGGCTGATCATCGGGTGGATGGCCATTGGTATCGTTGTGACACTTTTACAAGCAATTCACAACAAAGAGTTACTTTACTCGACCTTTTTCCGAACATTCTGGCGGCTGACGGACCTGTATTGGGTCGTTGGATTTGCCGCTTGTTTTTTAGTGGTTATTGGCTAAATTAATGCATAAATATTAATTTTTTTGGTTATCGACTCATTTTTAGTAAGCGTTGTAAAACGCGCTAGGCCACGGTGAACACTTGTTCGCCGTGGCCTTTTTAAGATTTGTGGGGAAATTTATAAAAATTCGGAAACGTTGTGGTAGAAAGTGGGGGGGTGTGGTAAACTTGGTGATAGTTACAAATGGGAGTGATTGGCTATGTTTATGGGGGAGTTTGAACATTCTATCGACACCAAAGGCCGGCTGATCATTCCCGCCAAGTTTCGGGAACAATTGGGCGACCAATTTGTTGTCACCCGAGGTATGGATGGCTGTTTATTCGGTTATCCCATGCCAGAGTGGGGAGCCCTGCAAGAGAAATTGAAAGCCTTGCCAGTTAATCGCAAGGATGCCCGGGCCTTTGTCCGGTTTTTCTACTCTGCAGCAACGGAATGCGAGCTCGATAAGCAGGGCCGCATCAACCTTCCCAAATCACTCCGCGACCACGCAGCGTTAACCAAACAGTGTGTGATTGTCGGGGTAGCGAATCGCTTTGAAATTTGGAGCGCCGACCGGTGGCAGGACTTTTCCACCACGGCAGAAGAAGACTTCGACGATATTGCTGAAAATCTCATTGATTTTGGCATGTAACGTTTAGGAAAGGAGAGTGTTTATGGAAGACTTTCATCACGTAACGGTATTACTCAAAGAAGCGGTGGCTGGGTTAGCCATTAAGCCAACTGGCATCTACGTTGACTGCACTCTCGGTGGCGGCGGCCATAGCCAGCGCATCCTTGAGCAGTTGACGACCGGTCATCTGTACGCATTTGACCAAGATCAGACGGCGATTACCTACAACGAAGAACACTTAAAAAAATATATCGATGAGGGAAAATTAACCTTTATCAAGAGCAATTTCCGGGATATCCAAGCCCAACTCAATCAGCGGGGAATCACCGCGGTTGACGGCATCTTGTATGACCTGGGAGTCTCTTCTCCCCAATTTGACGAGGCGGACCGTGGCTTTAGTTACCAACACGACGCACCGTTAGATATGCGGATGGATCAGAGCCAGAAACTCACGGCCTGGATTGTGGTCAACGAATGGGCATTTAACGATCTCATGCGGATTTTCCACCGGTATGGCGAAGAAAAATTTGCCAAGCCAATCGCCAGAGCCATTGAACGGCACCGGGCAACCGCCCCAATCGATACGACTGGTCAGCTGGTTGAAATCATCAAGGAAGGGATTCCCGCCGCGGCTCGTCGTCACGGGGGCCATCCTGCCAAGAAGGTGTTCCAGGCCATCCGCATCGCCGTTAACGACGAACTAGGGGCCTTGGAAGACTCCTTGGAACAAGCTGTTTCACTCATGGATCTGAACGGCCGTATCAGCGTCATTACCTTCCAATCCTTGGAAGACCGGCTGGTCAAGACCATGTTCCGGGAAAAATCCTCGTTGCCTGATTTACCGCAAGGCTTACCCGTGATTCCGGACAACCTACAACCTGATTTCAAACTAGTCAATCGCAAACCTATTTTGCCGTCTGAAGAAGAACTAGCGGCGAACCACCGCGCACATAGCGCAAAGCTCAGAATTTTAGAAAAAATTAAGTAGTCTTACCAAATCTATTAATTCGACATAGGAAGATGATTATTTATGGCGCAGAACAATTTAGCTGAAGCGGTTCCCCTTTCGCCGGAACCCCAACAACGCCCAAACATAGAACAGCCGCAACGTCAGGCCCAGCCCCGAGTTGCCCCTCAAGGCAATCCGAGCAGCCAAAAGTTGCCGATTTCTAAATTCGAAAAATGCTTGTTAACCGCCTGCGGCCTGGTTTTAGCCGTCATGATGGTTTGTGTTGTGTCATCCAAAATTACCATGACCAACGCGCAACATAACCTGCAAAGCATCAACAACCGCATCACGACCGTGCAGAACCACAACACGAACGCACAACAACAGATCAATGAGTTGCAGAGTCGTAGTCGGCTTGATAAAATTGCTAAGAAGCAAGGCTTGATTTTAGAAAATGCCAGAATAAGGAATGTAAACAAATAATGAAAGATTCCCACGAGCGTCAAACGACAAATCAGCAACCCGGCAGAAACCGCAAGCATTTTGGGCAGTTTCTGTTTTACGCTATCTGCGTGTTGTTTATTTTTGTTGTTTGCCGCTTTTCGTATATCGCGATCGGTAAGAACGTTCAGAACGTCAATCTGAGTTCTCAGGCGCAAAAACTCTACACCGCCAATGAAACGCTGAAGGCCAAGCGGGGCACGATTTATGATGCCAACGGCCAGGCCATCGCCGAGGACACCAGCGTCTACTCACTCTACGTGGTGCTGGACAAACGGCAAAAGGGCGTGGACGGGCAGAAGCTTTACGCCACGAACAAGCCCAAGATTGCGCGCGTTTTGGCAAAGTACTTACCCATCAGCGAGAAGAAGGCCCTAAAGGCGTTGAACCCCAGCAATCGCAACACGTTCCAAGTTGAATTTGGGACGGCGGGGCAAAACATTTCGTTGACCACCAAACAGAAGATTCAACAGGCCCATCTTAGCGGGGTCAATTTTATTCAACAGGAAGCCCGGCTGTATCCCAATGGGATTTTCGCTTCCCATTTAGTGGGACTGGCCGAGTCGAAGACCAACAAGGCGGGGGAGACCACGCTGACCGGAACTATGGGGCTCGAGCAGGCGTTTAACAAGCAATTGACCGGGACCAATGGCTCGCAAAAAATCAAGAAGGATATGTACGGCTACCAATTACCGGGAACCAAGCAGAAATCCAAGAAGGCCAAGAACGGTGATAACGTCTACACGACGCTCGATACCCGGCTTCAGACGCTGTTGGAAACGGAAATGAGCAGCGTGCAAGATCAGGTCAAGGCCAACTCGATGAACGCGGTCCTGATGAACGCCAAGACGGGCGCGATTCTCGCCGCCACGCAGCGACCAACCTTTAATGCGTCTACCAAGGCGGGACTCAGTCAAATTTGGCGGGATACCCTGGTTCAGGATGCCTACGAACCCGGTTCGACGATGAAGGTCTTCACCATGGCGGCCTCCATTGACAGTGGCAATTACAACGGGAATGCGACCTATCAATCCGGTAAATATGCCATCGGTAATCAAATTGTGCCCGACTGGAATACGTCCGGTTGGGGAACCATTACCTACGACAAAGGATTCGCCCTGTCTAGTAACGTGGCCATGGCGCACCTGGAACAACAGATGGGCGCCAAGACCTGGAAGAAATACATTGACCGTTTCCGGTTTCTGAAGAGCACCCATTCCGGCTTGCCGGGTGAGTTGTCCGGGAGCATTGCCTTCCAGCGGCCGATTGAACAGGCCGACACGTCCTTTGGCCAAGGGATTCAGGTCACCTTCTTCCAGATGTTACAGGGGCTGACGGCCATCAGTAACAACGGGAAGATGATGAAGCCTTACGTCATCAGTAAGGTCACCGACCCGAACACCAACAAGACCGTCGCCAAGTACTCGCCGAAGACCGTGGGTAACCCCATTTCAGCCAAAACGGCTAAAGCGGTTCGGAAACACATGGAAGATGTCGTCTATAAGAGTTATGGTATTGGGGGCGACTATAAAATGAGTGGCGAACGGGTCGCTGTCAAGACCGGTACCGCTCAGGTCAGCAACGGGAGCGGGTACTTGTCGGGTGACGACAGCTACCTGTACTCCGTCGCCGCCATGGTGCCCGCTAGCAATCCCAAGTACGTGATGTACATCACCATGAAGCAGCCGCACTTGGGTAGTAAGACCGCCACGCAGCTGCTGGCGTCGATCATGAAGCCAGTCATGGCCCGAGCCCTCCAAGAGGATGCCCAAACGACCAAATCAGCCAGTGCCAAGATGCCCGCCGTGACAGGGAAGTCGACCACCAGCGCCTCAAGTGCACTGACCAAGGCCGGCGCCACGGTGACCATCCTGGGAACGGGGAGTAAGGTGCTGAGTCAATCCGTCAAGATGGGGACCACGCTCTATAATGGGCAACGGGTCTTCCTGAAGACCGGTGGCGCAGTCGCCCTGCCAAGTTTAACCGGCTGGTCCAAGGGTGATGTGGTAAAATTAGCACAGATAGAAGGATTGAAACTGACCGTGTCCGGTGACGGGTACGTGACGAAACAAAGCGTGAAGGCTGGCACTAGTGTCGGCTCCGGCGCGGGACTCACGGTCACGTTGAAACAAAACAAATAAAAGAGAATGAGGATTGAGTCGAACAATGATGAATGTGATTTTACCCCTGTTGGGTGGATTTGTAATAACGGCGGCGTTTATGCCGTCATTGATCCGGTACTTCCGGGCGCGGCATGAAGGCCAAATGATTCGTGAAGAAGGGCCCACGTGGCACGAAAAGAAATCAGGGACCCCAACCATGGGTGGCCTGTTATTCATTGTTGCGATTGCAGTGATGACGCTCGCGACGAGCTGGATTGTTGGCCCACACCATGTGCTGTCGACCACGTGGATCTTACTGTTCATCCTGGTCTTATATGGCGCCTTAGGGGCGTGGGATGACAGCATCAAGCTGTTCCACCGGCAAAATGAAGGCTTAAAGGCCTGGCAAAAACTGCTGGGACAAATCGTTGGGGCGTTGATCTTATTCTGGGTCTACACCCGCGAACAACTCCCAATGGCCCTGCACGTTCCGGGGATGGGTAACTGGCACATGAGTGGCTGGTACGCCGTCTTCGTGATTATTTGGTTAGTTGGCTTCAGTAATGCGGTGAACCTGTCAGATGGCCTCGATGGCCTGGTGAGTGGGTTGGCCAGCATTGCCTTTGCGGCTTACGGAATCGTTGCCTGGAACCAGCACCAACTCAACATCGCTATTTTCTGTTTTGCCGTAGTCGGCAGTCTCCTCGGTTTTCTCATCTTTAATCACAAGCCAGCCAAAATCTTCATGGGTGACACCGGGTCATTGGCCTTAGGTGGTGCCTTAGCGGCCGTGTCAATTCTGTTGCATCATGAATTGTCCCTGCTGTGGATTGGCCTGATCTTTGTGATTGAGACGGCGAGTGTTATTTTGCAAGTTGCCTCATTTAAGCTAACGGGTAAGCGAATTTTCCTGATGAGTCCGATTCACCATCACTTCGAAATGAAGGGGTGGAGTGAATGGAAGATTGATTTGACTTTCTGGGGAATTGGGTTGATTACCGCGGTTACTGGCTTGTGGGTCATCTTACCAAAGTAGAGCTGCGACTGTGGTGGGGGCTAACCCGCACGCCGCAGGTTAGCCCCTTTTTAGGTCCTCTGGCTGAGGTGTAGTGTTAGGTTACCGCTGCGCTGGACAGGTGCTCTCACCCTATGGGGACCGGGCCAAGCCGAAGGGCGGTCTTGGCCCTCGCTTTGAGTCATTGAAAACCACAATGTCTCAAAGTCGTCCCAGTCTGTAAGGCCGGCAGAAAACGCCGACCAACAGCCTCGACACAGGGTTTCGCACCTGTCCAGCTCCGCTGAAATAGCGGTGCCAGAGAATCTAAAAATGGACTACCTGCTTGTTTGGTGTGGTGGGTGTTGGTTAGATTGGCTTAGGGCTGGGATTAAGTTGACTGCGCTGGACAGGTGCTCTCACCGTATGGGGACCGGGCCAAGCCGAAGGGCGGTCTTGGCCCTCGCTTTGAGCCATTGAAAACCACAATGTTTCAAAGTCGTCCCAGTCTGTAAGGCCGGCAGAAATCGCCGACCAACAGCCTCGACACAGGGTTTCGCACCTGTCCAGCTCCGCTGAAATGGCGACGGCCAGAGAAACTAAAAACTGGGCTGGCTGCTTGTTTGGTGCGGTGGGTGTTGGTTAGATTGGCTTAACCCTGAGATTAGGTTGACCGCGCTGGACAGGTGCTCTCACCCTGTGGGGACCGGGCCAAGCCGAAAGGCGGTCTTGGCCCTCGCTTTGAGCCATTGAAAATCACAATGTCTCAAAGTCGTCCCAGTCTGTAAGGCCGGCGGAAAACGCCGACCAACAGCCTCGACACAGGGTTTCGCACCTGTCCAGCTCCGCTGAGATAGTGGCGGCCGGAGAATCTAAAAATGGTCTGTCTGCTTGTTTGGTGTGGTGGGTGTTGGTTAGATTGGCTTAGCCCATAGAACCTAGACCGGATGGTTTTGCCATCAGGATTGGTTCGGTGCGCCGTATCATTTGCTGGTTAATCCATTTATAGCGGGTAACCAGTCTGCTGCACAGAAGAGAATTGCTGGCATTGATTGGGCTGAACGACTAGTTTGGTCAACGCACAATCAAGAGCCGGAGGCGGACAGGACGGAGACGGCTGTGTCGAGGGTGTTAGCCGGCGCTTCTTGCCGGCTTACAGCCTGGGACAACCTTTGAGACGTGGTAGTTTCACGGCTCAAAGTTGAGGTGGGAGCCCGCTTCTCAGGCGGGAACTGGCCCCACAGCAGGCGTAGTCCTGGCAGCCGCAGGCGGCAAATTCACCGCAATCCGGCCCGAAACAAATCCGGCCCGAAACAAATCCGGTCCGAAACAAATCTGGTTTAACACAATTAAACAAAATTAAAAACATAAGCATAAGAATGGAGAGCGAACGGTTATTATGAAACAAATCACGACGTATCAAAATAAAAAAGTGTTGGTCCTGGGACTAGCCAAGAGTGGGGTCAATGCAGCGCACCTATTGAAGCGGCTGGGTGCACAGGTCACCGTCAGTGATGTCAAACCGTTGGCTGAGAATCAGGATGCGCAGGATCTCCAAGCGGCTGGGTTTACCGTAATTACGGGTGAACAGACCGCTGACCTGTTAGATCCGGGTTACGATTACATTGTCAAGAATCCCGGAATCTTCTACGACGTTCCCGTTGTGCAACGGGCATTGGCAGAAAAAATTCCCGTGATTGGGGAAATGGAATTGGTTGGCGAGGTTGCCGACGCTGAGTTGGTGGCCGTGACCGGGAGTAACGGGAAGACCACGACGACCACGATGATCCAAAAGATGTTGGACCGCGACCGGAAGACGGGCAAGGCCGTTTATGCCGGGAACATTGGCATTCCTGCCAGCAAGGTCGTTCAAGAAGTTACGCCGGACGATACGTTGGTGCTGGAAGTTTCCAGTTTCATGTTAGCCGAAACGACTGAATTTCATCCCCACATCGCCGTGCTGACCAATATCTTCTCCAACCATTTGGACTATCACAAGACGCGAGCCAACTATGTAGCTGCCAAGATGAAGATCACCGCGAACCAAACGGACAAGGATTACTTCGTCGTAAACTTTGACAACGCAGAGTGGCGTGACCTGAGCCGCAACACGAAGGCGCAAGTCGTCCCATTCTCCCGAACTGATCAGTCCGAGGATGGCGCTTACGAAAAGGATGGCGTGCTGTACTTTAAGGAAGAAGCCATCATGCCTGCCAGCGAAATCAAGGTTCCTGGCGACCACAACGTAGAAAACGCGCTGGCGGCCATTGCCGTGGCCAAAATCAAGGGCGTCAGCACCAGTGCCATCGTGGCCGTACTGCGGACCTTTGGTGGCGTGCGTCACCGGACCCAATACGTGTTAGAGGCCGAGGGTCGTCAATACTACAACGATTCCAAGGCAACCGACATGGAAGCCACTGAGATGGCCTTAAAGGGCTTCACCGCCCCCGTTGTCTTACTGGCAGGGGGCTTGGACCGCGGTTACACCTTTGAAAAGATGCTGCCAGCCTTCAAGGCCCACGTCAAGGCAATCGTCTTGTTTGGCCAGACGGCTAATTTGTTAGCTGAAACGGCTAAGCAAGCGGGAATTCCCACCATTAAAATGACCGAAAACGTTGAAACCGCGGTTCCCGTGGCGTACGATTTAAGTGAACCCGGCGACATCATCCTCTTGTCGCCCGCCAATGCCAGTTGGGATCAATACCCGAACTTTGAGGTCAGAGGTGACCGGTTTATCAAGGCCGTTGAGCAGTTAACTGGCAAACAGGAGGAAAAATAATGCGATTAATGGTATCGGGTGGCGGTACCGGGGGCCACATTTACCCGGCACTGGCGCTTATCAAGGCGTTAAAGAAACGCGAACCAGATTCAGAGGTCATGTACGTGGGCTCTGAACGGGGCTTGGAGAGCACGATTGTGCCGGCCAAGGGCATCCCGTTTCAGGCAACGCGCATCCAAGGTTTCAAGCGTTCCCTGTCCCTAGAAAATTTTAAAACAATCTACTTATTCTTAAAGAGTGTGCACGCCGCTAAGAAAATGATTCGGCAATTCAAACCGGACGTGGTGGTCGGCACGGGGGGCTACGTCTCCGGTGCCGTGGTTTACGCCGCCGCGCGGTTACACGTACCCACGATGATTCACGAACAAAACAGTGTCGTGGGGATTACCAACCGGTTCCTGAGCCGCTACGTGGACCGCATCGCCTACGTCTTTGACGCCGCCCTCGACCAGTTACCCGCTAGCAAAATGGTGAAGACCGGGAATCCCCGGGCCCAGGAAGCCGCGGAGGTGGTCAGCCACTTTAGCTGGTCCGAGTACAACTTGCAAGACGACGTGCCCACGCTGCTGATTTTCGGGGGCTCCCAAGGGGCGCTCAAGATCAACGCCGCCACGGTCGCTGCGATTCCAACGTTTAACCAGCGCAAGTACCAAGTGGTCTTCGTGACCGGGCAAAAGCGTTACGACGGCGTCATGGAACAGCTAAAGAACGTCGACGTGGCCGCTAACGTGGTCGTCAAACCGTATATCAGTAACATGCCAGAGGTTCTGCCCAAGGTCGCCGCAATCGTCGGCCGGGCCGGCGCAACCAGCCTGGCAGAAATCACGGCTGACGGCATCCCGTCAATCCTGATTCCCAGTCCTTACGTCACGGCGAACCACCAAACCAAGAACGCGCAATCCCTGGCGTCCGTGGGTGCGGCGGAGATCATCACCGAAGAGAATTTAACCGGCGAGACCTTAATTAAAAAGGCCGACCAGCTAATGACCGACGATGGCCTACGCCAAGACATGGCCGCAGCGTCTAAGCAATTAGGCGTCCCAGACGCCGCTGACCGGGTCTTAGACGTTGTGGAAACTCTGAAGCAGGGCTAAACAAATTAGAAGATAGTCGGTTGAGTATCGTTCCCGCCGGTGGGTGTAAGCAGGCCGCTATGGGGGAACGGCACCAGCCAAAGGGCGGTCACTAAGACTGACGATATTTTCTAAGTTGACAGTGTGTTAGCCCGATACAATTCTTCAGGTTATCAACGACGACAGTCATCAGTTTCATGGCTGTTAGGAAAATAACCAGAACAATCAAGCGACACAAGAGTTTAGTCCAGCGCTACATGGACTAAATAACCGTGGGTCAAACCCGTGTCAGCCGCAGGGATGACACGTGAAAACTGAGTGACAAGTCTGAGTGACCAGAGGCGGATCAAGACACACAGCTGTGTCGATGGTCTTAGCTGAGTGATTTTCTCAGCTTAGAGCATGGGACGACCTTTGAGACCGGTTCTCAGGCTAAAAGTTAATGACTGTTAGGAAATGACAAGAGCGACCAGTGACACAAGAGTTTAGTCCAGCGCTACACGGATTAAACAACTGCGGGTTAAACTCGTGTCAGCCGCAGGGATGGTGAAAATGAGCTCAGCCGTGGGAGTTGTCTTAGCGGTTTACCGCTTAGACAACTGATATCTTTGAAACGCGGTTCTTAGCGGTTCAAAGTAAGCCTGGAGACCGGTCTTTGGCTCCAGGCGTTCGCCCACAGCGTCACGGCTCAGTTTTCACCATCCCGGAGGCGTTGACAACGACAGGCTTAACCCACAAGTAAGGACGGGAGGTGGACGGTCGTGAAGTTTCGGCTGAACCGCAACGAGTCAAAACAACAGCGGGCCATGACGCCATGGGAAGAGTACCAAGCCCAGGCGGAGGCCAAGCGCAAACAGGCCAAGACCCCCAAGTGGGTGCACAAGGCCAAGCGTATCGGGGACAAGTTGCCCCGGCTCAAGCATCAACGTAACCGAAAACTGATTCGGCGGCTGAGCATCCTACTGACGAGCTTTACCGTGGTGATCCTGGCGATGGTGTACCTGCTGTCGCCCTTGAGCCATTTTCAAACGGTGCGGGTCACCGGGGCGTCAGCACTCTCGGCCAAACAGGTTCAGCAAGCGACCCGGGTGCGTCCGGGCGACTCAATCTTTCAGGTTGTCGGGCACGAACACCGCCTGCAGCAAAAAGCAGTGGCGCGTAATTCACGACTTAAGGCCGTTGACATTACCTTCCGTCAGCCCAACCGGGTCACGGTTCACGTCACTGAGTTTGCCACGGCGGGCTACGTCATGAAGCAAAATCGTTACTATGAGGTCTTGGAAAATGGTATTGTTAGTCAACAATCGGTTGATCAGCCCAAGAGTGGCACGCCGGTCTACGGCCATTTCAAAAAGGCTAAGGCGCTCCACCAAATGATTTTGCAGTATGCCAAGCTCGATAGTGAAATTAAACGCAGCATCAGTGAGATTCAAGCATCACCGACCAAGGATAACCCCGACCGGGTTCATTTATTCATGAACGACGGCAACGAGGTGTATGCTAGCATCCCTAGTTTCGCCAAGAAAATGGCCTATTATCCAGGCATTGCGGCCAAGCTGAAACAAAAGGGTGTGGTCAATTTGGAAGTCGGGGCGTACTCGTACCCGTTCAAAAAATAATTTCATTTTGATTGCATTGTATAAAAAGCGTCAATAAGGCTTTTTCAACCCCTAGTAAATGTGGTAAACTGAAAAATAATTAGGAGAAAAAGCGAATTCATGCAGTGTTGATCGATAATTAACTTAGGAGGTTCCTTTTTCTATGGATAATTCAGGGATGTACGTTGGTCTCGATATAGGAACCACCTCAATAAAAGTCATTGTTGCTGAGAATGTTAAAGGGCAAATGAACGTTATTGGTGTGGGAAACGAACGTTCGAATGGGGTCAGCCGCGGGGTCATCGTGGATATTGACAAAGCAGCTGAAGCCATTCAGCGCGCCGTTCGACAAGCCGAAGAGAAGGCCAGCATCGAGATTCATGATGTGATTGTGGGGATTCCCGCAAACTTATTAAAAATTGAACCATGTAGTGGCATGATCGCCATTGACGATCAGTCACGTGAAATTACGGGTCGTGACGTCCGGAGTGTCTCCGCCGCTGCGCTGATTCAGAGCCTACCGCCAGAACGAGAAGTCGTCGACATTTTAGCCGATGAATTTGTCGTCGACGGGTTTGATGGTATCAAGGATCCCCGTGGGATGGTCGGGGTGCGCCTCGAACTTCATGGGACCATCTTTACCGGCCCCAAGACCATTATGCACAATACCCGTAAAGCCGTTGAACAAGCCGGCTTGAACCTGCGGGGAACGGTCATCAATCCGATGGCTCAAGGCATGATGGTCATGAACGACGGCGAACAAGACTTTGGGACCATCTTGATCGATTTGGGGGGTGGCCAAGCCACTGCTGCGGTCATTCATGATCACCAATTGAAGTATATCGACGTGGACCAAGAGGGTGGCCAATTCATCACCAAGGATATTTCCGTGGTCCTGAACACCTCCCTGGATAGTGCGGAGAAGCTGAAGCGCGACTACGGTTACGCGGATTCGACGCAGGCCAGCGATGAAGACGAATTTCCCGTTGACGTGGTCGGCCAAAGCCAACCCACGCCAATTTCAGAAAAATACTTAGCGGAGATCATTGAGGCCCGTTTGGACCAGATCTTCAAGCGCCTCCGCGGTAATTTGGATAAGGTGCAAGCCCTTGAATTACCCGGTGGCATCGTGTTAACCGGTGGGGTTGCGGCCTTGCCAGGCATTACGGATCTGGCGACGGACGAATTTAACACTAACGTTCGGGTTTACGTGCCAGATCAAATGGGACTGCGTCATCCTTCCTTTACGTTGGCGCTGGCTCTTGTGAAATACTTTGGGGGGCTGAGTGAGATTGATCTGCTCATCAAGAGTGCTTTGACGGGCTCCACCCAACTAGCCGATGAAACCGACGAGATTCGTCAACGTGAACAGGATGCTGAGACCCAACAACAGCAATCTGCTGCGCCACAATCAACTCAGGGTAAGCAAGCGAAACCGAAAAAGAAGAAAAATCGCTCTGAAGGCATTCGAAAGTTCTTCAGCGACTTCTTCGACTAACGCGAGATGGAGGAATACACAAATGGAATACTCACTAGATTCAGCACAAAATAATGGGGCCATCATTAAGGTGATTGGTGTCGGCGGTGGTGGTAACAACGCCGTTAACCGGATGATTGCCGAAGACGTTAAGGGTGTCGAATTTATCGTGGCCAACACGGATGTGCAGGCCCTCGAAGCCTCAAAGGCCGAAACGAAAATTCAACTCGGGCCGAAACTCACCAAGGGTCTTGGTGCCGGGGCTAACCCAGAAGTTGGGGCCAAAGCTGCCGAAGAAAGCGAAGAACAGATCACCGAAGCCTTACAAGGGGCCGACATGGTCTTCGTCACTGCCGGAATGGGCGGGGGTACCGGTAACGGTGCTGCGCCTATCGTGGCTAAAATCGCCAAAGAGGGCGGTGCGCTGACGGTTGGGGTTGTTACCCGGCCATTCAGTTTTGAAGGCCCACGGCGGGGTCGTTTCGCCGCTGAAGGGGTTGCCGCAATGAAGGAGAACGTGGACACGTTGATCGTCATTGCCAACAACCGCTTGTTAGAAATCGTTGACAAGAAGACACCAATGATGGAAGCCTTCCAAGAAGCCGACAACGTCTTACGTCAAGGGGTTCAAGGCATCTCTGACTTGATCACGAGCCCTGGCTATGTCAACTTGGACTTTGCTGATGTGAAGACGGTCATGAAGGACCAAGGGGCAGCCTTAATGGGTATCGGTTCCGCTAACGGTGAAAACCGCACGGAAGACGCGACCAAGAAGGCGATCTCTTCACCACTGCTGGAAGTGTCTATCGATGGGGCCGAACAAGTTCTGTTGAACATCACCGGTGGCCCAGACCTGTCCTTGTTTGAAGCCCAAGCGGCTTCTCAAATCGTGTCCGATGCCGCTACTAGCGACGTCAACATCATCTTCGGGACGTCCATTGACGAAGACCTCGGTGATGAAGTTCGGGTCACGGTTATTGCAACTGGAATCGACAAGAAGAAGGAAGAACGCGAAGCTGCTCAACACAGCCGCGTTGCCCGTCGTGCCGAAACCCAACAACCCCGGAACACGGATTCTCGTAACGATGCCCCTAGCCAGGAGACTGAAAAGGATCCATTTGGCAACTGGGACATCCGCGAACCCGCGCACCGGCCAGAACCTAAGAGCAGCAACAACACTAGCAGTTCCAACAGTGAATTTGCTGGCGTTGACAAGCCTGATTTCAACATCTTTAACCCGAGTGAAAATGATACCTCGGCAGCAGATGACAACAAGGGCGAAGACACGCCACCATTCTTCAAGCGGCGGCGGAAGTAACGTCAATCAGATAGAATTCGTGTTGAGAGGAGTGGCGCACCATGGCGGAGAAGTTTAGTCTCAGCAAATTTTTTGGCATGAACGATGAATATGACGAAGACTACGAGGACGACCAAGCAACGGCTCCAGTAGCCCAGTCGAAGCCAACGCCAACCCCCAGTCGACCCTCTGATAGTCGAAAGGTGGTTGCCATGCGATCTGCAAATACTAGTCATATTGCAATCTGCGAACCGCGAATCTATTCCGATGCAAAGTCGATTGCAAAACAGATTACTAGTGGGGATGCGGTCATCGTTAATTTTGCTCGGGTGGATGAATCCCAAGCCCAACGCATCGTGGATTTCTTAAATGGAACCGCGTTTGCCGTGGGTGGCGAAATCAAACGGATCGGTGAACAGATTTTTCTGTGCACCCCCCACAACTTCGAGGTCAGCGGCGATGTTGCCGCCAACCTCGGGACTCAAGTCACACAATAAAGGAGCAACGCCGTGATACAATTTGTCCTTTTGCTATTTAAAGTCTTGAACTGGGCCGTTAGCGCGTACATCCTGTTGATTGTGGTGTATGCCTTGCTCAGTTGGCTCCCTGGTGGCTATCAGTCAAAATTTGGTCAAATCATTGGCCGACTCGTGGAACCGTTCCTCCACTACTTTGATTTTGTAGCGGTGGGACCACTCGGGTTCGGGCCAGTGGTGGCCATCATCGTCCTCACATTGGTCCAATATGGACTGTCAGGATTAGAGTCGATGATTCTTAGATTATTATTCACATGAAAATAGGAGGCGAAGAAGTTGGATGAGAATGTGCTACAGCATTTTCGGCCGGACGAAGCCCCGCTGATTGACGCAATTGGCGGCTGGATTCAACAAGTCCAAGACGAATATCGCCCCGTTCTCACGCACTTCTTGAACCCCCGGCAAGTGTACATCGCGTCCACGTTGGCCCGGCGAGCAGACATGCACGTCCGGTTCAATGGGGGCCACGAACACGCTGAAATGCAGCGGGCACTGTTTTACCCGGATTACTACGAACCAGAACCGAAGGACTTTGAACTGACGGTCCTGCGTGTCGACTATCCCGTAAAATTTGCCACGCTTCATCACAGTCAGATTCTAGGCACGTTGCTGGGCTCAGGCATTGAGCGTGAAATCCTCGGGGATATTCTCACCGATGGCCTGAACTGGCAGGTAATCACGGAAAGCAGCATGGCAGATTACCTGTTAGGCCAGGTCGATCACATCGGCCGGGTCAAGGCACGGCTGCAAGAAGAATCTTGGAACAACTTACTGGTTCCCATGAATGAGTGGGAGACCGAGGGGGCGACGCTGTCGTCACTGCGGTTAGATAACATCGTGGGAACGGGCTTTCATTTGTCCCGGCACCGTGCCAAGGAACTAATCGAAGGGGGCAAGGTCCGGTTGAACTGGGCCGAGACCTTGAAACCAGATTTCGAACTAGACGTGGCGGACATCGTGTCCGTGCGCGGCTTTGGCCGGATTCGGCTGGATGAAGTCGTTGGTCGAACGAAGAAGGAAAAAATTCGGGTCACCCTAGCGGTGCTGCAGAAATAGATGCGGAGGGAACAGTGCAATGGTATTAAGTCCATTAGATATTCACAATAAAGAGTTTGGCACAAAGATGCGCGGTTACAACGTTGATGAGGTCAATGATTTCTTGGATCAAGTCATCAAGGATTACCAAATCACGTTGAACCACAACAAAGAATTAGAGGAACAACTGGATGCGGCGAACGAGAAACTCAAGTACTTTAACGACTTGAAGGATTCCCTGAACCAATCCATCTTGGTTGCGCAAGAGGCCGCCGATAAGGTCAAGGCCAACTCCCAAAAGGAATCTGAGATTATCATTCGCGAAGCCCAGAAGCAAAGCTCCGACATCGTTTCTGAAGCCACGAACAAGGGTAACCAGATCATGAATGAAGCTTCCAAGCGCGCCAAGAAGCTGGCCGTCGAAACCGACGACTTGAAGAAGAGCACGCGGGTCTTCCGGCAACGGCTACAAGTCATGCTGGAAAGCCAGTTGGAAGTGGTCAAGTCTAACGACTGGGACAGCCTGTTAAAGGAAGGGTCCATGTCCAGCTACGAAGAAATCAAGAAGGTCGTTGGTGACCGGCTTGACAACGAAGGGCCTCAGGGCGTACACTCAGAAGCATCCCAACCGGTTGAAGAGACGCCGGTAACGGAAGCCCCTGTGACCGATAGTGGGGACGACAATGGCGAAACCGTTGTGATTTTCCCAGACAACGACCAACCACAGTTTGACAAAGATAATAATTAAGCACTGAGAAAAGAACTGTTCAAAAAGAAGGTACTAGCGAGTTAGCGATGGTGGAAGGCTAACGCCCGCTCTTTTTGTCCGGTATCATTCCCAAAGCTCCACGGCTGAACTTTTAGTAAGCGGTGGCGTGTACGACACGTTACGTCGTTTGAGGGTGGGTTGCGTTTGCCGTTTTGGCTGCGCGGCTTGCTAAATTTGGGTGGTACCACGAAAACGACTTCGTCCCTAGCGGCAAGTCGTTTTTTGTTTGCTCTTTTCGGTTGGTCGTTGGGGTCCGCTCCCGGCGGTGGTCCTTTGCTCCCCACGCTGTGGGGCCCGCTTCCAGCCTGAGAAGCGGTCTTCCAGCTCGCCTGGAAACCTCGCAAAATACGCGAGTTTCCCAGGTCGTCCCATGGTCTAACTCGGGTGAGAGACCCCGAGTAAGACCATCGACACAGCGTGGTCCGCAAAACCACCTCTGGTCGCTCACAACGGCCACCGAAAGGCAAACAAACACTTGCTTTTGTACGGGTTTGACTGTCGCTCCCGGCGGTGACTTCAAGATACCCTGCTATGGGGACCGCCTGCAGCCAAAGGGCGGGCTTCCGGCTCGCTTTGAAGCCACGAAAAGCACGTGTCTCCAAAGTCGTCCCATGCTGTAAACGACTAAAGAACAGTCGTTAACACCATCGACACAGCTGGGCATCTTGAGTCACCTCTGGTCGCTTAGGTTGGTGTGCCAGTGTTAATTTGTTTTAGTGGCCATCTCACTATTGCCTGTAGTGAGGTCAGTCTCACTGGTCAATTTGACCGGTAATTCTGGGTTTACAGTCACAACTCGTCTTAGCCGAGAGGGGTGTGAAAATGGACTCAGCCGGTGGATTTCCTGAGGAAACCTCAGGAAATGGCGACTTTGAAACTCGGTTCTTAGAGGTTCAAAGCGAGCTTGAAGACCGCACTTTGGCTTCAAGTGTCCTACCACCAGCGTTCCGGTCCATTTTCACGCCCCGGCAGGCGGAAGGCAAAGACCAGTCGAAGGTTTTAATGCAAAGAGAATTAACGGTCGGGTTGACCGGTGAGCTGAGGTCGGGAAATGACTTGAGCTCACCGGTTCACCAACCGAGGAACAAATTTTAAGGAGGAAATACGGTATGCGAGTGAAAGACACGCTGAACTTGGGTAAGACCAAGTTTAAGATGCGCGGTAATTTACCAGTCAAAGAAGTTGACCGGCAAAAAGCCTGGGCAGACAACAAGATTTACGAAGCCCGTCAAAAGTTAAACGAAGGGAAGCCATCATTTATTTTACATGATGGGCCCCCATACGCGAACGGCCCGATTCACATGGGTCATGCGATGAACAAGATTTCTAAGGATATCATGGTGCGTTACAAGTCCATGAATGGGTTCCGTGCCCCTTACGTTCCCGGCTGGGATACGCATGGTCTGCCAATCGAACAACAATTGACGAAGGCTGGTTACGATCGCAAGAAGATGTCGACCGCTGAGTTCCGTGACCTCTGTCGCGACTACGCGTTGAAGCAAGTTGACTTACAACGCGATGGGTTCAAACGGCTGGGTGTTTCTGCCGAATGGGACAATCCTTACCTGACCTTGAAGCCAGAATTCGAGGCCGCTGAAGTCCGCGTCTTTGGTGAATTTGCCAAGCGTGGGTTGATCTACAAGGGTAAGAAGCCCGTTTACTGGTCATGGTCATCCGAATCTGCTATGGCTGAAGCCGAAGTGGAATACCACGATGTAACCTCACCATCCGCTTTTTACGACGAAAAGGTCGTTGACGGCAAGGGTGTCTTGGACGATGACACTTACCTGGTCGTCTGGACCACGACGCCTTGGACGATTCCTGGTTCTGAAGGGATCACCATCGATGCCGGTATCGAATACGCCGTTGTCCAACCCGCTGGGGAAGACCGGAAATTCGTTTTGGCTAGCGACTTGGTAGCTGAAAATGCCGAACGTTTCGGTTGGGAAGACGTCAAAGTCTTGAAGACCGTCATGGGACAAGACATGGACAACATTATTGCCCAACACCCATTCATCGCTGACCGCAAGCTGGTCGTGATGTTAGGCGACTTCGTGACGACTGACTCCGGGACTGGTCTGGTTCATACCGCGCCAGGTTTAGGGGAAGACGACTTTAACGTTGGTAAGCTCTACAACCTGCCCGTGTTAGTTCCCGTTAACGACCAAGGGTACATGACCGCCGAAGCCGGCGAAGATTTTGATGGCGTGTTCTACGAAGATGCCAACAAGATTGCCTTGGATAAGTTGAAGGCCAACAACGCCTTACTGAAGTACATGCCATACGAACACAGTTACCCATTTGATTGGCGGACCAAGAAGCCCGTTATCTTCCGGGCAACGCCACAATGGTTCGCGTCCGTCGATAAGATCCGTGACGAGATCTTGGCTTCCTTGCAAGACGTTAAGTTCCAACCAGATTGGGGCAAGCGTCGTTTGGAAAACATGATCAAGGACCGTGGCGACTGGGTTATCTCCCGTCAACGGGTCTGGGGTGTGCCACTGCCAATCTTCTACGGTGAAGACGGCGAAGCTATCATCACGCCAGAAACGGTCGACCACGTGGCTGACTTATTTGGCAAGTATGGGTCCAACATCTGGTTCAAGCGTGAAGCCAAGGATCTCTTGCCTGAAGGCTTTACCAGCGAACACTCACCAAATGGCGAATTCACGAAGGAAACCGACATCATGGATGTTTGGTTTGACTCCGGTTCGTCTCACCAGGGTGTGCTGGCCGAACGCGACTACCTGGACTTCCCAGCTGACCTTTACCTGGAAGGTTCCGACCAATACCGTGGCTGGTTCAACTCTAGTTTGATCACCAGTGTTGCCGCTACCGGCAAGGCCCCTTACAAGCAGGTCGTTTCGCAAGGGTTCACGTTGGACAAGGACGGACACAAGATGTCTAAGTCCATCGGGAACACGATTGCACCTAGTGAAATCATCCAGAAGATGGGTGCTGACATCGTGCGTCTCTGGGTAACCTCCGTGGATACCTCAGCCGACGTGCGGGTCTCAACGGAATCCTTCGTGAAGATTTCCGACAGTTACAAGAAGTTGCGGAACACGATGCGTTACCTGTTGGCCAACACCAGCGACTTTGATCCCGAAAAGGATGCGGTCGCCTTTGATCAGCTGACTGCCGTTGACCGGCACATGCTGTATCAACTGAATGAATTCACCAAGAGCGTCAAGGCCCACTACGACAACTTTGACTTCCTGAACATCTACAAGGAACTCATCAACTTTGTTGTCAGCGACCTGTCTGCGTTCTACCTCGACTTTGCCAAGGATGTCCTGTACATCGAGGCCGAAGACAGTGCTGCGCGTCGTTCGATGCAGACCGTCTTCTACCAAATTGCCGTGACCTTGACCAAGTTAATCACGCCAATCCTGCCACACACGGCCGAAGAAATCTGGGGCTTCCTGAAAGAACCAGAAGACTTCGTGCAATTGGCTGAAATGCCCGCTGTGATGGACATGGATGACGCCGTGGAAGTCGAAGACGACGAACACAAATCCGCTTGGGACCACTTCATGGACCTGCGGAGTCACGTTCTGAAGGCTTTGGAAGAAGCGCGTGACGCCAAGCTAATTGGGAAGGCCGCTGAAGCCCACCTGGACTTGTACGTGGATGACGCGACCCAGGCCCTCTTGGACAAGCTGAACGTGAACGTCCAACAAATCCTCTTGGTTTCCGGTTTAGACGTTGCGAAGTTGGATCAAGCCCCAGCTGACGCCTTGAGTTTTGGCAACATGGCCGTTAAGGTTTCCGCCGCTGCCGGTGAGGTCTGTGACCGTTGTCGGTTGACCAAGGAAGACGTTGGTAGCGATACTGACTATCCACACTTCTGTGCCCGTTGTGCCGCTATCGTTCGGGCCAACTACCCTGAAACGGCAACTGAAGGTTTTGAAGAAAAATAAGCTTAACCGCTAATTCTAAGAGTCCCATCACTGGCATGTCGTCGGTGATGGGACTTTTTTGGGCTGAAATTTGGCGAACCGAGCGCCGGACCGTGCCGCCTAAGAACCATTGTTTGCGGTCGACCGTTCAAGCGAGTATAATTTGCACTATGTATGGGAGGGAACACGATGTTAACTGGAAAAGTAAAGAGTTACAATGAACAACGCGGTTTTGGCTTCATCACCACGCCCGCAGACGGCGACATCTTCGTGTACTACACGGCCATCGTCGGGGAAGGGTTCAAAAAGTTAGAAGCTGGTCAAACCGTGCAATTTGTGATTGTTCAAGGCATGCGTGGCCTCCAAGCGGCAAAGGTAACGCCCGTTGTCACGGGTACTACTGAGGAGGCTTAGGCATGGACTTAGAAGAGCACGTTGAATCGACCGAGGAACTGTACGACGGTGTGATCGTGAAGCTGGAACGTCAGCGGGTCCGCCTACCAAATGGGGATACGGCTTCGAGAGAAATTGTGCGTCACGCGGGTGCCGTGGGTATCTTAGCGCTGACGGATGACCATAAAATGATTTTGGAACGGCAATGGCGCGCGCCCATCGCAGCGGCCACGTTGGAAATTCCAGCTGGTAAATTAGACAGCCGGGATGCCGACAACGTGGAACACGCGGTGATGCGCGAGCTCAACGAAGAAATTCGTTATCAACCGGGCCAGTTAAAACGGATTACCGGATTTTATTCTAGCGTCGGTTTTTCTGATGAATACATGACGCTCTTTTTGGCGACTGATTTGAAACCCGTTACGACCGAGTTACCCCGGGACCAAGGGGAAAACTTGGAGCTGTTGACGGTGACCAAGGAAGAAGCTCAGGCCATGATTGACAGCGGCGAGATCAGCGACGCGAAGACAATTACGGCCATCTATTACTGGTTATTACAGAAGTAGGTGACAGCAATGCGTTCAGACGATGAACAAGATAGTCCCAAGACCCGCGCCGATTACCGACGGGAGCAGGAGCGTGCCGAGCAGGAATTTCAGGAACGCGACCGCAAACGGGTACAGGTCGAAAAGGAATACGCGCGCACACACGGTGGCGAAACGCCCAGTGACGACGCGCCTACTGAACAGCGGGTCAATCCCGTGGACAGCAAACAGCAACGGCTAGGACGACGGCTCAATTGGGCGATCTTCTGGCTGGTGCTTTTGATTATTGCGGTTTACCTCATCCTCTTCTTCCTCGACTAAGCTTTATCCTGGCGGTAGCCGCCGACGTCAGCTAGGTACTCCGCCTGTGGGGACCGCCGGCAGCCTGAAAAGCGGTCTGCCGGCTTGACTTTGAACCTCACAAAAGACGTGAGTTTCAAAGCTCATCCCGTGGTGTAGGCCGGGAAAGAACCCCGGCCAACGCCACCGACACAGGTCTGCGTACCTAGCTGCCTTACGGCTACGGTCAAGGCTAAAGCCACCGGACTTTGGTGGTTGTTTGATTTGGTTGTGTGAGATAAAGTGTGATCGAAGTTAGGTTAACTTGAATGAGGTTGTGTATTTATATGGAATATACCATCTCACCTTTTAAAAGTTAATGAATAGCAGTGACTCGCAATCACTGATGTCGGGTTAAACCGGTGTGAGCCGTGAGGGCAGTGAAAATGGGCTCAGCCGGGGGATTTTCCAAGGGTTTTACTTGGAAAATGGCGACTTTGAAACACGTTTTTTGTGGTTCAAAGCGAGTCCAGAGACCGCTTTTTGGCTCTGGACGTCCTGCCCCCAGCGTTCCGGCCCATTTTCACTGCCCGGTAAGGCGCCAGCTACCGCAGCTTAACCCGTAAAGCAATGTAAGACAAAACGAATAGGAGTGGACACACAATATGACATTTGGTATTCTCTGCGCCATGGAAGAAGAAATTAAAGAACTGCACGAAGCCCTGGAAAACGCTCAAACCACGAGCATTCACGGCTTGGAATTTTACCAAGGCACGATTCACGGACAATCCGTTGTCCTAGTTCGTTCCGGGATTGGTAAAGTTGAAGCTGGTTTGACGACGGCGCTGCTGATCACCCAATTTGACGTTGATATTGTCATCAACTCGGGTTCAGCTGGGGCCTTGGCGCCCGACCTGAACATCGGTGACGTCGTCGTTTCCACCGAAACGGCTTACCATGATGCCGATGCCCGGGCCTTTGGCTACGAATACGGGCAATTACCTCAACAGCCAGCGCGGTTTGAAGCGTCCAAAGAATGGGGCGAAAAGATCGTGGCGGCCGCTGCGGATACCGGTTTGAAGACCAAGTTAGGCCTGATTGTTTCCGGTGACCAATTCTTGAACAGTCCTGAAACCATTAAGGACATCATGGGTCACTTCCCAGATGCTTTATCTGGTGAAATGGAAGGAGCCGCTGTTGGTCAAGTGGCGCATCAATTTGACGTGCCATACGTGGTGGTTCGGGCCATGTCCGACAACGCCGACAACGATTCCGGCGTAAACTTTGACGACTTTATTATTGACGCGGGGCACCGCTCTGCACAAATGCTATTAGCCTTGTTAGCAGCACAGAACTAACTCGGCTCTTCAGGAGGTTTTTAGGGTGCAAGAGATTCACATTGATAACAGTAATGCCGTCCGGGAAATCTACCTGGACAACGCCGCCACCACACCGATGGCGCCAGAGGTTTTAAATGAAATGATCGACAAGATGGCTAACGTGTACGGCAACGCCTCAACCCTGTATGGTTTGGGTCGGCAAGCACACACGGTCATGGAAAACAGTCGCCAAGTGATTGCCAAGAGCATCAACGCGGCTCACGATGAAGAAATCATCTTCACCAGTGGGGGGAGTGAAAGTGACAACACCGCCATTACCCAAACCGCATTGACGCGTCAATCCTTGGGTAAGCACATCATTACCACCGAGATTGAACACGAGGCCGTGCTCCGGCCCTTACATGCGTTGGAGGAACAAGGCTTTGACGTGACCTATTTGCCAGTCGACGAACACGGACGCATCAGCCTGGATGACTTCAGGGCAGCCCTGCGTGATGACACGATTCTGGTGACCATCATGATGGGGAACAACGAGGTCGGCAGCCGGATGCCAATTCACGAAATTGGTGAGATTTTAAAGGATCATCAGGCATGGTTCCACACCGATGCCGTGCAGGCCTACGGGTCACTCGACATCGACGTGCAACGCGACCACATCGATATGCTCTCGACGTCCGCCCACAAGATCAATGGGCCCAAGATGATCGGTTTCCTGTACAAACGCGAAGGCGTGAACTTCCCCAGCTTGATTAAGGGTGGCGACCAGGAAGAGAAGCGGCGTGCCGGGACGGAAAATGTGCCCGCCATCGCTGGGATGGCCGTGGCCGCTAAGCTGTTGACGCCGGAAGTGAAGGCTGAAAAACGGGCCCGGTTCCACGGCTTCAAGCAACAGGTCGTTGACGGTCTGACCAAGAATGGCGTGGACTTTGCCATCAATGGCTCACTGGAAGGCGAGAACCTGGAGCACGTCTTAAACATCTGGATCAAGGGAATCTCAACCTACGTGATGCAAACGAACCTGGATTTGGCGGGCATCGCCGTTTCCGGGGGATCTGCCTGCACGGCCGGGTCAATCGAACCGTCACACGTGTTGACGGCCATGTTTGGCGCCGACAGTCCCCGCATTGCGGAGTCGATTCGGTTATCCTTTGGTTCACAAACGACGAGCGACGACATTGACGCATTTATCAAGAACGTCAGTGCCATCGTGAAGCGACTTTCAAAGAACGAGGTGAAGTAACATGTTATTTGAAAAAGAAATGAAGATCACGGGTGACACGGATACTTACGAATTGCACCCCAATATTAAGGCTTATGCGCTGAAGGACGTGGGTTTCCAAGTCTCCAACGCCGGTAACTACACGCTGGAACGGTCGGTTGACCCAACGTCCCCTTACAACAAGAATCAAATGTTAAAGGTTGTTGTGGCCAAGGACCTCAGCGGGTTCAAGATGTCTACGACCAACGCTTCCGGTAACGCCCGGGTCAACATTTTCAAGGGCGCCCATGCCGAGGGTAATGTGGAACAGTACCATTTTATTCTGCAAAACCTGATTGACCGGGAAATTTTACAGAAGAAGTAAAAAGAGTGGGACGCCAGCTGCCTGGTGGTGGCCGTTTCGACCACGTAAATTGAATAGCGAAAAGTCTGGAATGTGTTTCCAGGCTTTTTTTGCCGTTACTGATGTCAAGGCTCTCAGCTAAGTCTAATTGTGTCAGCCGCTTGTATTTTCGAGCGGCTTTTCGTTTCTCACCAGAAATTGGATGGTTAGGCATGTTCACCCGCCGTTTAGGGTAGTAAAACAGGTATCGATATTACGTGTACGCTGTTCATGACTATCTTGATATTTATTTTAAAGATTGATAGTATTAAGCGTGTGAAGTATTAATACAAGATATATTTTGGGAGAGGGCGAGTTGCGGCCGACTAGGTTTATTTGTTGGGCTATTTTTGGTCAAATCTAATCAACCAACACCAAGCGTAGGCGTGATAGGCATGAGTACCAAATCGCGACAACTATTGGGTACTTAATGGTTGTCGACTGTTTTTACATGGGGCTGAATACTCGGGAGGACTACTGAGTGTTTTCGGTCAAGTTGCGGGATCCAGATGGCATCATAAAAAATTGAGATAAAGGAAGCAGATCAAGATGAACAAATTAATTAAGGTCGCGGTAGCAGGTGCGTTAGTTGCCGGCATAAACTTGACATTTTTGACCGTGGATTCATCCACGGCGATGGCAAAGACGACGGCTGCTAAAGTCATCAGCTCAAAGAAAATACATAAAACGACTTATTATCCTAATGGCGGGACGCTCTATACGAGTTCGAAGCTCACGACTAAGTCAGCCAAGTCGTTTAAAAAGGTGAAAACCGCACTATATGCAACGAAGTCGGCCAGACTCAAAAGGGCGACGGGGAAGAAGGTCACGTATTACTACGTCAAAAATAAACAAGGCAGTGTTAAGGGCTGGATTGGGAGAGGCTATCTCAGTAAGACTAAGAATTTAGCGCAACGTCGTTCGGATATGCGTGGGGTGCAATCGGCTGTGCGGTGGCTGCCTAAGGTAAAGCCAACGAAAGGGATGACGACCTATGATCGGCGGGACGATGAAAACCGACTATTTAAGATTATGAAGCCAGTCAATGCTTACAAGTCGGCAGTCTGGTATCCGGGCCTTGGGCTCCCTGACGCGATTGGTTACATGTATGCAACGAAGCCTAAAGAATCACGAGCAATCCTGGAAGCTTACAGCGTTTTCAAGGGCCGCTTCGATAAAAAGACGAACGCGAAGTTAGCAAAGCTGAGTAAGCGCGTTGAAAAGAAAGTAAACGACTCAGATACCTCTATTCATGATGATGAGGCGTTAGATGCGAGTGAAAATCTAATCCATGTTTTAAAAAAGGCTGTGAAAGGTCTGGATTAGGCGTATCACCAATTGTTAAATATTTAAGCCCAAAGTCTGGAATGTTTTTCCAGGCTTTTTTTTCGCAAAAAATTAAGTTGGTGGGAGTCTGCCGTTCCCGGCGGCAAATTCAAGATGCCCTGCTGTGGGGCACAACTTCGGCCTGGGAAGCGGTCCTACGTCTCGCCTTGAAACCTCGCAAAGCCCACGAGTTTCCAAGGTCGTCCCATGCTCTAGGCTGAGTGAGGAAACCTCAGCCAAGACCATCGACACAGCAGGCCACCTTGATTCGTCTCTGGTCACTCACACTGGCAGTTGATTGTTAGTGAGTTGAACGTAGAGTTGCTTGTAAGTGTGGTTGGCTGGGGTGACTTAAGTTCTTCGAGTAGTAAGTGAGGGATAGTGAGTTGATTGTGACGCCACTTATCGGTCAACTCAAACGCCTCAATTTTGTTCGATAATAAGCATACATGATAAACTGTTGATTGAAAGAATGAAGTTCGTTATGATGGCAGAAATGGCAGTCGGACAGACAGTCGAAAATTTGAGGGTTTCAAACAACTCTTCAATCAGATAGTTAAGGGACAACAAGGTTATGGACAGAACAGTATTATTCACGGAAATAGTCAACTGAGAGCGACTATGTTAGTGACCAGAGGCGAGCCAAGGTGACCAGCTGTGTCGGTGGTCTTAGCTGAGCGATTTGTTCTCAGCTTAGAGCACGGGACGACCTTTGAGACCGCCTTGTGGCTCAAAGTCGAGGTGGAAGCCTGATTCTCAGGCTGGAACCGACCCCACAGCAGGGCATCTTGAGCTCGCCGCCGGGAACGGAAACAACATACTAGCCATCCCAGTTGACTATCCGTGAATGTATATATTTGGGGGAATGGATTGTGAATGAAATTGCGGGCGTCACCTTTTTCCAACGAGACTTGACCTATCCCACGAACCGTAATCGGCTACGGCTCGTGTACTCTAAACCGGTGAATGCGTTATTCCGGGAACACCGGGTCTATAGCGAGATTCACTCGCGGGACAGTCGCTTTAAAATTGATCAGGACAAGATTTTCTTTGGCAATCAGGCCGTCATCGAACCTTACACGGCGTTTGGTCGGGGTGCGGCCTTTCATTCGATGGGGGCGTTCAGTTATTCCTGGAGCGTGCTCCCGGTCAACACGGTGGTCGGGCGCTACTCCTCGATTGCGGCCGGGTCGAGCGTGATGAACGTGGACCACGCGCTACACCACTTTACGACCTCGAGCCTGACGTTTGACCACTACCATCAGCCATTCAACGACTACTTGGCGGATCATCCTGAGTCTAAATTTGATAGTATCGGCCAGGATGGCATGTATCAGATTAAGCCGGTGGTGATTGGCAACGACGTGTGGATCGGCAAGGGCTGTGTGTTTGGCAACAAGGGTATCGTGGTCAACGACGGCGCAGTGGTGGCCGCGGGGTCGTTGGTGACCAAGGATGTCCCACCGTACGCGGTCGTTGGTGGCTGGCCGGCCAGGGTAATTAAGTTCCGCTTTGACTTCGCCACGATTCACGAGTTGATGGCGTTAAAATGGTGGCAGTATGACTTTGGCCAATTCGGTGACATCGAGGTTCAGGAGGACATTGGCCAGTTTATTGAAAAAATTCGGGCAGCGGAGGCGGCGGGGACGCTGGTGCCTTACGCGCCGGCCCCACTGACATTGGCGGACGTTCAGGCAGCGACGGAACGGGAGGAAGCTTAAATGACAACGGTGATCAGACACAATATCTTCTTTCAACGAGATGTGCAGTTGACCGAAAGGCCGCGGGCCATCACGGTCCCCGTTCAGCCGGCCGTCGATGATTATTTGCAGGCGCATCACATCTATACCCGCTTTAATTCGGCGGCTCCCCGGTTCAAGGTCGGGACCGACCAGATCCGCTGGGGGACGACCGCCAGCATCGAACCCTATACCACGTTTGGGCGCGGCACGGCCTTTTACACGATGGGCGCGTTCAGCTATGCCTGGAGCCAACTGCCGGTGAACACGGTGGTTGGCCGCTACACCTCGATTGGCAACCGGGTCCGTCAGCTGGGCCATAACCATCCCCTGGACCGGTTCACCACCTCGAGTGTCAGCTTCGATGGGAAACTGGCGGCCTATCAGGATTATTTACAAACGAGTGGGCAGACGTATCGCCCCGTCGCCAATCCAGCTGCGGCGGTCCAGCCCATCGTCATCGGCAATGATGTTCTGATTGGCGAAGACGTGGTGTTTGGCAATCACGGTGTGGTGGTCAGCGATGGCGCGGTGGTCGCCGCTGGGAGTCTGGTGACGCATGACGTGCCGCCGTACGCGGTCGTGGCGGGATGGCCAGCCCGAATCATTAAGTACCGCTTTGACTTTCCGACGATTGACCGGCTGCTGGACCTACGCTGGTGGCAGTACGACTTTGGCCGCTTCGGGGAAATTGCTGCGGACGCGCGAATCGAGCCCTTTATTGCCCAGTTGGAAAATCTGGTGGCGGTGCAAGGGCTGCAGCCGTTCGACCCAGAACCGGTCACGGCTGCGACGATGCAGTCGCTGGTCAGTGAAACGTAAAAAAACAGGCTAGCCGTTGGGTGGGTAGACCCAGGGCTAGCCTATTAGTGTTGTGCGCGAAACTACTGTCATCGACGACTAAACAATCGTTGCGCGTGACAATAGAATAAATTTGAGGACCGCAATCAGGAGTAGGAGAATCTGCAGGGAAAGGTCGGCCTCGTTTAGGAAGCGGTGGTCCTTGGTCGTGGTGAAGAAATCGAAGTGACCCGTCAGCGTGACCAGGGCGAGAAAACTAATGACGGCGAGGACGATGGGTTGGGACGTCAGGGCGGCCAGAATCAGTAACAGCAATGTGACGCCAAACAGGCCTTCCTGCAACTTGGAATTTTGTTGGACAACGTGCATGATGATTCCTCCAGTGAGCCCGGTAGACGGTACTGGGTTCGTTTGATACCGCCATTATGCCGGATTCTAGCGAAATGGCCAGTTGCCGCAACTATTTTAGCAGAGATGGGTTAGCAAACTATCATAATTACCTTGAAATGCTGCTCCCCGAGAAGAGGCGCAGCATTTTTTGAAGTTTAATTAGCCGAAACGTACTTCAGCAGACCCCGTTGCCATTCAATGTAAGAAATGACCAGCAGCACACCGGTGACCAGAGCCGTCCACAGCAAAAGCCAGGTGGGCTGATTGTGGCCGAACTGGGCCGGGACGTTGGTGATGGCCAGTGAGGGGATGACCCACAGGAAGAGCTGTTGGATCACCCGCGGATAAATTTTAGCCGGGCGCGCGGACGCGTCCATCAGGTCTTCTGGCAGGCCGTTGAGTGCGGACAGGCCGTCGACCCAAAAGGCCAGCGTGACCATAATCTGGTTGAGGGCAAAGACAAAGCCGATGCCGACAATCACTGCGACCACATAAAGCAGGAGATTCAGCGGTGTCGGGTGCAATTTGCTTAGAATCACGCCCTCGATGACGCCGGTCAGCAATAACGTGACCAGCGAGGGGAAGTCCACCCGGTAACTCGCGTGAAACCAGTACGAGTTGACCGGCCGCAACAAAGAGTAGTCCAGGTTGCCGTCCAAAATTTGGTCGACCAGGTCCTCGTGCCCCGCGACGAATAAGAATTGGTAGGCGTAGCTGATGAGATTGGCCGTGGTGATGAGGTTGAGGTAGTCGAGAAAATTCCAGCCGTAAATGGTGGGGGTAAACGAGAAGTACACGCCCCCGGTGATCAGGTCAATGGCGTAAAACAGGACACCGAACAGGGCGGTCAGCACGGTCGTCACCCGGTAGGTCATGGTCTCCGCTAAGCTTTGCGTGACCAGCACGCGATAAATTTTCAACATTAGCTCCCCACCCCCTCATAAGAACGGATACCCCGGGGCCAAACGATTTTCAGGATTCCTAAGGCGACGACGGCCCAACCCAGCGCCCAACCGCCCGCCAGCAAAATCTGGTTGAGCGACAGTTTGCCCAGGAGTAGTAGCGTCAGTTGGTTACCAGCTAGAGAAAAGGGATTATAAATCAGCCAGGCGAATGCTGGTGGCAGTACCTGAAGCGGAAAGGCCTGCCCCCCTAACAGGAGGAAGAGTGCGCTCAGCACGGGCCGCAACGGCCAGACCTGCACCAACCAGAAGCTACACAGGCTGATGGCGGTGATCATCAGGAAAAACATGCCGTAGGTCAGCATCATCAGGAGCAGACTACCCAGCCCGTACAGCAGGCCGCGGCGAAAGACGGGACTGATAAAACCGGTCGCCAGGCCGTAAATGACCAGAAATGGCAGGCCTCGTCCTAGGTAATCCCAGAAACTTTGAATAAAATAATTGATCGGACGCATGAGCACGACGGAGAGGTTGCCACTGCGGACCAGGCCGCTGAATTTGAAAATGGGTTCCGCGGAAAAAATAAGGGCTAAAACGTTGACCACAATCAGGTAGATGACCATCTGATTGGGCTGGATGCCAGCAATGTCGCTCCGGCCGCTAAAGTTGTAGACGGCCAGCCACATGAAAATGGTGACCATGACGTTGACGGCGGTCGTCAGTAAGTTTAAAACCAGGTTGCCCCGGTAGGCCAGCGTGGCCATCAGGGCGTTTTGACAAGTCAACCAATATTTCATTGGGTCGGCGCCTCCTCGGAAAACAATTGGGTGAGGATGGCGTCTAGGCTGCCGTTGTGCCGGTTGACGCTTAAAATGCGGCGTGGGTCGATCGGCAATGCGGTTAGCGTTGTCGCATCAATCTCATAATGGGTCGCATCCACTTGGCGCACGTGGTCGGGCAACGGGTCCAGTGGCGCGTCGGTCACGATTTCCAGGAGGGGCACGGTGGCGTAACGACTGATCAGGCCGGTCGTTGTGCCGTCGAAGATCTTGTGACCGTGGTTGATGACCGCAACGCGTTGGGCCAGCGCCTCGATATCCTTGGTATTGTGGCTGGTCAGGATGATGGTCATCTGGGTGTCGTGATTCAGCTGCTTGAGGAACCGGTAAATATTGGCCTGACTGCTGACGTCGATGCCAATCGTGGGTTCATCCAGGAAGAGAATCTCGGGCTTATGGATCAGTGCGCAGATGAGTTCAAACTTGATGCGTTGGCCCAGCGAGAGCTTCCGGACGGGCACGTGGAGTTGCGGTGTCACGGCCAGTTCCTTGGTGAGAAACGCCAGCCAGGTGGTGAAGGCGTCGTGGGGGATGTGGTAGATCTCCCGCAGGAGCACCAGGGTGTCTAGCGGCGGCAGGTCCCAGGCCAGCTGACTCTTCTGGCTCAGCATGACGCCGATGCACTGAAGGAAGGCGGGCCGCTTGCGAAAGGGAATCTGGTCGGTGAACAGGCGGACGTCACCGGTATTAACCGGCAGGATGCCCGTCATCAGTTTGATCAGGGTCGTTTTACCCGCCCCGTTGGCGCCCAGGAGGCCGAGAACCTCGCCCTGGTTGACGTGTAGTGAAATGTCTTGAACGGCCGCGACGGTGCTTTTTTGGCGATGAAAGAGGTCGTGCCAGGCCCCGCTGAAGCCGGCTTGCTTGGTGAAGGTCACGTAGCTAAAATTCGCGTGGTCGACGGAAATAATGGGTGAGGGCATAGATGTCGCTTCCTAACAATAATGGATTCTAATTATTTTCTCATCATTTTATCATTATACACGTCTAGGGCAGTTTGACCAGTCATACCGCTGGAAACGGGGCAGTTAGATGAAAGGAAACGCCAGGCTTGCAAAACCGCTTGAAAATGGGTAAACTAGGCAATACTGGATTTATGCGACCTTCAAATCGTAGATTCTCCAGAATCTGAGAGAAATGATGGTGATATCATGCAGGACAACAGCCATACACGGGTTGTCGTTGGTATGAGTGGCGGGGTCGATTCCTCCGTTGTCGCTTTGCGCTTAAAGCAGCAGGGCTACGACGTGATCGGCGTCTTCATGAAGAATTGGGACGATACGGACGAGAACGGGGTTTGTACCGCCACTGAAGACTATAAAGATGTAGCAAAGGTTGCCTCACAAATTGGCATTCCTTACTACTCCGTCAACTTTGAAAAGGAATACTGGGACCGCGTGTTCACGTACTTCTTGGACGAGTACAAAAAGGGTCGGACGCCGAACCCCGATGTGATCTGCAACAAGGAAATCAAGTTCAAGGCTTTCTTGGACTACGCATTGGAATTAGGTGCCGACTACATCGCCACGGGTCATTATGCCCAGTTGACGCGTGACGAGAACGGCGACGCACACTTAATGCGCGCCGTGGATCAGAACAAGGACCAGACTTACTTCTTGAGTCAGCTCTCAACGGAGCAGCTGGACCGCGTGATGTTCCCAATCGGTGACCTGGTTAAGCCCCAGGTCCGTGAAATTGCGAAGGAAGCTGGTTTGGCCACCGCTGATAAGAAGGACTCCATGGGAATCTGCTTTATCGGTGAAAAAGGTCACTTCAAGGACTTCTTGAACACGTATCTGCCAGCTAAGCCCGGCAAGATGATGACGGTCGACGGTGAGGTCAAGGGTGACCACGCCGGATTGATGTACTACACGATCGGTCAGCGTCGCGGCTTAGGTATCGGTGGTGACGGTGAGGATAACGAGCCTTGGTTCGTAATCGGTAAGGACTTGACCAAGAACATTTTGTACGTGGGCAAGGGTTACCACAACTCTCATCTGTACGCGACGCACCTGTCTGCTTCGGACATTCACTGGGTCAATACGATTGACCGCGGCAGTGACTTCCACTGCACGGCGAAGTTCCGTTACCGGCAAAAGGATACCGGCGTGACCGTTCACTTGAGTGAGGACGGCCAGCAGGTCACGGTTGAATTTGACGACCCAGCCCGGGCCATCACGCCTGGTCAGGCCGTTGTGTTCTACAACGGTGACGAGTGCCTAGGGAGTGCCATCATTGACGCTGCCTACAACAAGGACCGCGAGTTACAGTTAATCTAATTTTTCAGCTCCTCATTGAACCGGCCCCGCTGGTTCAATGAGGAGCTTTTTGGTTACACGGGTCGTTGATGGGCCGCCTTACCGGGCGGAGAAAATGGGATCGGAACGCTGAGGGGAGGACGTCTAGAGCCAAAGAGCGGTCTCTAGACTCGCTTTGAGCCGAAACCCGCGTCTCAAAGTCGCCATTTTCTGAGCAAGCCACTCAGAAAATCCCACAGCTGGACCCATTTTCTCCGCCCTCACGGCTCACGTCGGTGGTAACCAGCTCCTATCGAAATGGCGGGCTGCTTCAAGATAGCTGAGACTGCCGTGAAAAGTAAATCGTCAGGCGTTAGAGGGGGGTGAATGGTCTAGTTAGTAAGTACACGCGGTGGGCAGGACGGCCAGAGCCAAAGGGCGGTCTCTGACCTTGCTTCTGAGCCGAAGGTCGCGTCTCAAAAACACCACTTGTCATCAGAACGTTCCGTTCTCACGACAAGTCCCACGGCTGAACATATTTTCACCATCCCTGCGGCGGAGACGGCGGTCACTGGCAACTGATGTAGTGGCGAGGCCGGTTCAATGGGGAGCTGGCGATGATTTGACTATTGGTAACTTGCAGTCAAATTGTGGGGATGTCCTAGGCAACGTAACTTTTAATTAAGAGTGATTAGCTAACTCCAAGTGGTAGACGTGACGGTGGTAGATATAATGCCAGCGACCTAGGTGAAAGAAACAACCGTAAAATTCAAATCAGTCCGTTCTTGGGCTGCCGGAGCGGAGGTGAACGGTCGGTGGGGACAGCCAGAGCGAAAGGGGGACGGGGATAGAACCCTGTGTCGGTGGTGTTAGCTGGGTGATTTTCCCAGCTTTACAGCACGGGACGACCTTTGAGACGTGGGCTTCGGCTCAAAGGCGAGCCGGAGGACCGCTTCTCAGGCCGCAGGCGGTCCCCACAGGGGAGCAGTCCCTATTCACCGCAGCGGAGGCAGACCAAGAACCCCAGCAATTTGAATTTTCTAACGGATGTTTCTTTGAAAACTTAGGAAAAACTGGCATAATATAGACTATGTGACTTTACGGAAAGGACGGCAACAATTTTGAAATTATACTTTATTCGCCACGGCAAGACCGAATGGAACCTGGAAGGCCGCTTCCAAGGCGCCGGGGGCGATTCCCCGCTGTTAACCGAGAGCTACGACCAAATGGTGCAGGTTGGCCGCTTCTTAAAGGACACGCCGTTCACCCACGCGTACGCCAGCCCCATCAAACGGGCCCGGGTGACGGCCCAACACGTGGTCAAAGAATTACACCAACAGGTGCCGCTGACGCTGGTTAGCCGCCTGGAGGAGTTCCATTTAGGCAAGATGGAAGGCATGGCGTTTACCGCGGTGCGCGACCAATTTCCCGCCGAGCTCGATGCTTTTCGCAATCATCCGGACCAATACGATGCGGCAAAGATTGGTGGGGAGACGTTTACCCAGGTGATCGACCGGATGACGCCCGCCATTCAAAAAATCGTGGCGGCTAATCCCCAACCGACCGACAACGTTCTAATCGTTAGCCACGGGGCGGCCCTGAACGCCGAAATCAACGCGTTACTGGGGACGCCACTGGCTGATTTGCGGAAACGTGGGGGCCTGCGGAACGCCAGCGTGACGGTCCTGGAGACCGTGGACGGGCACCATTACGACCTGGTCGACTGGAACGATACTAGCTTTTTGACGGCAACTGCAACGCCAACCGATACAATTTAGGTGATAAAATGACTGAAGAAAAAAAGACCCGCGATGCGGATAAACAAAAATCAGAACAAATGGTCCACAAACTAGTTCAACGGATCGACACCCATCCCGGTGATGCGGAAGCGTATTACGAGTTGGCAACGGTGCTGGTCGACCTGAACTCCTACGCCCAGGCCGAGGAACTCCTGATGAAGGCCCTCGGACTCTTCGCGACCCAACCGGCCGTGGTGGAAAAGTTGCGCTACGGACTGGGCAACGTGTACTATGCCGCAGAAGACTATCCCAAGGCCATTCAGCAGTTTGATCAGCTGGGGGCGCAGTGGAAGGGTGCCGGCTACCTGATGATGGCCCAGAGCTATATGGCTAACGGCGACCACAAACGGGCGTTGGCCTTTGCCCTAACGGCGCTGACTAGCCAACCAAATGACGAGGCAACCCTCCAGGTCATGGCTGAGAACCTGTTGGCTTTGGGGAACATGGACCAGGCGGCCGAGTACTATGACCGCGTGCTCCAGCTGGACGCCCAGAACGGCCGGGCCCACTTTGACCGTGGCTTGGTGGCCATGGTCTTAGGCCAGCCCTACCAGGACCATTTCGCACAGGCCAAGCAGCTGGACCCCACGTACTATGAGAAAGGTCAGCAACGGCTAGCCGACATTGAACGCTTCGTGCAAACGCAACGGGGCAAGACTGACGACCAAAAGTAAGGGAGGCGCACAGATGGCAACCGAATCGCTCGATTTATTTGAAGAAAGTGGCGCGCCCCAGGCCGATTACGTGGTCGGCACCGTCAGTGCGGTCTTTTTTGCCAGCAACGATAGCTTTTATAAGGTCATGCTGGTCAAGGTATCCGAGACCAGCTTGGACTGGCACGAAGACGAGATCGTCGTCACCGGGAACTTTGCTGATATCAAGGACGACGTGACCTATCGCTTCACGGGTAAGCGCGTGGAACACCCCAAGTACGGGGTCCAGTTCCAGGCGGATAACTATCAAAATGAAACGCCAACCACCCGCAGCGGCGTCGTCGGCTATTTAAGCGGCGACGACTTTCCCGGGCTGGGCAAGAAGACGGCCGAAAAAATTGTGGATGCCTTGGGCACCAACGCCATTGAAGAAATTTTAAACGATCCGGCGGTGCTCCAACCACTCGGCTTGTCGCCCAAGGTGTCGGCGACCCTGATCAGTCAGCTCCAGACCAACAACGGGATGGAACAGATCATCATCGGTCTCAACGGTTACGGCTTCGGGAGCACGTTGGCCGCGGCCATTTACAACCGGTACCAGGAAAAAACACTGGACGTGATCCACGAGAATCCGTACCAATTGGCCGAAGACATCAACGGGGTCAGCTTCCGGCGGGCAGACCAAATCGCCACCCAGCTGGGGTACGAGGCGGATAAGCCCGAACGGTTGCGGGCCGGCCTGTTACAGACGCTCAATGATCTGTCGGTGGCGAACGGAGATACCTATACCACGGCTAAACCGTTACTAGCCAACGCGTTAAGTCTACTGGAAAATTCACGCAACGTTCGTCTGGACCCGGCCAAGCTGGCGGATGAACTGCTGGAACTGGCCAAGGAACAGAAGGTCGTGGGCGATGACCAGCGGATCTATTTGAAGACGCTCTACGACGCCGAATGGCAGATTGCGGAGCACCTCCAGCGGCTATTAAAGGCGGACGATTCGACGGCCAAGTTCAATGATGATGCCATCCGTAAGCAACTCCGCATCGTGGAGAAACAGGGCGACATCGTGTACGATGAGTCCCAAACGGCGGCGCTGACCGCGGCTATTCAGGCCAAGGTCATGCTGCTGACGGGGGGACCCGGGACCGGGAAGACCACGATCATTCGCGGACTGGTCAATTTGTATGCGCGCATGCACGAGGTCTCTTTAGACATCAACGAATACAAGGAAAAACCGTTTCCAATCCTCCTAGCCGCGCCAACCGGTCGGGCCGCCAAGCGGATGAGTGAGTCGACCGGCTTACCGGCCAGCACGATTCACCGCCTACTGGGCCTGACCGGTCGGGAAGATAACCTGGATGAGGCGGCCACCAACGACCTAGAGGGGGGACTGTTGATCATCGATGAAACGTCGATGGTCGACGTCTACCTGATGAAGACGCTCTTGCGGGCCGTACCCGTGGGGATGCAGGTCGTGCTGGTCGGCGATAAGGACCAACTGCCATCCGTCGGCCCCGGTCAGGTCTTTCACGACCTGTTGGCCAGCGACCAACTACAAAAGATTCAGCTCGATACGATTTACCGGCAGGGGGATGGCTCGTCCATCATCCCGCTGGCCCACGCCATCAAGTCGGGAAAACTACCGGCTGATTTCACCAAGAACCAAAAGGACCGGTCGTTCATCGCTTGCCACGCCAATCAGGTGGAGAGCGTGATCGACCAGATCGTCCAGAAGGCCCACGCCAAGGGCTTTTCCGCTAGTGATATTCAGGTGCTGGCCCCCATGTACCGGGGCTCGGCCGGAATTGACCGGTTGAACGTGGTATTACAGGATATCTTGAACCCGAAAAAGTCTGAGCGGACTAAGGAAGTTGAGTTCCGTAACCAGAAATTTCGAATCGGCGACAAGGTCTTACACCTGGTCAACAGCCCCGAAAACAACGTGTTCAACGGGGATATCGGAGTCATCACCGGAATCGACCTGGCCAGCGATAAGCACAGCGAGGTCAAGAGCGACCAGCTGACGATTGCCTTTGAGCAGACCGAGGTCACGTATGCCCGCAACGATTGGAACCGGCTGACCCTGGCCTACTGTATGTCGATTCACAAGTCGCAGGGGTCTGAATTTAAAATGGTGATCCTGCCCATGGTCGGCCAGTATAACCGGATGCTCCAGCGGAACCTGCTGTATACGGCGGTCACGCGGGCAGCGGACATGCTGATTCTCCTGGGTGAGCCGCGGGCCTTTGAGGCCTGTGTCACCAGCCTGGGCGTCAACCGGAACACCACGCTGACAACGCGGATTCAAACGGTGCTGGACCCAGACGGGACACCCGTGACGCCTGACGAGCCGGCAGAAACAACGCCGACTGCTGAGACCGAGACGCCTGAACCGGCTGCGGTACCAACTACAGCAGAGGCGGAAACGCCCGAGCCAGTCACGACAGATGGTGCGTCGACTGACACCACAGAACCCACGACGTCAACGGATTATCGTCTGACGCCGGAACTGGTTTTGAGCCGAAAGATTGACCCGATGATCGGGATGCAGGGTGTGTCACCCAAACAATTTATGCCATCCGTATAAAATAGCGGTTGCAAGCGTTGCGTTTCCGGTCAAAGATTGCGATAATAAAGACAGAAAAAACGCGCTGCTGGGCGTCAGTTGGTCTGATGAAAATGACCAGTGCCCGGTAGTCCGTAAAATATACGAATTTGTGGAAAACCCACAGGGAGGCTGTTATGGCAGAACACGTCGAAGCTGGCAGAATGAAAGTCTTTGCTTTGAACTCGAACCGACCACTCGCCGAAAAGATTGCGAAGGCGGCAGGTGTCGAATTAGGGAAGGCAACAATCAAGCACTTTAGTGACGGTGAGATTCAGATCAGTATTGACGAAAGTATTCGGGGGGATGAATTGTTCCTGATTCAATCCGTTTCGGATCCGGTTAACACGAACCTGATGGAATTATTGATCATGGTGGATGCCGCACGGCGGGCCAGCGCTGAGAAGATCAACGTGGTCATTCCGTACTACGGTTACTCACGGGCCGACCGTAAAGCCCGTTCCCGCGAACCCATTACGGCTAAGTTAATTGCGTCCTTGCTACAGATGGACGGCGTCAACCGGGTCATTGCCTTAGACCTGCATGCGGCTCAGCTGCAAGGATTCTTTGACATTCCCGTTGACCACCTCCAGAGTGACCGGTTACTGACCAGTTACTTTGAAAACAGCACGACCTTGGCCGATGAGGATATCGTCGTGGTTGCACCTGACCATGCCGGGGTCAGCCGGGCCCGGCGGTTAGCTGAACTCTTAGGCGCCCCGATTGCCATCATCGACAACCGTTCCGATACGGAGAACGCGGCTCATCCCGAGGCTGTTATTGGGGATGTGAAGGGCAAGCACGCTATCCTGGTGGACGATATCATTGATACCGCCATTCGGATCACCGTCTCCGCTGACGCCTTGAAGAAGGCCGGTGCGGCGGACGTTTACGCGGCAGCGACCCACGCGGTCCTGTCCGGTGACGCGACCCAACGCATCAACGATTCCGTGTTGAAGAAGGTTGTCATTACCGACTCCATTCAATTGCCAGAGGACAAGCAAAGCGACAAGTTTGTCGTGATGTCCGTGGGCGAAATGTTTGGGAAGGCCATCGACCTGATTTACCATGAAGAACCCGTCGATTCCCTGTTCCACAAGGCACCTAAGCGTCAAGAACAATAAAATCATAAGTTTAGTGAGGTGGTCGAGATTATTTTCTCTCGACCACTTTTTTTGTCGTAACAGCTAATGTACAGACTTGGTAAAGGGAATTTACAACCTTTTGTACGTTTGCTATAATGAACGAATCGGGGTAATTGTGAAAAATTGGGGGAGGTCAGAATTTTGTCTAATTGGAAAACTTTTGGGATCGATGCGCCACTCGTTCCCGTGCTGTATATTTTGGCGGCGGTCTTTTTGTTTGTGCAGGGCTATGTGTTGCGACCAGCGGCACCCATCGTCCTAGAGGTGATTGTGGCGGGCATCGTGTTCGTTGAAGGAGGACTCTTCTTACATACCACGGTTCGCGGAAAATATCGGTTGTTTGATCAGCTGATTCCGCGATTGGGGGTGAAAGCGACCGACCAGATTCTGGATCTCGGTTGTGGTCGGGGAGCACTGTTAACCCGGTTGGCTGGGCAATTAGAAAAGTCGGGACAAGCCGTGGGCATGGACTTGTGGCATTCACGCGACCAGTCGCATAACGCTGCAGAAGTCACCCAGCGAAACGTGACGGCATTAGGACTCACCGACCGGGTTAAGCTGGTGACCGGTGACATGGTGGCGTTGCCCTTTCCAGACGACCAATTTGACGTCATCACGACCAGTTTTGCGTTGCATAATATTCATGGCGTCCAGCAACGACAGCGGGCGCTACAAGAGGCGGTCCGGGTGTTGAAACCGGGCGGTCAGTTGGTCATCATCGACACCGGCCATCACGCCGCTGAGTATCGTCAAACGCTCAGTGCAGCGCAGCTGGATGTTCGGGAAGCCCATTCGCTGGGCATCAACGGGTGGTGGTCTGGCCCCTGGATGAACAGCTACTTGGTGCGCGGGGTTAAGTTGTAAATCGCAAGAGTTTTTACTTTCAGTTAAGCGTACTAGAACAAAAATAGGGTCCGAAACCAATTAACGGTTTCGGACCCTATTTGTAAAACGCTAAATCATTTTCATATGAATTGATTTCCGGTCATAATCTAAATACCGCTCGAGCCAGTTCTGTCCGGCCGTTAAGACCACGCAACAGAGCCAGTAGAGAATGGCAATCGTGATGTAGATCGTCATGTAGTCCTGATTGGCCCCGGCCACAATTTTCGCGTCCATAAACATTTCGGTCACGGTAATCATGGCGGCCAGCGAGGTGCCCTTGAACATGTCCAGCAGAATGTTGCCGAGTGCTGGAATGCTGATGCGAAAGGCCTGCGGAATGATGATTAGGCGCATGACCTTGCGGTAGGGCAACCCAATCGAGTAGGCGGCTTCGTACTGGCCGTGGTCAATCCCCAGAAATGAGGACCGAAAGACCTCGGACACGAACGCCGCGGCACCAATCGTAAACGAGATGATGGCGGCGGGGATGGCAGTCAAGCCAAAGCCGAAGTAGACGATGAACAGGACGACCAGCATGGGCACACCACGCATAAAGGAAATATAGGCGCGGGCAATCCAGTGCAGCACCCGAATGTGGCTAAGTTGTGCCAGCGTCAGGAACATCCCTAGAATCGTGGCCAACACGAAGGCCATTAAAGTTAGGTAGATGGTCATCGGCAGTCCCGCCAGAATCTGGGGGATGGACGACCAAGCCAACTTGGCGTTAAAAAATCCCGGAATCGAGAAATATTTTAGCACAGTGGCGTCACCTGACTTTCTATTGACCCGTGTACTTAGACTTAATGGTGAAGTTCTTAGAAATCTTCACGTTCGGCTTCTTCGTGACATCGGCGCCATAGTACTTTTCAGAAATCTTCTTGATGGTACCATTCTTCAATAATTTTTGAACTTCTTTATCGACTTCGGCCTTCAGCTTGGTGTTGCTCTTCTTCATCAAGATTCCCACACCCTGACCATCATCGCTGGTGGTAAAGTACATGTTCTTGATCAAATGCAGACCGTTGTTAGGAATAGCCTTCAACGCCAGCTTTTGCAGGTAGTAGTCGTTCATGATCATATCGGTCTTGCCATTTTTAACGTCCTTCAAATAAACATCATTCGAAACGTTGTCATAGTTAACCAATTTGGCACCAAGTTGCTGAGCCAGTCGTTGATAACCCGTCCCGGCTTCACCAGCGGACTTCTTACCCTTGATGTCTGACCAGTTGTGGATGCCGGAGTCATTGCTGTTCCGGACCATGATACTGTTAAAGGAGTGCTTGTACACCGTGGACAGCGCGTACTGCTTCTTGCGGGCAGGGGACAACCCAAAGTCGTTAGCTGCCATGTCGGCCTTGCCCGTGTTGACCGCCGTTAACTGCCCGTCAACGCTGAGTTCCTTGAACTCAACTTTTTTGTGCAAGCCCTTGGCGACGGCACGGACAACTTCAATGTCGTACCCCGTCAGCTTACTGTTCTTGGAGGTGTGGAACGAGGTGGGATACAAAGTCCCGGACGTTGCCACAATCAAGGTCTTCTTGTTAGCGACCTTGGTATTCGTTGACTCCGACGACGATGAGCTCTTCCCGCAACCAACGAGACCGACGCCCATCACTAAGCTTAAACCTAAACCTAAAACCAACCATTTCTTCGTCTTATTCATCAATTTTTCATTCCTTTCAATTTGTGACCTAAGACTTTTTAAGTATAACTATTTGAAAACGCTTTTACAACCGTCGCGTTCACAAATGCTGCGGTAAAATATTGGCGTTCCCGGCGGCGAATTCAAAGTTCCCAGCTGTGGGGAACGCTTCCAGCCAAAGGGCGGTCTTCCAGCTCGCCTTGAAACCTCGCTGAAATTCGCGAGTTTCCAAGGTCGTCCCGTGCTCTAGGCTGAATGAAGAACTTCAGCCAAGATCACCGACACAGCAGGGAACTTTGATTCGCCTCTGGTCACTCTGATTTGCCACGATATTTACACTTGGCGGTTGGCGTCTCCTGACGTATGCGAGTGTGAAAACTTTTTCAGCGACTGTGGTGTTGTGGGGGCCCATTATGGTGTGACACAACTACCGAGTCTTTTAACAATATGAATTCACAAATAGCCTGTTCTGTTGGGACTTTTGGCTGGTGTTGTCGGTAAGCAAAGACTGGCAAATTATAAAAATCGTTCTTACTATGAAAAGTCGGTAAATTGCGGGGCACTGTACAACAAAATTCAATTGGAAAGCGGTATAGTTACAGTTGGTTCTAGTTTTTAGTAAGTGAATTGGATTCTCTGGGTGTATCAACGAGATGCCTGTTTAGCGTAATAGCTATTATTCCGATTATCCTTAAAGCCGGTTATACACTGGGGAATGAAATGATACGAGCGTAACGTGACTTAGCAAGTTTTAGTGACCAGAGGCGGTTCAAGGGGCCCGGCTGTGTCGATGCTCTTGGCTGAGTGGTTTTCTCAGCTTAGAACATGGGCCGACCTTGGAGGCTGGTGAATTTCCAGGCTTCAAGTCGAGGTGGAAGACCGCTCCTCAGTCTGGAACCGTGCCCCATAGCAGGGCCCCTTGAAACCGCTGTCGGGAACGGATGGAAACCTGTTAGGTCAGGGTTAGGGTCGGATACATAAAATTTGTAGGAGGCGTTTGATTTGGCAATTACGGATTGGATCGGTACACCAGCATTAACGTGGGCACAACGGGTGCGCAGCGGTGAAGTGACCAGCCAAGAGCTGATTGAACGAGCATTTACCGAGATTGAGAAACAGAACCCACAGTTGAACGCGGTCATCACGACTAGAAAAGAGAAAGCCTTAAAGGAAGCCGCGGCGCAAACCGATAGTGGCCAACCATTTTTGGGGGTGCCGTTACTCTTGAAGGGCCTGGGCCAACAGTTGAAGGGCGAATCAAGCACGAGTGGTTCACGCCTGTTGAAGGACAACGTCGCCACCCAGACAAACTTCTTTGTCGAAGCACTGCAACGCGCCGGATTCATTGTGATTGGTCAGACCAATTTCCCCGAATTTGGGTTTAAAAATATCACGGACGCCGACATCTATGGTGACGCCCATAACCCGTGGAATCTGGATTACCAACCGGGGGGATCCTCAGGTGGTGCTGGGGCTGCGGTGGCCGCAGGAATTGTGCCCCTAGCTGCCGGTAGTGATGGCGGGGGATCGATTCGGATTCCGTCATCCTGGTCCGGAACCATTGGCCTGAAGCCAACGCGGGGTCGTGTTCCCGTGGGTCCTGGCGACTGGCGGTCTTGGCAGGGAGCGGCTATCGACTTCGGTCTGACCCGCTCCGTGCGAGATACTGCGGCCTTACTAGACAGTTTACAAACGATTCAACCGGCGGCCGTCTTTCAGCAGCCGTTGGAGGAGCCGGGCTTCTTAGCCCAGTTGGATCAGCCGGTTCAGCCCGGAGTCATCGGTTACACGACCGAATCCCCTGTCGGCACGCCGGTCAGTCCGGATGCCGTTAAAGCAGTCGAAGATGCCGTTGCCTTTTTGACCAGTGAAGGATTTGACGTCGAAGAGGTTCATAACCCAATTGATGGGGTGGCTTTAATGGAAAGCTACTACACCATGAACGCTGGGGAAACGGCGGCCTTCATGGGCGAGATGCAGGATGGCATGGGCCGATTGTTAACGCGTGACGACATGGAACTCCTGACATGGGCGCTGTATCAGACCGGACTGAATACCAGTGCGGCCGAATACAGTCAATCCCTGGGCAAATGGGATCAGGCGGCTTGGCAAATGGCGCAGTTACACGCTAAGTACCCGGTCATCCTGACGCCAACGACCGCCTGGCCAGCACCTAAGGTTGGCGACACGTTGGTTTCTGCAGAAAATGCCGCGAAAATGGCCGACATCACGAGCTTGAAGCCAGCGGCCCAGAAGCAACTAATTTACGACCAGTGGTTGCCGGCACTGACCCGTTCGCCATTTACGCAACAGGCTAACTTAACGGGAGAACCCGCTATCAGTTTGCCGACGGCGGTCACGGCCGAGGGCTTACCACTGGGGATCCAATTTAATGCGGCAAAGGGTCAGGAAGCGGTTTTATTAAAGCTCGGGGCTTTATTCGAACGCGCAGGTAAGTTAAAATTGTTACACCAGACTATTTTAGATTAGAGGAGCGAAAGTTTTGAAGGGAAAGCAAGTTAGTATTTTAATTGGGGTCGCGTTGTTGGTTGCGGGCGGGTTAGCCGCTTGTGGCAAGTCAACGTCCAGCACCAGCAAGTCCAATCAACTGGCGACGAATCAGTCCGTCAAGTTATCGGCCAAATCTGAGGTCACCACGTTAGACGTGTCTAAGGCCGCGGATTCCACGAGTTTAACCATGCTGTACCATACGCAAGAGGGATTGTACCGGTTAGGCAAGAATGAAAAATTGATCAACGCCATGGCCACCAAGACGACGGTATCTAACGGTGGGAAGACGTACGTGTTTAAACTGCGGCAGAACAACCACTGGAACGATGGCAAAGCTGTGACGGCCAACGACTTCGTTTACTCTTGGCGGCGGACGGTCAATCCCAAGACGGCATCCGAGTATGCGTACTTGATGGCCGGCCTGAAAAATTATAGTGCCATTCAAAAGGGGAGCCTCGGACCGAACCAATTAGGCGTTCAGGCCGTGAACAAAAACACCCTGAAGGTGACGTTAAGCAAGCCAGTTGCCTACTTCAAACTGTTGCTGGCCTTCCCAACCTTCTTCCCACAGGAACAAAGTGTCGTGGAGAAGAACGGGAGTGACAACGGTCATTCAAGTAGTCAGACGGCATACGATGGGCCATTTACCATGACCAAGTGGCAAGGGACCAACCAGAGCTGGGTCTTGAAGAAGAACACCAAGTTCTGGGACAAGAAGGCTATCACGCTGGACAAGATGAACTTCCAAGTGGTCGCAGATCCTTCGACCGGACTGAGTTTATACCAGAAGCATGAATTAGACGCCACGACGCTGGACGGCACGCAGGTCGCTAACCTGAAGAATAATCAGGACATGAAGACCTTCGTCGGCGGGACCACCTACTACATGCAGATGAACCAGAAGAAGGTCAAGGCCTTACGGAACTTAAAGGTGCGTCAAGCCTTATCCATGGCCATCGATAAGCAACAGTTAGCCAAGAGCGTCTTACGTGACGGGTCCAAGGCACCAATGGGCTTCATTTCTCAAAACCTGTCTCGTAACCCGAAGACCAAGGCTGATTTCGCCAAGGACGCCTACGTTAAGGACGGGGTCGTTTACGATTTGAAGCAGGCCAAGACCTTGATGAAGGCGGGCTTGAAGGCTTCCGGTCAAAAGAGCCTGAACCTAACGTTGCTGGCGGATGATACGAGCGTGACCAAGACGGTGGCACAGTACATCCAAGCTGAACTGCAAAAAATGCCAAACGTTAAGGTCACCATCAACACGTTGCCTTACAAGACGCGGTTGAGCCGGTCAAACGCCGGGAACTTTGAACTGGTTCTGTCCAGCTGGGGGGCCGACTTCGCCGATCCAATCAACTTCTTGTCCCTGATGAGCACCGGTAATACCAACAATAACGGTGACTTCTCGGATGCCAAGTACGACGGCTACGTGAAGGATTCAGAAAACAAGGACGCCAACAACCCAACGGCTCGTTACCAAGACCTGGTCAACGCCGAAAAGCGCTTGATGACGCAACAAGGGGTTGTGCCGTTGTATCAACCCGCTACCGTTGAAATGTGGAATTCCAAGGTTTCCGGGTATGTTTGGAATCCGGCGGGGATGAGTCGTGGCTACCAATGGATGAAGGTCGAAAAGTAACTTGACCTTGGCGGGGGTCGCCTCGCCAGCCAGACACTCCGCCTGCTGTGGGGAACGCCTGCGGCCTAAGGGGCGGTCCTCCGGCTCGGTTGGAAAACGGGCTGAGAATCACCCGTTTCCCAACACGTCCCACGGGGTAAGCTGAGAAAGCCTCTCAGCTAACGCCGTCGACACAGCTGTCTGCGTGTCTGGCTGACTTCGGCTGGCAGCAAGGTTAAGTTCGTTTGGACTTTCCAGTTTTACTTTTTAAATTTAAATTGTTTATGTAGGTCGTGTTAGAGAATATGCTGAGAGGTGTTTCCTGACACGACCTTTTGTGTGTCAGAGGGGCCAAGTGGTGAAAATCGGTGGCCAATGTTAGTGACCAGAGGCGGATCAAGGCGAACAGCTGTGTCGATGTTCTTAGCTGAGTGATTTATTCTCAGCTTAGAACATGGGACAATCTTTGTGACCGATTCTCAGGCACAAAGTTGAGGTGGAAGACCGCTTCTCAGGCTGGAACCGGCCCCACAGCAGGGAACCTTGAATCCGCCGTCGGGAACGTTTACGGCTAGCACAATTTTCACCACTCCGGAGGTACAAACAATGGGTAACCCCTTTAGTAAATATTAACTAAATGATGGGTAAAATTTTGATTTCCATGAAAGCGGATAGCGACGGCTTTTCGCTTTTTTATTTTGCGATAATGACGAAGAAATTTGCCTGAAAATCAAATCCGAATTGAAATTAAATATGAAACATGTTATACCTAGGATAGTAACTATGAAAGCGAATACATAACCGTGAAACTTGCGGATTTGGAGGCCGACACGATGCAATTTGATGATTTACTGACAGAACAACGGAATCACCGGTCAACACATATTGATCGAGAATCCACGTTAGAAATGGTTGCGACGATCAACCGGGAGGATCACCGCGTAGCGCGCGCCGTACAAAAGCAATTACCGCAAATCGCAGCGGCAATTGATGCTGCGTACCCACTCTTTGACCAGGGGGGCCGCTTGATTTACGTGGGGGCCGGGACTTCTGGTCGACTCGGCGTGATTGATGCGACCGAACTGCAACCGACCTATGGGCTGAGTGGCGAGCAGACCTTTGGCTTGATTGCCGGGGGCACGGACGCTTTGACCCACACAGTCAAGGCAGCAGAAGATTCGATTGAGTTGGCACAAAATGATATGGCTGGCGTTGACTTGACCGATAAGGATGTGGTGATTGCGAGTGCCGCTTCCGGCCAGACGCCTTACACGTTGGCTGCTCTGCAGTATGCGCAGGACCACGGTGCCGTGGGTATTGGGTTTTCCTGTATCGAGGGGAGCCCGCTGTCCGAACTAGCCGACTACGCCATCACGCCAGTCGTGGGACCGGAAATCATTACCGGGGCCACGCTGTTAAAGGCCGGGACTGCCGAGAAGATGGTGCTGAACATGTTGTCCACGGGCATCATGATCAAGACGGGCAAGGTTTATCAAAACTTGATGATCAACGTCGTGCCAACCAACGACAAGACGTTTGAACGGGCCAAGAAGATCATTGCCGAAGCGACGCAAACGTCCACGCTGGCCGCAGAACGGGCCTTGGAACGGTCAGACAACAATGTGCCGCTCGCCATCGTATTGATTGAAACGAAGGGGACCATCGCGGAGGCGAAGGCCTTGCTGGAAGCTACCGGCGGCCACGTTTCACAAGCGGTTAAATTGAACGATTCACAACATTAAAGTTGGCAAGAAACTTGACTGGTCCACACCAATTCTCTATACTTTAACTCAGGTATAAGTGGAAAGGAATGTGGCAGAATGTATCTTGCAGATGAACACCGTTACGACAAAATGCCGGTTCGCCGGGCAGGAAATACGGGTTTCCAATTACCCGCAATTTCTTTTGGGATGTGGCACAGTTTCGGGGAGAACGCTAACTATGGCGACACCCGCGACATTATCCTGAAGGCCTTCGACGCCGGTATTTTTAGTTTCGACTTGGCGGCAAACTATGGTCCTGGCTCTTACGCTGCGGAAAGCCTCTTTGGTGAGGTTTTACACCGCGAATTGATGCCATACCGTGATGAGTTGGTCATCAGTAGTAAGGCTGGTTTCCATATGTGGCCTGGCCCTTATGGTCAAATGAGCTCTAGAAAGGCTTTGACGGCCTCTTTGGATCGTTCCTTGAAGGCAATGGGGTTGGATTACGTGGATATTTACTACAGCCACCGATTTGATGCCGAAACGGCTCCTGAAGAAACGGCCGTGGCCTTGGACGATTTGGTTCGTCAAGGGAAGACGCTGTACGTTGGGATTTCCAACTACACGAAACCACAAGCCGAAGCCATGATCAAGATTTTCAAGGACTTGCACACGCCATTCGTCGTGGACCAAGTTTCTTACAACATGTTGAACCAAACCGCTAATGATGATGGTTTGTTCGACATGCTGGCCCAAAACAACGCCGGGGCCATTGCTTACGGGCCACTGTCCGAAGGGTTATTGACGGACAAGTACCTCGATGGCATTCCCGAAGACGTGGACATTCACTGGTCCAACGAATTCGTCTTGGACAATGGTCGCGACAAGATGGTCCAAAAGCTCCAAGCACTCAACAAGATTGCGCAGAGCCGGGGCCAGAAGCTGTCCCACATGGCCTTAGCCTGGTTATTACACAACCCGGTTATCACCAGCGTCATCACGGGGGCTTCCAAGCCAGAACACTTGAACGAAAACATCAAGGCCGTTCAAAACCTGGAATTCGACCCAGAGCAATTAGCAGCAATCGATAAAATTTTAAAGGCTTAATGATTAAGCGAAAAGGACTAAATTTGGCGGGTCGAACCGTGAATTTGGTCCTTTTTTTCGAAAAATTTGGTGAGCAAATTCACTGTTGAAGTAAAACTGAAAGTCACAGTTAGCCAGAATTGGGTGGACCAATTCTACAAATGGGTTCTAAGAAAAGACCAATTTAGACGGGTAACTACCAATCCACCCCCTAATTTGCGGGTAACTGTGTGAATACGTTGCAGGTGAAAAGGGTCAAACACTGAAATTTTCAAAATAGTCGCAAAATCCCGCGTGCCATGGGGTATAATAAAACATAGGTTAAACTTGGTGCCGGCGAAATTACCGGCCCATAAAGTATGTGACAATCAGCTGATAGGCAGATAATCAATCAGTGAGCTGCTTATCAGAGGAGAAGTGATTGTCAGCAATCGGCTAGTGAAATGGACGTGCAAGTCAGAGTGACCAGAGGCGGGCCAAGGTGTCCAGCTGTGTCGGTGGTCTTAGCTGAGTGAGTTTCTCAGCTTAGCCCACGGGACGACCTTGGAAACTCGCGAACCACAGCGAGGTTTCAAGGCGAGGCCCCAGACCGCCCCTCAGGCTGGGGCCGTTCCCCACAGCAGGGCACCTTGAGCCCGCCGGCGGGAACGGAATTGATGACTGTTCATTTCAGTAGCCAGGTGCGCTGGCGGTTAAATCTAGACGGTGGAGGTTGGCTATGACACGTAAAGTAACGATCCGGGACCTTGCTGAAGCGGCGGGCGTTTCGGTCACAACGGTTTCGCAAATTTTAAACGGTAAGGGCGAGCGCTTCAGTCTGGATACTCGGCGGCGGGTCCATCAGCTGCAAGAGGAGATGGGCTACGTGCCTGACTTCAACGCCCGCAACCTGATTATGAAGTCGGCCCAGACGATTGGTGTCCTGGTCCCGAACTTGGGCAACCCCTTCTTCAGTATGTTTATCCGCGGGGTGCAAGAAACCAGCCGGGAACGGCACTTCATCCCCTTAATCTTTGGGGCCAACCATGATGAAAAGCTGGAGAGCTACTACCTGGAGGAACTGATCAAGCGGGCAGTCGACGGCCTCATCATTGCTAGTGCCTCAATCACGGCCGAAGCTATCGATAATATTTTGAAAAAGAACGGGATTCCGTACCTGTTGATCGATCAAAACGGGGGGCCGAGTGTGGACCGCGTGCAGATCAATGATGAGCAGGGTGGCCAGCTCGCCGCAGATCATTTGTTGGCGCTGGGCCACGAGAAGATTGCGGTCGTCATGCCCGATGATCCGACCCAAAACCTACAGATTCGGTTGGCTGGGTTTAAACACCGATTGGCTGAACACCACGTGGACCTGCCGGAAAATGCCATCGTGCATTCGGCCATGACCAAGTTGGGCGGTTACCAAGCAACTGCGGCCGTTCTGGCGCAGCACCCGACCGCAGTCTTTGCCATCAACGACGAAACGGCGTTGGGCTTGATGCGTGGGTTGCACGAGCAGGGGTTGTCGGTGCCCAATGACATTTCAGTCCTGGGTTACGATGATATCGACCTGGACGAGTACGTGGTTCCCAAGCTGACCACGATTCACCAACCCGTCGTGACTATGGGCCAGCAGGCGACCGGGCTGTTGATCAACCGCATCAAGGATCAACGGCAGGCGGCCCAGCTGGTAGACTTACCGGTCGACCTGCGTGAACGCGAAAGCACGGCGCATTTGAAATAAATTTCAGTTAGTTCTTGTAAGCCTTTTCGAAACATGATACGCTAAGGGTAATCTAAACGGATACCCTCGGTGTGTCAGCATTGAGTAAAACGTTTTACAATTTTAAACACTGCTTAAGGAGTGAAGGTAAATTATGTCAAACAAAGTTACGGTTCTCGGAAGTCTAAACGTAGATACGACGCTGCGAGTTGCTCGGATGCCTCAACCTGGGGAAACGTTGTCAACGGAAAACAAGAGTAGCGCTGCCGGTGGGAAGGGTGCTAACCAAGCGGTTGCTGCTGCGCGGGCCGGTGCTGAAACCAGCTTTATCGGTAAAGTCGGTAACGACGACGCCGGTCGGTTCATGGTGGAATCTCTGAACAACGACGGCATCGATACCAGTGCCATCATCACGGACAAGACGGTCGGAACCGGTTCTGCGTTCATTCTCTTGGATGAAGCTGGCCAAAACAGTATTTTGGTTTACGGTGGGTCCAACCAACAGATCAAAGCGGACGAAGTCATTGCCCGTGAAGATGAAATTGCGAAGGCTGATTTCCTGATCGCCCAGTTTGAAACGCCACAAGCAGCCACCTTGGCAGCGTTTAAAGTTGCCAAACAACACGGGGTCACGACCATTTTGAACCCGGCACCAGCTGCGAAGATCGACCCAGAGATCCTGAAGGTGACGGACCTGGTGGTTCCTAACGAAACGGAAAGTGCCGAACTGACCGGTATCGAAGTGACTGACGAAGCTTCGATGGATGCCAACGCTAAGAAATTCCGTGAAATGGGCGTGAAAAACCTGATCATCACGGTCGGGAGCAAGGGTGCGTACTACGCTAACGCCAAGGAATCCGGCTTCGTGCCAGCCTTCAAGGTACACGCAGTCGACACCACGGCTGCTGGGGACACGTTTATTGGGGCCTTGAGCTCACAATTAAAGCCAGACCTGAGCAACGTGGCCACGGCCTTAGTCTTTGCCCAACGCGCTAGTTCCTTGACTGTTCAAGGTTTAGGCGCGATGCCATCGATTCCAACGGTTGCTGAAATCGAAGCCGCTAGTCAAAAATAATCTTTCAGAAAACAGATAGTCAAATCGCAGACTTAACCGATAATTTTCGGAAAAGTTTGCGATTTTTTTTGCGTTTTGGGACAACCGGTTGCAAACTATTTAAATCGGTCTATTTGGTATATCTGATTTTTGACGTTTAGAATCACCGGTATAACAACTTTCTGACGAGGGGTTGCAATAATCATTTTAAATTGGTATAGTGATGAAAGTCGATGAGCGATTGGCGATTTTACCGGTAAGATCAACGAATTGGGAACATCAACCAAAAACAAGGCCGTGATTGGTCCGGCCGATTTAAGTGAGGTTATTTAAAAATGTTGAATGAAGAAGTTGTCTCAAACCAAATTGATTTTGATGAAACGGATACACAAGCGGTCACTGCCGTGCGGATGTTAAGCATGGATATGATCTCGCGGGCACGGTCGGGCCATCCCGGTCTGCCGTTGGGGGCGTCACCGATGGCTTACGTACTATTTTCCCGGCACCTGCGGGTTGACCCCTCGTTTCCACAGTGGTTCAATCGTGACCGGTTCGTCCTCTCTGCAGGGCACGGGTCAGCGATGCTCTACAGCCTGTTGCACCTTAGTGGTTTTGCTCTGGACCGTCATGATTTAATGAATTTCCGGCAGCTGGGCAGTAAGACCCCGGGCCATCCCGAAGTCGGCGTGACCCCTGGGGTGGACGCGACGACCGGGCCGTTGGGCCAAGGCATCGGCATGGCGGTTGGGATGGCCATGGCCGAAAGCCATTTACGGGCAACGTACAACCAACCGAATTTAAACGTGGTCGACCACTATACTTACGCGTTGTGTGGCGACGGTGACTTGATGGAAGGGGTCGCCGCCGAGGCCGCTAGCTTAGCTGGCCAACTCCAACTCAATAAATTAATTGTTTTGTATGATTCAAATGATATTTCACTGGATGGACCGTTAAGCAATGCCTGCCAGGATGACGTGGGCCAACGGTTTGAAAGCTATGGCTGGAACTACCTGCGGGTCGCCGATGGCGAGGACTTGGAAGCCATTGACCGGGCTATTCGCACGGCCAAGAACACTCAATCCGGGCCAACTTTGATCGAGGTCAAGACACAGATTGGGGCCGGGAGCCCCGCCGCAGGAACGAATAAGGTTCATGGGGCACCGCTCAGCGAGGCGGATCTAGCCACGACGCGGCAGAACTATAACTGGGACTGTGATCCCTTTACGGTGCCCGCTGCCGTGCACGAACGGTTCATGACGACCATCAAGGCTCGCGGCTGGGCGAGCCACCAAGAATGGTCGAACCTAGTTGCCCGTTATTCCGACGTGGAACCAGAATTGGCCACCCAATTTGCGCAGGGCATCAGTCAGGCGTTACCCGATGACCTGGCTACGCAACTGCCAACGTATTACAAGAAGGACCAGTTAGCCACACGAGCTAGTGGTCATGAAGTGCTCCAACGGTTGAGCGCGGCGGTTCCCAACTTATGGGGCGGGTCCGCGGACCTGTTTAGTTCCAACAAGACGGCGGTGACCGATAGTGAGCGGTTTAGTGCCGAGAATCCTCGCGGGAAAAACTTATGGTTTGGGGTGCGAGAATTTGCTGAAGCTGCTGCGATGAACGGGATTGCCTTACACGGTGGCACCCGGATCTACGGGTCAACGTTCTTCGTCTTCTCCGATTACATGAAGCCAGCGATTCGGTTGGCCGCTATCCAACACCTGCCAGTGACCTACGTGTTTACCCACGATTCCCTGGCAGTCGGGGAAGATGGCCCGACCCACGAACCCGTTGAACAGTTAGCCGCTCTACGGGCAATCCCAGGATTAACGGTCTACCGGCCAGCCGATGGCAATGAGACCGCGGCGGCCTGGTTGGCGGCGATACAGGCGACGGACCATCCAACGGCCATCGTCCTGTCCCGCCAGGGCTTGGCGACGTTACCGCGGCCCACGGCTGTTAGAGCTGGCGTTAAGCGGGGCGGTTACGTGGTCGCAGATGCCCACGATGAGGCGGAAGGCATCTTGATGGCTTCCGGTTCAGAAGTGAACCTGGCCTTGGCCGCACAGGCAAAATTAAGTGCGCTCGGCCATGACGTTCGCGTCGTTTCGCTCCCAAGCTTTGAAAAATTCAATGCGCAATCTGTCGAGTACCAGGAACGGATCCTCCCACGGCACCTGCGCCGGCGGGTTGCCGTGGAAATGGCCAGTGGCTTAGGCTGGTGCCAATACACGGGCCTGGATGGCATCATGCTCACTCAGGAACGGTTCGGCGCTAGTGGCCCAGGAAGCACCGTCACCGAGATGGCGGGCTTCACACCAGAACGCGTGGTGCAAGCTTACTTAGCCTTAGACTAACGCGGTCAAAAGCGTTACCAATATTCGGGGAAGCAACAACCATCGGAGACAGCAAAGCTGGGACGCGGGTCCTGGCTTTGTTGCGTTCTGGTGGGAATGAACTGGCTAACTTTTTATCAGCAGTGCAACCACGTGCGATAAAATGAGTTGGTTAACGAGAGTTATGGCAGTCATGTCATTAGCTATAAGACAATTTAGTGTCGAAAAAGGTCACGATTGTCGTTGAAAATAAATGGTCGATGTCAGCGGACCAGAGGCGGATCAAGGCGGCCAGCTGTGTCGGTGGTCTTAACTGAGTGATTTTCTCAGTTTAGAGCACCGGACGACCTTTGAGACTGCGGGTTATCAGGCTCAAAGTCGAGGTGGAAGACCGCTCCTCAGGCTGGAACCGTTCCCCACAGCAGGGCGCCTTGAATCCGCCGTCGGGGAGCGAAAGATAGGACCAATTTGTTTTCAACGTAACAAGTTTCCGTCCAAACCTAGTAAGTTGTTAAAATTATTGGTATATTGGGGGTAAAGATACTGGAGGCGGTTTTTAATGGATATTCGACGGATCAAGGTACCGACAGCGCTGGTGTGGTCTACACCAACGACCGTCACAAAAACGGATCGACCTTACTTGAAGGATGGCAACCTCACGACCTGGTTAGCGAGCTTAAAACCAGCGGAACGGGAACAACTCGCAGATAAGAATCGAGTGGTCACTGAGGCCCTGTTTAACGATCGCGTGATTTTAGACCGGGTCGAGGGTGAATGGGCCCACGTTTTTGTTACTCGGCAAAGTAGTCGGCAGGAACGACGCGGTTACCCTGGTTGGATTCCATTAACGCAACTGACTACCAGTGACGAGGAACTCGACTACCCAACGACCACGGTACGACTGGCGCATCCGGTCACCCAGCTCTTAGATGAGAACAAGCAACCTTTGATGGAGCTGCCATTGGGCACGATTTTACCGACGACGGGGCAAGATAGCGAATGGATCCAAGTGGTCACACCACTGGGGCAAGGCTGGATCACGGCCACTGCGGCCACGCTAGGCGTCGAGGGTGCCGATGATGGTAGCCGGCTCCTGACCTTAGGCAAACAATTTCTGGACACGCCTTACCTGTGGGGTGGCATCACGCCGCAAGGTTTCGACTGTTCCGGCTTGATCTACGCGCTACACCGGGCTTTAGGCTACATGATTCCCCGGGATGCACAGGATCAATTTGCCAATGGCTACCCGGTTGCGCCCGAAGAATTGGCCGCCGGTGACCTGGTCTTCTTTGCCCGAGAACACGGTACGGGTGAGATTCACCACGTTGGCCTGTATGCCGGCAGTGGGAAAATGTTACACGCACCCAAGCCTGGTGAAGCGGTGCAGTTAGTCTCGATGACGGCGACCGGCTTAGCCCCAGAATATGCGGGTGCCCGGCGTTTCTGGCAATAAAGCAAGTCTGAAGAATTCTCTAAATTCATGGCAGGACTCCACGCAACGGGTGGGGACCTGCTATACTTGTTTATGGGGGAAGTATTCTAACGAGAAGAGAGGAACATTCTAATGAAGATGAAAAGCGTTGTTTTAGGATTGGCCGCGGCCTTATTAGCAGTCGGCATCGGCGGTCAAACGTTGGCGGTTCACGCCGACACGACGGATAGTTCCACTGATACTACGAGTACCAGCAGCTCTGCGACGAGTGGCAGTACCGTCCAAACCAAGGCGCTGTCCAAGGCCTACGTGGTCTACGGTGCTGGTTTAGCCAGTGAGGACAAGGATACGGTCGCCTCTGCCTTAGGGGTAAAATCAAATTATACAGCCTTAACGGCAACGGGCAGTGACTACGCCCAGTATCTAAATTCAGCCGGAACGACCGATGCCAGCATGATCAGCTCCGTGGCGTTAGCGCCCGCTGATCCCGGAACCGGCGTCAAGGTCAACATTGCCGAATATAATGGGAGTAATAACATTACCGAAGTCACCTCACAACAGTACGCGATGGTCGCCACCATGGCGGGGGTCAAGGATGTGATCATCACCGTCACGGCGGACAAATCCGTTTCTGGTGAATCTGCGCTGACCGGGGTGTACAAGGCCCTGGCTGCGGATGGGTTAACGTTGAATTCAGAAAACACCCAAGCCGCTAACGGCGTGCTGGATGCGACTCAACCAGCCATCGATTCCAACAGTAGTAACAAGAAATACCCAGGGAAGCTGATGTCAGCGGTGGGGTCCGTTTCTTCCGACCTGGCCAAGCAACGGCAAGATGGGAATGACCTAGCTACCAAGGCGGACATTGAAGAGATGCTGCAAAAGGCCCTGGCTAAACAAGGCATCGACGGTCAAACGAGTTCCACCCAAATCACTAACATTGCCATCGCGTTAAGCAAGGTACAACAAGCCCCAGTCTCAACCAGTAAGAACTACGTCACCAATGTGACTAACGTTGCCAATAACCTGGCAAATAGTATTGGGGACAAAATGGCTGGCGTGAAAGACTTCGCCAACAGTGCGGATGCCCAAAAAGCAGAGAACTTCATTGTGCAAATCTGGCAAAAAGTCGTCAACTGGTTTAAGAGCTTAGTTGGCTAATAAGCAGTAAGAACGGCGGGTTAACAAATTAACGGGAGTTTAGCTCCCGTTTTTTTGTGCGCTTTTTTGAATTTCACAAAGTCGCGGACTCACCGGATACTTGTAGCATGCAGAAAGCGCCGTCAATATTAACTTGTATTCTGCAATCATTCATAAAATGTGACGTTTCTGCAAATATGTGATAGTGGCGGGCAATCAGTTGATGAATGAAAAAGAACGGGTGTTTGAATAGCAAGTGAAAGAAAATAGCGATAGAAAGGGTTTTCAAGAGCACGTTGTATTTCAGAAAACGTCAAAGGGAACACCGGTTCAGCTTTAAAAATCCGTTAACAATTCCTTAATATTTCACAAGGAACTGGGAAAACGTGTGGTACTATTAGCTTGTGATTCGTATTGACTATGAACGAACGGGATTGCGCTTGATCGGCGTGTGACCACGTTCACTTTGTTTGAAAAAATCTAAAGTCATAAAAGGACGTGTTGGTGAAGATGAGTACAGGACAACGGAAAACCAAAGCAGTTGTTGGGGTCGTTGGGGCCATTGGGGCTTTCGCGGCGGGCGCAACCATTACCGCAAATGCGGACAGCATCCAAGTTAAGCCAGGAGACACCGTGTGGGACCTTTCACAAAAACTCGGCGTTTCTATTCAGGATTTAGAACAACAGAATTCAATTGACGGCAAGACCGATTTAATCTTTGTTGGACAACGGTTACAAGTCAAGTCAGCTAAGACCGCTAAGCAGTCATACACAGTGAAGTCTGGCGATACCTTATGGGATCTCGCTCAGACCTACCACTTAACAGTGGCACAGTTACAGAAGGCCAATGATATGTCCGGCGATATGTTAAGCGTCGGTCAGAAGTTGACGATTCCACAAACGAGTGCAACTAAGAGTGACAGTACATCCAGTCAAACAACTCCTAGTGCAACCAGCCAGTCAACGCAGAAGGCCAACGCCGTTCAAGCCCAGATTGTGGCTGAACAGCAGGCGGCTGCAAGTAAGCAAAAGCAACAAACCGCCGCAGCTACTAGTAGCTCTACTGTGACGAGTGCGGCGAAGTCAACCAGCTCAACGTCAGCAGCATCGACGGGACAGAGTAGTGCCGCCCAGTCATCATCAACGACGGCGACAAGTCAGGCGAAATCCTCAACGGCCCAAACGGGTTCGCAAACGACTAGTCAATCAGCTTCATCGAGTTCGACGATGAAGCATCAGGCAGCGGCACAACCAGCAACCCAGTCGGCTGCTAGCTCATCCGTGACGACGCCTTCATCATCAAGTGTGTCAAGTCAGAGTGCCACGTCGCGTACGAACACGACGACGTCTTCCTCAGTTGCCAGTCAATCACAATCAGCGACGAGCAACCAGACGCCAACTAGCAATGCCACGACCACGACGCAACGGCGCAGTCGTGCAGCCTTGGTACGGTCAACGACGCCAAGTGCTACGAGTCAAAGCACGACGAGCCAGAGCCAAACTAGTCCGGCAGCTAAGCAGTCAACAACGAGTCAAAGTGCCGTACAGAGCAGTACCAGCACGCCAGCTGCCACGAGTAGCAGTGCGGTAACCCAAACGGGCAGCCAAAACGCGACGGCCACGACCGCGGCTAAGAAGACGAAGCGGATCAAGACCGCGACGCGTTCTGCCGTGAACAATCAGACCACGTCATCTGCTTCTGCAGCCCAAGGGTCTACGTCTAGTTCAACGGCAGCCGTTGCGGCGACTAGCAGCAGTACAAAGAAGAAGGCTAGCACCAGTGGCTTGACCTCAGGTTCTGTCACGGGCTTGGCCTTGAAGTTAGCTTCAGCCAACATTCCTTATGTCTGGGGCGGGTCTTCCTTGAGTGGGATGGACTGTTCTGGTCTGGTGGCTTATGTTTACCAGCACGCCCAGGGCGTCAGCCTGCCACATAACACGGTCTCCCAAGAAAGCTATGTCACCACGCACTCTGTGGGCTCAGCTAAGCCTGGGGACATCCTGTTCTGGGGATCTAAAGGGGCCACGTACCACGATGCCATTTACTTAGGCAACAACCAATTTGTTGCGGCACCAGAACCCGGTCAAAACGTTAAGGTCCAATCCATCAGCAAGTACTTCATGCCTTCCTTCGCGGGAACCCTGAAGTAGAGCGTTTCCATCCGAAGCAGGGGTTTAGCCACTTTGGCCAAACTGCCGAAAAAAGTTAAGATTATCGTTAACAAATCCGTGACCAAGTGTTATGATACTTTTTGTCATTTAGAGACAGACGAGTAATCATAAATAAACCTGGTTGAAGGAGTTGTGTATTGATGAGTAATCGAATTGAGATTCTGGAAGAATACCGGCAAGCTAATTCACAGTTAGCCACGCTTAAGCGGAAAGAGTCTGAGAGTGTTTGTTCTAGTTCGGAAACGGTGCGAATCGAGCCCCGTTACGGCGAGGAAATGCATGACCTATCCAATAAGTGCGCTCAGCTGGACATGATTCTGGAAGCAATGGATGCTTCGGAAGATTAAATAAAAACCTATCGAGGAGTTTGGGAGTTGATCCCAGGCTCCTTTTTTGCTAGGCCAATTTTGGTAGCTTAGCCATTGAACGTCAATATTGGGATATACAAAAAGCCGTAGAGTGGTCGGACAGATGTCCAAGCCATTCTACGGCTTTTTAAAATAAGAACCTTATTAAATGGTTAAATCAAACCAGAAGGGATACTGGTTAACCCCAACGTAGACGTCGAAGAAACGTCCGCCCATCTCTTCACCGTCTAATTGGCCGTATTCGATGGCTGGAACGGTGAGGTGGACCTTTGGTGCCTGATAGTAGTGAACGGCCTTAGACGTCAAATGACGCTTAAATACGAGCCGTAGGGCTAACCACATCAGCTTCAAGAAGTTGGGCTTCTCGATAACCACTAGGTGGAGCTGATGATCTTCAATCGTGGCCCCCGGGGCGATGCCAACGCCACCCCCGAAGTAGGGATGATTAGTTGTAGTCACCAAGAAGGCGTTGGCATAGATATCACGTTGATTGCCCACGTGGACGGTCAACGTGAACCCAGATTGGTTGTAGTACACATCTAATGCCGATGCCAGGTAAGACAGGGAGCCCAGGTGGTGCTTGTTGAGCCAAACCTTGGCCTTGGATTGATTGGCCTTGGTAATAATGGCTGCATCGAAACCGATCCCCAAATTGTTCGTGAAGACACCATGTTCGTGCTTAATCGTTTCATCATACGCGCCAATATCATAATTGGTTGCGTGGGTACATTGGATGACTTGATCAAAGGCGTCTTCCCATTTCAGGGCCATGCCGGCGCCGCGGGCAAAGTCGTTGCCGGACCCGATAGGAATGTAGCTAACCGGAATCGGGTAAGTCCGGGGTTGTTTGGTGAGACCGTTAATGGCCTCGTGCAGGGTGCCGTCGCCCCCAATGGCGAGAACCACCCAATTTTGGTGGGGTTCATCGGGGAGTTGTTTGGCAAATTGCTCGCTTAACAGAATTGCGTGGTGGGGGTACTCCGAAACAGCTAGTTGGTAGGAGACTTGGGCGTCATCAAGGCGCGCCTGAATCTGAGGCCAAAGTGTAGCGGCCTGGCCACTTCCTGCGTGTTCATTTAGGATGATATAGAACTGGACAGTCACCGTACTGCTCCTCTCAATTTTTAGTCCATTTCATTATAAACGAAAACCAGCGGGGTGCCTAGTGATTATCGTCGACTTTCCTTAGTTGTAATAATTAAGACGCCAATGGGTTCGGAAATGGCTAAATGACAACGGTTTCATGGGTTTTGCACAACTAAAAAAGGACCCGAGACGATTGGCCTCGAATCCTTCAGGTAAATTACTTAGTCATGATGAACATTGGGAGAATCATTGGGTGCCGCTCGGTCTTCTCAAACAAGAAGTTTTGCAGGTCATCAATGACCGCGTTGCGAATGGAGGCTTCAGTGGCCTTCGGATTACGCATCGCCCGACGGATTGTCTGGAAGACGCGCCGCCGACCCTCGTTCAACAACTCACCGGATTCTCGCATGTAAACGAACCCACGAGAAAGCAGGTCAGGACCGGCTTTGATCTCTTGGTTCTTGAGATCGATCGTGGCAACCACGACCACCAGGCCTTCTTCGGAGAGTAATTGACGGTCGCGTAACACGACGTTGCCAATGTCACCGATGCCAGAGCCGTCAATGTAGACGTCACCAGCAGTGAAGTGGCCAGCGACCCGAGCCGAATCCTGGGTGAGGGCGAGAACGTCCCCATTTTGCAGGATAAAGCTGTGGTCGAGGGGAACCCCACATTGTTCAGCCAGTTCGGTATGGATTTTCAACATCCGGTATTCCCCGTGAATTGGCATGAAGAATTTCGGTTGCATCAGCCGGAGCATCAGCTTCTGTTCTTCTTGACCACCGTGACCGGAAGTATGAATGTTGTTGACCTTACCATGAATGACGTTGGCGCCGGCTTCTTCTAGCTCGTTAATGACCCGGTTGACCGAAATGGTGTTCCCAGGGATTGGGTTACTAGAGAAGACGACGGTGTCACCCGGTTGGATGGCGATTTGCCGGTGGGTCCCGTTGGCGATCCGTGAAAGGGCCGCCATGGGTTCACCTTGCGAACCGGTACAGAGAATCATGACCTTGTTCGCCGGCATGGAGCGAATGGTATTGGCGTCAACTAACGCTTCGTCGGGGATGTTTAAGTACCCGAGTTCTCGACCATTAACAATGGCTGCTTCCATGGAACGGCCAAAGACCGCAATCTTACGACCGTGGGCCAGTGCTGTTTCACAGGCAGTTTCAATCCGAGAAATGTTCGAAGCGAAGGTGGCAAAGATGACCCGGCCCTCGACTTGGTCAAAAATCTTACGGATGGACTTACCCACCCATTTTTCTGACTTCGTCCAGATAGGGCGTTCAGCGTTCGTGCTATCAGACATCAAGCACAAAACGCCTTCTTCACCCAGCTTGGCCATCTTTTGTAGATCAGGCGGCTGGTTGGTAACGGGTGTTAAGTCGAACTTATAGTCACCCGTTTCCACAATCGTGCCGACTGGTGTATGGACAGCAACCCCCAGGGTATCAGGGATTGAGTGGGTCGTCCGGAAGAAGGTGACACTCATCTTCCGAAATTTAAGCACAGTATCATCATCAATTGTGTGTAGTTCAGTCGATTTAAGTAATCCGTGTTCTTCAAGCTTGTTCTTGATTAAAGCTAAGGCTAACGGACCCGCGTATACGGGAACGTTGAGTGCCTTTAATAAATAAGGAATACCGCCAATATGATCTTCATGGCCGTGGGTAATCACTAGCGCCTTGATTTTGGCTTGGTTTTCAACGAGGTACTGGTAATCAGGAATCACATAATCGATTCCTAATAATTCGTCCTCTGGAAATTTAATCCCGGCATCAATTAGGATGATTTCATCCTGAAATTGAATTCCGTAAGTGTTTTTCCCAATTTCGCCAAGTCCACCCACGCCAAAGATAGCGGTCTCGTTATTTTTGACGTTTAACTTGTTCATTCAGTGAACTCCGTTAATTTGTAATTCGGATTCTGTTGCTCGTAAGCTAAGTCGTTGCCTTCGATAGCTTCGATGAATTCGATATTGTGGTCCGTGTGTGCTTCCACTTGTGCCCGGGCTTCAACCTCGGTTGGGGCCTCCAGGTAAAGGGAATGCGTATCCTCGCGCTTAGGATTCCGCTTGTTATCTTCTTGGTAATATACTTTATAAATCACAGACAAAACTCCTTCAATTTAAACGATTTAATTCGTCAATTCGTGAGCGAACGATGAATTATTTATGTCCTGCCGAACTGCGGGTTGCTTACACAACAATTAGCACAATTTTAGCATAGTTTCAGCTGATTGTATAGAATTACCCCTAGACGGTAAAACATGCTATGATGAAACTAGTGTAAAGTGAACGGAGGAGTCGCCATGGCACTAATAGTGGAAATAATTATTGGCATCATTATTGCGTTGGTTATTTACGTTGTGATTCACCGAATGATTGTACAACGGGCCACCAGAATGGTGCGGCGAAACGCCCAGGATGAAACGGATGTGGCGGTCAAGGCCGCGCTACAGCGGTTGGTGAATGACGATGTGCTGACCGAAGAAGAGTGTCAAATTAGTTCGGCGGTGACCGTGGCCGATGTCTGGGGTCGGGGCGTGATGGCCTTTGAATACGCCATGCCAACCGGAATGGATACGGATCGCCGGTTACCGCACTTAGAAACAGCCTTCAATGACGCGTTGGCCAGTTTTAGTGCGGATCATCAAGTCAAGGCAGTCGTGGCCGGGCCGGCGTTTGTGGTCAGTGACATCTGGCTGTACGAGGGGCAACTTCACGTGGATGTGGCCTACCTCATGAACGAATCCACGGTGGAATACTTGAAAGATTTAAAAAAGCTTAATGATCCGGCGATGAAGGACCTCTAGCCCTTGTTAGAGGGAACTCGGAATGACGTGTTCTTCCATTAGAAGTGCTTGGAGATATGTGAGTCCACGTAAGCGACACGTCGGTCCAGTTAATGGTTCACTCCCACTAGTCGCTTTCACGAGGGACGAATCGGGGTCGCACCTAGGTCATTGAAACACTCCGGATAAGATGTGTAAGAATAGATTGTTAAAACAATCACAATATAATGGAAGAAACACGTTTGATTTTGATAGAAATCGGCAAATAATTGTTGTCAGATGGGGCTGTGGCCCACGTTTAAAAGGGAAAAGGTTCCCCAAAGATTTTACGGTTTCTACTATAGAGAGATTCAGTCGAAAAGGATTCAAGTCCAGATGCCTGGTTGGCGCCGCAGGACTTGAATCCTTTTTGCTTGGTGCTGGCCGATTCTTATACTGAGAACGGAAACCCACACTAGATTCGTTTAGCCACCTAAAAAACGCCGTCACCCAATTTTCAGGGCGACGGCGACATTTTAGTTAATTACTCAATCATGATCATGTCATCGTTACGGGCGAACGGCTCGTCCTTGTTGATGTGATCGTAGAAGAGGGTGCCATGTAAGTGGTCGATTTCGTGTTGGCAAACGATTGCCGGGTAGTTCTTCAGGCGAATCTGGTGCTTCTCACCGGTCACGTCGTAGTAACGTAAGGTGATGCGGTCGTGACGGGGTACGAAGCCGGGCACGTCTTTATCAACGGAGAGGCAGCCTTCACCCTCAGTCAGGGCACCGGGTTGAACGGATTCAGACACGATGACCGGATTGATGATGACATCGGTGAACGGTGACTTGCCGCCGTCTTCTGGTGCGGGCACCAGCACGGAAGCCATCTTCTTGGAAACCCCCACTTGGGGAGCTGCCAGGCCAACGCCAGCGCGCAAACCGTATTTCTTACATTGTTCTGGGTCTTGGGAAACAACTAAGTATTCCATTAAGTCCTTAGCGAGTTGTTGGTCTTCCGCTGAGAGGGGGAACTTCACGTCCGCAGCCTCTTGACGTAGGACGGGATCGCCGTCGCGGACAATATCTTTCATGAGAAACAAGAGCAATTACCTCCGCAAAAATTAAATATAGTTACGTACTATTGTAACATACCGGTTAAAGGAAATGAAATGAAAAGAAAACGGTTTCTATTTTCAAAAAAAGTGAAAAATGTAAAACCGCAACTCGCAGTAGGAGTTTGACCGAATCCCTTTATTTGTCACAATGAAAGGGCTTGCAAGAGCTGTGAAAAAATGGTACATTTTAAACGTAGTCAGGAAACGCAACGTTAACTCACTTTTAGTTAACAATTTCATATCAAGTGAAAGGAAAGTGTTACTTATGGCTAATGGAAGCAAACAGATTGTAGACTTTGCCAAAATCAAAGCTACGATGGCCGATCCGTATAAGCACCCGGTTCAAGTCATCAATGGAGATGGCAAGGTTGTTGATCCAGACACGTTGGCAAAATATTCAGATGACCAACTTGTTGACTTCATGAAGAAAATGGTTTGGGAGCGTACGTTACACGAACAAACAATGAACTTCTCCCGTCAGGGTCGTCTCGGTTTCTATGCTCCAACTGCCGGTGAGGAAGCCAGTGAAATGGGAAGTGTTACCGCATTTAAGGAACAAGACTTCCTGTTACCTGCATACCGTGATTTACCACAAATGATTCAACACGGTACTACCGTTGCAAAAGGTTTCTTATGGTCAAAGGGTCATGTTGAAGGTAATCAACACGAAAATCCTAACATGATGTTCCCACAAATTATCATTGGTGCCCAATACGTTGAAACTGCCGGCGTTGCTCTGGGTATCCAAAAGAACAAAGACGAAGACCGTGTAGCGTTTGTCTACACCGGTGATGGTGGTACTTCACAAGGGGACTGGTACGAAGGAGTTAACTTCACCAGTGCTTACCAAGCACCTGCCGTATTCTTCGTTCAAAACAACGGTTGGGCTATTTCCGTTCCACGGAAGAAGCAAACTGCTGCTGAAACCTTAGCACAAAAGGCCGTTGCCATGGGTGTTCCTTCCGTCCAAGTTGATGGGATGGATATCGTGGCCGTCCACGAAGTTTCAAAGGCTGCTCGTGACTATGCCGCTGCTGGTAATGGTCCAGTTGTTATTGAAACCTTAACTTACCGTTATGGTGCTCACTCCTCTGCTGGTGATGATCCTTCTCGTTACCGGACCGATGAAGAAACTAAGCCTTGGTTCGATGCCGATCCATTAATTCGTATGCGGAAGGTCTTAACTGACAAGGGCGTTTGGTCACAAGATCAAGAAGACAAGTTAGTTGAACAATACAAAGACGAATTTAAAGACGCAATGAAGGAAGCTGAAGCAGCACCTGCACAAAAGGTTTCTGACTTCTTGAAGTGGACTTACAATGTTCCTACTCCAGCTGTTAAGAAGCAAATTGCAGAATTCGAAGCAAAGGAGTCGAAGTAATCATGGCTAAAATGACGTATATCAAAGCGATCACTTCTGGTCTGGACCAAGTCTTAAGCGATGACCCTAAGACGTTGATCTTCGGTGAAGATGTTGGTAAAAACGGTGGTGTGTTCCGGACGACCGTTGACTTACAAGACAAGTATGGCGAAGACCGTGTCTTCGATACTCCACTTGCTGAATCCGGTATTCTTGGATTAGCTATTGGTTTATCATTGACTGGCTGGCGTCCAATTCCTGAAATCCAATTCATGGGCTTCACGTTCGAAGCGATGGATGGGATTGTTGGACAATTAGCTCGTGACCACTACCGTTTCGGTGGCCAAAAGAACTTCCCTGTTACCATCCGTACGCCATTTGGTGGTGGGACTCATACCGCCGAAATGCATGCTGATAACTTGGAAAACTACTTCGTAAGTACTCCAGGTCTGCGGGTAGTTACCCCTTCAAATCCATATGATGCAAAGGGCTTGGTTATTTCCGCTATCGAAAGCGACGATCCAGTTCTGTTCATGGAAAACTTGAAACTTTACCGTTCAATGAAGGATGAAGTTCCAGATGACAAGTACACTGTTCCGTTGGACTCCGCTAAGGTTGTTCGCGAAGGTACTGATATTACCCTCGTTGCCTACAGTGCTGAAGTCAACGAAGCCTTGACCGCTGCCGATGCTTTAGCTAAGGACAACATCTCTGCTGAAGTTATTGACCTGCGTTCCTTGTCACCAATTGACACTGATACGATCTATGCTTCCATTGACAAGACCCACAAGGTTGTTGTCATTCAAGAAGCACAACGGATGGCCGGTGTCGGCGCCGTTGTCGCATCAGACATTGCTGAAGACAAGATCATGTCATTGGATGCCCCAATCGGCCGGGTAGCTGCACCAGATAGCGTTTACCCATTTGCCCAAGCTGAAAATGACTGGATCCCTAACTCCGATGATATCGAAGCTAAGGCTCGCGAAATCTTCAACTACTAAAAATAACATCTAAACATTAAACGATAAAATTAACGATGTGGGAGACATCCTGCATTAGATGAAAGAAAGGAAGTTTTCCCATGGCTTATACGTTCAAACTCCCAGAGCTTGGTGAAGGAATGGCCGAAGGCGAAATTTCTTCATGGCTTGTTAAAGAAGGAGACGCAGTTAAGGAAGACGACACATTAGTCGAAATCCAAAACGATAAGTCTGTTTCGGAATTACCATCACCCGTTGCTGGTACTATTTCACAAATTGTTGCACAAGAAGGGGACACTGTTGAAATTGGCGATCCACTGATCGTCATTGACGATGGTTCAGATACCCCTGCTGACTTGACGAAAGCTAGCGACTCTGCAGACGACGCTCCAGCTGAAGAAGCTGCCCCAGCACCTGCTCCAGAACCAGCCGCAGCACCTGCTGCTCCAGCCGCTGCACCTACTGGTGTTCCAGCCGCTTCAGATCCTAACAAGTTAGTTATGGCAATGCCATCTGTCCGTCAATACGCACGTGACAAGGGTGTTGACATTACCCTGGTTACCCCAACCGGTAATCATGGTCAAGTTCTCAAGGCTGACATCGACAACTTCAATGGCGCCGCTGCACCTGCAGCCGCTGCTGCTCCAGCTGCCGAAGCCGGTGGCAAGGCCGTTGCTGGTCAAGCTATCAAGCCTTGGAACGCTGACAACCCAGATCTGGAAACTCGTGAACCAATGTCACCAATGCGGAAGATCATTGCTAAGAGCATGCGTACTTCCAAGGACATTGCACCTCACGTAACTTCATTTGATGAAGTTGAAGTTTCTGACTTAATGGCTAACCGTAAGAAGTACAAGCAAGCTGCTGCCGACAAGGACATCCACTTGACCTTCTTACCTTACATTGTTAAGGCTTTGGTTGCCGTTATGAAGAAGTACCCTGAATTGAACGCATCTATTGATGACACGACTCAGGAAATTGTTTACAAGCACTACTACAATATTGGTATCGCTACCAACACTGATGATGGTCTTTACGTACCAAACATCAAGGCTGCTGATTCCAAGGGTATGTTTGAAATTGCTAAGGAAATCACTGAAAACACCCAAGCTGCTTACGACAACAAGTTAAGCCCAGCTTCTATGGCCGGTGGTTCCATCACGATTTCTAACGTCGGCTCAATCGGTGGTGGCTGGTTTACCCCAGTTATCAACCAACCTGAAGTTGCTATTTTAGGTGTTGGCCGGATTGAAAAGGCTCCTATCGTCAACGAAGATGGCGACATCGTTGTTGGTCGTATGTTGAAGCTTTCTCTGAGTTACGATCACCGTCTGATTGATGGTGCCTTAGCTCAAAATATTTTGAACGACATGAAGGCATTGTTACACGATCCTGCAATGTTGTTAATGGAAGGGTAGGAATAATATGGCAGATGTTGAAAAAAAGGACACCGTCATCATTGGTGCCGGACCCGGCGGTTACGTTGCCGCCATTCGGGCTTCTGAATTAGGCCAAAAGGTCACTTTAGTTGAAAAGTCCGATACCCTTGGTGGTGTCTGCTTAAACGTTGGTTGTGTACCTTCTAAGGCCTTGATTCAAGCGGGTCACCGTTTGGAACAAGCTAAAGATGGTTCCACCTACGGGATTTCAACGAAGTCAGCTGAAATCGACTTCGCCAAGACTCAGGAATGGAAGCAAAAGAAGGTCGTTGATCGGATGACCAGCGGTGTTAAGATGCTGATGAAGAAGCACCACGTTGACGTTGTTAACGGGGAAGCCGTCTTCCTGAGTGATACCCAACTACGGGTTATGCCTACGGGTGAAAAGCAGTTCATGTCTACTGATACGGGCCAGACTTTCGAATTCAATAACATTATTATTGCATCCGGGTCTCACCCAATCGAAATCCCTGGCTTCAAGTTTGAAGGTCGGGTTGTCGATTCTACCGGTGGTCTGGCCTTGCCAGAAATCCCTAAGGAATTCGTTGTTATCGGTGGTGGTTACGTTGGGACTGAATTAGCTGGTGCATACGCTAGCTTAGGTGCTCACGTAACGATCCTCGAAGGAACGAAGTCAATTCTGCCTAACTTTACTAAGGACATGGTTTCCGTTGTCCTTAAGAAGTTGAAGAAGAAGGGCGTTGATGTTATCACCAACGCTATGGCTAAGAGTTCCAAGCAAGACGACAACAGTGTCAGTGTGACCTACGCTGTCGACGGCAAGGAATCTACGATTAAGGCTGACTACTGCATGGTCACCGTTGGTCGTAAGCCAAACACTGACGACTTAGGCTTGGAATACACCAAGGTTAAGTTGAACGACCATGGTCAAATCGAAGTCGATAACCAAGGCCGGACTGCTTCAGAACACATCTGGGCTGTCGGTGACGCTGTTCCTGGTGCTGCATTGGCTCACAAGGCCTTTGCTGAAGCCAAGACTGCGGCTGGTGCCATCTCCGGTAAGAAGACGGCTAACGACTGGCTGAGTGTTCCAGCTGTCTGCTTCTCTGATCCTGAAATTGCGACCGTTGGTTACAGCGCCGACGCAGCTAAGGACAAGGGAATCAAGGTCAAGACTGCGCAATTCCCATTCGCTGGGAACGCACGTGCCGTTTCATTGGACGCCGCTGATGGGTTTGTTCGGTTCATCTACACGGATGACGACAACAAGAACATCGTGGGTGCCGAAGCGGTTGGCCCTGAAGCCAGCACCATGGCTGGTGAATTATCAATCATCGTTAACGACGGCTTGAACGTTGAAGACGTTTCCTTGACTATTCACCCACACCCAACGTTAAACGAACCAATCCAAGAAACTGCCGATATCGCAATGGGCTTCCCAACACATATCTAAAGTCTCTCGTGATTGTTAAAAGCGTTACAGAAAAGGCTGCCAGCAATGGCAGCCTTTTTTGCTGTCCTTGGGTTTGGGACCTTGGGGTTAGAGGCTTTGGAATCAGGGGCTTAGGGTCAGAGACTTAGGGTCAAAACCAGGGTCAAGGGCACGCGGCATTGGCCACCTACGGCTTCCAGGTGTTCCGCCTGCTGTGGGGAACGGTGCCGGCCTGAGAAGCGGTCCGGCGCCTCGCTTTGAAACCTCGCTGAGGCACGCGAGTTTCCAAAGTCGTCCCGTGATGTAAGACCGGGGAGAGCACCCGGTCAACATCACCGACACAGCCGTCTCCACACCTGGCTTCCTCCGGCTCTTGATGGTGAGTGATTCCTGAAAAGGGTTTAACCCAAACCCAAAATGCGCTACAACGGGTGTGAGTGGTGATAACAAGGTTACAGCTCTTACACCCGTTGTAGCGGTCAAAGCATTGACTCATGATGTTTTCGTAAAGTTACGGGGATGAGTCACTATGATTGGGAAGGGCGAGTGCAGCACTGATGGGGACGACAGCAGGCAGTGACAATCAACCTTTGCATGAGTTGTTGAATAAGCAGCAATGTGAGCCGTGAGGGCGGGCAAAATGGGTTCAGCCGTGGGATTCACTCATCAGGCCCTGATGAGTGAATGGCGACTTTGAAACTCGGTTCTCAGAGGTTCAAAGCGAGTCTGAAGACCGTTCTTTGGCTTCAGACGTCCTGCCCACCGCGTTCCGACCCATTTTGCCCGCCCGGTAGGCGCTGACGAGGACAATTTAATCTACAAAACGCCTAGAAAAAGTTGATTGTTACAGCTTGCTATCCCCGGGCGTTCACTTATAATGGAGCTATGACTTGCGTTTTGTCCGGACCACACCGTGTGTGCCTGGGCAGGAGAGAACGTGAATTGGGCAAAAAGGAGGGTCACCATGAAACCAACGTTGATTATTCAAGGAAACTTTGATCAGGCAAGTCGGTTTATCCGGCAATTACTGGTGGCGGATCTGCCGCTGGAATGTGTTGTGATCCCGAATGTAACTGACGACGCCCCGCGGTATCAAGCGTTGGTGGTGGCCAGTGCCCTGTGTCCCCAGATGACGTTACGGGTGGGGACGGCCGTGGACTACGGTAAAGCTACCTGGCTGGTCTTGCTTGACCGGGCCGAGGCTGAAACCGTTCCGGCGGCCGAGGTTGCTGAATTGCGACTGTTCATGAACCGAATCGTGGAGAATGGGTTTAAGGGCCAATTGGTTTTCTGTGGTGAGCACGATGAATTGTTGACCTACTTTGCCTGGAAATTCTCCGGGTTGAACCAGAGCCAAATCTGGGGCCTGGGAACCTTTCCATTGGCGCGCCTCCTCACGTACCGCTTAGCTGAACGACTTGGAGTCGGCGTGGCGGCGATTCAGGCGGCCGTCGTTGGGACGGCGGATAAGCCCATCGTGGCGTGGAGTCGGACCTACGTGGGGCCTGCCCCCATTTTGATGTATCTGGCTAACGAGGATGCCAAATTTAACGCGGATGATTTAGGTAAAATGGGTCATTGGCTCCAACGAGAGGCCGGGGCGGACCAACGGATGTTGCGTTCTATGGCGCTTATTCGCCTGTTAGAGGCCGATTTGACGAATCAACCCCTGATTGCCTCGGTCACGAATATTCACGATGAGACGCCTGTCTACGCCGCAGCGACCCCCGTGCTGGTGAATGGCAGTGGGGTCAAGCATCTGACCAACTTAGTCTTATCTGAAGATGAGCAACACGAATTTGCCGAGCAGATTGCGACGCTACGAGAAAATATTGCGACCATTGCCGGTCAGCAAACGGAAGGACGCGCTTAAATGGAACCAAATAATTATGCCTACCCCTTAGAACCAGACTGGTCGACTGAGGATATCGTTGCAGTGACCAAACTCTACCAGCGAGTGGAAGACGCGTATGAATTACCACGCGGCGTGGCTAGTAGCGACTTACTGGATGCCTACCGGGCATTTCAGAAGGTCGTTCCACAGAAATTTATGGAAAAACAGCTCGACAAGTCTTTTGAAGAAGCGGCCGGGTATAGCATTTACCGGACGATGAAACGGGCCCGGCAGGAAGATGGTCAGATTAAGATGAAAGGACAGGGGTAGCATGAGCCAAGATTGGCAGCAACTCAACACCGCAATTATTAAGTTATTGAAAGAGGCCCGACAACGGGTTTTAACCAAGATGCAGGATCCATTGACCGTGGCTGAAAAAAGTAATCGCAAAGACTTAGTCACCAACGTGGACCGCGCCAATGAAAAATTTTTGATTGCCGGTATTCGTGAAATTGATCCCACGGCTAAGGTTTTGGGCGAAGAGGGCTTTGGTGATGAACTCGCGAGTCTGGATGGTCGGGTCTGGATTGTGGACCCCATTGATGGCACGATGAACTTTGTGAAACAGCAAGATAACTTTGCCATCATGATTGGGATTTACCAGGACGGCGTTGGCCAATTGGGCTACATCTATGATGTGATGAATGATGTGCTGTACCACGGTGGACCGCAACTGGGCGGCGTTTGGGCCGATGATCGGCAACTCGTAGCGCCGGCTGATATTGCGTTGGCCGATGGGCTGATTGGTGCCAGTGGTCCCTTAGTGATTCATGATGTGGCGCACATGCAAGAAATTATTCACGTCAGTTCGGGGATGCGCGTCCTGGGAAGTGCCGGAATCGAAATGATTAATATCATGAATGGCAAGACGTTAGGGTACATTTCGCACCTGAAGCCTTGGGACATCGCGGCAGGTCAAGTCCTGCTAAATGAGTTGGGGGTTCAAGTGTCGACTATTGACGGAAAACCACTCGATATGTTATCATCTAATCTTGTACTAGTAGCGACGAAAAAAGCGCAACGTGATATTCTCCGAATCGAAGAAGATGACGTCTCACTGTGACCCTGTCACAGTTTTTTTATGCGGCTGGCCGATACGGATGGACTTTACCAGCTATTGACGCTACAATAAGCGTACTTACAGACGTAAGCATGCCGTGATCCATCTAATTCACCAAGCACGAAAGGAAGAAATACACTTGAAAATCAGAGATGATATCCGTAACATTGCCATCATTGCCCACGTTGACCACGGGAAGACGACCCTGGTTAACGAAATGCTGAAACAATCCGATACGTTAGACGAACACACGGCCATTGACGACCGTGCCATGGATACTAACGCAATCGAAAAGGAACGGGGCATTACGATCCTGTCCAAGAACACTGCCGTTCGTTACGGCGACAAGCAAATCAACATCTTGGATACCCCAGGACACGCCGACTTTGGTGGTGAAGTGGAACGGATCATGCGCATGGTTGACGGCGTTCTGTTGGTTGTCGATGCCTACGAAGGTACGATGCCACAAACCCGTTTCGTTTTGAAGAAGGCCCTCGATCAACACTTAACCCCAATCGTGGTTATCAACAAGGTTGACCGTGAAGGCGCCCGTCCTTCCGAAGTCGTTGACGAAGTCTTAGACCTCTTCATCGAATTAGGTGCGGACGAAGACCAATTGGACTTCCCAGTGGTTTACGCCTCAGCTATGAACGGGACTTCTAGCTACGAGCCAGAAATCTCCTCACAAGAACACACGATGAAGCCTGTCTTTGACACGATCATCAAGCACATCCCAGCCCCAATTGACAACACTGACGAACCTTTACAGTTCCAAGTTGCCATGCTCGATTACAACGATTTCGTTGGTCGGATTGGGATTGGCCGGATCTTCCGTGGGAAGGTTAAGGTTGGTGACAGTGTTACTGTTATGAAGCTTGACGGTTCTAAGCAAAACTTCCGGGTTACCAAGTTATTTGGTTTCTTCGGTTTGAAGCGTTTGGAAATCAACGAAGCCCAAGCTGGTGACTTGATTGCCGTATCTGGGATGGATGAAATCAACGTTGGGGAAACCGTTGTGGCTCCTGACACGTTGGAACCACTTCCAATCTTACGGATTGACGAACCAACGTTGCAAATGACTTTCCGGACCAACGACTCACCATTTGCTGGTCGCGAAGGTAAGTTTGTTACGTCTCGTCAAATCGAAGAACGTTTGAAGCGTGAATTGCATACCGACGTTTCCTTACGTGTTGATGACACCGACAATCCTGGTGCCTGGGTCGTTTCTGGTCGTGGTGAACTTCACCTGTCCATCTTGATCGAAACGATGCGTCGCGAAGGTTACGAATTGCAAGCTTCTCGTCCAGAAGTTATCTACAGAACAATCGATAACGTTCGTTGCGAACCATTCGAATCAGTTCAAATCGATACCCCTGACGAATACACCGGTTCAATCATCGATACCTTATCTAAGCGTAAGGGTGAAATGAAGAACATGGAAGCCGTTGGGAACGGTCAAACGCGTTTGACCTTCATTGCCCCATCACGTGGGTTAATCGGTTACTCAACTGAATTCTTATCCTTAACTCGTGGATACGGGATCATGAACCACACGTTCTCCAAGTACATGCCAGTTATCAAGAACTGGAACCCTGGTCGTCATAACGGGACTTTGGTTTCCATCAACTCTGGTAAGGTAACGACTTACGCTATCATGGCTGTGCAAGACCGTGGGATCATCTTTACGGATGCCGGGACTGAAGTTTACGAAGGCATGATTATTGGCCAAAACAGCCGTGACAACGACATTTCTGTCAACATCACGCGTGGTCGTAACCAAACCAACGTCCGTGCCGCTGGTTCCGAAGATATCGCTAAGGTTAAATCACCTTTGAAGATGTCCTTGGAAGAATCACTGGAATTCATCAACGAAGATGAATACTGTGAAATCACCCCAGAACACGTCCGTCTTCGGAAGCAAATTCTGAACACCAGTGAACGGGAAAAGGCTGCCAAGAAGCGGAAGACTGCTTCACGGAAGTAATTTAAACCTTAAATAAATTTTAACGGTAAGACCCAGTGAGGGAACTCACGGGCCTTACCGTTTTTTTTGTGCCAAAATCGTGAGTGAGCTATGCTATAATAAGAGCATTCGATTACCGCTAGACGGCGGTAGACTTGGAGCGAATCAATCGTATGCGAAAGTTAAAATATTTAGATTATTGGTTACTGGTACCTTATTTGATTTTGAGTGTCTTCGGGATTGTGATGGTGTATTCCGCCAGTGCCGACATCGGCACGCAAAATGGGGGGAGTCCGGGTAGTTATTTAATTAAGCAGGCTCTGTATGTCTTCCTGGGGTTAGCTATTCTGGTGTTCATGATTATGATGAACATCAATAAGTTACGGAATAAACGACTGTTGAAGATCGCCGGGTACTTGGCCTACGGGGCGCTGTTCTTCCTGCTGGTTAGGGGCGAAACCGTCAATGGGGCCGCTGGCTGGATCAGTCTGGGACCTATCAACATTCAACCGGCCGAATTCATTAAGTTCTATATCATTATTTGGTTATCAAACGTGATAACGAACCGCCAGGATGATTTAGAGGAATACAGTTGGTGGTCGACGATGCAAAAGCCACTGTTAGTTTGCGCAATTATTTTGGCCTTGATTATGAAGCAACCCGATTTAGGTGGGGCGGCAATCAACGGGGCTATCATGTTTGTCCTGTTCTTAAGTAGCGGTTTTGCCTCACGCTTGGCTAAGGTTATTTTTACCGGGATCATTGCTTTAGGTATTTTCGTGCTTATGCCGGCGCTTTCCTGGTTAGCAACATCGTCCGCAGGAAAAGGGTCGTATCAGTTGCAACGAATCGTGGCCTTCATGAATCCCTTTGAGCATGCTCAGGGCGTGGGGCAACAGCTGGTCAATTCCTACTACGCGATTAGTAATGGCGGGATTTTTGGTGTCGGTTGGGGAAATAGTATCCAAAAGACGGGGTACCTGCCCGAACCCAACACTGACTTCATCATGGCCATCTTGACCGAAGAGTTAGGCTTGATCACGGCGCTGGCCGTTGTAACGTTACTCTTTGTGATTATCTTACGGACCGTGCTGGTTGGTGTTCGGAGCAACTCGACCTATCAGTCGTTAGTGTGTTACGGGGCGGCGACTTATTTGGCCGTGCAGACGTCCTTTAACTTGGGTGGGGTTCTAGGATTTCTTCCAATCACTGGGGTCACGTTCCCATTCATCAGTTACGGGGGGTCAAGTACCTGGACTCTGGCGCTGGTGATGGGGGTCGTCATGAACATTAGTGCCCGGCAAAAGCGTTACCGGATGACAAACTAGGTTGTGAGGTATCAGCATTGGGCAACTAATTTATTCCTGATGTCATTAGAGATAACGCAAATTTTTTCTGAGTCGTAAATGATTACTTAGAGTGATATCAAAGCTCTGTATGTGGTGAACTAGTGTTAGCCGCAGGGCTGTTGAAAATGGGCTTAGCCGTGGGAATTCCCTTAACGGTGATAGGGAATTGGTATCTTTGAAACGCGTTTTTCAGCGGTTCAAAGTAAGTCTGGAGACCGTTCTTTGGCTCCAGACGGCCGCCCACCGCGTTCCGGTCCATTTTCAACAGCCCGGAGGCGGACTGGTTTAGCCCAGAAAAGAAGGAGGACGAACGAATGGCATTTGAAATGCAAGCGCGGCAGAGTCTGATCGTCTACACCTATAGTTTAAAGCAGACGCGCCAACTAAAACGCTACGGGACCGTGATGTACGTGTCAAAGAAGATGCGTTATGTGGTCCTCTACGTCAATCAAGAGGACATCAAGAAATTAACTGACCAGTTGAGCCAATTGCGCTTTGTCAAGCGCGTGGTGGCTTCAGCACGGCCAGAAATCAGTGAAACGTTTAACGGGGTCGCCGAAGAGATGGCGGCCCACCAAGACCCTGAAGCAGAGGATGATGAAGAATGAGAATTGTAGCTGGTGATTTTGGTGGCCGGCGGTTGAAGGCCGTTCCTGGTATGGCAACACGACCAACCACGGATAAAGTTAAGGAAGCCCTGTTCAACATTATTGGGCCTTACTTTGAGGGCGGTCGGAGTCTGGACCTATTTGCCGGCTCCGGTGGCCTCAGTATTGAAGCCGTATCCCGGGGCATCGAACAGGCCGTTTTGATTGATCGTCAATACGCGGCGATTCAAACGATTAAGGACAATGTGGCGGTTACCAAGGCTGAAGACCGGTTTGAAATTTTAAAACGAGACGCGAACCGAGCCCTACAGGAATTGTCTGACCGTGGCGACCAATTCGACCTGGTCTTCTTTGATCCGCCATACGCCCAACAAAAAATTGTGCTCCAGATGGCGCGGCTACGGGAATTAAATCTGTTAACGCCAACGGCCCGTGTCGTGTGTGAAACGGACCAACAGGCTAAATTACCGGATGACGTTGACGGTTTTCACTTCATTGAACGCCGGGACTATGGGATTACCGAGTTGACCATTTATGGAATGGGAAGTGACGCCGAATGACGATTGCGGTCTTTCCAGGCAGCTTTGATCCATTGACCAATGGCCATCTGGATTTGATTACTCGCGCCAGCAAGATTTTTGATCAACTGGTCGTCGCTGTGGGACAGAATACCTCTAAGCGTGGCCTGTTCACGACGGCAGAGCGGGTGGCCTTTATTGAAGAGACCACGAAAGACTTGCCTAACGTGAGTGTGCGGGTCGAAAGTGGCCTGACGGTGAGCTTCATGCGGTCGATTCAGGCGACCGTGCTGGTCCGGGGCATTCGCAATAGCGTGGACTTTGAGTATGAACAAGGTATTGCGGGGATGAACCGAACGCTGGATCATAACGTTGATACGGTTTGCTTGATGGCGGATCCTCAGTATCAATTCGTCTCTTCGAGTTTGTTAAAGGAAGTCGCACGGTTTGGCGGGGACCTCACCAATTTGGTACCGCCCGTGGTGGCCCATGCCATGATTGCCCGCTTAGAAGGTGAACAGTAGATGTGGAAATTGACCCGCCGTGAGTGGCGGCAAATTATCGTAACGATTGGCCTCTCACTGCTGATTCTAGCGTTTTTCTTCCTGCCATTACCCAAGTATATTGAGGGACCGGGCGAGGCGGATAATTTAAAATCATTTGTGAGTATGCCAGGACATCCCGATAAGTATGGGGGCAAGTACATGATCACGTCCGTGGCCCTGTCACAGGCACGTCCGGCCACATACTTATACGCGAAGTTAAATTCTTACTACAGCATTGAAAGCGTGGACGATGTCACCGGGGGCGAAAGTAATGCCACCTATGACAAGGTTCAGGACTTTTATATGCAGAGTGCGATCAATGAATCCATTTACACGGCCTATCAGGCGGCCCATAAGCCCGTTACGCGGCGTTATCTGGGCATCTACGTGCTGAGCGTGGATGCGAAGTCACCGTTCGCTGGTAAGCTTAAGGTGGGTGACACCGTGACCAAGGTCAACGGGCGGCATTTTAACTCGATGGTTGGGTACCAACACTACATTCAGAAGCAAACCGTGGGGGAGCCGGCAACCATTACCTATAAGCACAATGGTCAAACGAAACGGGTGACCAAGAAGCTGATGCGCCTGCCAACCAAAAAGGCGGGTATCGGCATCACGCTGACGGATAACGTTAAGGTCACCGCAAAGCCCAAGGTTTCTATTGACGCGGGCCAAATCGGCGGGCCGTCCGGTGGGCTGATGTTCAGTCTGCAGGTCTACTCGCAGGTCACCGGCAAGAACTTGCGTCACGGTCGAAAGATTGCGGGGACCGGGACCGTTGATGGCAACGGTAACGTGGGCGAAATTGGCGGCATCGATAAGAAAATTATCGCCGCTAAGCGTGCCGGGGCGACGGTCTTCTTTGCGCCATACGTGAAACCGTCTAAACTCCTGCTAAAGTACGAGGAGCAGCACAAGACCAATTACCAATTGGCCAAAGCAACGGCGAAAAAGTATGCGCCAGACATGAAGGTCGTGCCGGTCAAGACGTTTAATGACGCCGTGCACTACCTGGAGACGCATAAATAAGATTTGTGATTAGGTTGGAGAATTTTTCCAGCCTTTTATTTTTGAAAATTTTTTTGCAAAATAAAAAACATTTGCGTCCCGTTTACGCAGTTAATCTGTAAAGGGGGCGCAAAATGAGTCGCATACAAGAATGGTGGTTGACATTGAGTCGCCAGCAACGGTGGTTAGGATTAACAATTGGTATTAGCGTCGTGGTACTGGGTGGCTGGTTAGCCCTACGACAGCCCGCACAGGCGGCCGAATCGACCATGATTCCGTCCGCAACCGGGAGTGGGCAAATGCAACAGTCGTCGGCTATTAGTAGTGGTCACCGGCCGGTCACACAGTCGTCGATGGGACAGTCCGGTCAGGCAAGTAGTCACGATACCCGGGTGTTTGTGGACGTTCAGGGAGCGGTCGCCCATCCGGGACTTTATCAGTTTGGCGCCGACATGCGAGTAGCCGATGCGTTGAAGGCTGCCGGTGGACTGACTAGCCGGGCGGATCGGCAACAGATCAATCTCGCCACGCGGCTGACCGACCAGCAACAGCTGTACGTTCCCATCAAGGGCGAAAAGCCACCCACTAGTAGTGCGGCGGCAACAGCGTCCGGTAGCGGCAGTCAAAAGCCGGGGAGCCAGGCGACGGCCACCAGTGGGGGAAGCGACAAGCCCACGGCCGTGGTGAATTTGAACACAGCCACGGTGGCAGACCTGCAACAGCTAACCGGTATCGGAGAGAAGAAGGCCCAAAAGATTGTCGATTACCGCGAGGCTCACGGGAGCTTTCAGACGGTGGCTGATTTGGCCCAGGTTCCTGGCTTTGGGGCGAAGACCGTGGCGAATTTACAAGATCAACTCACGACGTCTTAACTGGTGGTATACTGAAAACTAAAATTGCTAAAGGGGTAATTGTGATGAAACGAGAACGGATTCCTTGGGACCAATATTTTATGCTCCAAGCGCTAGTGATTTCCACGCGGAGCACCTGTAACCGGCTGGCGGTCGGGGCGACCGTGGTTCGGGACAAGCGCATCATTGCGGCGGGCTATAACGGGTCCGTTTCGGGCGATGATCATTGTTTAGATGAGGGCTGTTACATGGTTGACGGTCATTGCGTTCGGACGATTCATGCGGAAATGAATGCTATCTTACAGTGTGCCAAATTTGGCGAGGCAACGGATGGCGCAGAAATCTATGTCACGGACTTTCCGTGTCTCCAATGCACCAAGATGTTGCTGCAGGCCGGCATTCGCAAGATTACCTACATGCGAAGCTACCACAATGACCCATACGCCCAAAAGTTAATCGAGTTGAAGCATGTGATGTTAAACCAGGTGACCGTTGATCCGGCCTTATTGTCGACGTTGCCGTTTGATCAACCCAAACAAGGTTAGTGACGGCTGACCGTTGGTTCTTTATGAGTCTCCCTGTGGCGGCGCTGAGCGTGGTTATGGGTGGTCATCCATGGGCTGGTGCGCTCCTTCTCGGACTAATGTTGGCCCGAGTCTGGACGTTACGAGTACGGACCATCTGGGTACTGACGCTGGTCTTGCTCGGGTTATTTGGTGGACTCTGGGGGATGCGACAGGCCACACTAACACGCCGACAACTGCCATTTGCGACCCCGACACTGACCAATCGAACCTTACGTGTACAGCCGGACGCCGTGGTCCTGCGCGGAGCAGCCTACTATTTCGTGGCCCGAGATGTTGTGACCGGCGAAGGCTTAACGGTGCGGGGTGCGGTGAAAACGGCTGATGAGCTTCATCAATTGCAACGTGAGAGCCACGCAACTGTCTGGCGGGTGAGTGGGCAACAGCAAGGCATTTTGCCGGCCACAAATTTTAATCAGTTCGACGGTGCGGCTTACTGGCGGCACCGGGGAATCGTGAAGACGCTAAAGGTTACGGCCATCACCAGTCGGAAGCGGGCTAAATCCACGCTGACGTCGGGGTTTGCCGACTGGGGACATCATTGGCGAGCACGTCTGATTCAAGCCTGTGAGCGCCTGCCAGGGGCATTACGCGTCTATGCGTTGGGATTGTTACCAGGAGCCAAAGCAGCTGAGTCGGTGGCTGAGTTACAGGGGATGCAGCGCTTAGGCCTACTCCATTTATTTGCGATTTCGGGGCTCCACGTGGCGCTACTTTTGACGGCGGTCGAGTGGCTGTGTGTACACCTGCGACTACAGCGCGAGCACTGGGAGATGGGGATGCTTCTTGGCTTACCGGCTTACTTCATCTTGGCCGGCAGTGGGAGCGGTGTTCTCCGGGCTTGTTGGATGCGCGGCCTTCAATTGACGGGTAAACGCCTAGGCTGGCGACTGAGTAACTTAGATGCGTGGGCCCTGGCTTTTCTGGTAGGGCTGACGGTGAACCCCGGGTTACTATTTGAGCTGGGGAGTCAATTGAGCTATGGCTTGTCCCTGGGACTGATTTTGCTAAAGGATGAGTCCAAGGCCTGGCGACAGGTCGGCCTCACATTACTGGGTCTGCCCAGCCTCCTCAGCGGGTTGTTTCAGTGGCACAGTCTGACGTTACTAGCCAACTGGCTGGTAGCGCCGCTGTTTCCCATCGTCATTTTACCCGTGACGTTGTTGGGCACCGTGGCATTTCCCTGGTTGCCCGGTGTCAGTCGGTGGTGTGCTGGTTTATTGAAAGGTTTAGACGATGGTTTAGCCTGGTTGGCAACGTTACCCGGGAATGTGCCCTTTGGCAAACCGGCGTGGTGGGTGGCTTGGCTTTGGCTTGCTGGGACCTGGTGGCTGTTTACCCGAGCACCCCGGCAACGACGGCGGTGGGTTGGGATGTTGTTGGTGAGCTATGCGCTGGTCTACGGGGCGATTCACTTGCCGCTGTCGGGTGAAGTGGCTTACTTTGATGTGGGCCAGGGGGATAGCATTTTGTTGCGGACACCCTTTAACCGGCGAATATCCCTGATTGATACCGGCGGTCGCTTGGGCTTTCCGCAACCCGATTGGGTCCCGCCAACGCCGACCACGTACGGTGCAGAGCGGACAAATATCAATTACTTAAAGAGTCGGGGCATCGATCATGTGGATGATCTTTATCTGACGCATCATGATGCCGATCATATTGGGGACCTGCCAGCCTTTTTACAGGAGCTACGGGTCAAGCGACTTTTGGTTCCCGCGGGGATGGAGTCGGAACCAGGTTGGCAACGTTTATTGAAGAATAGTGCCACACCGGTCAAAATTGAACCCATTCAAGTGGGCAGTCCGGAGCCCCTATTGGTACGGCATCCTTATCACGCGGCACCAGCCGAAAATGAAAATTCCCTAGCGCTACAGGGAACCTTTGGCGGCCTAAATTTCCTGTTCATGGGGGATTTGGACCAGGCCGGTGAGCAGAAAATGTTGGTGGCGGACCCGCAGCTGCACACGGACGTGTTAAAATTAGGACATCACGGAAGCAAAACGGCGTCGGCCCCAGCCTTTATTGCCCAGCTAAAACCGAAGTGGGCAATTATTTCTGCGGGTCGACAGAACCGATATGGCCATCCGAATGTGGAGACCCTCACCACGCTGAGACAGAATCAGGTGCCAGCGGTGAGTACCCAAACGAGCGGGATGATCCGCTACGTTTATCGGGGGAAGCACGGGTATTGGCAAACTAAACTTAAAGGGGCACAAGTGTCGTGACAATCAATGAACTTTTAAAAACACTCGAACACGGGGGACAGTTGGCCAACGTTTATTTAATTTTAGGCCAAGCGGATTATCTGCAACGGCGGTTGAAGACGGGCTTCAAGAATAGCGTGCCGGCCGAAGAACAGACCATGAACTTTGCCAGTTATGACATGGATACGGTCCCACTGGCGGTCGCCCTGGACGATGCCATGGCGGCGCCGTTCTTTGGCGAACGTCGGGTCGTCTGCATCGACAACCCTCAATTTTTAACCGGAGAAACGAAGAAACAAAAGGTCGACCACGATATCGATAGTCTTCAAACCTACTTGGGCGCCCCCATGCCCAGCACGGTACTGGTCTTCTTTGCCCCGTACGAGAAGCTAGACGGCCGGAAGAAAGTCTCGAAGCAATTAAAAAAAGTTGCCACGACGATTGAAATCGGCAACTTTGCGGAGCGTGAGGTGCGGCAGTTTATTGAAGGACAGCTCAAGCAGGATGGCTATAGCATGGCACCGGCTGCGTTGAACGAATTGATTCAGCGGACCGACGCGGATCTGACCCTCATGATGAGTGAGTTGCCCAAGCTGGAACTCTTCTCCTTACCCAGCAAAACGATTGAGCTGGCGGCGGTCACCGGACTGGTGCGGCAGACCTTAACGCAAAATGTGTTTGACCTGGTCAACCGGGTCTTAGCCAAGGACACGGCCGGGGCAGTGACCCTATACCGAGAACTGCTACAGGCTAAGGAAGAACCCCTGCGAATCAATGCTATCCTGCAGGGACAATTTCGGCTGTTGATTCAGACGAAGGTTTTAGCCAAGCAGGGATACAGTCAGGGTAAGCTAGCCAGCATCTTAAAGGTGCACCCGTACCGAATCAAATTGGCGTTGCAGAGTCAACGGCGGTTTAAGTTGACCGATTTGAACCGGGCATACTTGGGGCTCTTCCGAGTCGAACAGCAGATGAAGTCGACGGCAATGGAACCAGAAATGCTGTTTTCATTATTCATGACGCAATTTGCGAGTCAAGTTGCCTAAGATTGATATACGTGGTGTCGGCAGGGGATGTCGGCACCTTTTTTAGACGACAAAAAAGGCGATTGACCACCGAAGTGGTCAATCGCCTGATTGCATCATCTAATCGTTTTGATTAATTGATTACTTAGCTAAACGTGCAGCCATCCGTGACTTGTCACGGGCAGCCTTGTTACGCTTGATCAAGCCCTTTGAAGCGGCCTTGTCAACTGCAGCACTAGCTTGACGGAATAAGTCTTCCGCGTTGTCGGCACCGGCGGTCTTAGCTTGTTCAAAACGCTTAACGGCAGTCCGCATAGTGCTCAATTGAGCAGAGTTACGTTCGTTAGCCTTAACGTTGGTCTTGGCACGTTCGATTGCTGATTTGATAATTGGCATGAAAATTTCACCTCCGAATGAGAAATCCTTTGTACCGGAAATCTTAATTTCAACGTATGTAATTATACAGAAGGCCGGGGCCGAATGCAAGACCCTGTTGCGATAAATGTAAAGTAATTTTACTTGATAGGCAATCGGGGAAAAAACTTGCACTTTATCGGCAAGTCCCGTATAGTAGATAACTGTGCTTAAGCACAAACCTCTAACTTAGTTCGCCAGGCGGCCACCGCCGACTTACTCAGTTTGGGGCAATTATTTGAAGGGTGGTATATTTACCATGGCTATTAGTCAAGCAAAGAAAAACGAAATCATCAAGCAATACGCTCGTCACGAAGGTGACACTGGTTCTACCGAAGTCCAAGTCGCTGTTTTGACCGCTGATATCAACGAAATCAACGTTCATATGCAACAACACCGGAAAGACTTCCACTCACAACGTGGTTTGATGAAGAAGATTGGTCACCGTCGTAACCTTTTGGCTTACTTACGGAAGACTGATTCTCAACGTTACCGTGAATTAATCAAGAGCTTAGGCCTGCGTCGTTAATTCGTCGCACCGGAGTCCCTTGCCAGAAATGGCGAGGGGCTTTTTCTTTTGCCTCAACTATCATCTTAGTACTGCAAACGGTTAAAGTGTGGTAAACTGAAGAAAGTTTAATCATGGACGAATCTGGGTTATTCTACCCAGCATAAAGTACTGGTGATCAATACCAGGATTGAATTAAAAACTATTGAAGATATCTTGAGGTGAACTTATGAGTGCGAAGATTAAGATTATCCCGTTTGGCGGTGTCCGCGAAAATGGGAAGAACATGTACGCCGTCGATGTTAACGGCGGAATTTATATTTTAGATTGTGGTTTAAAATACCCGGAAAATGAATTGTTGGGGATTGACGTGGTCATTCCTGACTGGGCTTACTTACGTGAAAATAAGGATCGGATCGTGGCGGTCTTCTTGACCCACGGCCATGCCGATGCGATTGGGGCGTTACCTTACTTCTTAAGCGAATTTAACGTACCCGTCTTTGGGTCCGAAATGACGATTGCCTTAGCTAAAATTGGCGTCGAAGCTGAACCCAAAATCAAAGATTACGATGATTTTCACATTATTGATGAAAAAACGGAAATCGACTTCGGTGACGTGGTGGTTTCCTTCTTCTCAACGACCCATTCCATTCCAGAATCATTGGGAATTGATCTGAAGACTGACGAAGGCCAAATCATCTACACTGGTGACTTTAAATTTGACCAAACCGCTAAGCCAGGCTACCAAACCGACTATGCGCGGTTAGGGAGCATTGGTCAGGCCGGGGTGCTCGCAGTCTTGAGCGACTCCGCCAACGCCGAAAATCCAGCGATGAATGCCTCGGAGCAAACGATTGCGGAAGACATTGAAGAAACTTTCCACTACAGAGATGGCCGCGTGGTCGTTGCTTGTGTGGCTTCGAACATTCTGCGGATTCAACAGGTCTTTGATGCGGCTGCTAAAACCGGACGGAAGGTCTGCCTGACCGGACAAGACCTGGAAAAAATCGTGAACACGGCGATGAAGCTGGGCAAATTGGTCTTTGACGATGATTTATTAGTCACGACCGCCCAACTGGACAGTCTGTCACCAGCCGAAACAGTTATCCTGCAAACTGGTAAGATGGGTGAACCCATCAAGGCAATTCAACGGATGGCCAACAAACAAGAAAAAGACTTAAATATCCTGGAGGGTGACTTGGTCTACATCACGACCACGCCATCCCATGCCATGGATACGACGGTTGCACAGACCCGCGACATGATTTACCGGGCCGGTGGCGAAGTCAAGGCTATTTCAGATGACCTGAATTCATCAGGCCACGCTTACAAACGCGACCTGCAATTAATGCTGAACCTGTTGAAGCCACAGTACCTGGTCCCAATTCAAGGGGAATACCGGTTACTGAATGCTCACGCTGAAGCGGCCCAGGAGTTGGGCATGCCCGCTGACCATATCTTTATTCTGGCCAAGGGTGACGTGTTGACCTATGACAAGGGCAACATGGGCTTAGGCGAAGGCATCGACGTCAGCGATACCATGATTGACGGTATCGGTGTTGGTGACATCGGGAACATTGTCTTACGTGACCGGAAAGTCTTGGCCGACGACGGGATCTTTATCGCCGTGGTCACCATTGACCGCAAGAAGAAGCAAATCGTGGCGGATCCTAAGATTACCTCACGTGGCTTTGTTTACGTGAAGGCTAACAAGGACCTGATGCAAGAGAGTGGTCAAATCATCCGGAAGGCTGTTCAAAATAATTTGGACAACAAAGAGTTTGATTGGGGTCACCTCAAGCAGGATGTGCGGGAACATTTGAGTCATTACCTCTTTGAACAAACGCACCGGCGTCCCGTGATTCTGCCCGTGATCATGGAAGTTAACCAACATCACCGGCGGAGTACCAGCAAGGCAAAGGATGGCAGTAAGGAAGAAACGCCTGCTACCCAACCCAAGCCTAAGGCTAAAAAGAAGCCAGCCAAGGCCAAAGAGACAAAACAACCAGCCAAGGCAGAAAAAACGGCGAATAAGCCACACCGTAATCGGAAACGGCATCACAGCAACAAACCGGCCGCAACGACCGACCAACAAGCTTAACTAAATGAGCGGGCCTCCTACCGATTCGGCAGGGGTCCGTTTTGAGTTGGCGATGAGATACCCCCAAAGGAGGAAGACCCATGTCAAATTTTCATAGTCCGGCGGCTCGTGATGAGGCCTATCAGAAGGCCGTAGCGGCGTTTGAAAGTCGTCAGTGGTCAATCGCTAGTGACCTCTTCGAAACGCTCTATCAGGACCAACAAACGGCCAAATTAAACCGCTATGTGGTCGCCAGTCTTTACCACGACCAGAAATATCTGATGGCCGAACAATATGCGGCCGAGCAGAACAGCGTTTATTTGACGTCAGCCAAAGATTTTCAGCTCCGGCTGGACGTGGCCCTGAAGAATCAACAATTTATTTTTGCTCGTGAATTCTGTGCCCTAGCTGCAGCCGAAACTTGGCGAGCAGGGGGCCTGGCCCAAATCGAAGCAGCCGAGGCGGCCTCAACCGAGTCCCTCGCGGCAACGCAACGGGTAATTGCCAAACAATTCTATCACCTGGGGGATGTCCCCTTTAACGAGCAACGGGAGCGCTTGGAACATGCTCGTCAGCTGCCGCTAGCCATGTACTTGCAGGGTGTGCAGTATCTGCTGGTCGATCCCTTTTTGCACCCCTTACTGCGGGCAGACCTGCTGGAGGGCCTCATGCGGCTACACGTCGATCAGACGGTCAAACTACACTGGTTAGATGATCAGATCTACACTGTGGCCGTGAAGGAACTCCAGCCAGTGGGGACGAGCAAGGCCGCTGTGGCGTTTCAGAAATACTTGCAGGAAGATCTAGGCCAGCAAGATCCGATGCTGGCAGCCAACCTGCAGCAAACGATTACGTTACAGCTGATGATGCTGTACCCATTCATTGATCGGACCATCACGGATCCGGTCAGTTGGGCGCAAACCATTGCGGGATTGCCCCTGACGTCCACCGTTTCTGAAGAAATGATTAAGGAAATGCAAGACTGGCAAACCATGCTAAACCGCTTCATGGCGGAACTCTTCGATGTAATCGGGGGACAAAATCCCGAAAATCCCGAAAATGAGTGAAATTTTAGTTTACAAATAATTCTTCAGCATATATACTGGTCAAGGATTCTTTTTTGGGAGGGTTCCAGCTTTCCCTTTCTGAAAAGAAGTAGTATAATTTTACGCAAAGGGTAGTTTGTTTTCTTCGGAAGATAAATTGCGCTTGCGATAAAATACAGGAGGGTTTCATTAATGGCTGAAAAAGAACATTATGAAAGAACTAAACCCCATGTAAATATTGGTACTATTGGCCATATTGACCATGGGAAAACGACGTTAACTGCTGCAATCACTAAGGTACTTGCTAGCAAAGGTTTAGCAAAAGCCGAAGATTACGCTGATATCGATGCTGCTCCAGAAGAACGTGAACGTGGTATCACGATCAACACCGCTCACGTTGAATACGAAACGGAAAAGCGTCACTATGCGCATATCGATGCCCCAGGACATGCTGACTACATCAAGAACATGATCACCGGTGCTGCCCAAATGGACGGTGCTATCTTGGTTGTTGCCGCTACTGATGGCCCTATGCCACAAACCCGTGAACACATTTTGCTTGCTCGCCAAGTGGGTGTTGAATACATCATCGTCTTCTTAAACAAGACTGATCTTGTTGACGACGACGAACTTGTCGACTTAGTTGAAATGGAAGTTCGTGAGTTGCTTTCAGAATACGATTACCCTGGTGATGACATTCCTGTTATCCGCGGTTCTGCTTTGAAGGCTCTCGAAGGCGACGAAGAACAAGAAAAGGTTATCCTTCACTTGATGGATGTTGTTGATGATTACATCCCAACTCCAGAACGTGAAAACGACAAGCCATTCTTGATGCCAGTTGAAGACGTCTTCACGATCACTGGTCGTGGGACTGTTGCTTCTGGTCGTATCGACCGTGGGATGGTTAAGGTTGGTGACGAAGTCGAAATCGTTGGTTTACATGACGACGTATTGAAGACGACTGTTACTGGTCTTGAAATGTTCCGTAAGACGTTGGACCTTGGTGAAGCCGGGGATAACGTTGGTGCATTGCTCCGTGGGATTAACCGTGAACAAGTTGTTCGTGGACAAGTTTTGGCTAAGCCAGGCTCGATCCAAACGCACAAGGAGTTCAAGGGTGAAGTCTACATCTTGAGCAAAGAAGAAGGTGGCCGTCATACGCCATTCTTCTCCAACTACCGTCCACAATTCTACTTCCACACCACTGATATCACTGGTGTTATTGAATTGCCTGATGGCGTTGAAATGGTTATGCCTGGTGACAACGTGACGTTCACTGTTGAACTGATCCAACCAGCTGCCATTGAAAAGGGTACGAAGTTCACTGTTCGTGAAGGTGGCCACACCGTTGGTGCCGGTACCGTTACGGAAATTGACGACTAATTTTAATTAATTAGGGTATCTGCAAGAGGGGTCGAAAAGTTTATCTTTTCGGTCCCTTTTGTTTTGACCAGAAATTCAAACCCGTGTTCAGTGGTCAACGGTTTCAATTTGTGAATTTTCTGCGAAAATATGCAAAGAATCCGCGCCATTCACGGTGTTTCGGCAAAAATCATTTTACAATTTGGGCGCCATAAGGTACACTAATACAGTATGCAATTGCTAGAATTGTAAATAGTAATATCTTTCATTTCGGAGGGAAAATAATGGCTGCAAAGTGGGAAAAAAAGGAAGCTACTAAAGGCGAACTGACCTTTGAAATTGCTCCTGATAAGATTAAGGAAGGCTTGGACAAAGCATTCCAACAAACTAAGAAGAATTTAGCGGTTCCAGGTTTCCGTAAGGGCCGGGTTCCACGTCAAATCTTCAACCAAATGTACGGTGAAGAAGCACTCTACCAAGACGCTTTAAACATTGTCTTGCCAGAAGCTTATGAAGCTGCTATCAAAGAAGCTGGCATCGAACCAGTCGACCAACCCCAAGTGGATGTTGAATCCATGGACAAGGGTAAGGCTTGGGTCTTAAAGGCTGACGTTACGGTTAAGCCTGACGTTAAGCTTGGTGAATACAAGGGCCTTAGCGTTACTAAGCAAAACACCCGTGTTTACCAAAAGGACATTGACGCTGAATTAGAAAAGCAACGTCAACAACAAGCTGAATTAGTCTTGAAAGAAGACGAAGCCGCTGCTAAGGGCGATACGGTTGTTATCGACTTTGACGGTTACGTTGACGGCAAGCAATTCGACGGTGGTAAGGCTGATAACTACTCCCTGGAATTGGGCTCTAACTCCTTCATTCCTGGCTTCGAAGACCAATTAGTTGGTCACAAGGCTGGCGAAAACGTGGACGTTAAGGTTACCTTCCCTAAGGACTACCAAGCCGAAGACTTACGTGACAAGGAAGCCACTTTCAAGGTTACCATCCACGAAGTTAAGGAAAAGCAATTGCCTGACTTAGACGATGAATTCGCTAAGGATGTTGACGAAGACGTTGACAGCTTAGAAGAATTAAAGGCTAAGACTAAAGACAACTTAAAGGAACAAAAGACGACTGCTGCTCACGAAGCCATCGAAGACGAAGCCATCAGTGAAGCTGTTGACAACGCTGAAATCGCTGAAATCCCAGCAGCTATGTTGAAGGATGACATCGATCGTCAAATGGATCAATACCTGGCTAACATGCAACAACAAGGTATCGAACCTAAGATGTACTTCCAATTGACTGGTACGACCGAAGACGACTTGCGTAAGCAATTCACTGACGGTGCAGACAAGCGGGTTAAGACCAACTTGGTTCTGGAAGCCGTTGTTGCAGCCGAAAAGATCGAACCTTCCGAAGACGAAGTTGCTGCTGAAGTCAAGGACTTAGCTGCCCAATACGGTATGGAAGAAAGTGCTGTTCGCAGTGCCCTTTCAGATGACATGTTGAAGCATGATATCGCCATCAAGAGTGCCGTTGACTTAATTGCCGACTCCGCTAAGCAAGACAAGAAGAAGGATGCCGAAGACGACGAATAATCGTTGCCGCTAGACATGACCGGGACGACAGGCGCTGTTGTTCCGGTTTTTTTATATCTCAAACTTGTCATGCGAGGCAAAATAATTTTCAGGTGCCGTCAACTGTGGTATAGTACACGATTGATGGGGAACCTGATTAGTTCGACGGGTTTACTGAGCAAAACGAATCATTTAATTAAGGCTTAAGCCTGGAGAGAAAGGGTGAGTTTATTGTTTGAAAACACCGACGAAACGAATGGCCCAGTAACGTGCTCATTCTGTGGGAAATCACAAGATCAAGTAGAGAAAATTGTTGCTGGTCCAGGTGTTTACATCTGTAACGAATGCATCGACCTCTGTAAAGAGATTGTTGATGAAGAATACAGTCAAGACGCCGCACAAGAAACCTTAGAAGTGCCCAAGCCAGCTGAAATCGTCAAGACACTTGACGACTACGTCATTGGGCAAAGCGAAGCTAAGCGGACGCTTTCAGTGGCCGTTTACAACCACTACAAGCGGGTCAATGAAATGGCGCAAGCCGACAGTGACGGCCCTGAATTGCAGAAGAGTAACATCGCTGTGATTGGACCTACTGGTTCTGGGAAGACTTACCTGGCCCAAAGCCTGGCTAAGATTTTGAACGTGCCATTTGCCATTGCCGATGCCACGACCCTGACCGAAGCCGGTTATGTGGGTGAAGACGTTGAAAACATCCTGTTGAAGCTCTTGCAAAGCGCCGATTACGACGTTGAACGGGCTGAAAAGGGCATCATCTACATCGATGAAATTGATAAGATTGCCAAGAAGGCCGAAAACGTTTCGATTACGCGTGACGTTTCCGGTGAAGGGGTCCAACAGGCCCTGCTGAAGATTTTGGAAGGCACGATTGCCAACGTTCCGCCTCAGGGTGGTCGGAAGCATCCCCAACAAGAATTCATTCAAATTGACACGACCAACATCTTATTCATCGTTGGTGGGGCCTTTGATGGAATTGACGGTATCGTTAAGCGACGTTTGGGTGACCAGACGATTGGTTTCGGTGCCGACACCAAGGAACAAAACGTGTTGGCCTCAGGCGATAGCTTGATGCAACACGTCATTCCAGAAGACCTCTTACAATTCGGGTTGATTCCTGAATTTATTGGTCGGTTACCAATTCTTACGGCACTGGAAAAGCTGGACGAGAACGACTTGGTCCGGATTTTGACAGAACCTAAGAACGCGTTGGTCAAGCAATATGAAAAGTTATTGTCCTTGGACAACGTTGAGCTCAAGTTCCAACCAGCCGCCTTACGTGAAATGGCCAAGTTGGCCATCGCACGGAACACGGGTGCTCGGGGCTTGCGGTCAATCATTGAAGACGTGATGCGCGATATCATGTTTGACCTGCCAAGTCGTAACGACGTGGCCGGGGTCGTCATTACGGCCGACACGGTTACCAACCATGCCGAACCGGAACTGATCTTGAAGGATCAAAAGGCGTCATAATTTTTGAGTTACCGGGAGTCGGGGCGAAGGCCTTGGCTCCTTTTTTCGTGGCACGGATTTTACAATTAAAAAAATTTCGGTGCCCGTCATGGCTGGCTTCCACGACGTCGCTTCAGAAATTTTGCGATGTGGCTAGTCGTTCTGTGTTAAAATGGTGAAAGATATTTTGGAGAGGATGGACTAACTAATGGAAGTCAATCATGTGGAATTAGTCATGAGCGCGGTAGACCCCGTGCAGTACCCAACGACGGGGTACCCAGAGATTGCGCTGGTCGGTCGTTCTAACGTGGGTAAATCCTCACTAACGAACGTTCTGATCAACCGGAACTCTTATGCCCGGACGTCGAGTCAACCAGGGAAGACACAAACCCTGAACTTTTATAACGTGGAGGACCAACTCTACTTCGTTGACGTCCCCGGTTATGGCTATGCCAAGGTTTCAAAGTCAGAACGGGAAAAGTGGGGCAACATGATCGAAACCTACCTGACCCAACGTGACCAGTTAAAAGGGGTCGTTTCCCTCGTGGATGCCCGTCACGCGCCAACTGAGGACGATGTGACCATGTATCAATGGCTGGCTTACTACGGCTTACCAACGCTGATCGTTGCCACCAAGAGTGACAAGATTGCGCGTGGCAAGTGGAACCAAGCGGTTAGCTTGATCAAGAAGACGATGGACCTGCCTAGCGATGCGGACAACATCATCATGTTCTCGGCACCCAAGAAGATTGGGAAGGATGCCGTCTGGAACTGGATCGAGCAACAAGCCTTTGGGGAGGAATAAATTTGGAATTTAACGAATATCAAAAAGCTGCGAACCGGACGCTGTACGGCAACGAACAGGTCCTGACGAATTGTGCGCTGGGCCTAGCCGGCGAAACGGGCCAGGTCGTTGATTTGGTTAAAAATTACACCTTCCACGGCAAGGACCTGGATCACGACGCCATCGTCAAAGAAATGGGCGACGTGCTGTGGTACCTGAGCCAGATTTCCCAGTGGGCCGACATCGACTTCGATGAGGTCGCTCAGGATAACATCAAGCGGCTTAACGCGCGTTATCCGCACGGGTATCAACCGAACCACTAAATTCGCGTAAACAAAAAGGTCTCACGGAAAATTTTCCGCGAGACCTTTTTTGGCACAACGACCTAGTCGTGTTCGTGCTTCTTTTCATGTTTGATCTGATCGTCCTTGATCAGGCCCTTACCCTTTTTGTCGTTCTTGTGTTCGTCGTTGCGCTTCAGGAACTTGTCACGCTTAACGTCGGTCGGGTCCATTTGGGCAAACTTACCGAACATGGAATCCAGGTCGTCTTGACGCTTGACTTTCAATGCCAAATCGAACCACCTCCTTGCTTTTTCAGTAATCATAGCAGAATTCGGCGGATTTGTCATTTTTTCGGCCGCGACGGTGGTACGGGGGCTTTCGCTTGCACCAAACAAACATTCGTTTTATAATTTAAAGGCTAATCTAAACGATAAAAAACGGGAGGGATTTTCCTTGGCGTCGGAATATTTAGAACACAAGCTAGCCTTACTGCCGGGCCTTCCCGGCTGCTACTTGATGAAGAACATCAACAGTCAGATCATCTACGTGGGGAAGGCAAAGAACCTGAAGAACCGGGTGCGCTCGTATTTCAAGAGCAGCCATACCGGAAAGACGGCCCAGCTGGTCAGTGAAATCGTGGACTTTGAAACGATCATCACCTCGACCGACAAGGAAGCCTTCCTGTTAGAAATCACCCTGATTCAAAAGCACCAACCCTACTTCAACATTAAATTAAAGCGGGGGACCGGTTATCCCTACATTAAAATCACCAATGAACGCGACCCCCAACTCTTGCTGGTCAGTGACATTCGCAAGGATGGGGCCTACTACTTTGGCCCGTACCCCAACGTGTACGCTGCGGAGGAGACCATGCACTTTCTGCAGAAGGTCTACCCCTTACGGCGGTGCACCGGCTTTCAGGGGCGGCCGTGTCTGTACTATCACATGGGTCAATGCCTGGGTGCCTGCTTCCAAGAGGTGCCGGAAGAGGCCTATGCCAAGCAGATTCGCAAGATCAAGTCCTTCTTAAACGGCAACGTGGCCCACGCCAAGAAGGAACTCGCGACGCGGATGGACAAGGCCGCTGGTGAGATGGAATACGAACGGGCTGCCGATCTGCGTGACCAGATTCGGTACATTGAAGCCACGGTTGAAAAACAAAAGATCATTTCCAATGACAATACGCCCCGGGATATCTTCAACTTCTACCTGGATAAGGGGTGGTTGTCGATTCAGGTCTTCTTCATTCGGCAGGCCCGCTTGATGAAGCGGGAGAAGCGGCTCTTTCCCGTCGTGAACTCCGCCGAAGAAGAATTGGCGAGCTTTATTGTACAGTTCTATCAACGGAAGAATACGGTGCTCCCGCGGGAAATCTTGGTGCCGGCCAGCATTGACCACGACGTCATCGAGGAACTGCTCAAGGTGCCCGTCAGAACGCCGCAGCGGGGCACCAAACGAGATTTGCTGGAGATGGCCGGAAAGAACGCCAAACTGGTCTTAGACGAGAAGTTTCGGCTGCTGGAGCTGGATGAAAGTAAGACTACAGGTGCCATGAAGGAAATCACCGATGCTTTGGGCATTGCGCCCGGACACAAGATTGAGGCCTTTGACCATTCACACATTCAGGGGGCCGACTTGGTCTCCGCAATGGTCGTGTTCGTTGATGGTCAACCCAACAAAAAGTTATATCGGAAATATAAATTACGGACGGTGGATCACGCGGATGAAACCGCCAGTACCCTGGAAGTCATTCGCCGGCGGTATGGTCGGCTCTTAAAGGAGCATGGTGCCATGCCGGACCTGATTTTGATGGATGGGGGCGACATTCAAATGAATGCCGTCAAGGAGGTCTTAGCCGACGAATTTGACCTCCACATTCCGGTCGCCGGGATGGTCAAGAACGACCACCATAAGACGGCCGACCTGTTGTTTGGTCCCAACGATGCGCATATCCATTTGGACCCCAAGAGCCAGGGCTTCTACCTGGTCCAGCGGATTCAAGATGAGGTCCACCGGTTTGCGATTACCTTTCATCGGCAGGTCCACACCAAGCACTCGCTGAGTTCCCGGCTGGACCGCATCCCGGGTGTGGGGCCGAAGACGCGGAATAAACTGCTGCGGAAATTTGGCTCGACCAAGAAAATCGGTGAGGCTTCCGTGGATGACTTGCGGGGTCTGGGAATCAGTGAGCCCGTGGCCCAAACGATCCACATCACGCTGGCAAGCGAAACAGCCGAAATAAAAAGCCCCCGGACGCCAACGAAACTTTGACGTGGCGACCGTTTGCCGGTATACTGGCTAGCAGGAGTCTTAGAGAGAAAGCAGCACGCGCTGGTTTAGAAAACGAGGAATAAAAATTATGTTTGTAGATCAAGTTAAAATTAACGTGAAGGCCGGCAACGGTGGAAATGGTATGGTGGCCTTCCGGCGCGAAAAATTTGTGCCAAACGGTGGTCCAGCCGGTGGTGACGGTGGTCGTGGTGGCAACATCATCTTCCAAGTCGACGAAGGCTTACGGACGTTGATGGACTTCCGGTACTCCCGTAAATTCAAAGCGAAAAACGGGGGCAACGGGGCCATCAAATCCATGACGGGCCGCGGTGCCGACGATACCATCATCAAGGTGCCTCAAGGCACGACGGTCATCAATTTGGAAACGGGCGCCGTGATGGCCGACCTGGTGGCCAGTGATGACGAGGCCGTGATCGCCAAGGGTGGTCGTGGTGGTCGAGGCAACATTCATTTTGCCTCACCCAAGAACCCGGCACCAGAAATCGCCGAAAATGGCGAGCCTGGTCAAGAGTTTGAAGTCCAACTCGAATTGAAGGTCTTGGCCGATGTTGGGCTGGTTGGGTTCCCGTCCGTTGGGAAATCCACGTTACTGTCCACGGTGACGAGTGCCAAGCCCAAGATTGCGGAATACCACTTTACCACGCTGGTCCCTAACCTGGGGATGGTGCGGTTACCCGATGGCCGTGACTTTGTGATGGCCGATTTACCCGGTCTGATCGAAGGCGCCGCCACCGGGGTCGGACTCGGTTTCCAATTCTTGCGCCACGTTGAACGGACGCGGGTCATCCTCCACTTGATCGATATGAGTGGGCTGGAAGGCCGCGACCCCTACGATGACTTTGAAAAGATCAACGAAGAGTTGAAGACGTACGATCCAGATATCTTGAAGCGGCCTCAGATCGTGGTTGCCAACAAGATGGATATGCCGGATTCAGCGGACAACCTGGCCAAGTTCAAGGAAAACTTGAAGCAGGACAAGCTGTTGGCACAGACCCCAGAAATCTTTGCGGTCTCCGCCTTGACGCACGATGGTTTGACCCCATTGTTGGGTCGCACGGCGGACATGTTGGCCGAAACGCCACAATTCCCAGTTAAGCAGCCAGAAGTGGCTACCTCTGCGGAATACACGTTCAAGCCTGAAGCTGAATTCACGCTGACGCAGGATGAAGATGGCACTTGGATCTTGGGCGGCGACAAGCTCGAGAAGCTGTTCCAAATGACCGATATCAACCATGAAGAAAGTCTCTTACGCTTTGCTCGGCAAATGCGGGGGATGGGGGTTGACGATAGCCTGCGGAGCCACGGTGCCCAAAACGGGGACTCGGTTAAGATTGGCGACTTCACCTTCGAATACATGGCTTAATCAGCAATTTGGTATTTGTTCCCGGCGGCTGAGGCAAGCAGCTCTGCTGTGAGGAACGCTTCCAGCCTGAGGGGCGGTCTTCCAGCTCGCCTTCGAGCCTGGAAAGTCACCAGTCTCAAAGGTCGTCCCGTGTTCTAGGCCGAGTGAGAAACCTCGGCTAAGAACACTGACACAGCTGATCAGCTTGCCTCAGCCTCTGGTCACGAACACGAGTCGCTGATTGCTGGTCGGCGTTACAATTTAAAAAAACTATTTGTTATTATGTCGCCACTGCCTAAAAATCTAGGTGGTGGCGATTTTTTTTGTGCCGGTTAATAGTGGCGTGAAGACAGCAAAAAAGGACGGCCAGTTGCGGCACGTCCTGACAGTTTTTATTCAGTTTGATTGGGCCCTACAGCGTTAACTTCAACCAGCCAGTTGGGTCGGCGACTTGCTTATGATCCGCGTAGGCGCCGGCGAATGCAATCTTGACCGACTTGAAAGTAGGTTTGGTCTTTTCGCTGGCGAGGCCGGTGGCGAAGGTATCGAGCTTGTCGTGAGCGGCAATCGTCTTGCCGGCACTGGCGTCGCTCAATTGGTTGGCGGCGTTCAGCTCTAAGCCCTTTTTCAACCGAATCGCCTGAATGCCATCGGTGGTGACGTCGTGGTCACCGTTGTTGGTGATGGTGAACTTCACCTGAATCGTGTAGTAGGGGCTCTTCAGGGTGGTCAGGTTCAACGCCTGAGCGGCCATGCGTTTGGCAGCCGCCGTCTTGGCCGTGTTCTTGATCAGGCGCACCGTCGTGACTTTATAAGTCAGATTGCCACTCTTGATGGTGGTCCGGGGATGCTTGACCTTAGCTAACTGGAGCTTGGTGCCGACCTTGTCGTAGGTGTATTGGCCGGACGACTTTAGGTTGCCCGACTTTACGTAGCGCGCACTCTTGGTTTGGTCAGCCTTGGGTTCGTAGGTTTGGGCCTCTTTCTTAGTGGAAGACGATTGGGTCACAGCCGCATCTGGGTTGGCGGCGTGATAGCTGCTAGACTGACTACTACTGTTTTTAAAACTAGCGGTACTCTTTGACGCGTTGTTTTGACAACCGGCCAGACCAACGACGGCGAGCAGACTGGCTAGGATGGCAACTTTTGATAAACGCATGGTAAAACTCCTTTCAACCGAGCAAAATTTGGTGAGGCACAAGACGGTAACCGTACAGCCGAACGGGGGGCTCCGCCGCGATAAAGAGACTCGCGTGGGGGTCAATCTGCTGGCACCGGGCCCGAAATTGGTCCAGTGTCAGGGGATGTCCCGGCCCGCTGACCAACAAAAGTTGCTGGTCGCCCGGCTGGAGGTCGGTGATGGGCTGTAGCTGATGGTCGCGTTCCCAGTAGAGCCGTAACGCGGGATGTAGATCAATCGTGGACCGGTTAAAATCAATAAGACGCAAGGCACTCCCTCCCCAGTTCGTGTCGTCGTTGCATAGAAAAGGTGGCAACGACTTCGATTACCTTCAGTATACCGAATTTTTTCGGGGAACCCCAGCCCTCGCAGAAAATTTAACGGAAATTTGCCAGTTAAGGGGTGAAAGCGAGTGGTTACGGGGTTCGGGGCGTCCACGGGAGTCAACGAGGGATGAGGGTGGCAACGGCAGGAGCCGTTGCAGCAGCGTTAGGCAAGGTGCGAGTGACCCCAGACAATTGGAAAAGTGGGGTGGAAAAGTTGCGGTTTGCCCGAAAATCCCCTAAAATGGTGTTCGGACTTCTAAATAGGATAGGAACGAAAAAATTATGGAAATTGAATTCTTAGGGACCGGCGCTGGTTCGCCAGGAAAGTTCCGCAACGTAACGAGTACGGCCTTGCGTCTGCTAGACGAACGCAACTCCGTTTGGCTGTTTGACGTCGGCGAGGCGACACAGCACCAAATTTTACGAACGACCTTAAAGCCACGTAAAATTGATAAAATTTTTATTACTCACCTGCACGGGGACCACATCTTTGGGTTGCCCGGCTTGTTGAGTAGTCGCTCCTTTCAGGGGGGCAATGAACCACTGACGATTTATGGACCTAAAGGGATTCGGAGCTTCGTAGAAATCAGTCTGCGGGTGTCCGAGACCAAGCTATCCTATAAGATTCATTATCAAGAATTGGCCAGTGATGGGTTAGTCTTCGAGGACAGTAAGTTCCGCGTCTACGCCCAGCACTTGGATCACCGCATCGAGTGCTTTGGCTACCGAGTCGAGGAAAAGGATCATCCGGGCGAACTCCAAGTGGACAAGCTGCGGGAGGCCCAGATTCCGTCGGGTCCCGTTTACGGGAAACTCAAGGCCGGCGAAACGGTCACCTTGCCAGATGGGCGGACCCTTAACGGCCAGGACTTCTTAGGCCCCGCCCAACCGGGCCGCATCGTCGCTATTTTAGGCGATACCCGGCAGACGCCCGGTGAAGAACGATTGGCGCGCAACGCGGACGTCTTGGTGCACGAGAGTACATTTGCCAAGGGCGAAAGCAAGTTAGCCCGTTCGTATTACCATTCCACCAACATTCAGGCGGCGGAACTGGCCAAGCGGATGCACGTGAAGATGTTATTATTGAACCATATTTCCGCCCGGTACACCGGTAAGATGGCGTTAGACCTGCAACAACAGGCCCGCGACGTCTTCAAGAATACCAAGGTGGTCAAGGACTTTGATGAAGTAGATGTGCCGTTTCAAAAAATAATTAAAGCTGGTGTGAAGTGATGAAGAATCAATGGCGAATCGTTGTAACTATTTTATTGGTAATCGTTGTCGCGGTTTTTGCAATTCTAAACGTGGAGAGTGTGCCCGTTTCGTTTGGCTTTACCACGGTTCATTGGCCGTTGATTCTGATTCTGTTGGTGTCCATCTTAATTGGGGCCATCCTGATGATTCTCTTCTCAACCATCAATAGTTTCCAGCACAACCGCGCTTACAAGGAGCTGGAAAAGACCAGCAACGACCGGATCACGGCATTAAAGGTCGACAACGACCGGTTGAACAAGCGCCTGCAAAACTCCAACAGCAAGCAGGCAGCGGGCTTGCAGGAAAAGCAAATCAAGACCCTGAAGGCACAGGTGGCTGATTTACAAGCTCAGTTGGATAAGCAGTAGACTAACTGAATGGCGCGTACAATAACTGTCATTGTAGTTAATCAATCAGTGAGACTACCGTTTGTCTGGCCAATCAGTTGGTAAGATGAACTTAATAACGGTAGTTCTGATGAGAACGATAGACAGGTACCGGGTTAACGCCGTGTTAGCCGCAGGGATGGTGAAAATAGGCTCAGCCGTGGGAATTCGCTTAGTGGGAACCACTTAGCGAATTGCTATCTTTGAGACTCGGGTTATGAGACTCAAAGTAAGTCTGGAGACCGCTTTTTGGCTCCAGACGGGCGCCCACAGCGTCACGGCCAATTTTCACCATCCCGGAGGCGCAAACAAAGCGCAACCCAAGTACTCAGGAAAATAGTAGAAGGCCAACGTTCTCAATCGATGGGCGTTGCAGGGATTAGCGCTGAACGCAACACTAATTTCTGCGGCGTCCGTTTCTATTTGAACGCTGGCCACACAGATTTAGTTTGGAAAGGATGGTTTGCTGGTGATTGCCGCACAGTACCAATGGAATATTAAACATGTTGATCAGCCGTCAGCCGAGGCCCAAGCGGTGGCGCAGGCAGAAAGTATTTCGCCGATCGTCGCCCAGATTCTGTGGAACCGGGGGTATCAGACGGCGGAAACGGTTCACACATTTTTGAATCCGGGACCCGAACAACTCCATGACCCGAACCTGTTACACGACATGGCCAAGGGGGTCGCGCGAATCGAAGACGCGATTGGCGCCGACCAACAGATCACCATTTACGGGGATTATGACGCTGACGGGGTCACGAGCACGTCCATTCTGTATGAAACGTTGAACGAAATGGGAGCTAAGGTTAATTACTATATCCCGAATCGGTTTACCGATGGGTATGGTCCTAACGTCGCGGCTTTTAAAAAGCTGATTGCGGCGGGTACCCAACTCTTCGTGACGGTGGATAACGGGGTGGCCGGAAACGAAGCCATTGCCGCGGCCAACGAAGCGGGGGTCGACGTGGTGGTGACCGATCACCATGAACTGCCTCAGGAGTTGCCAGCTGCCTACGCAATCATTCATCCCCGTTACCCAGACGCAGAATACCCGTTTGGTGGCCTGTCTGGTGCCGGGGTGGCCTTCAAGGTCGCGCAGGCCTTACGCGAAGAGATTCCACAAGACCTGTTGGACCTGGCGGCCATTGGGACCGTGGCCGATTTGGTGCCCCTGGTCGATGAAAACCGGGTACTGGTCTACTACGGCCTCCAGCTATTAAAGCAGGACGAACGGCCAGGCTTACAGGCGTTGATGAGTGGGGCCGGGTTGAAGCCCGCCGAATTGGACGAGCAATCGATCGGATTCGGGATTGCCCCCCGGTTGAACGCGTTAGGTCGCTTGGACGATGCTAGTCCCGCCGTGGAGCTTCTCACCACGCTGGATGACGAGCGCGCCAAGTCCTTGGCTAAGGATACGGAACAAAAGAACCGCCACCGCCAAGACCTGGTCAAACAGATCAGCGCGGCGGCGTTGGCGGAAGCGGCCGATGCGGATCACCGTGACCGGCCGACCCTGATTATTAGTGGGCACGACTGGCACGAAGGCGTGCTGGGAATCGTGGCTAGCAAGGTCGTGGAGACCACGGGTAAGCCAACCTTGGTCGTCAACATTCAGGATGGCCGTGCCAAGGGGTCTGGTCGAAGTGTCGATGCGTTTAATCTATTTACGGCCTTAGACGGTCACAGAGACCTGATGACGGCTTTTGGGGGTCATCACATGGCCGTGGGGTTAACCTTCCCTGAGGACCAATTAGGGGCCTTAGCGGATGCCTTGGATGCCGAAGCGGTGACGCAGAAACTGACCGAGAGCGGGCCGAGCGAATTGGCCGTGGCCGCCTCCTTAAAGGTCGGCGACGTCACGATGCCGCTTTACCAGGAATTGGCCAAGATGGCGCCGTTTGGGACGGACAACCTGCAACCGTTATTTGCCTTTGAATCGGCGACCTTGACACAGATCAAGGCCATCGGTCAGGACCATTCCCATTTGAAATTCCAATTACAAGAGGGCCAACACCAGCTCAATGCAATCCAGTTCGGTGCCGGGAAAAATGTGCCCGCACTGACGGCTGCTTCGAGTGATGCCGCCGTGCTGGGTGCGATTGAAGACAACGTGTGGCAGGGGCGGCATTCCCTGCAGGTGATGGTCAAGGATTTGAAATTAACGACCACCGCAACGGCTGAACCCGCTGCGACACCAACCGTCGCTGAAGCACAGCCGACTGCACCACAGGCTGCCACCAGTGCCCCAGCAACTGGGCGGGTCGTGGATGCGCGGACGATGCACCTCAATCAGGCGATGTTTACCGCGTTTGGTGTCTACGTCTTCTTCCACCGCAACGTCTATCAACAACTGGCGGGGCAATTGCCAACCGGGGCCACGGCGCTCTTAGTCGATGGCTCGGTTCAACAGCCACTGCCAGCCGACACGCCGGCATTTGTCGTCGACTGTCCGGATGATACGACCGATTTGACCCGCGTTTTGGCCGAGCTGAAACCGCAACAGGTCACGGCTTATCTCTATAAGAAAGAAAGTCTTTCGCAATTAGGGATGCCAACTCGCGCGCAATATGCTAAACTGTTTAAGTTCGTTGCAACACATCAACAAGTCGATGTGGGACACCAACTGGACCAGCTGGCCACATTTTTGCGGTTACCACGGACCCAGTTAGTCTTCATGATTCAAGTCTTCTTCGAGAGTGGGTTCATCACAATCGATCACGGCATCATGAACGGTGTGGCGCACCCGGAGCACAAGGATTTGAATATGGCCCCGAGTTACCAACTCAGAGAACAGCAGATGCAGACGGAAGACGCGCTTTTAAGCTGTCCGACCGCGGCACTCGTGCAACGTCTCCAGGCCTCATTGACCTAATATAAAGGAGCTACTTAATCTTATGGCAACTGATTTTACGAAATATATTGCAAGCGTTCCGGACTACCCCGAAAAGGGCATCATGTTCCGGGATATCTCCCCATTAATGGCGGACGGCAAGGCTTTCCACGCGGCAACTGACGAAATCGTCGACTACGCGAAGGGCAAGGGCGTCGAAATGGTCGTGGGTCCAGAAGCCCGGGGCTTTATCGTCGGCTGTCCGGTGGCTTACGAAATGGGCATTGGGTTTGCCCCTGCCCGTAAAGAGGGTAAGTTGCCCCGCAAGACGGTCAAGGCCAGCTACGATTTAGAGTACGGCCAATCCGCCTTGTACATGCACGAAGACGCCATCAAGCCAGGTCAAAAGGTCTTAGTGACCGATGACTTATTGGCGACTGGTGGGACCATCGAGGCCACGATTCAATTGGTCGAAGACTTGGGCGGCATCGTTGTCGGCACGGCCTTCTTGATCGAATTGAAGGATCTGCATGGTCGCGACAAGCTTAAGGGCTACGATATCTTTAGCTTGATGGAATACTAAGCGTTAAAATAGTTTAACCTAAAAGACTGGCAGCAACGACCCCCGCGGAGGGACGTTGTTGCCAGCTTTTTTGTTTGGATTTAGGATGAGTGGTTAATCCGCAATGGTACCGTGGTGTTGGACCACGATGCCCGTGAGTGTCAGAGCCAGGGCAAACACCACCAGAAGACCAATGACCGGAGCCCAGGAATGCGTCGTTTCTTCTAAGAAACCGAAGAGAATCGGGCCGACTGCGGCTAGTAGGTAGCCCGCCGATTGGGCCATGCCGGAAATGGCCGCCGTTTGATACGGATTGGTGGTCTTCTCGGTGAAAAACATGATCGATAGATTGAAGGCGACACCGGAGCCGAGGCCGCTGATCAGGGCCATGGTGGCCAGAAAAACCAGCGATTGCGTGGGCACCAGGAAGGCTAAGGGCGCCACCACGTAACCCAGCGTCATGATGGCCAGTAACGTGGTCAGACCATGGCGACGATTGTAGAGGTAGGGCACCAGGAAGGCCAATGGCAGACCGCTCAGTTGAAAGAGCGTCAGGAGGTTGCTGGCTACGATGGTTGAGACGCCGTGTGCGGTGAGAATGCTGGGGAGCCAAGTCAACAGGACGTAGTAAACCAGTGACTGTAGGCCGAAAAACAGGGTAATCAGCCAGCCGGATCGTTGGTGCCAGACACTTTGGTAGTGGGGCTTGGCGGCGCGTTGCTCGGCGGTCAAGGTCGTTGAACGGCGACCGCGTAAATTGGGTAACCAGGCCAATGCGGCCACGATGCTGAGCAGACCCAATAGGCCTTGGGTCAGGCCAAAGCTGACGTGCGAAATTAAGTAGCCGGCCGCGGCGGTACCCAACGCGCCAACCAGTAGCATGGAGAGCGTGTACAGGCTGGTGCCGAGCTGAATCTGGTCGGGCACGTGTTCCTTGATCAACGCGGGAACTAGGACATTGCCACTGTCGGCGCCGATACCGACCAGGAAGGTGCCGATGAAGAGCGCCGCAATCGTGGGGATGATCCGCAGATAACTCCCGGCAATCAACAGAAGAAAAAGGGTGAAAACGGTCCGCTCGTTGCCCCAGCGGTGGGCTAATTTCACGATAATCGGTGAAAAAATGGCAAAGGTGACCAGCGGAATCGACGTCAACAGGCCGGCCAGCGAACTGGGCAGGTGCAACGTCTTCTCCAGGCTAGGCAATAGCGGCGGCATCAGGGTAATGGGTAGCCGCAAGTTAGCGGCAATCAGCATCATGCTGAATAGAAACCAGGAACGTTTGGGTTGAGACACGGGGGTTCCTCCTTAGGAAAGTTTGGGATGGATTGCTTGGGTAAGACAGAATAATCAATGCAAATTTACCCCATTACCAACTAGTATAGACCTGAAAACGCCACCGAAAAAAGGTCAAATAAAAAGTCAGGGTCGTGGGAGGCGACCCTGACTAGCGAAGAAAACAGCCCCGTTGAGGAGGACTATTGGGGGTGAATCAAGATTCGTGCGGAATCCGTGGGCGATGAAAAAGGGGAGAAAATGTGTTTATCAACTAATCTATTTGATTAGTTTGTAGTTATATTATCGGCTAATTGGTTGTGACTTGCAATGAATATGCTCAGGGAAAATTGGGGGTCGAAAAAAGCGCTTGAGTTGGCCTCAAACGCCTTAAGTAACGCGGGTTTAGTGTTTGCGCGACAAGAAGTAGCTGTAGAGCGCAATGCCCAGGCCAATCACGATGAGGACCAGGACACTAATTTTAACAGCAGGTGACACGGCAACCCCTTCTTTCTCCCAAGACTTCTCCCTAAGTATAGCAAGTTAACCGGTTTCACGGCAAGCGGGTTAGGCCTGGTCGTGGTAGTGCTTACCCGTTTTCAGGTTGATGTATTCCAGGCTGTAGGCATTGCCACCGTCGAGTTGATCGGTCATAAACATGGCATAACGGCCCTTGTGGGTGACGGCCCCGTGCGCGTGGGTTTCACTGCCAGCGCCGGTGTGAACGTTAGCGCCCTTGGAAATGCCCGTGTATAGGTTGTGGACCCAGGTGACGTGCGCAATGTCTTTGGTTTTGTAATATTTCAAATGGAACTTCCGCCGCATCTGTTTGACGGTGTACTTAGACCGGTACTTCTTGCCGTGCCACTTGATGAGGTGGTGGGTGGCGGCCTCAGCCGGAACGACTGGCGCGGCGGCGATGGTGCCACCGCCAATGGTTAATAATGCAACGATGAGTAAGAGTGACTTCTTGAACACGTAAAATTCCTCCCTGAATAACAGCAATTGGGGTTCACCCCCCTGACTCTCAGTGTACCCTTCTGATAACGGACAAGCTAGCGGCGGATTGGAAAAACGGGGGCATCCGGGTAGAATAGAGAATAAGAAGGTGATCGGATGGATTTTGTTGACTTAACGCCAATTCAATTGCGGTATACGCCCCTAGGAAGCCGCCAGCAGGCCCCTAAACTGCATGACCGGCAACTAGACTGGCAAAAGTTAGCCGCGCTGATACGGGATAATGGGGATGTTATGGCGGTCGTCCAGGCGGGGCTGGCTGAGGACTGGTTGAATACGCAGGGCACCATTTGGGATGAGCAGTGGGGTTACTACCGGTACCCAAATGATAATCGGGAGCCCGACGACACGGTCTTCTGGGCGGCTTCGACCTGGGCAACGCCGGCTATCCTGGTGACGTTCCACAATGAACTGACCAAGGCGTTTGCCTGTTATACCGAGGGGCGGGACCCGGATTTTCACTATTTGGGACGTTAATCTGATGGCTCAATCATTTACGCGGGAAATAAAATTAGAATTGAGATATAGCTTTCATAAGAAAAACACCATTCTGTAATCGTTTTGACTTTTAAGCCGGTTATACTTAAGCCAAGTTAATTGGAAAGGGAGTTTGACTTATGAGTGACCTGTTTATTAGTTACCAGTCCGCTGACCCGTTGGCCCATTCATTTCAACTTCAACTCCAGAAATGGGCGGACAAGGACTGGGAGTTCCCGAGTTTCAGCTTTCACGAACAAGAACCGCCCATCAAATTTCAAACACGGGCGGCCGGGGCGGTGCGGCGTCAGCTCCGAAAGGAAATCAAGCAGGCACACCAACTCCTGGTGATTGTTAGCCGGCAGACGTGGCAATCCGAGTGGACGGACTGGGAAATCGCGACGGCCTACGAGGCAGATAAACAAGTGTTGGCTGCCAAGGTTGATTCGACCAATATCTCACCGCTAGGCCTGTTGACGGCCAATCCGGTGTGGATCGACCCGTTTGATCCTATCGCGCTGATCCAACGAAAATTTTAAACAAGGCTTGCATTTATAGTCATTATTGGTAAAATATATTAAGTAGTGACTTGGAGAGTTGGCAGAGTGGTAATGCAACGGACTCGAAATCCGTCGAACCGGCTAATACCGGCGCGCAGGTTCAATTCCTGTACTCTCCTTAAATTTAACTGTTTCACCTGTTTGTAACGTCGTCAATTGTGGAATTGATGGCGTTTTTGTTTGGCTTAAAGCGCGTGAGAACGGATTGAAACGATAACTTAGTGAACTTTTACGCTACAACAAAGTAAGTAATTGGCGTGAACATGACATAGGTTGTGAAAGCTGATACGTTTGATACTCGTTTTTTCATGATATGTTTTGCGTAGTGTGTCGCAGGTTCTGGGGGGGCCTGCTATGATTATTCAAAATATAAAATTAGAGATATTGGCAATAATTATCCGAGAGTACATTGAAGTTGGCAAATAGCGTGACGGTAACCGTAATAGCTTGAATGTTATATTCAGTCTTCGTCCGTTTGAACTTTTGTCCATCAGGCTGTCTTGGTGGTGACACTGAAGTTTTGTTATGATTTTAAATAGTTTGGAGAAATCGATATGAATTATATTATTTCAGGTGTAATTTCGTTTGTAGTTGCTTTGATTGTAAGCGGAATTGTCGCACCAATAGTTAATGCAAGACTTGCTGATAAAAATAGGAAACGGGCCATTGCTGATAAATATAAAATTGACGCACTAGATGAATTCATTGGAATATCCTTCAACTTGGACCAGTCAGCGAAGAATTGTGTAGGCAGCATAATTGATATGCAGACTGGTAATATTATTACTGGTGACATCTCTCCCCAAATGGAAATTGTAGCTAAAAATTTAATTGACTTTGGTAATCAGGGCGAGCTTTTTACAACGGCACAATTGAAATATCAAAGGTTTTTTGGAGATGAAATTAAAAGTCAAATTGATGGATTGTCAGAAATGTATACAAATATTTATATGGACATTAGAAAAAGTTATGCGGACTTTTCTAATACGGGAAGTGTTTTTGAACTGAAAGTTGGTGATGGGACACTAGATAATATTGCGAAAAAGAATAATAACCTAATTGATAGCTTAGAGAAACAAAAGGAGCAAATACTGAAATAGGTTTAAGATAATTGTTGTGTTGAGAGCATCGTGAGAAAATATTTTTAAAACAAAGAAGGTAAAAAAGGTATTGGATATCCGGAATGGTGCCCCTGACAATTACGATTTTATAGTATCAGTTGTGTGAAAACTTAGAATGGTGGAAAATTCAAAATTGCAAGTTTTAGAATGTATTTAACTTTTAACCTTTAGTTAGTTTGGAGGATTGTCTGTGAGAAGAATAAATGACAGCACTTTGAAAATGATTGTAATTTTAGGCTATTCGCTCATGTATATAGTTCCAGTTTTGTTAGGCTTTTTATTGTTTCATGCTAATCTAAGTTTTGGAAGTCCTGGTGATTGGCTTGGTTTTTGGGGTGGCTATTTAGGAGCAATTGTGGCTATTGGCGGTGTTTATTGGCAAGTGAATCGAACTATAAAAAATGATAGAGAGCAAATGTTTAGTCAATCTAGACCGTTTTTTATTTTGAAAATGGAAGATACTTGTTCAAAAGAAATTAGCTATTATTTTTATAATTATGATGTAGACGGAGTTTCTTTAGGAATAAAACAAGTCATCGGAGATGGACAAACTATTCCTTGTTTTGTAATTAATAATGTATCGCAAAAAAATATGATGGCTGTTAAAGTTGTGCTTGAACACTCTGGTGAAGACAACACATGTGTTTATATAGATAAAATCTTAGCAGGAAGCAAGGTAAAATTATTACCTAAAGCTATTTCCGATAGTTTAATAGGATGTATGAGTTTGGACAAAGTCACAAGTGACGTAATCAGTAAGGGTGATAAAATTAGAATATATTTCACTACTGAAGTAAGAGAAAAAGTAAAACTAGAGTTTGAAGTAGCTGATAATTTTAGAATTACGTACAACAGGGATGATCGGCTTATTGAAAATCATGGACAAAGAATCAGCAAAGAGGAGTATAACAGCTCGGGGTTCATAGAATCTTCATCATTTAAAGATGAGATAGCAGGTGAATAATTTATAAGCTGAGAGTTGAATTTCACGAAAACCGTTTAGGCCTCCAACTGGTGTTTTTACGTTTCGATTTGATATAGTTTGGAGAAAACGCAATAAAGATCTAGAATGAAATTTGGGTTAACTGTGTCACTCATACTCTCCTGGTGAAGTGTACATTTGAACTGTGTGCTTACTTGCCCGTCATGGTAAGCAAGCACACAGCTTTTTGTCGTGGATTAAAAATCCCACCAAAATTAATTAGTGGGGTCACGCAAATGCTTAATTTTCAATTAGTCTTGGACATCATTATTTAAACGGACAACGAACTAATCCTTAATCCGCCAACCGCCCAATAACCTCATCCAACCCAGGATACTCCCGCAACAGGTCCGCCTTAGCCGGCATCGTAAAGTCCCGGAAATCAAAGCCCGGGGCGACGACGCAACTCACCAGGCAAAAGGCATTGGGGGTCGTGACTTCGGCGGCAAAGAGGGTGCCGCGTGGAACGGTAAATTGGAGTCGCTCGTCATTGAGCACATCTGGACCCACCGTCACGTGGTAGTAATTGCCATCCGGTGCGATGCAGTGAATCGTGATGGCCGCACCGTCGTGGAAAAACCACAGTTCATCGTGATTGAGCTGGTGGAAGTGAGAGGGGTTGGCGCTGTCGAGCAAAAAGTAGATCGACGTGTAGTGATACCGCGCGTCCTGGCTGGTATTGTCGAAGAACTGTTCGTCGCTATGAGCCGTTTGGCGGTACCAGCCGCCCTCTGGATGTGGCTTGAGCACCAACGCGTCAATGTAGGTTAATTTACCGGTCATCAAAGTTGCCTCCTTAAAGCCTGTGCTTACTGGTCTTCACCCCAGGGTGTCTGGGTCGATTTGGAAATCCCCTTGGCCTGCTTGATGGCCTCGTTCAAGGCATTGGTAACTTCCTTGGGGGTCCGCTTCGTCAGGTCCTGCTGCTTGAGCCATTCGTAGGCGGCAGCTTCAAAAATATCTTCGGGAAATGTCATGTCTGTTCACCACCTTGCCCTTGATTATAGCAGAAGTCGTGGTCAAGCGGGCACAAAAAACGGGCCGCCAGTCGGCAGACCCGTTCCGTTAATTATTCGGTCACTTTTTGTTTCTTGGCAACTTGTTGATGGGCTTCGACGGCTAGTTCGGGGAACCAAATCGCAATTTCATGATGCGCGTTCTCCCGGCTGTCAGAGGTGTGGACGATGTTTCTTAAGATACCGTCTGGGTATTCGTGGGCAAAGTCGCCCCGAATGGTCCCAGGTTGGGCGTCGTTGGGCCGTGTCTTACCCGCCAAATTGTGGACGGCCTTCACGACATCGGTCCCGGTAACGATGATAGCCACCAGGGGGCCTTCCGTCATGTACGTCTCAATTTCATGGAAGTAGGGCTTGTTGACCTGATCGCGGTAGTGCCTTTCAAGTTGTTCAGGAGTTGCGCGGACTACTTTTAACGCCGTGATTTGGTAGCGCTTACTTTCTAGCCGTGAAATAATCTCACCGATGTGGCCTTCTGCGACACCATCGGGTTTTACCAGTACCAAAGTCTTTTCTGAATTTGCCATGATAGAGACCTCCTTGTATTTTGAACAACGGAACTTCATTGTTCATGACCTAACAAGTTACAATTTAAATTGTAGGGGATTCTGCGGGCCACGTCAACTAAAAAAGCAGCTCCCGTCAAAACGGCAACTGCTTGGGATTAACGCTATTCTGGATCACCCATGATCATCCAAAGAATCAGGTAGGCGATTAGCCCAGGAAAGGCGGGGGTAATGGCTAAGACGACGAAGAGGACGCGGGCTACACCCGGGTTCCAGTCGAAATGTTCCGCTAAGCCGCCAATGACGCCGGCAAAGACGCGGTTATTAAGTGAACGGTGAATATTTTTCATGAGAAATCCCTCCCACTGGATAATTTTTAAGATTGGAAATCAGTTTTGTTGAAGAAGTCGACGTGAATCGTGTCGTCGGTGATCTCCAGCTTGGTGATACTGCCGTTGATGGTGGCAATCCCTTCGTCGAGTTCAGGGGCGTAGCGGTCAACAATGGACCGAATCGTCATGCCGTGGGAAACGACTAACACTTGGTCGCCATCCTTGGAGTTGGCCCGCAACTTATCAAAGCCCCGGTCCAAGCGGTCCCAGAACATGTCGTTGCTTTCGGCTTCCCCGTATAGGTCGGCTTGGTGAATCAGGTCCCGAGCCTTTTCCAAGCCATAAGTGCCCAGCACGTCGGATTCGGAGGTCAACTTGACCTGGGCCCCGACGAACTGCCACATCTGGTTCAAGTCGTTACCTTCAAAGTAACCGTGGCACTGTTCCCGGAATTCGGGGTATTGGTAAGACACGATATTCATGTTTTCAGGATTTTGTTTCAGCGCAATGCGCGCGGTCTCGATGGCCCGACCGGAATCACTACTGTAGGCGGCGGTCAGGGGAATGCCCTTGAGCTGTTCACCGGCGCGTTTGGCATCGGCCCGGCCTTTTTCGGTCAGGGGAGAGTCGATCCAGCCCTGAACCTTGTTGTAGTGGTTTAACATGGTTTGCCCGTGACGCACGAAGTACGCGGTAATTTTCTTCATTTTTTCAAAACTCCCTCATCAACTTAGTAAGTGGTTACAAGCCTAGTATAGCAATGCCACGCGGTGAACGCACCCATTTAGCCGTTGAAATGAAAAATCTTCAAATTTTAAGGGTTTTGCCAGCGCCAAGTTGCGCAAAGAATGCTATGCTTTTCAATAACAGGAGGCGATGCGTATTGAGTACTGAAAGTAGTTATCGTTATATGGGGGACCATCCCCTCGATCTTAGTCAGTTAGCCACCCGGGTCGATCACGTGCCCGAACAGGCGGTCATCACCAATGCTTTGGAAGCCAATGTGGCAACGTTGAGCGACCTGCAGAGTCGGTTGTATTCTCAGAAGAAGACCGGGGTCATCATCATCTTACAGGGGATGGATACCGCCGGGAAGGACGGCCTGATTCGGCACGTGTTCAGTGGGTTAAATCCTTCCGGTACGAGTGTCGTCAGCTTCAAGCAACCCACACATCTCCAGTTGGACCATGATTTCCTCTGGCGGATCAACCAGGCATTGCCGCAACGCGGTGAGATTCGGATTTTCAACCGATCGCAGTACGAGGACGTCCTGATCAGTCGGGTACATCCGGAAATGCTGTTGAAACAAAATCTGCCCGGTGTCGAAACGTTAGATGACGTGGGCGATAAATTCTTCGACCGCCGGTACCACGATTTGCGACACTTTGAAACGTACTTGCGGCACCAGGGATTTATCACCATCAAGTTTTTCCTGCACCTTTCCCGCGAGGAGCAGACGAACCGCTTCGAACGGCGAATCGAAATTCCTAGTAAAAACTGGAAATTCTCACCCAGTGATATGCAGGAACGGGCCTTCTGGGAGGACTATCAAGTTGCCTATACCAAGATGCTGGAAAACACGGCCACGAAGAAGGAACCTTGGTACTTGATTCCGGCCGATGACAAGGGGGTTGCCCGTCTGCTGGTCTCCAACATTTTGGTCAAACGGCTCCAGAATATTCACCCAACTTACCCGAAAGTTTCGCAGGAGACGAAGGAAAAGCTGAAGACTACCCTGCATCAGCTAAAAGAGGGCGAATTGTAACTGACAATATGCATGATGTCAGTGCATGATACCACGTTCAACATGGCTGAATTGTATGATACAATTGGCGATAGATTTGCCTTATCTCCTTAATAAATGCTAAAGTAACGGTAACTTAATTTCAGTGATTTTACTTAGGAGGATTCAGACGATGACCGTTGCGGTAGGAATCGACAAATTGGGGTTTTATACGCCCGGACTTTATTTGGATATGACGGACCTCGCTCACGCCAGAGGGGCTGAGCCGAACAAGTATTTAATTGGGATCGGCCAGTCCAAACAGGCGGTGATCCCCCCAACTCAGGACGTGGTCACGATGGCGGCCAACGCGGCCGAGCAAATCTTAACGCCGGCCACCAAGGCAGAAATCAGTATGGTCCTCTTCGGCACGGAATCGGGCATCGACAATTCCAAGGCCACGGCGGTTTACTTAGCCCACCTATTGGGTCTGCCCAGCAACACCCGGGCCGTGGAAATCAAGCAGGCCTGTTACGGGGCGACGGCTGGGCTACAGCTAGCTGCCGACTTTGTCCGGGCCCGGCCCACGGCGAAGGTGCTGGTCATTGGCGCCGATATCGCGCGCTACGGGTTACGGACGGCCGGTGAGGTCACCCAGGGTGGTGGCGCCGTGGCCATGCTGGTAACGGCCAATCCGCGTATCTTGGCGTTAGATGCCATCAGTAGTTACCACACAGCCGACGTCATGGACTTCTGGCGGCCGACCTACCGGACCGAGGCGTTGGTAGACGGCAAATATTCAACCAATGTCTACCTCGACTTCTTCCAGCAGGTCTGGGACGACTACCAGGCCCAAACGCACCGCACGATTGCGGACTTTTCCGCGTTTGTGTTCCACTTGCCATTTACCAAAATGGGACGGAAGGGGCTCCGGCAGATCCTACCAACGGCGACGAGTGCCCAACAGGCCACGTTGACCGCGGCCTTTGAGGCCAGTCAGGCGGATAACCGGGAAGTCGGCAACCTCTACACGGGGTCACTTTACCTGAGCCTATTATCCTTGCTAAGGCACGGTAATCTGCAGGGCGGCGAACGGCTGGGCCTGTTTAGCTACGGGTCGGGCGCTGAGGGCGAGTTCTTCAGTGGCACCGTGCAACCAGACTTCCGGCAGGGCTTTGATGAGGCTTTTCTCGCACACCAACTGGCGGATCGCCAAGCCGTGAGTGTGGCGGATTACGAGGAAATCTACCGGGCACAGCTGCCAAATGACAGCCGCGATGTCCAGCTGGCCGTGGGTCAGGAAACGGCGACGTATTATCTGGCCGGTCGGCAACACGAGCAACGACAGTATCGTCAGCAATAATTTGTGAAAATTAAAGGTTACGCCTAAAGGCCCGGCAGATTGCCGGGCCTTTACTGTATCTAAATTGTTGTGAAGCTTAACTGCATCGACGTTAACGTTTAACCGACTTGATTCTCAGAATCAGAACCCCGCCAATCAAGGAGAAGATGAACGACACAATGAAGATTCCGGAGTAGCCGAAGAGGGAAATCACAGCGGCTGCTAGAACCGGAGCAATGGCCTGGGTAATGGTGTTTCCCAGGTTATAGACGCCTAGGAAGAAGGCCACCCGGTTCTGATCGGGAATGACTTCTAGGTTCAGCAGGTTATCGAGGGAGTTCCACATGCCCATCCCAATGCCGGCAGCGAAGGCGTAAGTGACGATGCCAAACGTGTCGCGGAAGAAGAATAACATGAGAGCCCCAAACGCTAAGAACAGGGTCGAGAAACCGACTGGGAGCTTCAGAATTTTAAATTTGTCAGAGACTGGCCCGGCAACGAAGCCCATGAAGATACCGAAGATCAACATGATCAGGTTAATCAGTTGAATGGAGGATTGCGTCTGGCTGCCACGGTGGAGAAAATCGGTCATGATGTAGAGAATGTACCCGGTAATCGCGAAGTTGCCGACCCCCTGGAACAATTTGGCAATCAGAGCCATGTAGTAATCTCGGCCAATCGACCAGCGTGGAAAGATCGAGGCCGCGTCCTTCAACGTTAGTTTGGGTTTAGGGGCCTTTTCCGTTAACTCTTCGTCTAAGTTAGAAGGCTCATGGACGATGATGGCGGCAATGGTCACCCCGATAAAGGTGATAACCCCGAAGATAATGAAGCCAAGGCGGTACTGACCTAGGAACATGGCACCAATGACGTTGAACCCATTATTTCCCAGGGCCATCCCCAGTCCGCCATAAGCGGAGGAAGCCGTTGCCCGGCCATCCTTGGGTGCAAAGTCAATCCAAGCGACCATGGGAGAGACAATGAAATTAAGCGCGGCTTGACCAACCATCCAGGCCGTCAATAGAACCGGAATGTTGGGTGAAAAGGAGGCCGCAATCATGGCAAGCATAAAGACAAAGGCACCACCGAGTAACCACGGGGCCCGTTTTCCAAACCGGGATTTGGTTTTATCGGATAAGGCACCGGCAATCATGTTTGAGAGAGCCGCCACAATCATCCCGCAGGTCGAGAAGAGTGCGACCAGTTCAATTTTATGAGGGGCATTGAAGTGTTGAATCAAGGCTGGCAGGAACAGACTGTTCATAACGATGTATGGCCCCAGCCAACTGGCCGGACCGATGATGAGTCCTGGAATTAAACGTTTGAGTGAAATGGTCGTTTTGTTCATAGCTGCGTGCCTCTTTCTAGGTTGTTTTTGACGGTGTAGTAATCAAAGTCGGCAAATGACGTCAGCTGGTGGGCATCCACGGCCCCGATGAAGTTAAATAGGGCGGTGAAGCCACCGATTTCCCCGGGAACGCCGTTAACGCCCTCGTCTGACAGGTAGGTGACATCCAACGGCGTGCCCAGTGTTTGCCAGGTCGCCGTATCGGTTAACCGGTAAAGAACTTGGACGGTGCCCTGGTTGTACGCTAATCGAATCTCGGCTGTGTCGTCAGGGACCGTGACCTCATCAGTCAGGTGATCGATTCGCTCGCCAAGTTTGGCCTGAAGGACCCGCAGGACGGTGTGATCTTCGGTGTCCGCCTGACATAGCCGGGCGTATAGCCAGTTGTTGGAGTCGTAGTACAGGCCGACACCGGCAGTCTCGGAGTAGTGATCCGGATGGAAGGTGAACTTGGTCTGGACCGTGTAGTCAAGCGACGTTGCCCGAGTTGCCATGATGGCGGGGTTAATTTGTGAAAAGAAGGAATTGTGCCCGTGAATGCGTAGATGCCCGGGGTTTTCAGTCGTATTGACCCACGTTGCGTCCTGCGTTCTGTACGGCGTCATGAAGCGGTGATCATAGGTGTCACTGGTAAAGTCGTCGTCAATATCAAATTGTGTGGCGGATTGGTGGACGGAAACATCTTTCAGCCCGTCGACGGTCATCTTAGCAAGGTTACTGCCGTCAGCCATTTCAAGCCAGCCGTCAGCCGTCCACTGCATTTTTTGTAGCGAGGTTTCGCGACCCAGGGGATTCTTTTTTTGACCAGGCAGTGGTCGGGACATGAGATGGGCCACATACCACTCGTCCGTTTGCGTGTGCACTAGGGAGCCATGGCCGGCTTTTTGCATGAGTGAATGGGGATTGAACATTTCAAAATGGCCAGCGTCTGGGTCGCCCAGAGAGAAGAGATGTTGCGGGGATGAGGTGATGATGGGTTCGCCGGTTGGATTTGGTTCATAAGGGCCAAAGACAGTCTTGGACCGACCGATTTCAATGCCGTGGGCGTACCCAGTGCCACCAGCCGCGATGAGCAGGTAGTAGTAGCCGCTGTGTTTGTATAGTTGCGGCGCTTCTGCACAGCCGCGGGTGGTAAATCCAGTGGTCACGCGATGCCAGTCGCCGATGATGCCGCCGTTTTCGAGGTCGACCTCGGCAATGACGATGTGGCCGGGGGCCTGGTAGCCGGTCCGCGTTTCCCATTCCAGGATAGCGGCGTAATGCTTGCCATCCGCGTCGTGGAAGAGGGCGGGGTCAAAACCGATGGACGTTAAGTAAACCGGTTTGGACCACGGTCCCGTGATGTTATCGGCTGAAACGGCGAAGGAATCCGAGTTGAATTCTCTGCCAGCCATATTTTGCATGTGGGAGTAAGCTAACCAAAATTTTTTTGTCCGTGAATCGTAGGATAAATGCGGTGCCCAGATACCAGCCGGCGTGTTCGTGCCACGAAGGTCGACCTCACCGTGATTCAAGGCGTAGCCAACGAGTTGCCAGTTGGCTAAGTCGGTTGAATGAAAAATTTGAACGGCTGGGGTCCAGTGGAAAGTTGAGGTGGCAATGTAATAATCTGCACCCACGCGAATAATTGAAGGATCGGGTGCCATTCCGGGAATAATCGGATTTTGAATTTTAGTCATAGTAATTTCACGCTCCATTTGTTAAAATTAAGTTATTTATAAGCCGTCATTATCGGATTCCGAGTTAGTTGTTTTTGAGAACTAAGTGTTGCATTTAGAATACTTTGAAAGCGGATACAAGTCAACGGTATTTCACAAGGTCGTCGTTTATTGGCGGCGACTAGGTAATGATTGTCACTTTTTAGGGGGCGAGACACGTGGATCGACAACATCATGAGAACGTGGTATCAAATTTAGACATCGGGATTCGCTTCTTTGAATCAACCGTGACGCGGAGCGGGTACGTGCCGTTCCATTGGCACAGTAGCATCGAATTGGTCTGTGTGCTATCCGGTCAGTTGACCTTCCAGTTTGACGGTCAGGCCCATGTCATTCACGCCAATCAGTTTTCCATCGTTTCGTCGGGGGTGATTCACGATGTGACGAATACGCCGAACCGGTCGTTAGTGCTGCAAATTCCGCTGACATTTATTGAACGGTACGTGGCCCATCCCGAGCAGCTAAACTTTTCGACAGCGGGGCAGGAGCAGACTACGGTCTACCAAGAAGTGGTTACCGAGTTTAAACGACTCGCTCAAATTAACCGGGAACGACAACCTAACTACCTGATTGACACGGGGATTACGGTGCTGACTATGTTGAAGACTATGGTCAGCAACTTCACAGATACGGCTAATCCATTGACGACGAGTTCGAGCAGCTTGAAGTCAATCGTTATCTATGTGAATGAGCATTACCGGGAGAAGCTGAGCGTTAAGGCGGTGGCCCATCGGTTTGGCTATAATGCGAGTTACTTGTCACGGTTATTTAAGGAGCAGACCGGGGTGACGTTGGGCCACTATGTTTACTTGATCCGGCTAAATAATTTCTACCGGGACTTGATCGATACGACCATTCCCGTGGATGTCCTGATGGATAAGCATGGGCTGACCAATCGGCGGACGGCCCGGGAGATGTTTCAAGAGATGTATGGGGCGTTGCCCAAACAAGTGCGTCTGCAATACCAACGAAATTAAAAAAGCGTTGATCTCATCAAAATAGATGAAATCAACGCTTTTCTTGTGGGGTGTTCTGTTATGGGTTGCCGGTGGCGTTATTCAAAAATATTCTTAGTCACGTACCCGTCCTTAAACACCAACACGGGGGACTGGTCACCAACGCGCATGACCAACCGGTAACCGGGACCGAGGGCCTTCTTGAGCGATTGACTGGTCTTGGTAAAGTTGTCGACGAACTTTGGCCACTTGGCCGCCTTGGCCTGACTCGGGTCGGCCTTTAAGCCCTTGATGGTTTTTTTGAGACTCTTGTTGGTGAGGGTCAACGTGTAGGTCTTGCTGGCAGGGTCGAAGGTGACGGTACCCAGCTTGACCAGGGACTTGGCCAGCTGCGTCTTCACTTGTTTTTCGTTTTCAGCGCGGGTAGCCGTTTTATCGCTCGTGGCGAAGGCTTGACCGGATTGCGAGCTCAAGGACGATTGCTGGCTGGTCTGAGTCGTCTTGTTATGAGTCGAGGACGCTGACCAGAAAGGCAACTGGGTGATTGCGCCCACGGTGACCAGGATGGTAATGACCAAAACGATGATGGAACTGCGCTTGGATTCTCCCCGCCGACTGGCATTGACGACGGAAAACGCGGTGATAACAATGAAGATGACCCCCAAAATAGTAATACCTAGAAACATGATGCACCCCTCCGTAGGTTAGGGCGGCTTGTTAGGTCAACCGCCGTTTAGTTAGTTTTAGTATAGCATGAATGAATTAGAGAATGAAACAACCGCACTGAGATGAATACCGTTAGTTAACTTGCGCGGCGGTTAAGGGGCAAAAGATTCGTGAAAAAAGGTTTAAAGTCGAATAATTCGGGTTGCCAAACGATTAAAATCCGGATTATGTGAATTATAACCGAATATTAATCAAAAAATAGTCGCCAAGAGTTAACATTTCCGGTATAATTGATCGTAATAAAGAGAGAAATGAGGAGATTAGAGTGACGAATGTTTATTTAGCAGGTCCCTTCTTTGATGACGAACAAATTTCCCGGATTGAACGCGCGGAAAAGGCCTTGGCTGCCAATCCCCGGGTCGCCAATGTCTTTAGTCCCCGCCTGAGTGAGATTCCTGGGTTAGAAATGGGCACAGCCGAGTGGGCCACCCAAACCTTCCAGATGGATGTCCACCAGATTGACAAGGCCGACGTTGTGGTGGCCCTGGTCGATTTCGTGGATGATCAGGTTGATTCCGGCACAGCTTTTGAAATTGGCTACGCCTTCCACAGTAAGAAACCGGTGGTCGTTCTCCATGAAAAGGACACCATTCTAAACCTGATGTTGGCGGAAGGGCTGCACGCTTACCTACGTGAAGCCGAAGCGCTGGCGGCCTATGACTTTGCGACGCTTCCCGAAAGCCACTACCAAGGGAAAGTCATCTAGTCTCAAATAACTTACGAACGTAAAAAAATCACCCGTCACATGAACTGTGGCGGGTGATTTTGATTGTCCCTGGTTAGTGAACGTCGTCGCGGAAGAGACCCACAACGCGGCCCAAGATGCTGACGTGATTCAAGATGATAGGGGCCATGGTATCATTTTCGGGTTGTAACCGGAAATGGTCGGCTTCCTTAAAGAATCGCTTGCAAGTAGCTTCGTTTTCCTCAGTCATGGCGATGACAATGTCACCGTTATCCGCGGATTGTTGCCGGCGGACAATGACCTGGTCACCGTTTAAAATACCGATGTTGATCATACTCTCGCCGCGAATCGTTAACATGAAGAGTTGATCGTCGTCGTTTTCAAATTCTGGGGGAACCGGGAAGTAGTCGGTCGCTTCCTGAACAGCCAGAATGGGTTCACCGGCGGTAACGGTCCCTAAGACGGGAATCCGTGTCTGTTCCTCGTGGACGCCTAGTTCTTCCAAACCGGCGGGCGTGACTTCTAGTGCCCGGGGTTTAGTGGGGTCCTTGACCAGCAAGCCTTTTTTTTCCAGGCGGGCGATGTGGCCATGAACCGTAGAGGTCGATGAGAGCGATACGGCCTCACCAATCTCCCGGACGGTTGGCGGATACCCTTTTTCATTAACCCGTTCCCAAATGAAACGGAGAACGGCGATTTGTTTGCTTTCAGAAGCTTTACTCATTTTTTCTGCCACCTCGTTCGTCATTCGTAGTATAGTTTAGTGTTAGTGTAGCATACAGACCGAACATTTTCAAACAGATGTTCGGGTAAATAAGTTGAAATCTAAAATTAACCCTGATATGATAGACCCTGACTTGAAAAAGCGGGGTTAATGCCCACCAAAATAACGAAACTAAAGGAGGGTCGTTCATGGCAGACACGACAATGGACACCTTGCTGGCTCGAATCAACGAGCTGGCACACAAGAACAAGGCTGAAGGCTTGACCGAGGCCGAAAAGAGCGAACGCGCTGACTTACGCCAACAATACTTGACCTTATTCAAGCAGAGCTTCCGTAGCCAAGTTGAAATGCTGCAGGTCTACAACAAGGATGGTAAGGAAGTTACCCCTGAAAAGGTTCGGCAGATTCAACGCAACAAAGGTTTACGTGACGATTAAGGAAAGAAGCGGGTCCTTTTTGGGATTCGCTCTTTTAATTTCCCTTAAGTTTGTGTAGAATTGTTAAATGAATGACTTCATCAAAGGAGGGGAACGAACTTGGCAACTTGGATCTGGATCTTAATCGTGATCGTCGTCGGCCTGGCCTGCGCAGCGGGTGGCTTTTTCGGCGCACGGAAGTACATGGAAAACTATCTGAAAGACAATCCACCAATTAACGAAGACCAATTACGGGCAATGATGTTGCAAATGGGGCAAAAGCCTTCACAACGAAAGCTTCATCAAATGATGAACGCGATGCAACAAAACGCTAAAAAATAAATTGGCTTTATTGAGACTCGCTTCCAGCTTATTTCCTGGAGGCGAGTCTTTTTGATTGTATTTTATGAAAATTCCAGTAAAATGATAAAGTCTGTGCTATATTTTAATCATATTCTAATTTTTAAGGAGGGATGTTCGTGAGTATCTTTCGCAAATTATCCTGGTACTTTCGTCTGGAATGGCGACGGTATCTGATAGGGGTCATCGGGCTCCTGTTGACGGCTATCATTGCCATTGTTCCCCCACGCATCATCGGGAACATGGTGGATGGCATTCACGGGCAGACCATGACGAGTCATCTGCTACTACTTGATCTGCTGTTCGTGACGCTGGCGGCGTTGGCCCAGTATGGGACCCGGTACATCTGGCGTAATGCCATTTGGGGCGGGGCTGCGCGGCTCGAACAACTGCTTCGGAACCAACTCTTCGGGCACTTTATGAAAATGGACCGGGTCTTCTACCAGAAATACCGGACCGGGGACTTGATGGCCCACGCCACCAACGACCTGGAAGCCATTCAACGGGTGGCCGGTGGGGGGATTCTCCAGTTTGCCGATGCCATTATTACTGGGGGTACTACGCTGATTGCCATGATGGCCTTAATTGATTGGCGGCTGACCCTCTTAGCCATTATTCCATTCCCCCTGTTGGCGGTCGTCTCCTGGTACCTGGGACAAAAGATTCACCGGGCCTTTGGCGAATCTCAAGCGGCCTTTTCCCGGCTGAACAACAAGGCCCAGGAAAGCATCAGCGGCATCAAGGTCATCAAGGCCTTGGGACAAGACGATGCGGATGTGGCGGACTTTGACGCGCAGGTCGACCGGACCATTGGGATTAATCGCCGGGTTAACCGGTTGGATTCCATGTTTGACCCCGCCATCACGCTGATCATCTCGATCTCCTACGTGGCGACGATTGTCTTAGGGGGGCTCTTTGTCACCCACAACGTCATTACCATTGGGAACCTGGTGTCCTTTATCAGCTACCTGGCCATGATGATTTGGCCGATGTTTGCCGTGGGGATGCTGTTCAACACCATGGAACGGGGGAATGCCAGTTACGACCGGGTCATGGAACTGTTGGACGAGAAGACCCATATCATTGATCAAAAGGATGGGATTCAACAACGGCCCCAGGGAACTATCAGTTACCACGTGAACCAGTTTGATTATCCAGACAACGGCGGGGCTAGCCTGCAGCAGATTGACTTCGACCTGCCAGCCGGGCATACCCTAGGTATCGTTGGCCGGGTCGGGGCTGGGAAGTCCACGATTATGAAATTAATTCTGCGGGAGTTTGACAACTATTCCGGTGAAATTGATTTTGGCGGGCATCCGATTAAAGACTACGCGCTGGACAGCTATTTGCCAGCAATTGGGTACGTGCCGCAAGAAAGCTTCCTATTCTCTTCGAACATTTTTGAAAATATTCGCTTTGCCCAACCGGACGCGACCCAAGAACAGGTCGAGGCGGCTGCGGCTAAGAGTGATCTGGCCGGGCAAATTGCCAAGCTGCCTGCCGGTTATAACACCGAAGTGGGTGAGGAAGGGATTTCCCTGTCCGGGGGTCAACGCCAACGGTTAGCGATTGCCCGCGCCCTGTTGATCAATCCAGAATTATTGATCTTGGATGATGCCTTGTCCGCGGTCGATGCCGAAACGGAAGCGGAAATTCTCGCCAACCTGAAGGCCGAACGCGCCAACAAGACCACGATTATTTCTGCGCACCGGTTAAGTTCCGTGATGAATGCCGATGAAATTCTGGTACTCAGCGACGGCGCCGTGGCCGAACGGGGGACGCATGAACAGCTGATGGCGTCTCACGGCTGGTACCAACGCATGTTTACGCAACAACAACTTGAAACTCAGGTGAAGGGAGGCGTCAGTGATGGCAGATAAAGCACACGAATCCGCTTGGGCCCACAGCATGTCGACCAAGGAACAATTGACGGTGGTCAAGCGACTCTTTCATTTTGCCGCGCCCTATAAATGGTTCTTCGTCGGCTCCGTCATTTTGTCGGCGCTGATCAGTGCCGTGAACGTCTTCCTGCCATGGCTGCTCCAGACCTACATGGACAAGTATTTGCGGACCAGCAACGCCACGATTGCCATTATGTGGATGTTTGCCGGGCTTTACCTGTTCGGGATGGTCGTCAAGGCGGTCTTCCAATTCTGGCAAAACTACACCAGTACCATGGGTGCCGAGTACATGCTAGAAAATGTGCGCCGCAAACTTTTCCATGATTTACATGGTAAGGGGATGCGATACTTTGACCAAACGCCGGGTGGGTCCATCCTGTCGCGGTTGATGAACGATACCATGACCTTCTCCAACTTCTGGGCGTTGTTTAACACCCTGGTGCTGGCGTTGTTCGCCGTGATTTCGTCATTCATCGCCATGTACGTGACGGACGTGAAGGTGGCGCTCTGGACGTTGATTCTGGTGCCATTCTTAGGCCTGACGATTTGGTATTACCAACGTTTCAGCTCCAAGGTCTACCGACGGATGCGGGAACGGCTGAGTGAACTGAACACCAAATTGGCCGAGGCCATTACGGGAATCAGTGTCATTCAGGAATTCCGCCAAGAAAAGCGGACGGCGGCCAACTTTGAAAAGACCAACAAGGCCTATTACGGGACTCGTCGTGATATGATTCGGACTAACTCGTTACTGTTGAGCCCCATCATCAATCTGTTTTACGCGTTAGGGACCGTCATTGTCTTGGGCATCTTCGGTGTTCGTGGCCTGCACGAGGTTGTGGCTGCCGGGGTGATTTACGCGTTCATTACCTACCTGAACAACTTCTACAGCCCCATGAGCAACATGATGGATAACCTGAGTGACTTTCAAAACGGGATGGTTGCGGGTTCCCGGGTGTTACGCATCTTAGATGACCAAACGCTCGCCCCCCAACAGCATCCCGTCGCCAACGCTAAGATTACGGCCGGTAAGGTTGAATTCCGCCACGTGACCTTTGCTTACGACCAAGAGCATCCCGTCCTGCGAGATGTTTCTTTTGTCGCCGAACCCGGTCAAACGGTCGCCTTGGTTGGTCAAACGGGTTCCGGGAAGACGTCAACGATTAATGTGTTGATGCGCTTCTACGAGTTCCAATCCGGTCAGGTCTTGATTGATGACCGCGACATCCGGGATTACCCGGCAGCCGAACTCCGCGCCAAGATGGGCCTGGTTTTGCAGGAACCGCAGTTGTTCTATGGCGATATCCAAACCAACATTCGGATGTTTAATCCGGACATCTCCGACGAGCAAGTGGCCCGGGCCGCGCACTTCGTTCAAGCCGATGAATTCATCGACAAGTTACCGGAGGGCTACGCCACGCCAGTGCTGGAACGGGGAACCGAATACTCCGCTGGTCAACGACAACTGATTACCTTTGCCCGGACGGTGGTCACTGATCCCAAGATCCTGATCTTGGATGAAGCCACAGCCAACGTCGACACGGAAACGGAAACCATGATTCAAAACGGGTTGAGCCGGATTCAAGAAAACCGGACGACGATTGCGATTGCGCACCGGTTGTCTACGATTCAAAATGCCGATTTGATTCTGGTTTTGAACCAAGGGAAAATCGTGGAACGCGGGACCAACGACGAGTTGATGACGCAACACGGTTACTACTACGACATGATTCAGCTCCAAAACGCCGCTCACGTGGACGAATAATTTTCGGTTGCAGCGCCTCCGGACTGGTTAAACTATACCGGGACGCGGGGCTGTTCGTTCCCGGCGGTGGGCTCAAGGTTCCCTGCTATGGGGCCGATTACAGCCTGAGACGCGGGCTTGCACCTCGACTTTGAGCCAAAAAGCGGTCTCAAGGGTCGTCCCATGGGCTAGGCTGAGAAAGAACCCCAGCCAAGCCCATCGACACAGCCGGGAACCTTGGCCTGCCTCTGGTCACTGAAACGGTGTGTACTGGGCACAGTTTAACCGGTACTGCGGCTCATGTTGGCTACGATTATTAATCTCGTGTTCAGATGTTTTATCGGCATTCGTCTACCTTATCGTGGTGATTGTTGGCAGCTGAATTAAAAGCAAAACGAAAAAGGGCTTCGTTAGTGCGACACAGTGGATACTGTGTCAGACACTAACGAAGCCCTTTTATCATGGAACAATGATTGCGTTAATCTTTTTTCTTTTCGCCCGTGACATCGACGTAGTGGAAATTCGGGTCGATTTCGTTATCGAGCTTATCGAAGGCCGCCTGCATTTGTTTTTCGATGACGGCTTGACCTTCTTCGTTTAATTTCATCTTGCGGTCGATGACGATGGGGGTGCCAAAGGCAATCGTGACCGGCTTACGGGAAAATAGTTGTTTGAAGGTCAGGGGGCCCTGGTAGACGGCGGGCACCAGTGGGACGCCAGCCATCTTAGCAATAACCGCCGCACCACCCTTGAGTTCGGCGGAGTGCCGAGAGCCTGAAGGGAACATGATCAGCGACAAATCACCCTGACGTAGAATACGGACCGGGGTTTTGATGGCTGAAGGGCCCGGATGGTCACGATTTACTGGAAAACCGTTGACATGTTTCAACAACCATCGGAAAATAGGGTTTTGGAACAATTCTTCCTTGGCCATGAAACTAAACTTGCGCGGATAACCCGCCATGGCAAAATAAACGGGATCAAACCAGGTCCGGTGGGGACCCACCAAAACGTAAGGGCCGTCCGGCAAGTCAGCTTGGTGAACGTACCGTGCCCGGCCGTTGACGATGTACAAAATCGTACAAACTACGCCCCGTAAGAATTTATAAAACATGTGATACACTCCTCTCGCAATGAAACTGATTGTTTCTAGTATGCAAAAAAAGTCGCGGGGTTGCAAGTTATCTTGTGAAAATGCTGGAGAAATGTGGGCGTGGCAACAATCTGGGTGGCTGGCAGCTGGCTGATGATCCGAATGGGTAAAATTAGCTTGAGTGGGTCAAGCATCAGGCCATGCAAGAGAAATATAGACTAGCAGTTTAAGAGAGTGAGTTGCCAGGTTGGTAAAATGAGGCAGAGCGGTCAGTGTCAGTGACCAGAGGCGGGCCAAAATGGCCAGCTGTGTCGGTGGCCTTGGCTGAGGGGCTTTCTCAGCCTAGCCCACGGGACGATCTTTGAGACCGCACTGTGGCTCAAAGTTGAGGTGGAAGCCCGTACTATGGCTGGAACCGACCCCATAGCAGGGAGCCTTGAGCCCACCGCCGGGAACGAACAGCCCACGTTCCTGAAACATTTTAACCAAAAACCATTTAACGAAATGGAGGCGTTATCGGTGAACCTGAAACCCGATGAACGAATCGATCAATTATATAGTCAAGATATTCAAATTATTCAGAGCCCCGAGGTTTTTGCCTTCTCACTGGACGCCGTATTGCTGGCGGATTTTGCTAAGCTCCCGTTGCGTGCCACCAGTCAGACGGTCGACCTGTGTGCCGGCAACGGCGCGGTGGGCCTCTTCATGAGTGGCAAGACGCGCGGCCAGCTAGCCGAGGTCGAAATCCAGCCGCGGTTGGCCGACATGGCTCGGCGCAGCATTGCCCTGAATGACCTGACGGACCGCATGACGGTGTACGAGGGCGATTTGGCCCAGGTGAACGACTGGATTCCCAAGGATTCGGTGGACGTGGTGACCTGTAACCCGCCGTACTTCGAAGACTTGCCGGACAGTCAGAAAAATCCGAACCGGTACCTGGCGATTGCCCGCCATGAGATTTTGACCAATTTGGCAACGATTGTTGAAACGACCAGTGGCTTACTCAAGATGAACGGCAAGGCCTACTTCGTTCACCGGCCTGACCGGTTGCTTCAGTTGTTGGAGTTGATGACGGCGAACCGATTGGCGCCTAAACGCGTGCGGCTGGTTCACCCGAAGCCCGGCAAGGAAGCCAACATGGTCCTGGTCGAAGCCATCAAGGACGGCAAGCCCGGGGGACTGCGGTTCCCAACGCCACTCACGGTTTACGACGCGCAAGGCCATTACACGCCCGAAGTGGAGGCGTTGCTCTATGGCCAACACTAAGTTGTACTACTTCTACGTGCTTTTGTGTGCAGACAATTCCTTGTATGGCGGCTTCACGACCGATGTTGCCAAGCGTTTTGCTACCCATTTAGCCGGCAAGGGGGCCAAGTACACGAAGGTTCACCGGCCGTTGAAGGTCCTCTATAGTGAAGAATTTAACAGCAAGCACGACGCCTTACATGCGGAGTGGGCCTTCAAGCACCAGAGCCGGCAAAAGAAATTGGCCTACCTAGCCGATCACGGGGTAACGCTTTAGTGGAGAAAATTGGTTTATCTGTGTTACACTATCCCCGTGCTTCAAAAAAGTGTCTCAAATTAATTTGAGGAGGAAATTACTGTGAAAATTATTGCTTATGGCATTCGTGACGACGAACAACCTTATTTGGAACAATGGTCCAAGGAACAAGGGATTGAAGTTAAGGCTGTCGGCGACCTTTTAGACGACAAGACTGTTGATCTTGCTAAAGGCTATGACGGGGCAGTGGTTTACCAACAAAAACCTTACACGGCCTCTGTCTTAGACAAGTTAGCCGCTAATGGGGTGACCAATCTGTCATTACGGAATGTCGGTGTGGATAACGTTGATGCCGATGCCGTTAAACGCAACGGTTTCAAGGTTACCAACGTTCCAGCATACTCACCAGAAGCGATTGCTGAATTAACAGTTACGCAATTGATGCGTCTGTTACGGCGGACACCAACGTTTGACCGCAAGCAGGCCAACGGTGACCTGACTTGGGCGCCAGACATTGCGGATGAATTGAACAGCATGACGGTTGGTATCGTTGCCACTGGTCGGATTGGCCGTGCGGCGATGAAGATCTACCAAGGCTTCGGTGCCAAGGTGATTGCTTACGATGTCTTCCACAACCCAGAACTGGAAAAGCAGGGCATCTACGTGGATACGCTGGATGAATTGTACGCCCAAGCCGACGTTATCTCCTTACACGCACCTGCAACCAAGGACAACGAAAAGATGTTGAACGACGACGCCTTCGGTAAGATGAAGGATGGCGTTTGGATCTTGAACCCTGCCCGTGGTGCACTGATCGACACGGACGCTTTGATTCGGGCCCTCGACAGCGGCAAGGTTGCCGGGGCTGCGCTGGACGTTTACGAAGACGAAGTGGGCATCTTTAACACCGACTTCGGGAGCTTCGATGCCATTCCTGACGAACGCCTGAAGAACTTGATGAAGCGCGAAAATGTGTTGGTTACGCCACACATCGCCTTCTACACCAAGACGGCCGTTAAGAACATGGTCCAATTTGCTTTAAACAACAACAAACAATTAATTGAAACTGGCAAGGCCGAGAACGAAGTTAAGTTCTAAAAATTGCTAGCAAAAAAGCCGCTCGGGTGAGCGACTTTTTTTATGCTTACTTTTAATTTAGGAAGACTAACCGAATTGTACAAAGCTTAGTCAAATTAAGGATGAACCGTAAACCGTTGTGCCATGTCAGTGACCAGAGGCGGTCCAAGATGCCCAGCTGTGTCGGTGGACTTAGCTGAGTGAATTTCTCAGCTTAGCCCACGGGACGACCTTGGAAACTCGCGATTTTTGCGAGGTTTCAAGGCGAGGCGGAAGACCGTTCCTCAGGCTGGAGCCGTTCCCCACAGGCAGGGCATCTTGAGACCGCCGCCGGGAACGAAAGACAAAGCTCAATCGGTTCCTACAGTTCAGGGACGGCGGAGAGGGCGAGCAGGAGGTCCTGCAATTCCAAAGAATCGCCGACCGTCTGATCAGGAATCCAACTACCACCGTCGGTCATTTCAGCATTGCGGTGGTTGAACCAGAACGCGTGCCAACCGGCTTGCTTAGCGCCTTTGACATCCATCCCGTAGCAGTCACCTACGTAGGCGACTTCGGTGGCACGGAGGTTCAAGCGGTGATTCATCATCGTGAAGATCTGGGGGTCGGGCTTGGCTAAGCCGGCTTCCTCGGACGTGATGATGTTGTCCCGGTCGATCCACCGGTGCATTTCCAATTGCATGACCTTGGCGAGTTGGTGTTGCGTTTTACCATTGGTAATAATCCCCAACTTAAATTGGTCTTTCAGTTGGTCCAAGGCGGTTGCCAGCCCCGGGAACAATTTAATCTCTTGCAGGCCAGCGGCGTAGGCTTGTTCAAACGCTAATGCCGTGGCACTGTCAACCGGCGCGACGTCCTGCTTTTGCAGGGTGGCGTTCAAACGGTTGACGGCCATTTCTTCGTGCGACCAGCGGCCACTGGCGACCTGGTCGTAGGCGCTAGCGCTTTGGCAGCGGTAATCCTGAAAGGCCTGGGTAAAATCGAGCGTTTCTGAATTGGTTACTAGTGGTTCCAAGGCGGCCACGAAGGGAGCCTTTTGGTCATAGAGCGTGTCATCGACATCGAAGACGACCGCTTTTATCATTTCGTTTCCTCCTCATTTAGTTCTTTGGTAGTTTATCATACTTATTAAAAAATGCCAATTTTCCAGGATGAAGGGGACTAATGTTCGGCTCTAGCTTTAACCAGGCAGCTAAGAGAATCCAACAGAATGGAAATTAGTGAACAGCGTCCCGTCAGTCACTAGACGAGGTTCCCAAGAATCCTAAACTTTTGCTTGTGTTTAGGCGAGAGATTTTGTATAATTACTTTCGGTGCGTATGCGCCAATTCACACCTCGCGTGATGACCGGAGGGGTGCTCGCTTGCGAGTTCTCCAGTCAGTTGAGCGTGGGGGAGGAAATCAAAAACTATTTGGAGGCATTTTATCATGGCTGTTATTTCAATGAAACAACTGCTCGAAGCCGGTGTCCACTTTGGTCACCAAACCCGTCGTTGGAACCCTAAGATGAAGCAATACATCTTCACGGAACGTAACGGTATCTACATCATCGACTTACAAAAGACGGTGAAGTTGATTGACGCTGCTTACAACTACATGAAGGACGAAGCTGCTAAAGGCGCCGTTGTTCTGTTTGTTGGGACTAAGAAGCAAGCTCAAGACTCTATCGAAGAAGAAGCTACCCGTGCTGGTCAATACTACGTTAACCACCGTTGGTTAGGTGGGACTTTGACTAACTGGGAAACCATCCAAACTCGGATCAAGCGTCTGAAGTCTTTGAAGAAGATGGCTACTGACGGTACTTTTGATGTTCTTCCTAAGAAGGAAGTTTCCTTACTTAAGAAGTCTCAAGACAAGTTGGAACGTTTCTTAGGCGGTATCGAAGACATGCCTAAGCTGCCTGACGTTATGTTCATCGTTGACCCTCGCAAGGAACAAATCGCTGTTCACGAAGCACAAAAGTTGAACATTCCGATCGTTGCCATGGTTGATACGAACACTGACCCAGACGAAATCGACGTTGTTATCCCATCTAACGATGACGCTATCCGTGCCGTTCGTCTGATCACTTCCAAGATGGCTGATGCCATTGTTGAAGGCCGTCAGGGTGAAGACCAAGTTGACGAAAAGACCTTTGAAAAGAAGTCTGATGCCGCTAAGGGCGACAAGAAGACCGACAACTCAATGGAAAGCATCGTTAACGCTGTCGAAGGCGACAACAAGTAATTAAATGCAAGGTTGCGGGCAACCGCGACTTTCCAAATATGATTTAAAGCACCTTGGGCTGGCTTAATGTTTAGGACCGATAATGGCCTGAGATTGAGTCAGTCTTTTTTGGTGCCTTAGATGAATTGATAAAAGGAGGCCATTACACATGGCAAGTAAAATCACTGCAGCACAAGTTAAAGAGTTACGGGACAAGACTCAAGTTGGGATGATGGATGCTAAGAAGGCCCTCGTTGCCTCTGACGGCGACATGGACAAGGCCATCGACTTCTTACGTGAAAAGGGTATCGCTAAGGCCAAGAAGAAGAGCGGCAACGTTGCTGCTAACGGTTTGGCTCGCGTGAAGGTTGACGGTAACACCGCTGCCATCATCGAAGTCAACTCAGAAACTGACTTCGTCGCAACCAACGACACTTTCAATGGTTTAGTTGACTTAGTTGCCGACACGATTGCTGCTAAGCAACCAGCTGACTTGGATGCTGCTTTGGCATTACCAACTGCTGATGGCTCAACGATCAACGAAGAAATCGTTAAGACCACGCAAGTAACTAGCGAAAACGTCCAATTACGTCGTTTTGCTATCGAAAAGAAGACGGATAGCCAAGTCTTCGGTTCTTACTTACACCAAGGTGGCCAAATCGCCGCATTGGTTGTTTTGGAAGGCGCCGACGAAGCGACTGCCAAGGATGTTGCGATGCACGTCGCTGCCATCAACCCAGAATTTGTTTCTCGCGATGACATTCCTGCTGACCGTTTAGCTCACGAACGTGAAGTTTTGAAGCAAGAAGCCCTCAACGAAGGCAAGCCTGAAAAGATCGTTGAAAAGATGGTTGAAGGCCGTCTGCACAAGTTCTTGTCAGAAATCAGTTTAGCTGACCAACCATTCGTTAAGGATGGCGACCAAACTGTCAGCCAATTCGTTGCTAGCAAGGGTGGTAAGTTAGTCACCTTCGTTCGTTACGAAGTTGGTGAAGGAATCGAAAAGCCAACGGTTGACCTGGCCAAAGAAGTTCAAGACCAAATCAACGGTTAATTCCGAAAAAAAGCGTAGATTCCGCAAGGGGGTCTACGCTTTTTTGCTGGAATCAGACTAATAATGACAATAAAATAAGTCAAAACAAGTCAGGGATTCTGCGTTACACTAGACTTAGTTGGAGGCGCTATCAGTGAAGGTTTCCCAAATATGGGGAAATTTGTAAGGAATTGTCAGGAAAAACAGGTTTTCGTGCGCCCTGACTATCACTGGCCCCTCGTTTATGATAGAATTACTGTCAGAATACAATAGGAGGAAACACAATGGCGGACGTAAAGTATAAACGGATTATGCTGAAACTCAGTGGCGAGGCTTTGGCCGGCGACAAGGGGTTTGGCATCAATCCGCCAGTAATTAAAACCGTAGCGGAAGAGGTCAAGAGCGTTTATAACTTGGGCATTCAAATCGCTATTGTGGTTGGTGGCGGTAACATGTGGCGCGGGGTTTCTGGCGAACAGATGGGTATGGAACGGGCCCAAGCCGATTACATCGGCATGCTGGCCACTATCATGAACGCACTGGCACTCCAAGATAACTTGGAATCCATTGGGGTCCCAACCCGCGTGCAAACGTCGATTGAGATGCGGCAAATTGCCGAACCTTACATCCGGCGCAAAGCCATTCGGCATTTGGAAAAGGAACGCGTTGTCATCTTTGCTGGGGGCACGGGTTCACCTTACTTCTCCACGGATACCACGGCGGCTTTACGGGCAGCTGAAATCAACGCCGATGCCATCTTGATGGCCAAGAACGGGGTTGACGGCATCTACTCAGCAGATCCCAACAAGGATCCTAATGCCGTGAAGTTTGACCAATTAACACAGTTAGATATTATCAACAAGGGCCTGCACGTCATGGATACGACGGCTAGCTCACTTTCAATGGATAATGATATCCCATTTGTCGTGTTTAACTTGAACCAACCGGGGAACATCCGCAAGGTCGTTGAGGGCGAGAACATTGGGACAACAGTTAGGGGTAAATAATTATGGCTGATCAGATAGTTACAACAGCAGAATCAAAAATGAAAAAGGCAGAAGAAGCCTTAAAGCGTGAATTGGGAACGATTCGTGCCGGCCGGGCTAACGCCAGCATTTTAAACCGGGTCATGGTGGATTACTATGGCGCCGCAACACCACTGAACCAAGTGGCTTCCATTACCATCCCAGAAGCACGGCTTTTGTTGGTCACACCTTACGACAAGTCTGCCTTGGAAGACATCGAAAAGGGTATCATGGAATCCGATGTTGGGATTACGCCAGCAAACGATGGGTCTGCCCTTCGTTTGGTCATTCCCCAATTAACTGAGGAACGGCGTAAGGAAATTGCTAAGCAAGTTAAGGCCAAAGCCGAAGAAGGCAAGGTTGCCGTCCGGAACGTCCGTCGTGACGCCATGGATAGCATCAAAAAGGGCCATAAGAACGGCGATTACACCGATGACGACCTGCACAACCTGGAAGACCAAGTCCAAAAAGTAACGGACAAGGCTATCAAGGGTGTCGACACGATTGCTGCCGACAAGGAAAAGGAAGTTATGACCGACTAACCACCTATAAAAGGAGCGCTTAAATATGGCAGAAGACAAACAAAACAACCAAGAAGATTCAGAAAACATTGAAATCACGCCAGGTACGGAACAATTTGGCAAAATGGTCTTTCGTTTAAACAATCCGGTTAACGCGGAAAACGTTTCAATCTTGAACTACAACGGTGCTGAACTGGAACAAATTCAAGACGGCGTTTACGCCCAACCAGCTTTTGTTAGCGATGACTTCAACCTGTTCTTTGTGGTGACCCAATTAATTGGTGACGACTGGATTGTGGCCTTTTCTAAGGCAACCATCGAAAATGGTAATGAAATCACGGACCTGTCCGACCCACTCCCAACTGGGGAAGGCCTGAACCTGTTAGGCCAAGTTAGCGCTGATGACGCCAACAACCTGTTAAGTTACTTCGGTACGTTAGCGGATGCTAAGCGTGGCGAATGGCGGTTAATTGAGTAGCCGGTCAAAATTAAAGTTTTCGCTCAATTTGGGGGCCGGGATAGTTTCCCGGTCTCTTTTTTGTTATGATGAGAGGTTGTAAAGACCAATGGAGGTGCGCCGTGTTTTCATTTTCAAAAAAAGATCAAGCAACAGGTGAAGTGACAGAACGTCAGCTGGATGACGCCAACATCCCGGCTCACGTTGCCATCATTATGGATGGTAACGGCCGGTGGGCGCAGCAGCGGCACTTGCCCCGAATCGCTGGACACAAGCAAGGGATGAACACCGTCAAGACGGTTGCCAAGGCTGCAAGTCATTTAGGGGTTAAGGTGTTGACGCTGTACGCCTTCTCAACGGAGAACTGGAAGCGGCCAACTGCCGAAGTGAATTATCTGATGAAGTTGCCCGTTGATTTCTTTGGGACCTTTGTGCCCGACCTAATCAAGAACAACATTCGCGTGAAAGTCATGGGGTACACGGATCAATTGCCAGTCGCGACGCAAAAGGCCGTCAAGGATGCGATTGCGGATACCGCTGAGTGTACGGGAATGGTGTTGAACTTCGCGTTGAATTACGGGGGTCGCGCAGAAATCGTGACGGCCGTCCAGACGTTAGCCCAACAAGTTCAGGCAGGGACCTTAGATCCCGCTGCAATTGATGACGCTGCCATCGACGACCAGTTGATGACCAGTGACCTCGGCGATTTGCGCGATCCTGACCTGTTGATTCGGACCAGTGGCGAAGAGCGCCTATCGAATTTTATGCTCTGGCAGGTCGCCTACAGCGAGTTTGTCTTCACCCAGCAACATTGGCCGGACTTTGACCAAACAGCGCTGGAAGAGGCTATTTATGAGTATCAACAGCGACACCGGCGGTATGGGGGATTAGCCTCCGAACCGGAGAAAAAATAAAATTGAGGAGCTTTTAACATGAGACAACGGGTTATTACGGCGGTCATCGCCTTAATCATATTTATCCCCATTATTATCGCGGGGGGCATCTGGGTGGACATCGCCGCCATTGCGTTAGGCTTGGTTGCGTTGTCAGAAGTCCTGATCATGCGGAAAAAATTGCTGATCAGTCCAGAAGCTTGGATCTCTGGTATCGGTATCATTGCCGTTATCGCACCTAGCAGCTGGTGGGACTGGTTACCTAGTTACCTGAATCCTTGGTACATCGTTTATTTATTTGTCCTGTTATTATTATTACGGACGGTGGTCTCCAAGAACCGGTTCTCCTTTGACGATGCCGGGGTCATTACCCTGAGCATGCTGTACATCGGGATCGGCTTTCACTTCTTCATCGCCGCACGGGGCGTGGGCTTGATTGCCCTGCTGTACGCGCTGTTCATCGTATGGACGACCGACTCTGGGGCCTACATGATTGGCCGGAAGATTGGGAAGAACAAGTTGGCTCCCCACATCAGTCCCAACAAGACTTGGGAAGGTTCCATTGGGGGGTCCTTAGTGGCCACGATTGTCGGTAGTGTTTTCTGGTACTTCTACCCAATTGGTCACTACAGTTTGCTGGTCATGGTTCTGTTGACGTTGGTCTTCTCCATCGTGGGCCAATTCGGTGATCTGGTTGAGTCCGCTTTGAAACGCTACTACGGCGTCAAGGATTCCGGGAAGATTTTACCCGGCCATGGTGGCATCTTAGACCGGTTTGATAGTTTACTGTTAGTTCTGCCAGTCATCCATTTATTCGGATTGATTTAGACTTAGCTGTTCGCTTGCGCCCCCTAGGGTTCTTAGGGTATGCTAGGGAGCAGATGCAAAAACGAAACGCTACTCTCGACTGAAGAAGGGACGACGCCTGTGATTACAACGATTATTACCTTTATCATCGTTTTCGGGATCCTGGTCATCGTGCATGAGTTTGGGCATTTTTACTTTGCCAAACGCGGTGGGATCCTGGTGCGTGAATTTTCCATCGGGATGGGCCCCAAGTTGGTCTATCACCGGGGAAAAGATGGGACGACCTACACCCTGCGGCTATTGCCGGTAGGGGGGTACGTCCGGATGGCTGGGGCCGAGGACGACGAGGAAGAAATTAAGCCTGGGACGCCGGTTAGCCTCTATGTCGGCGACAATGAGCAAGTTGAACGAATCAACACCAGTAAGAAATCGACGTTATTTAACGGAATTCCGCTGGAAGTCACCGGCACTGATCTGGAGGACGAACTCTGGATTGAAGGATACGAGAACGGCGACGAGTCTGAAGTTAAGCGCTACAGTGTGGCCCACAACGCGACCATTATTGAGGCCGACGGGACTGAATTGCAAATTGCGCCTAAGGACGTTCAATTCCAGTCCGCCACACTAGGTCGCCGGTTAATGACGAACTTTGCCGGGCCCATGAACAATATTTTATTGGCGATTGTGACCTTTATGCTGATGTCATTCGTTCAGGGTGGCGTGGCGATGGGCACCAACCAGATTCAGGTGGCCAGTTCACCGATTTCTGTGGCCAAGAAGGCCGGCGTCCAGACGAACGATAAAATTACCGCCGTCAACGGCAAGAAGACCACGAATTGGACGGATCTGAGCAACGCCATCCAGCCACTGGCGCATAAGAAAACCACGCTGACCATTCAACGGGGGTCCACTACGAAGCACGTCACGGTAACGCCGGCTGGACAAAAGTCTAACGGCAAGACCGTGGGGATGATTGGGATTACCCAGGCGCAGGACAAGCACATTGGGGCCATTTTGGCTTCTGGCTTTACCCAAACTTGGACGATGACCAAGGCTTTGTTTGGTGCGCTGTGGCACATGGTCTCCGGTCACTTTAGCTTGAATGATTTAGGGGGGCCCGTCGCCATCTTTGCGACAACCTCTCAAGCCACGCAGTACGGGGCCGTTGGGGTGCTGAACTTCTTAGCATTCCTCTCAATTAACTTGGCAATTGTCAATTTATTGCCAATTCCAGCCCTCGATGGTGGTAAAATATTATTAAACTTTATTGAAGCCATTCGACGCAAACCACTTTCAGAAAACGTGGAAGCGGCGATTACGTTGGTGGGGGTAGGGTTCTTGGTTCTACTCATGCTCTTAGTGACGTGGAACGATATTGAACGTTACTTCATTCATTAACAAATTCGGTCGTTACGGGAAGGGAATATTTAACTATGAAACAATCGAAACTACTCATTCCAACTTTGAAGGAAGTTCCGAATGGGGCAGAAGCGTTGAGCCACCAAATGATGTTACGGGCGGGGTATATTCGCCAAGTCACTGCTGGGGTTTACGCTTATTTGCCACTGGCTTACCGGGTCTTAGCGAACATCGAGTCGATTATTCGTGAAGAAATGGAGAAAATTGACGCGGTTGAAACGTTGATGCCAGCCATTTTACCCGCTACCTTGTGGCAAGATTCTGGCCGTTACGAAACGTACGGTCCCAACTTATTTAAGTTTAAAAACCGCCACGACACGGACTTTATCTTAGGGCCAACCCATGAAGAAACCTTTACCATGTTGATTCGTGACGCCATCAAGTCCTACAAGCGGTTGCCGTTGGTGATGTACCAAATCCAACCTAAGTACCGGGATGAAGACCGGCCACGGTACGGCTTATTACGGGGCCGTGAGTTCATCATGAAGGATGCTTACTCCTTCTCAATCAATGATGAAGACCTAGACCGAATCTATGATCAAATGGAACAGGCTTACGAGAACATCTTCAACCGGGTCGGTTTGAACTACCGGGCCATCGTTGGGGATGGTGGTGCCATGGGTGGGAAGGATTCCAAGGAATTCTCCGCCATCGCACCCGTTGGGGAAGACACCATCGTCTACTCTGACTCCTCTGATTACGCAGCTAACCTGGAAATGGCGAAGAGCCTCTTCATCAGTAAGAAGTCTCACGCCCAAGCCGAAGACCTAAAGAAGGTTGCGACGCCTGGTGCCAAGACCATTGATGAAGTGGCTGACTTCTTTGACGTGAAGCCGGCAGCTTTAGTTAAGAGCATGCTCTACATTGCCAACAAGGAACAACCCGTCATGGTCTTGGTTCGTGGGGACCACGAAGTCAACGAAACCAAGTTAAAAAATTACTTGGATGCCGACTTCTTAGACCCCGCAACACCAGAAGACGCCAAGAAGTTCCTGAACGCTAACTTTGGCTCACTTGGCCCTGTCGGTGTTGGCGAAGACGTTAAAATTTTAGCCGACCAATACGTTGGCGACATGGTCAACGTGATTGTCGGTGCCGATGAAGATGGCTACCATTACGTGAACGCCAACGCCGGCCGCGACTTCCGGGTCGACGCCTACGATGACTTCAGAGATGTCCAACCGGGTGACCTGTCACCAGATGGTTCCGGCGTGTTGAAGTTCACTAAGGGAATTGAAATTGGGCATATCTTTAAGTTGGGAACGCGTTACTCCGATGCCCTTGGCGCAACCGTTCTGGACGAAGGTGGCCGGCAAAAGCCTGTTGTGATGGGTTCTTACGGTATCGGTGTGAGCCGCTTACTGTCCGCTATCGCCGAACAACAAGCTGATGAGAACGGGCTAGTTTGGCCCCGGAACATTGCGCCATTTGATATTCACCTGGTTCCCGTCAACCTGAAGAAGGAAGACCAAGCTAACCTGACGACCGAACTCGAAAATGAGTTGACTGCCAAGGGTTACCGCGTGCTGACTGATGACCGGAAAGAACGTCCAGGCGTGAAGTTCGCTGACTCTGATTTGATGGGGATTCCGGTCCGCATCACGATTGGGAAAAAGGCCGGCGAAGGCATTGTTGAAATTAAAATTCGCAAGACTGGTGAAACGGTCGAAGTGATCAAGGACGAGGTTGCTAGTACCGTTGAAATCCTGTTCAAGGACATCGACTAGCGACACCGTAAAGACCAGCATTGATGGCTGGTCTTTTTGGTTCCTCACAGAAATGTTTCAAGTTATGAAAGGAGTTTCCTCGTGGACGAAGATCGCCATGCTTTATTTGAAAAATTACTACAACAACTAGATCTGTCTGCTGCTGCGGCGCAACCGTATTTCCAGACGGCCACCATTGACCGGCTCACGGTGCACGAGCAATCACGGCGGTGGCACTTCTTCTTGAAGTTACCAAGTTTGATGCCGTTCACGGCTTTCGTCGATTTTCACAATCATTTACAGCTGGCCTTTAAGGATATTGCTAAGGTCGAGGCGACTTTGGAAGTGGACCAGCCGGAACTGACGAACCGGGCACTCGGGGACTACTGGAAGTGGGTCGTGGAAAACAGCGGCTTGACCAGTAACCTGGTGCAGGAATTGTGTCAGTCACAGGTTCCGGGACTGGACGAAGATAACCGGGTATTGTTGTACGCGCAAAATGAGGTCGTCAAAGACTTTTTGACCAACCAGGCCCTCGGCCCGTTGGAAGCCACGTACCGGGATGCCGGGTTCCCTAAGTTTAATATCAAGGTCATGGTCGACGAGTCTAAGTCTCAGGCCAAGATTGATGAATTCAAGGCCCGTCAGGAAAAGAACGATGCCCAGTTGGCCCAACAGGCAGCTGCGGCGATTGAAAAGGCTAATCAGAAACGGGCCGCTCAGGGCGATACACCAGCTGCTGAGGGTCCCACTCAGATTGGGAAGACCATCAAAGGTGACCAACCGATTACCCGGATGGTGGATATCACCCAAGAGGAACGTTCCGTGGTGGTTGAAGGTTACGTCTTCGACAAGGAAGTGCGGAAGCTACGGTCGGGTCGGCAACTGTTGACCCTGAAGATCACCGACTACACGTCCTCGTTCGCCGTGAAGAAATTCTCTCGTGGGGCCGAAGACGAAGCCCAATTTGCCGGCGTCGAAGAAGGCAGTTGGGTCAAGGTTCGGGGGAGCGTGCAGGAAGACACCTACATGCATGACCTGGCCTTGAACGCCTACGATATCAACCAGGTTAAGCACGCCATGCGCCAGGATACAGCGCCGGCGGATGAGAAACGGGTTGAACTCCATTTACACACGTCCATGAGCCAAATGGACGCAACGAACCCCATCACGGATTACGTGAGCCGGGCGAAAAAATGGGGGATGCCAGCGCTGGCCATTACGGACCACGCCGACGTGCAAGGATTTCCTGCCGCCTTCAATTCGGGTTCTAAGGCAGGCATCAAGATGCTCTACGGGGTGGAAGCCAACCTGGTGGACGATGGGGTACCAATCGGGTACAACAGCGCTCACGAGGCCTTAGATGGGGCCACGTACGTTGTCTTTGACGTGGAAACCACTGGGCTGTCCGCCATTTACGATAAAGTTATCGAACTCTCAGCGGTCAAGATGCAGCATAAAAACGTCGTCGAACAGTTTGAAGAGTTCATTGACCCCGGGTTCCCCCTGTCCGAGCAGACGACCAATTTGACCAGTATCACGGACGATATGGTGGCCGGTTCCAAGTCGGAAGAGGAAGTCTTTAAGCTCTTCCGCGAATTCTGTGGGGATGCCATCATCGTTGGGCATAACGTCACGTTTGACGTGGGGTTCATGAATACCGGGTACCAGCGTCACGGGATGCCCGAAATCAGTAACCCCATCATTGATACCTTAACGTTGGCCCGGTTCCTGTACCCAACGCTGAAGAGCTACCGGTTGAATACCTTGGCTAAACGCTTCCATGTCAGTCTGGAGCACCATCACCGGGCCGTTTACGATGCGGAGTCCACGGGACACTTGAATTATCTGTTCCTAAAGGATGCCGAGGACCGCTACAATATTCAGTACCATGATCAGTTAAATGATCACATGACCGACAACGATGCCTACAAGCACGCGCGGCCGAGCCATGCCATTTTGATTGCCAAGACCCAGGACGGGTTGAAGAACATGTTTAAGCTGGTTTCAGCCTCGAACGTGGATTACTTCTACCGGGTGCCCCGGGTACCACGCAGCTTGCTGGACAAGTACCGGGACGGCATCATTGTCGGTTCGGCTTGTTCTTCCGGTGAAGTCTTTACGGCCATGATGCAAAAGGGTCAGGTCGAGGCGGCAGCGAAGGCCAAGTACTATGATTACTTGGAAGTTCAGCCCAAGGCGGCCTACCAACCCCTGATTGATTCCGGTTTGATTGCTGACGAAGCCAACCTAGAAGAAATCGTGGGCAACATGGTCAAGCTGGGGCACGACCTCAACAAGCCCGTTGTGGCGACCGGGGATGTGCATTACCTGGATCCGGAAGACTACATTTACCGGAAAATTCTGATTCACTCCCAGGGGGGTGCAAACCCGCTGAACCGCCACGAGTTGCCGGACGCGCATTTCATGACAACTAATGAAATGCTGGATGACTTTGCTTACCTGGGACCGGAAACGGCCAAGGAAATCGTGGTCACCAACACGCAGAAAATTGCCAACGACGTGGACGAGGTTCATCCGTTAAAGGATAAGCTGTACACGCCCCGGATGGAAGGTGCCGAGGATGAAATTCGGCAACGGACTATGGATACCGCGCACGCGTGGTATGGCGATCCGCTGCCTGAACTGGTTCAGCACCGAGTCGACCGGGAACTGAAGTCCATCATTGGCAACGGGTTCTCCGTGATTTATTTGATTGCCCAACGGTTAGTAGCCAAATCCAATAAAGACGGATACTTAGTTGGGTCACGGGGGTCCGTTGGGTCCAGTGTCGTGGCCACGTTCACCGGAATTACCGAAGTGAACCCGTTGCCCCCACACTACCGTTGCCCGAACTGTCAGTATTCTCATTTCTATACCAAAGGGGAATACAGTTCCGGCTACGATTTACCCGAAAAAAATTGCCCCAACTGTGGGACGTTAATGATCGGTGACGGCCATAACATTCCTTTCGAAACTTTCTTAGGGTTTAAGGGAAACAAGGTCCCCGATATCGATTTGAACTTCTCCGGGGACTACCAACCAATTGCCCACAACTATACCAAAGTCTTGTTCGGTGAGAAAAATGTGTACCGGGCCGGCACGATTGGGACGGTGGCGGACAAGACCGGTTATGGGTACGTCAAGGCCTATGAACGAGACACCGAGCAGAACTTGCGGGGCGCCGAGATTGATCGGCTAGCCAAGGGTGTGACCGGGGTTAAACGGAACACGGGTCAACATCCCGCGGGGATCATTGTTGTGCCGGACTACATGGATATTTACGACTTTACGCCGATCCAGTACCCAGCCGATGACCAGAACGCGGCTTGGCAAACGACCCACTTTGATTTCCATTCGATCCATGATAATATTTTGAAAATTGATATTCTGGGGCATGATGACCCCACGATGATCCGGACGCTCCAAGATTTATCTGGGGTCGATCCACAGACCATTCCGATGGATGATCCCGGGGTCATGGCGTTGTTCTCTGGGACGGATTCCTTAGGCGTGACGCCGGAAGAAATTCAATCCAAGACCGGGACGCTGGGTGTGCCTGAATTTGGGACGCGGTTTGTCCGGGGGATGCTGGAAGAAACGCATCCGCAGAACTACTCGCAATTGCTCCAAATTTCTGGACTCTCTCACGGGACCGATGTGTGGTTAGGAAACGCCGAAGAATTGATTAAGAACGGCACCGCCACCATCGCCAACGTGATTGGGTGTCGGGATAACATCATGACCGACTTGATTAACTTCGGCCTTGATTCCGAAACGTCCTTCCAGGTTATGGAACACGTGCGGAAAGGCCGGGGTATCCCGGATGAATGGCAAGAGAAAATGAAGGAGACCGACTGTCCGGACTGGTACATTGATTCTTGTTTGAAAATCAAGTACATGTTCCCCCGGGCCCATGCCGCAGCCTACGTGCTGATGGCGTTGCGGGTGGCCTACTTCAAGGTCTACTTCCCAATTATTTACTACGCCGCTTACTTCTCTGTGCGGGCCGATGACTTTGACGTCGTCGCCATGTCACAGGGGAAGACGGCGGTTAAGGCGGCCATGAAGGCCATCAACGACCAGGGAATGGATGCGTCCACCAAGGATAAAAACCTCCTGACCGTGTTGGAATTAGCCAACGAAATGCTCGAACGCGGTTTCAACTTTAAAATGATCGACCTGGAACGTTCCGACGCTGCCGACTGGATCATCGATGGCGACACATTGATTGCACCATTCCAAGCTGCTCCTGGCTTGGGCCTAAACGTCGCCAAGCAAATCGTGGCTGCCCGCAACGACCGGCCCTTCATTTCTAAGGAAGATCTGGCCAAGCGCGGGAAGGTCTCAAAGACCATCATCGACTTTATGACTGAGAACGGCGTGCTGAAGGGCTTGCCGGATGAGAACCAGCTCAGCCTCTTCGACGACATGATGTAACCTCTCCTGACTCGAAGTTGTGTGCTGACCGCGCCTTGCCGGGCGATAAAAATGGGCCGGAACGCTGGGGGCAGGACGGCCAGAGCCAAAGGGCGGTCTCTGCCCTCGCTTTGAACCACGAAAACCGTGTTTCAAAGTCGCCATTTTCTAAGCAAATCACTTAGAAAATCCCCCGGCTGAGCCCATTTTTCTCGCCCTATCGGCTTACATGGTGGAGGAGTCAGCAGAGGATACCTCATTAACTATGGCTTGTTTATGATGTGGTGTCACGTGGAAGTTGGTTCAACTGGCGGTCACAGCGCCTTACCGGGCGGCGAAAATAAACCGGAACGCTGAGGGCGGACAGCCGAAGCAATTCCCACAACTGAGTTTATTTTCGCCGCCCTCACGGCTGATACTAGTTGAGCCCGTTTCACGGCGACATCAGTTTGCTTTGGATGATATTGTGTTAAAGAGGCAGAATTCCCATATGGGGTTCTGCCTTTTCGTTTGCATATTTTGTGGTTTTAAAGGAAATTCTAAAAGCCTTGAACAAGCAATGATGAGGGAATGTTTTTTGCCCAACGAGTTAGTTCGATGACCGTTAGATTGCGCGTTAGAAGTTGCTAAAGGTATTTTTAGTTTACGTGACTGCCAATACGACCAGTTAACCGGTGATTTTGGGCTAAGACAGTGTGAGCCGCAGGTCTGGCGAAAATGGGCTCAGCCGTGGGAATGCCCTTAGTGGCGCACTTTGCCGCTTAGGGCATTGATATCTTTGAGACGCGATTTTCAGCGGCTCAAAGTAAGACCGGAGACCGTACTTTGGCTCCGGTCGTTCGCCCACAGCGGACCGGTCCCATTTTCACCAGACCGGAGGCGCAAACACAGTCTTAATGCCCAAACAATCGGACTGTAAACGCTTACAAAGTCCGCTAACTATGTTATAATTTACTTAAGGAAAACGTAAACCATTAATAAACTTTAGCGAAAGCGGGTGTTCACCATGTTACGGCGGTTCGTGAGATTACCAGATGGGTGGATTTTTCTGGCAGGTTATTGTTTGCTTGGCTTAGGTTACATTTTGTTCGGTATCATGGCGAGCGTGGGTGAGGCCACGTTCTTGGCGATGGTGTTAGCCTACTTCGTGGTGGCTTTCATCCTCACGTTAATTAAGGCCATTAGTTTAAAATCGATGGCGACAACGCGTTTGAATTTCTTAGTCTTTGAATTTATCACGATTGTCGGCTTCGTTTTGCTCCTGTTAACTTGTGAAGCGTAAGGGGCGCGACGGTTGCAATCACGCGGTAGCTGTAGTAAACTAGCTCTTGTAGTTAAACTCGTTTTTTAAATGAGTGAGCAGTCATTGCTCACTCTTTTTAATGGAAAAATATAGGAGGCGGAATTCTTTGAGTACTGTCGTCGAGACCGTGACGGCCTTAGCCCAGCCAATCGTGGCGCAGCATCAGTTTGAACTAGTTGACGTTGAATTTGTCAAGGAAGGTAAGAGTTGGTACCTGCGGCTCTACATCGATAAGCCGGGGGGCATCAACATTGAAGAATGTGCGATGGTCAGTGATGAGATATCCGAAAAGATGGATAGCTTAGATCCAGACCCCATTCCTCAAGCCTACTTCTTGGAGGTATCCTCACCGGGTGCTGAACGACCATTGAAGAAGCCGGCCGACTTTGAAAAGGCTGTGGGGGATTACATCCACGTATCCCTTTACCAAAAGATCGGTAATAGCAAGGTTTATGAAGGAACTTTGGAATCATTAAGCGCAGATAGTATGGATTTAACGGTTAATTTAAAGGGTCGCATCAAGACCTTAACGATTCCCCGCGACGCCATTGCGCAAGCCCGGTTAGCTATCAAGTTCTAACAATAAGGAGCGAAACAACACATGAGTAAAGAATTATTGGGTGCCTTAGATGTTCTGGAAACGGAAAAAGGCATCGACAAACAAATCGTGATTGACGCCCTCGAAGCCGCTTTGGTTTCGGCATACAAGCGTAATTACGACCAAGCCCAAAACGTTGAGGTCAACTTTGACCAACGAAAAGGGGACATTCACGTCTTTGCCGTTAAGAAAGTCGTTGACCAAGTCTACGATTCACGGCTGGAAGTTAGCCTGGATGAAGCCCTGACCATCAACAAGGGTTACGAAATTGGTGATGACATCAAGTTTGAGGTCACCCCTAAGAACTTCGGTCGAATCGCTGCGCAAACGGCCAAGCAGGTTATCCTGCAACGGGTTCGTGAAGCAGAACGGAACATCATCTACAACCAATACAGCCAATACGAAAATGAAATCGTGACCGGGGAAGTTGAACGCCAGGATTCACGGTTCGTTTACGTCAGCTTGGGCAAGGTTGAAGCCGTGATGGGTCGTCAGGATCAAATGCCTAACGAAACTTACCGGATTCACGACCGCATCAAGGTCTACGTGACCCGTGTGGAAAACGCCACCAAGGGCCCACAAGTCTTTGTTAGCCGGACCCACGCCGATTTATTGAAGCGGTTATTTGAACAAGAAGTCCCAGAAGTTTACGATGGGACTGTGGAAATCATGGCGATTGCGCGTGAAGCCGGTGACCGGGCCAAGGTTGCGGTTCGTTCAAACAACCCTGATATCGACCCCGTGGGGACCAGTGTCGGCCCTCGTGGTCAACGGGTTCAGACCATCGTGAATGAACTCGGTGGTGAAAACATGGATATCGTTGAATGGACCGATGATGAAGCCAAGTTTATCGCTAACGCGTTGAACCCAGCCGAAGTCTTGGACGTTATCTTTGACCCGAACAACGAACGAGCTTGCCAAGTCATCGTGCCAGACTATCAATTATCCCTGGCCATTGGTAAGCGGGGCCAAAATGCTCGTTTAGCCGCTAAGTTGACCGGTTATAAGATCGATATCAAATCAGAATCCGAAGCATCTGCTATAATGGAAGCTGATCAGACTGCTAGCGACGACACGACTGAAGCCAGTGATGTTTCTGCCGCAGCGACGCCTGATGAAGACGCGGCTGCAACCACTGAAGCCACGACGGACGTTCCATCAGCTGAGACTGAAACGACTGAAGATGCCGCACCGGCAACCCCAGCTGATTCAGCAGCGGATACCGACGCCACTAGTGACGCTACCGACGACGGTGACGACGCCGAATAGCGCCATTTACAAGGAGGGTTAGGTCCATGAAACAACGGAAGATCCCCATGCGCAAGGATATTGTGACTGGGGAAATGGCACCAAAGAAACAATTGGTGCGGGTCGTCCGCAACCAAGAACAAGCGGTCAGCATTGATCCTACCGGCAAGCAATCCGGGCGCGGGGCCTACATCAGTTTGGATGTAGCCATTGCGCAACGGGCTAAGAAGGAACGGACCTTTGACCACGCCTTTGGTGTTAAGATCGATGATCAATTTTACGATGATTTAATTGCGTACGTTGATCATCAGCAAGCACGACGGGAATTATTCGACAATGACTAATCCCGAGCGCGCCTTACAATTATTAGGACTGGTCCGGCGGGCAGGTAAACTGGTTACCGGTGAGTCCTTTGTCCTAGCCGCCGTGCGGGATCGGTCAGCTAAATTGGTACTCATGGCCAGCGACACTGGTAAGAGTAGCCAAAAGCAATTCCGTGATAAAACGACGAGCTATGACGTCCCATTGAATGAATCATTTACTAAGGACCAACTGAGCACGGCCATTGGGTCGGCGCGCACGGTCATCGCAATTACTGATCCGGGATTTGTCCGGAAGTTACAACAATTACTTGAGTAGCCACCTGACGTTCTCGTGATCGGTAGAATATTAAGGAGTGTGAAGATATGGGGAAAAAGCGAATCTATGAACTCGCAAAAGAAATTAACGTCTCCAGTAAACAGATCATCGCGAAAGCCGAAGAAAAAGGCTTTCCGGTGAAAAACCACATGTCAACGCTCGGCGAGAACGAAGAACGTCAGTTACGGGCTGCTTTTAAGCCTCAAGGCAAGCCAGCAGCTAAACCAGCCGCTGGTAAGTCGCAGCCGGTTCGTCAATCTGCGTCAACCACGCAGGCTGCTCGACCAGCGCAATCCGGGAACCAGACTCGTGGCAACGCGACGACTCACCAGAACCATGGGAGTTCGCAGCAGTCCGGTAACCAGCAGAAGTCGTCGACGAATGGGAAACAACCACGTTCACAGCAGAATTCGGCTGGCGGGAACCGTACTCAACAGAACGGCAACAATGGCAACCGGAACCATAATAATGGTAATGGGGGCAACAATCAGAATCACCGTAACAACAATAAAAATAATGGCCAGACCGGGAGTACACACACTGAGCAACATAATTCCGGTACCGGCAGATTTGGTGGAAGCTTGAATAATAATACAAACAATAGTAACGGCCGGCGTAGCAACGGTGGCAACGGCAATAGCCGTGGGGGCCGTAATAACCGGAACAACCGCAATAACCGCCGTCGTAATAATAACAATAATCGTTATAAGAAGAACCAACGGATTAAAGACACGAACCAACACAAGGGCGCACCAGAACGGAAGAACAAGGCTTTACCAGAAGTTCTGGTCTACTCCGATGGGATGAACGCCCAAGACTTGGCAAAAATCTTACACCGTTCTTCAGCTGAAATCGTGAAGAAACTCTTCATGTTAGGCGTCATGGTCAACCAAAACCAATCCCTGGACAAGGATACGATTGAAATTTTGGCCGACGACTATGGCATCAAGGCCCAAGAAAAGGTTGAAGTCGACGTTTCTGATATCGACAAGGCCTTTGATGAAGAAATGGCTAACAAGGACCACCTGGTTACCCGGGCACCAGTCGTTACCATCATGGGTCACGTTGACCATGGGAAGACGACGTTGTTGGACCACTTACGTCATTCTCACATTACCGAGGGTGAAGCCGGTGGGATCACGCAGGCCATTGGGGCTTACCAAGTCCACTACAATGACAAGCTGATCACCTTCTTGGATACCCCAGGACATGCGGCCTTTACTGAAATGCGGGCCCGTGGTGCTGAAATTACCGACATCACTGTCTTGGTCGTCGCTGCCGATGATGGGGTTATGCCACAAACCATCGAAGCCATTCACCATGCGAAGGCTGCTGGGACGCCAATTATCGTGGCTGTGAACAAGATCGATAAGCCAGGTGCTAACCCGAACCACGTCATGGAACAATTGACGGAATACGAATTGATTCCTGAAGACTGGGGTGGCGACACCATCTTCGTTGAAATTTCAGCGAAGTTTGGCAAGAACATCGATGAACTGCTCGACATGATCTTACTGCAGTCCGAAGTCTTGGAATTAAAGGCTAACCCTGAACAAAACGGTGCTGGGAACGTTATCGAAGCCCGTTTGGATCAAGGTCAAGGTTCCGTTGCGACCTTACTGGTTCAACAAGGGACCTTACACGTTGGGGACCCAATCGTTGTTGGGAACACGTTTGGTCGTGTCCGGACGATGGTCAACGAACGTGGTCGTCGGATCAAGGACGCCGTACCATCAACCCCTGTTGAAATTACTGGGTTGAACGACGTGCCAGAAGCTGGGGACCGGTTCGTGGTCTTCAACGATGAAAAGACGGCTCGGGCAGCCGGTGAAGAACGGGCCAAGGAAGCCTTGGTCAAGGAACGCCGGAACACGAGTCATGTCACGTTGGACAACCTCTTCGATTCCCTTAAGGAAGGCGAAATGAAGGAAGTTGACGTCATCATCAAGGCTGACGTTCAAGGTTCCGTTGAAGCCTTGGCTGGGAGCTTGAAGAAGATTGAAGTCTCTGGCGTGCGGGTCAACATCATTCACTCTGCCGTTGGGGCCATTAACGAAAGTGATGTCACTTTGGCGGAAGCCTCAGATGCCATCATTATCGGGTTCAACGTTCGCCCAACGCCACAAGCACGGGCCCAAGCCGACAGCGACAAGGTCGACATTCGCCTGCACAACGTCATCTACAACGCTATCGATGAAATTGAGACGGCGATGAAGGGGCTGCTGGAACCAACCTACGAAGAAGAAATCACTGGTGAAATTGAAGTCAAGGATATCTTCCATGCCTCTAAGGTCGGCACAATTGTCGGTGGGATGGTAACTGAAGGTTACGTCAACGCTGACAGCGACGTCCGGTTGATTCGTGACGGCGTGGTCATTTACGAAGGTAAGTTGGGTAGCTTGAAGCGGTTCAAGGACGACGTCAAGCAAGTTAAGATGGGTTATGAATTAGGATTAACTATCGAGAACTACAACGACATCAAGGTGGGCGATGTGATCGAAGCCTACGTGATGAAGGAAGTTCCCGTTAAATAAATTATCGGAGGCAAACGTCATGGCACAATATCGAGTTGGCCGGTTGGAACAAGAAATCCAGCGGGAAGTTACGGATATTCTCCTAAAACGTGTCCGCGATCCGCGGGTCGAGGGCGTCACCGTTACCGGCGTGGAAGTCACAGGTGACTTGCAGCAGGCAACGATTTACTACAGCATTTTATCCGACAAGGCTTCTTCAGCGGAAAAGACGCAGCAAGGTCTGAACAAGGCCACTGGGTTGATCCGGTCCGAATTGGGTTCACGCTTAAGCATCTACAAGACGCCAGAGCTGAACTTCGAACAGGACTCTTCCGTGCGTTACGGGAGTCACATCGATGAACTGTTAAATGATTTACATCGCCGCGAGTAATCGCAGGTGAAAGAAGGGCGTCGGTCGTTAATGACCGGGGTCCTTTTTCTGTGCAGTGATTGCAAATTGACGGTGGGGCAACGTGATTCTAGGGTTTCCATTAGCCAGCAACCTTTTGTCTGTGGTAAACTATATGAGCTATGCGTCTTAGGATGAGTTAAACCAATTTGATATCCAAATGAGACGTGTTATTGCCTGAGTGCGGTACCAATTAGCCAGAATTAGTGAAGACTAGCCAGGCTAGCAAATTTTAGTGACCAGAGGTGGATCAACCTGACCAGCTGTGTCGGTGGCCTTAACTGAGTGTTTTTCTCAGTTTAGGCCACGGGACGACCTTTGAGACCGTTCTTTGGCTCAAAGTCGAGGTGGAAGACCGTTCCTTGGTCTGGAACCGGCCCCATAGCAGGACAGGTTGAATCCACCGGCGGAAACGGATGGGTTCGAAACACTCATGTCCTAACACGTAGAAATGAAACGGAGGAACCAGCATGGATGGGATTATCCCCCTATATAAAGAACGCGGCATGACCAGCTTCGACTGTGTTGCCAAGCTGCGGCATATTTTACACACCAAAAAGGTTGGGCACAGTGGCACCCTGGACCCCAGCGTCGATGGTGTTTTGCCAATTTGTATTGGCTCAGCGACGAAGGTCGTTCCGTACTTGATGGCCTCCGGTAAAATGTACCGTGGAACCGTCACGTTAGGCTTCGCGACCACGACCGAAGATTTAGATGGCGAGGTCGTGGAGAAGCAACCGTTGACCACGCCGTTCACGTTTGAACAATTAACGGCAGCGACGGCAAAACTGACCGGGACCATTCAACAGACGCCACCGATGTTTTCCGCAGTCAAGGTCAACGGGCGCAAGCTGTACGAGTACGCGCGCGCTGGTGAAACGGTTGAACGGCCCACGCGGACGATTACCGTCGATCATTTTACGTTGACCGATGCTAGCACCTTTGACGCCGATGCTGGAACGCAGACCGTGGCCTTTGAAGTGGCCTGTTCCAAGGGAACCTACGTCCGGACGCTGGCCGTTGACCTGGGTCGCCAACTCGGCGTGCCCGCGGTCATGGCCTCGTTGACCCGGCACAAGAGTGGGGGCTTCACCCTGGACCAGACGGTGACGTTGGACCAGGTGGCCGAAGCCATGGCCAATGAAGATCTGAGTCCCATTTTACGGCCAATCGACTACGCCTTAGCTGAATACCCGCACGTGGCCCTGAGCGACCGTGTCTGGGCTTTGGTTAAGAACGGCGTCTTCCTGACAACGGAAGAGGTAAACGGCGCTACGGCACCGGAGATTGCCCTGACGTATCAAGGTGCGATCAAATGTCTGTACCAATGGTCTGAAGAAAAACAACAATATAAACCGCTAAAAATGTTTGCGGTGAACTAAGTTTTGAGAAGAGGAATTTCCAATGGAAGTTATTCACATACATCACCCCTTAGATGCACGTCAGATTCCCGATGAGCCGGTCGTTTTGGCCATGGGCTTTTTCGATGGCGTTCACCGGGGGCACCAGGCGGTCATCAACCGGGCGAAGGCGGTAGCCCAAGCCAAGGGCGTTAAATTAGCGGTCCTGACCTACGACCACCATCCAGCCTTGGTTTACCGGCCATTACAAGCGGATGATCAAAAGTATTTGAGTCCCATCAAACGGAAGCTGCAACAGCTGGACCGTTTGGGCGTTGACCGGGTCTTTTTGGTGAACTATACCGGTGATTTTGCGTCACAAAGTCCCCAGGAGTTCGTTGATAACTACCTGGTCGGCTTTCACACGGTAGCCGCGGTGGCGGGCTTTGACCACACCTATGGCAAGAAAGACGTGGCCAACATGGACCTGTTGCCAGGTTACGCCCAGGGCCGCTTTGAGGTGATTACCGTGCCAGAAGAAGCTAACGGCACGCAAAAGGTGAGCTCCAGCCATATTCGCGAAGCCATGAAGGCGGGGGATATTGACTTGGTTAACCAATTACTGGGCTATACCTACCGTTCGACTGGGCTGGTCGTTCACGGCGAGGCCCGGGGCCGGACGATTGGGTACCCAACGGCCAACGTTTTGGCACCACAAGACGAATGGATTCCCGGTATCGGTATCTATACGGCTCGGCTCAAGGTCGGCGCCATCTGGTACCCTGGGATGGTCTCTGTGGGCCGCAACGTGACCTTTGGGGATAACCGCCCCATCACGGTCGAAATGAACCTGTTGGACTTCCAGGGCGACCTGTACGGCGAACCCGTTGAGGTCGAATGGCACCACCGGCTCCGCGGCGAGGTCAAGTTTGCCGATGCGGACGGTTTAGTGGCCCAGTTGAAGCAGGACGAGGACGATACGCGCGCCTACTTCCAGCAACTAGCAGCGCACGAATCGTAACGGGTTAAACTAGTCGTTGGTTTCGCCTCCGGCTGGTGCAAATAGGCCGTGACGCTGTGGGCGCACGTTTGGAGCCGAAGGGCGGTCTCCAAACTTACTTTGAGCCTCATGGACCGAGTCTCAAAGATAGCAGTTGCCTAAGCGGGAAACCCGCTAAGGCAACTCCCACGGCTTAGCCTATTTTCACCAGCCCTGCGGCTGACACTGGTTTGGACCGTGACACATTCGTTTCTGAATGTGGTGTGTCACCGGTTGAAATAATGTTGGTTAGTCTAACTCAAAGCCCACTTAACCATATTTTAAAAAATTGTGTCACGCACTTCCCAAAAATGGGTTGTGGCGTGGCATTTTTCTTTTGTGTTCGGCTATTTTGACAAATTAATTGGGTGGATGTCAGGGACGTGTTACCATCTGGCGTGGTGATCATCGTGGTGACGACCCTGACTGGTTCAGGGCCGGCCAACGCTCAAAATCACTGAAAATGGGTATTTTTCTCAGTAAATGCTAAAAATTAGCACTTAATAGCAACGATTGCTAAAAATTCTACCAGATTTCTTGACTTCAAAACCGGGTTTTGCTACATTATATATGTGTCTTAGCACTTGTGATGTTTGAGTGCTAAAAAAGGGGTGATTGTGATGCTTTCAGAAAGACAAATGATGATTCTGCGAGCCGTTGTCCGCGATTTTACTAACACTGGTGTGCCAGTGGGGTCCAAGACATTAGCCAAGCAGTTACCCATCCACGTAAGCTCAGCGACAATTCGTAACGAGCTGGCGGCGTTGGAGGAGCAGGGACTCATTGAGAAAACCCACTCGTCTTCCGGTCGAATTCCTTCAGGCGAAGGCTACCGGTACTACGTCGACCACCTGGTTAAACCAGATCCGTTACGGCCCAACGATATGGATGTGATTCAGTCTTCATTAGGCGGCGATTTCCACAAGATTGACGAAATTATTTCGCAATCGGCAACGATTTTGTCCAACCTGACTAGCTACACGGCCTTTACGTTGAAGCCAGAATTGAAGAACAGTCGTCTCAGCGGGTTCCGGTTAGTGCCACTCGGCAAGCGGCAAGTGATGGCCATCCTGGTTACCGATAGTGGTGACGTGGAGAACCAGACCTTCGACGTGAACGAGACGGTAACCGGGGATCAGCTCGAGGCGGTCGTCCGGTTGATTAACGATCAGCTGGTTGGTTTGACGTTGCCAGAGGTCTTACAGAAGTTACAAGCAGATATTCCGATGAAAATCGCCAACTATTTACAAAGTCCCGAGGGCTTCCTAGATATCTTTGGCGACGTGCTCACCCGGGCCGCACAAGAGCGGTTCTACGTGGGTGGTCGGCTCAACCTGTTGAACTTCTCACAGGACAGTGACGTGGATTCACTGAAGTCGTTGTACTCATTGATCGATAAGACCGATGACATTGCCAACGTTTTGGGGCAACCGAGTGATAAGATTTCCGTGCAAATCGGAAATGAAATGACCAACGATGCGCTCCGTAACTTCAGTTTGATCACCGCCACCTACGACGTCAATCAGCACGGCAAGGGTATGATCGCCATTCTGGGACCGACCCGGATGCCATATTCACGGATGTTGGGAATTGTCGGTGCGTTTCGTGAAGAGCTCGCGAAAAAACTATTAGATTATTATCGGTTTTATGACGAGTAAAGAAAGGGAGGTTTTTTATCGTGGCTGACAAGCAACAACCATCCACCGATGATGAAACTGCGGCAAAGGCCGCCACTACTAAGCAAGACCCAGACAAGACTGAGCAAGGCGCAGCAGCGGAACCAAAAGCCGCCGCTAAGCCAACCGTTACGGCTGAACAGTTAGCCGCCGTGCAAAAGAAGGCGGATGACTTCGAAGACAAGTATCTTCGGGCCGAGGCGGAAGTGCAGAACATGCAAGCCCGTTACCAAAAGGAACAGGCGTCGCTCATCAAGTATGATGGTCAGCAACTCGCGAAGGACGTGCTCCCCGTAATTGATAATTTGGAGCGAGCTTTAGCGGTTGAAGCGACCGATGATGCCAGCAAGCAGATCAAGAAGGGTGTTCAGATGACCTACGACCACATGGAAGACGCGTTGAAGCGCAACCACGTGACCGAGATCGAAGCACTGGGCAAGCCATTTGATCCAACATTGCATCAGGCTGTTCAGTCCGTCCCCGTTAGTGATGGGCAAACGGCTGAAACAGTGGTTAACGTGCTGCAAAAAGGCTACCAATTGAAGGACCGGGTTCTCCGGCCAGCAATGGTTGTCGTGGCACAATAAATTTATAAATAAAAACTAAAAAAGAGGGAATTTTTGATGGCAAGTAACAAGATTATCGGAATTGACTTAGGGACGACGAACTCTGCTGTCGCCGTTCTCGAAGGTAGCACGCCTAAGATCATCGCGAACAAGGAAGGTGCCCGGACGACACCATCCGTTGTCGCTTTTAAAGACGGCGAAACGCAAGTTGGTGAAGTGGCCAAGCGCCAAGCAATCACCAACCCCAACACCATTTCATCTATCAAGAGTCACATGGGTGAAGCAGGCTTCAAGGAAACGATTGATGGCAAGGATTACACGCCAGAACAAGTTTCCGCAATGATTTTGCAACACCTGAAATCATTCGCCGAAGATTACATTGGCGACACGGTTGATAAGGCCGTTATCACGGTCCCAGCTTACTTCAACGATGCCCAACGGCAAGCGACGAAGGATGCCGGTAAGATTGCTGGCTTGAACGTTGAACGGATCATCAACGAACCAACGGCCGCTGCTTTGGCTTATGGTTTGGACAAGCAAGACAAAGATGAAAAGGTTATGGTCTACGACCTTGGTGGTGGGACCTTTGATGTTTCCATCCTGGACTTAGGTGACGGGGTCTTCGACGTGCTCTCTACGAACGGGGATACCCATTTAGGTGGGGACGACTTTGACCAAAAGATCATGGACTGGTTGATTGCCGGCTTCAAGGACGAAAACGGTGTCGACTTATCCAAGGATAAGATGGCTGTTCAACGGTTGAAGGACGCTGCTGAAAAGGCCAAGAAAGACCTTTCTGGTGTGACTGAAGCCTCAATCAGCTTGCCATTTATCTCCGCTGGCGACAACGGCCCATTGCACTTGGAAAAGAGCTTGAGCCGCGCTAAGTTCAACGAATTGACTGCTGACCTGGTTGAAAAGACCCGGATCCCAGTTGAAAATGCGTTGAAGGACGCTGACTTACAAGCTAGCGACGTCGACGTTGTCATCTTAAACGGTGGTTCTACGCGGATTCCAGCCGTGCAAGAAGCCGTACAAAAGTGGACGGGCAAGGAACCTAACCACTCCATCAACCCTGATGAAGCCGTTGCTTTAGGTGCCGCCGTTCAAGGTGGGGTGATCACCGGTGATGTGAAGGACGTTGTTTTACTTGATGTTACGCCATTATCCTTGGGTATCGAAACCATGGGTGGGGTCTTCACCAAGTTGATCGACCGGAACACGACCATTCCTACCAGCAAGTCACAAGTCTTCTCAACTGCTGCTGACAACCAACCAGCCGTTGATATCCACGTCTTACAAGGTGAACGGCCAATGGCTGCTGACAACAAGACGTTGGGTAACTTCCAACTCGCTGACATTCCAGCTGCCCCTCGTGGTGTTCCTCAAATCCAAGTGACTTTCGATATCGACAAGAACGGGATCGTAAACGTTTCTGCCAAGGATATGGGAACGAACAAGGAACAAAAGATTACCATCAAGAGCTCCGACGGTCTGTCTGACGACGAAGTTGAAAAGATGATGAAGGAAGCTAAGGAAAACGAAGCTGCCGACAAGCAACGTAAGGAAGAAGTCGACACTAAGAACGAAGTCGACCAATTACTCTTCCAGACCGACAAGACATTGAAGGACGTTAAGGGTAAGGTCTCTGACGATGAAATCAAGAAGGCTGAAGATGCCCGCGATGCTCTGAAGAAGGCCCAAGAAGCGAACAACTTGGACGATATGAAGAGCAAGAAGGATGACTTGAACAAGATCATCCAGGACCTCTCCGTCAAGTTATACCAACAAGCCCAACAGGCTCAACAAGCACAAGGTGCTGACGGCGCCGCTGCTGGCCAAGCTAGTGGTGATGCTAAGAGCGATGGTAAGGACGACAATACCGTTGACGGTGACTTCCACGAAGTTAACGACGACGATAAGAAGTAATCTTACTGTCAGTGTGTAAGCAGAAAGTCAGAGTCCGTGGGGCTTTGGCTTTTTGTTTCGAGTATGCTATTCTTACTAGAGGATGTTTTAACAGCTGAATCGGTTGTACCGAGTCTAGCTAGCGAACAACGCTAGTAACGGAAATATCGGAATTGATTGGGAGGAAAAAGATGGCGGAAACGGACTTATATGGCGTTCTGGGCGTCGCAAAGGATGCCAGCCAAGCAGAAATTAAAAAGGCCTATCGCAAATTGTCAAAGAAGTATCACCCGGACTTGAACAAGGCCCCCGACGCGGCGGAGAAATTCAAGGCCGTACAGGATGCCTATGACGTTTTAGGTGACGAACAGAAGCGGTCAAACTATGATCAATATGGTTCCGCTGATGGCGCACAAGGCGGTTTCGGTGGCTTTGGCGGCGGTCAACAGGGTGGCTTCGGCGGCTTTGGTGGCGGCGGTGGTTTCGACGACATCTTTAACCAATTCTTTGGTGGCGGTGGCGGCCAACGTAATCCGAATGCCCCACGGCCAGGTCGAGACCTGCAATACCAAATGGACTTGAAGTTTGAAGAAGCCATTTTTGGGAAGAAGACCAAGATCAAGTATACCCGTGAAGCCCAATGCCACACTTGTGGTGGGAATGGCGCTAAGCCAGGGACTTCACCCGTGATTTGTCACCAGTGTGGCGGTTCCGGTTATGTGACGACTGAAACCAACACGCCATTAGGCCGGATGCGGAGTCAACAGCCTTGTCCTGTCTGCCACGGTACGGGCCAAGAAATCAAAGAAAAGTGCCCAACCTGTGGGGGTACCGGTCATACGGAAGACCAACACGAAGTTGAAGTCACCATCCCAGCTGGGGTCGACGACGGTCAACAAATGCGGTTGCAGGGCCAAGGCGAAGCCGGTCAAAACGGTGGTGGCTATGGTGACCTGTTTATCATCTTCCAAGTGGAACCCAGCAAGGACTTCCGGCGTGATGGCACGGAAATCTACTTTAACCAAGACGTCTCATTTGTCCAGGCAACCCTGGGGGATGACGTCACGGTCAAGACAGTGCACGGCGACGTGAAGCTGAAGGTGCCAGCTGGCACGCAAGGCGGCACGACCTTCCGTTTAAAGGGTAAGGGTGCGCCGAGACTGCGGGGCAATGGGAACGGTGACGAACACGTGACTGTGAAAGTGGTCACGCCTAAGAACCTGAACAAGGGGCAACGCGATGCCTTACGTGACTTTGCTAAGGCCAGTGGTGAAAGTGTTACAGGTACTGGCAAAGGAAACTTATTTAACAAAATGCGCGACAAGTTCAACGAAAACTAAACGTGTGTTAAGAATGCGTGAATAGTTGATATATCAAGGCTGCTGACGATTGTCAGTGGCCTTTTTTGATGGGCAAAATAACCGTGACCCCCCTGAAATGAAAAGAAAGGTTTAAGGTTGAGTGAGGTTGTTTGCAATCCGGGTAGGGCAATGATATTCTCAGAACATAAGGAGCGTGGTAGGGACCACATCAGCTCCAGGCTTAGCCAGCGTCGATTCGTCGGGGAGTTACCGATCTGGTTAAGTGGTGTACGGACGTCGACTTTGGGGGCGAATCGGTCGACAAACTTTGGGGGTGAATTTCATGAGAGCAAAGTGGCTGGCTTTATGGCATCAGCCGGTGGTCGCTTTTATCGGCTGGACCTTATTCTACTTTGTGATTTTGATGGCGTTGGTTTATTTATACGGGTATAGCGGTTTGAATAATTCAACGTTCATTTACAACGAGTTCTAGTTGCGAGAACAACCAGCTCGCGGGAGTATGATTAATCTTTGGGGGGATTGAGTATGATTAGAAACATGATTACGGCCATGGATCAGTGGGCGCTCCAAGACCCGGAACGGTTAGCTTACGATGATCTTGGTCACACAAACACTTACGGGGAATTAAAACAACGTTCGGACGCCCTTGCGGCTCACCTAGACGGGATGGACCTACCGGCACACGCACCAATCATGGTGTACGGTGGCCAAACCTTTGACATGATGGCAACGTTCCTGGGAATCGTCAAGAGTGGTCACGCTTATGTGCCAATCGACACGCACTCACCACTGGAACGAATTACCACGATCAATGAGATTGCGCAGCCAGCTGCGGCGATTGCTGTCAGCGACTTGCCAACCACATTGGGTGACACACCGGTGCTTACCGCCGATGACTTAACCACGATTTTTAACCAGTCCGTCGACTATCACGTGGACCATGGGGTTAGCGGGGATGACACCTACTACATCATCTTCACGTCAGGGACGACTGGCAAGCCTAAAGGGGTTCAGATTTCACACACCAATCTTTTAAGTTATGTGAACTGGATGCTGAGTGACGACTTCACGTTACCAGCCAATGCCCGCACGTTATCACAAGCGCCATATTCGTTCGACCTGTCCGTCATGGATTGGGGACCGACCTTGGCAGCGGGTGGCACGTTGGTGGCGTTACCAAAGACCGTCACGGATAACTTCCGTGCCTTGTTTGAAACCTTACCGACGATGAACCTGAACGTCTGGGTCTCAACCCCATCCTTTGTGGACATTTGCTTAATGGAGCCCACATTTGATGCCACTCATTATCCACAGCTCACCCGGTTCCTGTTTTGTGGCGAGGAATTAACGCATGCCACGGCGGCGAACCTGCACCAACGTTTTCCGAAGGCTCGTATCTTCAACACTTACGGCCCAACGGAAACCACGGTGGCGGTGACCCAAGTGGAAATTACGGAACAGATCTTAGCGGACTACCCGCGGTTGCCCATCGGCTACGCCAAGGATGATACGCAGATTACCGTCGTTGACGACCAGCTCCAACCGGTTCCCGCGGGGACTGAGGGCGAGCTGATGATCAGCGGACCGTCTATGTCCAAAGGATACCTGCACAATCCAGAGAAGACTGAAAAGGCCTTTGTCACAGTAGACGGGAAAACAGTTTATCGCTCTGGTGACTTAGGGGTTCAATTGGACAACGGGTTGATCATGTACCGTGGTCGGACTGATTTTCAAATCAAGCTTCACGGCTACCGCATCGAACTGGAGGAAGTTAACCACTACCTGTCCCAAGAGGACCACATCCAAGTGGGCGTTGCCGTACCACGGTACGACCGCAACCACAAGGTTAGTCAGTTGATTGCCTGGGTCGTCCCAAGCGAACCAGAAATTGCAAGTGAATTAGCCCTGACCAAGGCTATCAAACAGAATTTACAGGGCGGCGACATGATGGAATACATGATTCCACAGCGCTTCGTCTACAAGGAAAGCCTACCGATGACCCCCAACGGCAAGGTTGATATTAAATCGATTATCGCCGAGGTCAATCAGTAATGTTGTCATTTGAACCTTACGGCAACCCAACGTACTTTGCCTTGTTGGGTGTGGCGTTACTGCCACTGATGATTGGTCTTCTGTACGGCAAACGGTCACGCCTGTACGAAACATTGATCTCAATCTTCTTTCTGGTCTTAACCTTTGGCGGTCCCAAATGGACGCAAGGGGTGGCCTTGATCATCTACATTTTGTACGAAGTGGCGTTGACCTGGGGGTATGCCGTTTATCGCAAGCGCCAAAATTCGGGGCCGATATTTTACCTGATGGTGATTCTCGCCATTATTCCGTTGACCATCGTGAAGGTCACACCCGCCGTGGAAAACGGTCAGGCTTCCCTGATTGGGTTCCTGGGGGTCAGCTACCTGACGTTCCGGGCGGTGCAAACCATGATGGAAACGCGGGATGGCACGTTAAAAGACTATCAGGTCATGACGTTCTTACAGTTCATGCTGTTCTTCCCCACGATTTCATCCGGGCCCATTGACCGTTACCGGCGATTTGAAGCCGATTACCGGTCAGTGCCCGATCGCGAGAAATATCTCGGGATGATTCAAAAGGGGATTCGTTACATCTTCGTTGGTTTCTTGTACAAGTTCATCCTGGCGTATTACTTTGGGACAATGCTGATGCCTAAGCTACAAGTGATGGCGATGCATTCTCGGGGCGGCTTCCTGGACTTGTCCTGGCCGGTGCTGGGGTACATGTATGCTTACAGTGCTGACTTGTTCTTTGACTTCGCGGGGTACTCGTTGTTCGCCGTCGGAACGTCCTATATCATGGGCATTGCGACGCCAATGAACTTCAATCACCCCTGGCGTTCACCGAACATCAAGGACTTCTGGAACCGGTGGCACATTACGTTGTCCTTCTGGTTCCGAGACTTTATCTACATGCGCCTGGTTTTCTGGTTCATGAAGCATAAGGTCTTCAAGAAGCCGACTACCACGGCTAACGTGACGTACATTATCAACATGTTAGTCATGGGGTTCTGGCACGGGGTCACCTGGTACTACATCACGTACGGGCTGTTTCATGGGTGTGCGTTGGTCATCAACGACACCTGGCTGCGGTACAAGAAGAAGCACCGGGCCAGTGTGCCACACAACGGCTTCACCCAAGTATTTGCCATCTTCTTAACGGCAAATATGGTCTGCTTCAGCTTCCTGATCTTCTCAGGGATGCTGGATAAATTATGGTTTCATTAAGTAGGGTTATAACTATTATTTAGGGGGAAATTATTATGGATATCAAAGAAACTGTTTTAGGGATTTTAAACGACTTAACGGGTAACGATGTTAGCGGCGCTATGGACGACAACTTGTTCGACAGTGGCCTGCTGGACTCCATGGGGTCTGTTCAACTGTTATTGCAATTACAAGGGGACTTAGGTATCAACGTGCCCGTTTCTGAATTTGAGCGGTCAGAGTGGGACACGCCCAACAAGATCATTGCGAAAGTCGAAAGTCTGGCTTAGCCAATGGCAAAGCGATTACTACGGATCTTTGGTCCGTTAATTCTCGCGGCGATTCTGGTTTTTGCGGTGTTGGCGATGCCCGTTACCTGGGGCTTCAGTCACGTTAGCGCGGCTCGTGAACGGCAGGCGGCAGTTTCCTTGTCACCCAACGTTTTACGGGGGAAGCACATGAAGGAACAGGCGTTAAAGGATGGCTACGTGCCGTTCTTTGGCTCCTCCGAGTGGTCACGGTTTGACCCCATGCATCCGTCCGTGTTGGCGCAGAAGTACAAGCGGTCTTACCGACCATTTCTGCTAGGGGCGCGGGGGTCACAATCTCTGACCCAGTACTTCGTGATGCAAAACATTCAGGGCGAATTGCGGAACAAGAAAGCCGTCTTCGTGATTTCACCACAATGGTTCGTGAAGAACGGGACACGGAAAGACGCGTTTGGGTTCTACTACTCACAATTACAAACGGCGGAATGGTTGACTCATTTCCGGCATGATGCAATTGACAAGTACGCGGCCCAACGGTTGCTCCAAATGCCCGCAGCTAACTCGGACCACTTCATCTACGCTGCGCTGCAACGCGTGGCCAAGGGTGAACGACTGACTGATTTCCAGCGGTTCTACCTGCAAACGCGCAAGAATATGCTGACACAAGAAGACCAGTTCTTCTCCGGCATTGACCTGCCATCGCAAAACCTCAATCGGGTGAACCAGCAAGCCAAGAAGTTACCCACTCATTATTCCTACTCGGCACTGGATCGCCTGGGTGGTCAGTTAGGGAAAGCTGCGACGGGTGATAACCGATTCCATATCAGCGATAAGTTCTATAAGCAAGGGCTGAAAAAGGAATTGAAGACGGGCAATCTGAAGAACTTCCAGAAGAACCTGTCGTACACCAAGTCGCCAGAATTCGCTGACTTCCAGCTGTGTCTGGATCAATTCTCACGGTTGAACACCAACGTGCTCTTCATCATTCCACCAATTAATGCGCGGTGGCAGAAGTACACGGGCTTATCGGCCACGATGCTCAAGCAATTTGACCAAAAGATTCACTACCAATTACAATCACAAGGGTTCAACAACATTGTTGATCTCAGCAACAAGGGGAACGTGCCGTACTTCATGACGGATACGATTCACTTGGGCTGGCGCGGTTGGTTGGCCGTCGATCAAAGGGTCAATCCGTTCCTCAGTAAGCAGCAACCGCAACCGCACTATGCGATTAACGACAAGTTCTACAGTAAGCAGTGGCAGAACTTGGCGCCAAGAGATTTGAAGCAGTATGAGGCGGAAAATAAATAGATGTTAACTGGCGGGTATCCCTTTTGGTGGGGTGCCCGTTTTTTGGATTTTGGAAGAGATGAAACGAATTTTCAGAATCAAATCTATTTTGGTAAACTTCCCCTTGCTTATCGGATTCGGTAGGGGTTAAAGGTAGGAAAATGCGATGGCTATGTTATAATTGTTGAGAATGGCGTTTAAGAAAGTAGGAAATCAACATGGATCTTGAGAAATTAAAGCAACATCAAAAATATATCCGTAACTTTTCCATCGTGGCCCATATTGACCACGGGAAGTCCACGATTGCGGACCGAATCTTGGAGTTAACGGATACCATTTCCAAGCGCGACATGCAAGATCAAGTGTTGGATAACATGGACCTTGAGCGTGAACGCGGAATTACGATTAAATTAAACGCGGTTGAATTGACGTATCACGCCAAGGACGGCCACGACTATGAATTTCACCTGATTGATACACCTGGGCACGTCGACTTCTCCTATGAGGTCTCACGGAGCCTGGCAGCCTGTGAAGGGGCCGTCCTGGTCGTGGATGCAGCGCAAGGGGTTGAAGCCCAGACGTTGGCCAACGTTTACTTAGCCTTGGATGACAACCTGGAAATCGTGCCAGTCGTTAATAAGATTGACCTGCCCGCCGCTGATCCCGAGAAGGTTAAGAAAGAAATTGAAGATGTGATCGGGTTGGATGCGTCCGACGCCGTCTTGGCCAGTGCCAAGCAGGGTATCGGAATTCCAGAATTGCTGGAACAAATCGTAGCTAAGGTGCCCGCACCTAGTGGCGACTTGGATGCGCCGTTGAAGGCCTTGGTCTTCGACTCCGTTTACGATGATTACCGGGGTGTTGTGCTGAGTGTCCGGGTATTTGAGGGCACGGTTCAACCCGGTGATAAGATTCGTCTGATGAACAGCGGTAGTGAGTATGAAGTGACCGAAGTCGGGGTCAACTCGCCTAAGCCGATTTCACGCGACTACCTGATTGCCGGTGACGTGGGTTACATCACGGCCAGCATCAAGGACATCACGGATACCCGAGTGGGTGATACCGTCACCAATGCGGCTAAGCCTGCCGACAAGGCCTTGCCTGGGTACCGGGAAATGAGTCCGATGGTTTACGCCGGGCTTTACCCGACCGATAACGCGAAGTTGAACGACCTGCGTGAGGCTTTGGAAAAATTGAAGCTGAACGATGCCGCGTTGGAATTTGAACCCGAAGCGTCGCAAGCGTTAGGGTTTGGGTTCCGGTGTGGGTTCTTGGGGATGCTCCACATGGACGTCATCCAGGAACGACTGGAACGGGAATTCAACCTGGACTTGATCACGACGGCACCATCCGTTACCTACCACGCGTACTTGACGGACGGTGGCATGAAGGAAGTTGAAAACCCTGCAGAAATGCCGGAAGCTTCCGCCATCAAGCGGATTGAAGAACCTATCGTGAAGGCCACCATCATGGCGCCGAACGAATACGTTGGGGCCGTCATGGACCTGTGCCAACACCGACGGGGCCAGTTCTTGACGATGGAGTACCTGGACGATTACCGGGTCAACATCATCTATAACATGCCGCTGTCAGAAATTATTTTTGACTTCTTTGACAAGCTGAAATCAAGCACCCGAGGCTACGCTTCCTTGGATTACGAGCGGGCCGGGTACCAAGAGGCCGACTTGGTCAAAATCGATATTCTCCTGAATGGCGACAAGGTCGATGCCCTGAGCTTTATCGCGCACCGCACCTTCGCCGCCCAACGGGGTCGTGAGATTGCGTCTCGGTTGAAGGGGATTATCCCACGCCAAAACTTTGAAATCCCTGTGCAAGCAGCTATTGGGGCTAAGATCATTGCGAGAACCACGATCAAGGCCTACCGGAAGGACGTGACCGCCAAGCTTTATGGTGGTGACCGGACTCGACGGATGAAGCTGTTAGAGAAACAAAAAGTTGGGAAAAAGCGGATGAAGGCTGTTGGGAAAGTGGATATCCCTCAGGAAGCGTTTATGGCCGTTTTGAAAACTGACGAGGATGAAACCAAGTAAGAAACATTGATATAGCAGCATTAGCGACACATGTTCAGTAGTTACATTTTGCTGAATATGTGGCGCTTTTTTAGATTCTTCCCACATTCTTCCCACGACAGATATGTCTAGTGGGAAGAAATAGACAAATTGAAAGAATGTGTCTTCTATATAATTAACCTTTTGCTTTTGAGAAGATGGAATCAAAAAAGTTTGCCGTTTCACGTTGTTTCTCCCGCGTTGCATGAGCATACGTGTCCATAGTAGTTGCAATTCGTGAATGACCTAGACGAACCTGAATTTGCTTATAGTTGGCTCCGTTCTCATGAGTGCAGACAAAATTAGATTCAGTATAGTACTTTCCGTACTTAAGCCGATTTTCTGATTGTCGTTTTCGTTGGTCGCGTAGTATCTGAAGTAATTCGGCGCCAATCTCAATAGAATAATAGCTATTCTTTGTTTTGGGTGTTGCTAGCTCCCACTTACGGTGAGGATGATGAATCATTTGTTGCTTGACCATTATTGCTCCTTCGGCAAAATTGACGGTGTCCCACTCTAGGCCGCAAACTTCTCCGCGTCGCATACCAGTGTTAAACGAGATGAGTAGTGGCATGTAGAAAGGGGAGAATACAGGAGTCAGATTGAGAGCTTGCTGAAATTGTGAAAGTGAGATGATTTTAAGGTGTTCACGGGACTTCCTGTATAGAACATAGTGATATATTGTGCTGAATTTTCTTTGATATATTGATAAGGAGACATGGCTATTTGAAAAAGGGAACATACGTTCTTTGTGTAATCTAAATAAAAGCCCAATAAAGGGCTGATAGGTTTATCGTAGCTGAAGGATGCTATTCTTTTTTGTCCATGGTAATAAAGATATTTTAGCGTCATCAGCAATTTTTTGAGCAACTTCTGAAGCATTACCAGCATCGCTATTAAAAATAATAGAGTATGTTGGCTTGTTTTTCAGATTGAGAGTGCTGCTAGTCAGAATATCATTAAACTTGTAAGCATTAATCATAACTTCATTCTTCGAAATTTTTTGTTGAAAATCAATCATACGTTGAGGCCGACTGCCCTTCTCAGGAATTGTATAATCAATGATATAAGGAGCACCACTTTTACCTTCAATACCATATTGTGGTAAGCCACCAAAATTATTGTCTTTAAAATATGAATAAATTTGTTCATTAAAAAGACTTTCAACGTTTGTTTTTTTAGTGTTCGAAAGATCATTTATTTGAATCATTGCAGAAATGAGATTCTGTTTCATTACCGGAAAATTATTAGTTTTACCTGTAATTGAGAGAATATCATCTAACTGATCAATACCATAATGCTTTCTTATATCACTAATGATGTGTTTTCGAGTATTTGAAGTTACATCAATACCAAATAAAAAGAGGTCTTCGAAAATAGTGCCATCGTCGCTGAGCCTAATACGATTCCCAGATAGGGGGGTAACGTAAATTCTCATGCTATCTCCTATCATATTCTCGAAAGGAGTTGTTATTTCGTCTGATTCGTCTATTGATTTGACAATATATTGACTGCGAAGCCAATTAGTATAATCATCAAGCATTTTATTGGTATTCATGTAATTTCACCTCCAATTAAAGTTTATCAGACCTCATGCAGTTACTGGTGAGATGGATACATCAGTAAGGTCAAAGTTATTATACCTTAAAAATGATGCCAAGGAACCTACGACGTCTGTTGTAGGATCATAATTATTTACGTCTGAGAGCAAAATTACATCGCGTCCATTATCGTGAGCATCGTCAAAGATATGAACATGCGGAGTGGGTATGCCGTGGTGAGTTGCGCCAATTAAATCTATGCGTAACATGATGTTCTTGTACATTAACACGTAGGTTAGATCTTCCTTCCTAATGCGTCCCTTTCGGACCTGGATGACCTTGAATTCTTCGTCGGCGTTAAAAGTAGCGTGTCCATTGATAAAACGTTGTTCTCCTTGAGCAGCGCAAAATATTTTCTTTCTATTTATCGTTTTAGGATAGTTATGTAACTTTTGATATTTTGGATTTTCCATGGACTACACCTCCCTTATCTTTATGCTTCACCCCGGAATCGAACCGAGGAGGAGTCACCAGACTGAAGCTAATAGTTGTACGTAACCCAACCTCCATTTTTAAGTTTCCAGCTGTTCGTAGCAAGCGTACCACTGCGATAATGTACGACTTTGTCCCAGTAATTAGCTTTTCCAAATTTGTCGCCATGACGGATTACAATTTTTGAATTCGAATGCGGACTATACGGGGAGTTGATAGTTTTTCCATCCTTCCAGGAATTGTAAGGTTGAAACTCTCCATCAACATCAATGTAATACGTTTTGGAGTTTAATCTGACACGAAGTACGTCACTCTTGTTTCCATTATCCCAGCGAGCAGAGTACTTTTTGTAAATGCTTTTTACAGTGATATGGCTTCCTCTTTTATTTTGGGCATTCTTAGCCGAGGTATACAGCTTTTGAGGACCATAGTCTGCCTGTAAATAAGCAGGAGAATATTTTTCGAAATAGAAACCGTTTGTTTTTGCTACCTTGTAGCTTACATTAGGGTGTCTAGCAGTAGCCTTTGTTTTGTACCAATAATCCACATAGGTACCAGTATCTGGAATTTCATGCCAGGGCTGCTTTAAGGTCGTATGGTCTTTGTGCGTAACACGTTTCCACATGCTAACGTCGTCTGTTCCGTACTTTCCGATTTGGTAGTATCCTTTAGCAGTTTTATGGACAAACATATCTGCATGCCCACTTGCGTATGAAGGAAACTTTACTCCGGAATAATTGCTCGTACCGTAAACTCCAAATATCTTAAAATGATATTTGGTAGCATGAATCTTTTCGTAGCTTGCCGAATCAGAATCGTAATGGTACCAAGTCCCACGTAGAGATGAAGGAGTTTTTACGGCTTTGGCTGATGCTGTCTGAGGAAATACCATAACTGAGGCAAATGATGTAATTGCTAATACTGTAAAGATGAATCTATGTTTTTTCATAATTTTCTCCCGAAATATGTACAGCTTTTAAAGTCTTCGGATGTGGACGGTGAGTAAAAGAGAACGGGTGTTTTATAATTATTGTAAAGTTACGTAGGGTGTGGCAATACATAATACTGCTTGATTCTAAAAAATGGCTTTTTCAAAGAAAACTACATTCTAGGTGCCATGCCCTTGCTAACAATATATCGAACGTGTTCGTAGTAGGTGTCGGCACCAGCCTTACTAGTGTTGAATCCGTGTTTATGTACAGCGTAAGTCCAGGCTTGTTCTTCACTGTTCATAAACCACCCAGTATGTAGTTTCCAGTATTCCCGTAGTGTCTTTAGGAATGATAAGTTTTAGCTTGTGCGCTAACGGGTACACTGACTAGTCCGAAGCCTATTGAAGCTAGGGTGAGACCAATAAGCACGAAATTTCTTTACATTTTTAGTTCTCTTCATAAGTGTGACACTTAATGATACCATTAGAAAAAGACTTAGAATAGTCCAGATTAGTCGCATTCGTGCATATATCTTAAAATTATTTTTAACAGTTGGTGTTAGAAGGAATATTTGGTCGTATAGTAAGCTCAAGCAGATGATGGGATAAAGCTGTGCATAAGCTTCCCGTTCGTTTAGAAACTAAGCTTTCCAGACAAGTCATCCCCCATACATCACTAACCCAATCAATGGTAATCTACAGATATATTTAGCGGCGTTAGACAGCTATAGGACAATTGAGGGGGAGTAGCGCATGACTAAGGGACTAGCATTTACGTTTCATGGGGGACCGACCGCGTTTATTGATCGATTAGCCATTGTCATTGACGACCTGGATGATGAAGATTTGAAAATCTTAGAACAGGTTTGTGAGTGGTCGTGGACGAATCACTGTGTCATTCCGGTGGAGGGGTTACAGTTATCGCCAACTGAGGTCGAATGGCGGTTAACCAAGCTGGAACGGTTAGAACTGTTGGATCTTGGCGAACGCGTTTAAGTAGGGGGTCAACGACTGACATCGGGGATGTTGGTCGTTGATTTTTTTCTTCAAATTAAAACACCCAGGCACGCGTCAATCGACGTGAACCTGGGTGTTTTACGTTGCTAATGGGTAGGTTAGTTAACCACTGATTAGTCGTACAGAATATGATTGAAGGTTGCCTTCGTGGTTCGCGTAGCAACTTTCTTTTTACTGGCGAATGGGAATTGCCCAGTGAACTGCAACTGCTTATGCGACAACTGGGTCAGCTTCATCGGCTTTTTGGAAAATTTACGCATCATGATCGAATAGTGATTACCAGTTTGCTTCACAGAGGTCACTTTGATGTGGAAGGAGCCCTTGCCAAAGGGGCCGACATCAAAGTAATGCCGGGTCAAATGGATGGCCTTGGCCTGGCCGTGCTTGTAGTAGCCGCGCAGCTGCGTGGGCACCGTTTTGGTCGTTTTCGCCTCGGCCGATACCGGTAGCCCAGCAGAGCCCAACAACAGACCGGTTAACAGCGTGACTGAAAGTGTTAGACGTTTATTCATTGAAATCATCCTTTACACCAAAATTTATGTAGACACTAATACACAGATTAATATACAGCTGAAATTGGGTGGAAGAAAATGTATTCTTCGTTAGACTATGAAGATGATTAATCATCACATCAAAAACAGGTTGCCATTTTCGACAACCGGTTCAGCTATTTCACTGTTAATATTTGCGATACCAATGATGACCCTTAGCCGCAACCACAAAGAAGGTTCGTGAATTGTGGGTGTACTTGTGTGGCGACTTGATTACCCAGACACTACCGGCACTCATCAACCAGTGGGAAATCTTGACGTGCGCACCCTTGTGAACGTAGCCGGCATCGGTAAAGCGGTTGGCGGCTTCGTACTTGCCGGTCCGCACCCGGTAAACGTGAACGGTCCTGGTGATTTTTACGCGGCGGGTAGCCATGGCGGCGTACTCATTACCATTTAAATAACTGGCGTGGACCGGGACGGCGGGTAGGCCGACCATGACCAGGGCCAGTAACAACAATCCCCATTTTCTCAACTGCATGAAACTCCTCCTAGAAAGACGATCAGCTTTTAACGTCATCAGTTTTGGACGTTACCCCCAGACCAGCAAAAAACGGCTAGCTAGCAGCCAGTCGTTTCAGCAGCCTAATGAATAAGGGGCTTAGTCATTCGTGTTTACTCGCGTTCGGCATCCTCGGCCAGTTCCAGCCAAATGGTTAGGGGTGACGGGATGTAGTCCGGCCACTTCTCCATTTTCTTGGCGCAGCGGTCCAACAGGTGGCTCTTGCCGTCCGTGGCGAGGTCCTCAAAGACCGTCAACGCTTCGGTGTTATCTTCTAAATCAACCTTCAGCGTCGGGGCACTGTGGCGCCATTCCTCAATCAAATCCTGGTAGATCACGATTCTGCGTGCTTGTAAGATGGTGTAGTCCACACCTTCTACGTGGAGCTGCTTGGTGAATAGGTCATACTCGTCAAAGACCGCCGTTTGGGCCCGTTGCCAATCAGTTTCAGTAAAATCTGCTTGTTGTTCTTTCATCTTCGTCGACCTCTAGATTCACATAAAATATGTAGAATAGTTAATTTTTATTTATTCGCTAAACAAATGACCCTTTCCACAGTATAGCATTTTCTCGCGAAATAGTAAGCGGCTGGTTAGACCAATCGGTGGCACGCAAAAAGGCTGGCAGGTGCGCCAGCCTTACAGGCCTACTTTTCCCAGCCACACAGCGTGTAGTGGTGGCTCTTTGCCCATTTCTTCGTCACGTGTTTGAGCTTACCCGCGTGATTCAAGCCACGACAGGTTTTATCGAAGTGATAACGGTGGCCGTGGTTAGGGGCAATCCAAACTTTGGCGCTCTTGGCTTCGGCGGTAGGAACGGGGGCAGTCAGGGGTTCGACGACGCCACCCAGCGTAAAGGTGATGGCAATCAGGGTTAAGGTTTCGCGTAGTGTTTTCATTTAATTTTCCTCCCAGGGAATCGCGTCAGCTTTTCAAGTCTTCAGAGTTTGGACCACTGATTAACTGGCTTGACTGTAGCCGGTGGCGTAGTCAATCGTGTAACCAGGTTCGACGTTAAAAATGTAGACGTTGAAGTGAATGTCGTTGGAGCCTATCGACTGAGCCCGCATCTGGACCCCACGCGCGACCAGTTCACTGCCTCGGAAAATGGGGGTCACGGTGTAACGCACGTAGTGGGCCTTGCTGGCATGGAGGTAGGTGGCGACGTCCATTTCGTTGTGCAGCATGAGCGGGCTGTTTAGGGTCCGCGTCCCAGTCATCAGGTTTTTCGGATTGTTATTTTGACCGGTAAATTGGTAGCCGATTAAATGGCTCCGGTTGTACAACCAGCCGTGATGCGTGCGCTTGTTGTGCCAGCCGGTAGGATCAACGGTCAGGGCTTCCCGCTTGGCACTGGGCATCAGCGACTGATTCAATAGGGCTTCAGCGCCGGTGACCCGGTTGTGACTGTCGAGCGCGTGATACGTTTGCCAGGCACCATGAGCCTTGGACAGCTGTTTGCGACTAAAGCCCGGATTGTTGTGGTTGACGGTGATTTCTTGTTGGCCCGCGTAGGTGAGGGCGGCGAGGTTCGTGGTGGCCGCCGACTTGGTGGACCGTTTAGCGGCTGGCTTCTTCTTGATGGATTTTTTAAGCTTGGCCTTGCGGTGGGCCAGGGACTTCTGCTCACTGGCTAGGCGGGCACTCTCAGCGGAATTGGCCTGTTCTAATTTTTTAGCCTGTTTTTGGGGCTGGTGATCGTAAACGACCTTGGTACTGGTCGCATTGGCTGCGGCGGACTGTTTGTTATGGGTGCAGCCACTGAGCCCGATGAGTGCCAGGCTCAGCAGTGTGGCCGTGATGGCGGTTAATTTTTTCATCTTATCGCAACGCCTTTCTGTAGCCGGCCGCCTTGGCTTGCGCTTCCGTTTGGAAGTAAACGGCGTTACTACTGTTCATGTGGTAGCCCGATTGCCCGGGAACGTGATAAATTTTGGAATTCTTGTTGCCGATGATCTGGCCGTCCTTGCCAGTGGTCAGGTCGCCTTGGGTATGACGGGCGTGGCTAGACTGTGTGGTCGCGCTAGAACTAGCAACCCGACTGCTGGCCTTAGCTGCAGCGGCTTGATTGGCCGCTTCCCGTGAGGCACTCTTGGCGCTCGCCCGACTTTCGGACTGGCTAGAAGCCTGACTGGCACTAGCGGCCTTGCTAGTAGCGGCGGCCTGTGAACTGGCTTGGGCATCGAGTTGATTGCTGGTGGCGGTCTGTTGACTGGCAATCACAGCCAACCGGCGGGACTCGGCCTTGGCGCGGGATAAGCGTTTCGTGCCTACCAGAACGGTCTTGGTCTTGACGGTCGGTTGCGGGTTGTCGGCGGCCAGACCGACCACGCCGCCAAAGAGGGCGAGAAAAATAAAGGCGCTCCCTAGAATCTTGCGGCGGTGGGGTTTGCGCAGGACCCAGTAGGCCGCGCCGCCCCACAGGAGGATCCAAATAAGTGCAAACGTCATGCGATGATCAGCTTCTTTCCCCTAGTTTGCCACTTTAGTGCTGTATGTATGCTACAAAGTAGTTGTGGCTCACCACCAATTCTACGGGCATGGACCGCCAGTCGCAAGACTTATTTGTAATTAATTCTAAAGATTGCGATGGTGAACAAAATTTTTCGGGTCAATGACGTCGCTAATAAAAAGGGGAGGTCAGTGGGGTAACCTAAAAAGCCATGCCTACCGTAAATCACGGATAGACATGGCCGATTGAAAGGCTTGTGTAATTCGTGAGACGTGTTTAGTAAAAACTGGTGGATTAAGCGAATTACTTGTCTTTTTTGAGCAGCTCGACGATTTCACGAAGGTACTTTTCCTCCTGCGTGGGCACGGGTTCGCTAGGCTCTTCCGCCGGCTTGGCCAGAATCTTGTTGAGCAATTTGATCAACAGGAAGACCACGAAGGCAATGATCAGGAAATTGATGACGGAGTTGATGAAGGCCCCGTAGCGGAAATGGGCGCTGCCCACGGTGAGTACCAGGTTGGAGAAGTCAATGCTTCCCACAAAGATTCCCAGCAGGGGGTTGATCAGATTGGTGACCAACGAGTTGACGATGGCGGTAAAGGCGGCTCCAACAATAACCCCGACGGCCAGGTCCATGACGTTGCCACGGGCGATAAACTCTTTAAATTCTTTTAACACGAGCGATTCCTCCTAAAGGTTTTGTCTTCTATTTTTAATGATTTGGGTGAAAATTGCAACCAAAACGCTGAGGCTAAAACGTTTAGCGACTAATGGGCCGATTGGCAACGAGGCACTCAACGATGCACGGCCGACTGTGCTGCGGTAGAATGAGTCTATAAGTTGACGAATTCAAGTATAGGGGGACTGATGATGGCGAGTATCCAGTTAAGTGACGCATTGGTTGCGTTATTGCAGCGCAAAGGGTTGGCACAAAAGGATCTAATCTTGTTGACGGACGATGGTGGCGGCAAGTATTCCCTTCAGGGTGGTGCCTGTACGATTGGTACCAACTTCACGCTGATTGTGATTGAGGCGCCCGATAAGGATTATCCGGTTAGCTTGCACAACGACCAGGGGATTCATCTCTGGACGTCCGACTACGATTTAATTTTTCTGGAAACGGGTGTCGCCATGGATTATCGAAACGGTCAGATCTCCATCAAGGATGATGCACATGCGCTGTTGGATAACACGGTCCAAATTGCGAATGGCCAGGACGTGTTGGCTGCCTTCGCCCAGGGCATCACGATGAAGGGCGCGTCTTGCTAAGCTTACAGTAACGCGTACCGAAAGTGAGCCGTTTTTTTTTCAATTTAGTTGGTTCCAATGGTCCTGAAAGTATAGTACAATAAACAATGTAAGTGGTTTCAATCGGATTGCCAAATGCGTGAAATTTCCTGTAATCGACCGTGAAAAAAGTTTGGGAAGCCAGACATTTTGCTTGCAATCTAGTGAAAAATCAACTATTATCAATCATTGATACATTTTAAAACGGGTAGGCAACCGAACCGGCTTGGTAGTCGGTTAAAAGCTGAGTAGATTGTCATGAATTAGGAGGTGATTACCATGCTGAGTCGAACCAAAGAGTTCTTACGGCAACATAACTATCGTTACGAAAAGTCGTATATCCGGCCATTAATGGCGCCAGAGAGCGTCTACGTGTTTAAATTCGGTCAAGATTCGCTCAATAATCGGGTAATCATTCGTTATGGTCACACGTGGACCGGACGCCAGCGAATCAACGAGATTGATTTGCGGTTGCACAAACAAAAGCATCCACGCGTGTTTCAAAACGAGGCGGATATGTTAGATTACTTGGAAACGCAACTTGCCCAGCGCGAGCAACGTCACGCTGATCATCCGAGCGATACCGAGAAGGTCTAGGACCGTTTTGTTAATTATTTAATTTTAGCGGTGAGCCGCAGGCAATTAATTTTGCCTGCGGCTCTTTTCTTTGGCCTGAATTTTGGCAATTCACAGCCGACTCCTTTATAATTGAAGAGTCAGCTTCTTTCCGGCGACCAACCAGCCTGAAAATTGCGGCTGGAGTCCGCTCCCGGCGGCGGGTTCAAGGTGCCCGACTATGGGGAACGGTTCCAGCCTGAGAGGCGGTCTTCCACCTCGCCTTGTAGCCTAGAAGAGCACCAGTCTCCAAGGTCGTCCCGTGATCTAAGCTGAGAAAATGCCCTCAGCTAAAATCACCGACACAGCTGGTCACCTTGCCCCGCCTCTGGTCGCTAACACTGATCAGCAATTTTCAATGGTATGGGTCTGCAAGGATACGACTTGTGTGTGCCATCTGTTAGCCAGGAAGTGCGGGTTAAACTTGTGTTAGCTGCGGGGCGGGTGAAAATGATCTCAGCCGTGGGAGTTGCCTTAGCGGTTTTCCCACTTAGACAACTGCTATCTTTGAGACGTGTTTTTCGGCTCAAAGTAAGTCTGGAGACCGTTCTTTGGCTCCGGGCGGCGCCCACCGCGTTCCGGCTCATTTTCACCCGCCCGGAAGTGTATGAAAATAGAAAATTAAACCCTCAAGGAGGATATTTACCCATGGAATGGACCGAAGTCAGTGTCATTACCACGAACGAAGCCGTTGAGGCCGTTAGCAATATTTTACAGGAAGCGGGGGCCAGTGGCGTGAAAATCGATGACGCCGCCGACTACGCCAACCTGAAGCCCGGCAAGTACGGCGAAGTCGTGGATCTCGCAACGATTCCGCACCGGACGTCTGGCGCGGAAATCAGCGCTTACTATCCCGAAACTATCTTTGTCCCAGAAATTTTACCAACTATCAAGCAACGGGTCAGTGACCTGACCAAGTTTGGCTTGGACCCCACGCCCGGGACGGTTACGACCAAGGCCGTGGACGACGAAAGCTGGGCGACTGCCTGGCAGAAGTATTACCATCCAGTCCGGGTCACTCGTTATCTGACGGTCAGCCCTAGCTGGGAGAATTACCAACCCGTTCAGGCGGATGAGCACGTGATTCGTTTGGACCCGGGGATGGCCTTTGGAACCGGGACGCATCCAACCACACGGCTGTCACTGACGGCTTTGGAAATGGTGGTTCGCGGTGGCGAGACCATGTACGACGTGGGAACCGGTTCAGGTGTCTTGAGCATTGCGGCCAAGTACTTGGGCGTCAAGGACATCACGGCCTTTGACCTCGACGATGTGGCCGTTCGTTCCGCCAAGACCAACTTGGACCTCAACCCCGTCGCAACGGACATCGTGGCTGAGCCCAACGACCTGTTAAATGGGATTCACAAGCCAGTTGATCTAGTGGTGGCCAACATCTTGGCCGAAATCATTTTGCCATTGATTCCCCAAGCTTGGGAAAACCTGCACGACGGCGGTTACTTTCTGACGTCCGGCATCATCGCCGACAAGCTGGATGAAGTTGTGGCCGCCCAGAAGAAACAGGGCTTCATCATCGACAACATCCTGCAAATGAAGGACTGGCGCGGGGTGATTGCCCACAAGCCAACGGAGGATGACTAAGCATGCAACGGTATTTTTTGGAAGCAACTAGTCAGGACGGCGAACAAATTACCCTCTCATCGGCCATCTACCATCACTGGGTCACGGTCCTGCGCGCTGAGGTTGGCGCCGAAGCAGAGTTTGTGGACGACACGGCCCACCTGTTTCACGGTCAACTCCTGGCGGTGACTGGAGATGCGGCGACGGTCAAATTGACGGCCGTCCCCACGCCAGCGGTCGAACTGCCCGTGGGCGTCACGATTATCTGTGGCTTGCCCAAACAGGAAAAAGCCGAATGGATCACCCAAAAGGCCACCGAATTGGGCGTGGACCACGTGATTTTCTATGCCGCGGACTGGTCGGTTGCCAAGTGGCAGCCCAACAAGGTCGACAAAAAGTTAGCCCGATTAACTAAGATTGCCCATGGCGCAGCGGAACAGGCGCACCGGTTACGGCGGCCGGACGTCAGCTATGCCAAGAATCTGCGCACGGCCTTAGAAACGCCGCACGACGTGGCTTTAGTGGCGTACGAGGAGTCGGCTAAGCAGGGCGAACAGAGCGCGTTAAACCAGCAACTCCAGGCCCTGACTCCCGGTCAACGGGTGGTCGCAGTCTTTGGTCCCGAGGGCGGTATCAGCCCGGCCGAAGTTGCCCAGGCACAGGACCTAAACGCCACGCTGGTGGGCTTAGGCCCGCGGATTCTCCGCACGGAAACGGCACCGCTGTATTTCCTGTCGGCGGTCTCCATGGTCTTGGAGTTACAGCAAGTTAGCCATCGTTAATCGCGTAAATTAACCCGGATAACGGGTAACAGGGTGAAATCTCCCCTGAAACATGCTAAAATAGTTGCAATTATTAAGAGAGATGGGTGAACGAGATGGCATTTTTAGAACGGATTGGCTGGCGTTACTGGCTGGTCGCCATCGTTATGGGGGTGGCGTTGCCTGCATTAGCCACGGGGATTGGAATTAGCCCCGTCATGCGCTTCGGCGGGTTACTGGTGATTATTAATGGCTGTTTAGCGATTGTTTTAGGTCGCCTGATCTATCGCAAGACCCAACCAGGGTGGTGGCTGTTGATTTGGCCACTCATTTATTTAGCGGGTTCGCTGTGGTTTTTGCCACGCTACACCTGGTACTTTGCGATTGTTTACCTGTGTATCTCCTACTTGGCGTACGGTTTAACGCAGGCCAAGACTGAATCGAAATAACTTAACTGTTCAAAATGACCTGTGACTGACCGCACAATCCTGTGTCAGCACAGACAATTTTAAAAAACTAAGGGTGGTGGCGTCCATATGACCAAAGAACGTGTCTGGACGGCTAAAGAAGTAATTGCCAGAGTCGGTAAATATATGAATGCGGAACACGTTGAAATGGTGGTTAAAGCCTGCCAGTTTGCGACGGTTGCGCACAAGGGTCAAACACGTCAGTCTGGCGAACCCTACATTATGCATCCCATTCAGGTCGCGGGAGTTTTAGCCGATTTGAACATGGACCCCGAAACGGTTTCGGCCGGCTTCCTGCATGATATTGTGGAAGACACCGGGGTCACCTTGAGTGACGTCCGGGAACTATTTGGCGACGATGTGGCGTTGATCGTTGACGGCGTCACCAAGCTGGGGAAGATCAAATACAAGTCTAACCGAGAACAATTGGCGGAAAATCACCGAAAGCTCCTGTTGGCGATGTCTAAGGATATTCGGGTCATGATCGTCAAGCTGGCTGACCGGTTGCATAACATGCGGACGCTGGAACACTTGCGGCCGGACAAGCAACGGCGAATCGCCAACGAAACGCTGGAAATTTACGCGCCATTGGCTGACCGTTTGGGGATCAGTACCATCAAGTGGGAGCTGGAAGATATCTCACTGCGGTACCTGAACCCGCAACAGTACTACCGGATCGTCCACCTGATGAATTCACGGCGGGACCAACGGGAACAGTACATTGCTGGGGCCATCAAGGATATTCAGGACTCCATCAAGGATTTGAAAATGACACCCGAAATCTATGGTCGACCGAAGCATATCTACTCCGTCTACCGGAAGATGAAGGACCAGCACAAGCAATTTAGCCAAATCTATGACTTGCTGGCCATTCGGGTCATTGTCGATACCATCAAGGACTGTTACGCCGTGCTGGGGGCCATTCACTCCCAGTGGAAGCCAATGCCCGGCCGGTTCAAGGACTACATTGCGATGCCTAAGGCCAACATGTACCAATCTCTGCATACCACGGTGATTGGGCCCGAGGGTAAGCCGCTGGAAGTCCAGATTCGGACCAAGGAAATGCACGCTGTGGCTGAATACGGGGTTGCGGCCCACTGGGCTTACAAGGAAGGGGTCACGGACAAGGTTCAAGAGACCAATTCTGGTGACAAACTGAACTTGTTTAAGCACATCATCGAATTGCAAGAAGATACCGATGACGCCTCCGACTTCATGGATAGCGTCAAGGGCGAACTCTTTGGCGACCACGTCTACGCGTTTACCCCTAAGGGCGACGTGCTGGAACTGCCTAAGGGGGCGGGACCACTGGACATGGCCTACGCCATCCATACCGAGGTCGGCCACCACACGACTGGAGCCACCATCAACGGGAAGATTGTTCCTTTGAACTACGAAATTAAAAATGGGGACATTGTGGATATCCGCACATCTAGCAGCTCGGCCGGTCCTAGTCGGGACTGGGTCAAGCTGGTCTCGACACGACGGGCCCGCAACAAGATCAAGCAGTTCTTCAGAGCCGCCGACCGGGAACAAAACATCGTCTCCGGCCAAGACGCCGTGGAACGGACGATTCGTGACCTGGGTTATGAGCCGAAGGGCTTGATGAGCAAGGAAAACCTGGACAAAGTTACCGCTAAGATGCACTATCAGCACGCGGATGACCTGCTGGCCGCCATTGGGTTTGGCGATTTACAACCTCGCGGGGTGGCCAACCGCTTGACCGAGGGCGTGCGGCAGGCAGAAGAAGACGAGCGGCGCCGGCAAGAGGAACGGGAACTGCTGGAAGAGCACCAGACCATTAAGAACGATCCTGATAGTGAAAAGAAGGATCGGAAGAAGGCCAAGGACTCCGACGGCGTAGTCATTGAAGGCGTGGACAACCTGTTGATTCGGTTGAGTCACTGCTGTTCTCCTGTGCCTGGCGACGACATTGTTGGGTACATCACTAAGGGCCGCGGGGTCTCCGTGCACCGACAGGATTGCCCAAACGTCAAGAACGCTGAGCAGAATGGTGAACGGCTGGTCGACGTGCGCTGGGGCAACAAGGCCGGCGACAAGACCAATTACAACGCCGATATTGAAGTCCAAGGTTACAACCGTAACGGATTGTTAAACGACGTGTTACGGACGATCAACAACAATACCAAGTACCTGACGTCCATCAATGGGAAGGTCGACCACAATAAGATGGCCACCATTTCCATCAGCTTGGGGACGCGAAACCAGCTTGAGCTTCAGCGAATCTTGGATAATATCAAAAATATTCCGGACGTCTACGTGGTCAAGCGGGCGTTCCACTAAGGAAGGGTCAAACGATGCGCGTTTTATTGCAACGAGTTAGACAGTCAAGTGTGTTAGTTGAAGGCGATGTGAAGGGTTCCATTGCCGAGGGATATCTGTTACTGGTGGGTGCGGAAGATAGCGACACCAGCGAACAGGTCGATTATCTGGTTCACAAGATCACTAAGTTACGGGTCTTCGAGGATGAAGATGGCAAGATGAACAAGAGCATCGAGGACGTGGATGGCAGCATCCTGTCTGTCTCCCAGTTCACGTTGTACGCCAACACCAAGAAGGGCAACCGGCCAAGCTTCGTCGACGCCGGCGACCCCGCCCACGCGGAAAAAATTTACAACGAATTCAACGAAAAGCTCGCCGCAACGGGCCGTCACGTGGAGACGGGGGTCTTCGGCGCCAACATGCGCGTCGCCCTCATCAATGACGGACCAGTCACGATTTGGTTTGATACGGACGAGAAGTAGAGTGCGGAGCGGGGCGGTTAACTGGCGAGCATTAACGGCGTAACGGGAATGACCCCGGGCTTGGGTCGTTTCCGTTACGGTGTTAAGCGGAACCAGTTGCCCCGCGTAGCACGTTTCGGAGGCCGTCTGGACCAGACTTGTTCCGCGAAGAACAAGTCGAGCGGTTTAAGGCAAGATAAATTCAAGGACACACCTGTCCCTGAGATGTGTGCCACCTGAACTTAACTGCCCCACGTATCACGGAAATATTTTTAAATAAGCAAAACAAAACCAATAAAAAATCACACCAAAACGGCTAGCTTCCCAACAGAAACTAGCCGTTTTCTAAAGGAGGAACCGGCATGCGTTATCAACAATTATTTTGGGACTTTGATGGCACCCTCGTGGACACCTATCCGGGGATGGTCGCGGCATTTTGTGACGCGTTGGAGGCCTGTGGCGTCAATAACTTTGAATTGGACGAGGATGAGATCTACAAGGCGATGCGGCAACACAGCCTTGGCAATGCCCTCCAACGGTTTACGGCTGAATTCCGCTTGAATCGTGAACGGTTGGCAAAGGTCTACCAACAAGAGGCGGCACCACGGCTGAAGGATGCGCCCGCATTTGCCGGTGTAGCCGAGGTCTTAGCGGCCAACGTTAACGCAGGCGGGCGGAACTTCTTGCTGACGCACCGGGACCATCACGCGATGGATCGGCTGTCACAGTTGAATTTGGCGCAGTACTTTACTGGTGCCGTCACGGCCGACGATGATTATCCCAGAAAGCCAGACCCAACCAGTCTGATTGCCTTGTCCAAGCAGTACGCCGTTCAACGCGAGGATGCGCTGATGATTGGCGACCGTAACCTGGATGTCCAAGCGGGCCACCGCGCGGGGATGGTGGGAGCCTTATTTGACCCCGAGCACTTGATCGTTGACGAGAGCCAACCAGAGATTCGCGTGATTCGTTACGCTGAGCTGCAGGATTGGTTAACGGAAGAATAGTCTTAAGGCAGGTTAAGTTAAACTTTCAGATTATTTCCGTATGGGTGAGTTGGAAATTTCAGGGATTGTTTGCGCCATCTTACAGCTATCAGGAAAAATTATCGCGTATAGAGAAGAGCGTATGATGAAAAAAGCAGTAACGATTGGATTAAGAATATTAGCTTCACTGATAACCATTTATTTGGGATTATGGTACCTGGTAAACGCCGATGCAGAAGTAAATACGGTTGAAACAGTTGATCCATCATTTATTTGGGCTGATATACTCCTGTGGTTAGAAGTCGTGTTGATGGTCCTTATATTAATTAACTTGTGGCTAGGTTTTCAAATATCTGAGAAAATAACCAATTGGTGTGTGCTAATAGCATTGGTCGTGTCTGTTCTGATTCTTTTGATGGCACAGGCGCTAGGAATTTTTATTCTAGTGATATTGTTTTTGGCATTAATTGTGTGGACTCTCAATTTCAAGTTAAAAGAATGACATCGACAATGAATCATGAAGTTTAACAAGTTATGTATAAAAGCAGGAAGTAAATTCTCAAATCGAGAATTCCCTTCCTGCTTTTATATAGAAACCGAGTATTGTCCTGGCCTCTCTATTAGCCATTTTGGGGAAAATCAAACGTGTAGAAAATGTTTGCACACGGCTTTAACCCCGCGCGAGAATCTCATCGACCGTGCCGCCATACGTTTTGCCGAACAAATTCAAATGGGCCAACAAATAATACAGCTGGTAGTGTGCCAACCGAGAGTTGATTGACTAGCGGAAGAATAAATGGAGAGTAGCGGAACTAGGGAGGTTCACCTAATTTGTGCAGCTTTTTTGACGGGTTACTGGTCTTTTGTGTAGCATGATTTATTTTTTTCACAAGGGACAGTTAGAATAAGTTGCTGACGAAGAGTCGTTGACACGCTTTTAAAATCTCGTTATCATAAAGATACATATTAATTGTGATTTTAATCACATAGCTCTGATATGCGTACTTAGTTTCTGATACCATTTTAAAGTAGCTTCAGTCTTGAAAGGAGAGTCAGTTTTATGACAGATCGTTTGAAGGATAAAGTTGCAATTGTCACTGGTGGTGCAGCAGGAATTGGATTGGCGACAGTAGAGGATTTTTTAGTTGAAGGCGCCAAAGTTATTTTCACGGATATTGATTCTGATAAAGGCGCTCAGGTTCAAAAGGATTTGAAAGATAAAGCATTATTTATAAAAGCCCGATTTAAAATTGAAGTGCAACACCCCTTAAGACATTAAGGGTAAACAAATAGGCCATGGAGACCTATACTTTT
>NZ_BOLM01000002.1 GCF_016861605.1 Levilactobacillus wangkuiensis
CTCATCGATTGTTGTTACTTTATTTGTTATAAAAGCGAATTGACTTCGCAAATATTGTTTGGGTTTGATACCAAGTATCAAACCGCCCTACACATATTTGGTTTGTCGAAACAATGTTCAGTTTTCAAAGGTCTACCAAGTTATCATAAGAAGCAAGTGCTCCGTGACAACTTTTAAAGTATATCATGCTGTCAAAATCATGTCAACAAGTTTTTAAACATCTTTTTGAATAAATATTGATGTTTGCTGCAACTAATTGAATAAATATTCTCAACAACGATTACTACTATATCAAGAATTGCCAAGACCGTCAAGCCTTTTTTTCAATTACTTGAATCTCGTTTCATCCTTGCCGATGCAACGCTTGTTTGCGTTTCTGACAACAAAAAATAGTTTACCAATATCCACGCCATTGGTCAAGGGCAAAATGAATATTTACTGAAATTATTTTCAGCGCCGGCCACACACCCTCACCACTTCTCCTAAAACTCTCGGCCACACCTCACCGATATCACCTGAATCGGTCTACCCACGCACGACACCTCTTACACAGAAAAAGAGTCCCAACACACTCACTAGGAGTAGTCGGAACTCTTCTATATGAAGCTTATTTCAATTCTGGTGCGTCTGTCTTGTACGTGGTCGTCTTACCCTTGTTCTTGGCCAAGGCACTCGTCTTCTCCTGTTTTTCCGCCTCAGCAAGTTTGGCCATTGCTGGTTTGTACTTATAGGTAAAGTCGGTCTTGTTGACCTTGGTAAAGTTCTTTGGCGTGTAGAAACGCAAGAGGTCTCCGTAGATGACCCGGTCGGATAAGGAAAGCTCCGTCGTCACGTGGTTCTGCATCTGATCGACGACCTTCTTCTGCGCTGCCGTCAACGTGAGGACTTTCCCCGTCTTCGTATCATAGACGGTTCCCCCTATCTTGGCATACTTCGGCGAAATGAAGTTCCCATTTCTAAAGGCGACGGTCTGATTGCGATTCTTCGCTAACAGGTCCTGCCCAAACTGGATCGTATCGGTATTCTTCACCCCAAGCAGATCCAATAAGGTTGGCAAGACATCAATTTCCCCCCCATACGTGTGGTTGATGCCCCCCTTGAGTCCCGTCGCGTGAATCATGAATGGGACCTTCTGGAATTGGGCTAAGTCAAAGTTCGTGACCTTACTCTTCCCCAGTAATTGGGCAATCGCTGGCCGGTGATTGTTGGAAATTCCATAGTGATCCCCATAGGCAACGATGACACTATTCTTATACAGACCGACCTTCTTCAGGTACGTCAGGAACTCAGCAAATGACTGGTCCAAATAGTGTGCCGTCTGAACGTATGGGTCTACGGTCTTATCCCCTGTTTTGGTTGCGGGGAAATCCGTGTTCTTCTTATCTAACTCGTATGGGTAGTGGTTAGTCAGCGTGATCAGCTTGGCATAGAACGGTTGTGGTAACTGTTCGATGTACTTCGCGGACTGTTCAAAGAAGATCTTATCCTTTAACCCATAGCCGACGGAGTACCCAGGCTTCTCCGTATAGTAGCTAGAACTGAAGAAATACTGGTACCCCCAGGACTTGTACGTGTTGTCCCGGTTCCAGAAACTTGGCACATCCCCATGGAATGCTGCCGTACTGTACCCCGCCTCTTGACTCAGGATAGCCGGTGCCGCCTGGAACGTGTTTTGCGTCCCATAGGTGGTCATTGCCGACCCCTGTGGTAACCCAAACAGTGAGTTTTCCAGCATCATTTCAGCATCAGAGGTCTTCCCCTGGGCCACTTGATTATAGAAGTTGTCGAATGACAGGGTGTTCTGGTTATGGTAGAACTTATTCAGTGTGGGGGTAACTTCCTTCCCATCGACCTTATAGTCGAGCAGGAACTGTTGGAAACTCTCCAAGTGAATCACAAACACGTTCTTGCCCTTTTCCTTGCCGTAATACGACACGTTGGGACTCACGCGGTTTTGCTTCAGGTATTTCAGCACACTCTTCATGTCACTGGCATTGGCACTCGCCCGGGTGGCACTTTCCTTCTGCGTCTGGTACCCATTAAAGGCCGCATATTCATTCAGCCCCAGGTACTTGACGATGTAGTTGTTGTCAAACGTCCGCGTCAGCAGGCCAGAACGGTCCGCGTTGGCCATGCCAAATTCGGCAAACATCAGCCCAAATGACAGTACGGTGATTGATAACGCATACCGTCGTTTGAATGGCCGCGGGTCGATCCGAATGACGTGGGTCACCAGCAACACGATTAAAACGATAATATCGATATACACAAAGAAATCATATAGATGGGTAATTTGTGCCATACTCTTCCCCAAGTTGTTCCCAACATCGCTCGACCCCTTCATGATCCCGAAGGAGAGGAAGTCTGAGAATTCTCGGTAATACAGCACGTTCGCAAATATCCAGGTCGATTCCAGGACATTAATAATCACCATTAGCCAATAGGCTAACCGTCCCCGGAAATACAGGGCAATGCCGAAAATCAGTAGTGCCGCTGGAACGGGGTTAATGAACAGCAGAAACTGTTGGACACTCCCCTTTGCCCCCAGCGTGAACTCGGTTTGATAGGCAATGTAAGTCTTTACCCAAAATAGAACGATGGTCAACAGGAAAAAGCCCATGCGGGTGTTTATCCAGTTCATCTTTCGTTTAAAAAAATTCGCCATGAGACAGCCTCCACAAAATAGTTAACATCACTACAGTATAACGAATACTAGCGGGGTTTCAATCTGATTAAGGAACCTTTGAAAAAATTCAAGTTTTGCTCACGTTTCCGTCACAACTTAACGCGATTGGCGCACCGTTCTGGGACCAACCAGTCGGTCGCCGGCCGTGTAACCGCCACCATATTTTTATTTAAAAAAAACAAAACTATGATCACCATAGTTTTGTTATTAATTATCCGTCAATAAATCAAATAATTCGATAGCTACTAAATCAATGTTATCAAATTCAAAAGTCGTTTCCGGATTGTGTTCGGTTAACGTGTACGTGTGGGTCAATTGGTTAAATACGACCGTTGCCTGTTCCACGCCTTCTTTTTCAAAACGACGGGGTTGTGGCTCGTCGGTAGCATCTTCCTGCATCGCTTTTAAACGATTGATGATGCCAATCAGTTGAGATTCTTCCATGGTTGGTCCCCTTTCTAGCTTTCACTATGATTTTACCAAACTTAAGCCACTATGGCACGCCCTAATCGCGAAAAACTCAGAGTTTTCACAAATCAGTTCTCTTCGCGCACCTTATCCGGGCGAATCACCATCGCCACCAGACCGGCTAACATCCCCAAGTAGTAGGTCAGGAGCCGCCATAGAATCATGGCCAGCACCAATTTACTATTCGATGAAATGTAACTACGGAAAATCATTTCAAAGCTGTATTCGGCGCCCCCAGAGCCCCCTGGAATCGGGAACAGGGAAATCACCATGACAATGAGGATGTGGAGACTCGTGACCATGACGATGTTTGCCGTCGTGTAGCCCAGCGCCAGCATGATGAAATACGGGATTAAATAGTAGAACATCAGCTGGAAGAAGGTAATCACAAAGACGCGTAGCATGAGCTTCCACTGCCCACTGATGCGGACACTTTCGGCGTAAAAGGAATCAATCTTCCCGTTCACGTTGGTCGACATCCGCTCGAAACGTTCGGCTTTCATGAACCACCCCATGGGTTTCATAATCACGCCGACCGCCTTCTTGGTGAACGCGTGCCAGAACATGATCATCAGGAGCCCCACGATGACGGCCAGGTGAATGGAAAAGCCAAACACGACCAGCCAGACCAAAGCGTGGAGTTTGTCCTGAATGTCGTGAAACCCGATGACCAGGGCAAATAAAAAGTTGATGACAATCATGGACTGGTAGACCACGAACTTCATCAGGAGGACCGAGCTGGCCTTCCCCGCATCGACCCCCGTTTGCATTAGGGCAATCAGTTGGGCCGGTTGACCACCGGATGAGAATGGCGTGATGCCGTTAAACAGCTGTTCCACCATGGGGATTCGGAGGGCATCCTTAAAGGTAAAGCCTTCGATACGATCGGAGATGAACACCTTGACGATCCACGCTTCCAGCCCCAGGTAGATCACCATACATAAGATGGCGACGCCGAACCACCAGAAGTTAATATTAACAAAATCATTGATTAAAACTGAAAATTTAATGTCACGGAGAGAAAACGCAAAAATAGCAATCCCCAGGAGTAACATCAACGCTAAGACCCATTTATTTCGTCGTGACATTCAGTTACCCCTCTTTTGCTTGCTGCGTATAGAACTCCCGCCAAATCTGCGCCAGATGTTCCTCGGAGTAGCGGTCAGCTGCCGCCAGGCTCCGTTGATGCCAATGTGCCAGCGCTGCTGGGTCCTGAGGTAACTTGTGTAATTGTTCGTTCATCGCGTCGTAATCGGCCGCTGGCTGATAGTCGCCCGCGATAATGGCCTGGTACAGGTCGAGATCCCGTAATAAGACTGGGGTCCCAGTACTAAAGGCCTCCAGTACAGACATGGGAAATAGTTCATTAAAGGATGGCAATAAAAAGAGGTCCGCCAAGTTATAGTAGTCGACCAATTTATCCCGGTCAACGATCCCTGGAAAACTCAGGTTAGCCGGTGGATCATCCACGACCTTCTTGAGCGCCGCGTAGCCATCGGTCATCCGCCCGAAGGAGAAGCCCCCAGCCCAGATAAACTGCAGATCCGGATTGTTCCGGGCTAATTTAATAAAGTCAAATAGCCCCTTGCGCTCCTGAATCTGCCCAATGCCCAAGATCGTAAAACGCTGTTCATCGTAGTGGTACTTCTGGCGCAAGGCCCGTTTCTTCTCGGCATCGACCGGGTAGAATTCCTTGCGACTCACGAAGTTGGGAATGTACGTCACCTTTTCGGCCGGAATCCCCGCTGCCACTAGCTTAGGAATGAACGTCGGGTTCACCACCACGATGTGATCCATCCGCTTGTAGAAGGCAATCACGTATTTATAAAAAATGGACCGGAATGGTTGGGGAATCTTCAAACTCCCCTCCAGAGTTTCCGGCAAAAAATGAACGTAGCCGATTTTCCGGCCACGATGCGGCATAAACGTTGATAAGTAATAGGAAAAATTAATCGTGTGGTAATGGGTCAGGTCGACCCGCCGATAACTGTTTACGGACACGTCAAACTCCTGGTCCAACCGCGTCGCCAACAGATTCATGAGTTCGTTGTAAGCACTCCCCACACCCTGACCCTTCACGGAATCAGCCGCAGAAAACATGTTGATTTTTAACATCCAATAACTCCTCTAATCGCTAAAGTCCGGGGTATCCTCGTGAGATTGCTCGTAGCTTGCCTGGGCATCCTGATAGAATTCCAGGATGTGTTGCCCAAAAGTATCCGCAGAAATTTCCGCTAACTTCCGTGCCAGCAAGTCTGGGTCCTGCTCGTCATCCCCATGAAGCAGGTAATCAACCACGTTCTCAACTAATTCGTCTTCGGTGGTAAATGTCACCCCGAGTGTCCGACTCGACAATAGTTCATCGGTATACGGACTCGTCATGACGACAATCTTAGTGCCCGCCGCCAGCGCCTCAATGTACGTCAGCCCCTGGGATTCAGAATCCGAGGAGGACAGGAAGACGTTCGCCATATGGTAGTAACGGAACACTTCATCGTTATTGATTTCACCAGTAAAGGTCACGTGATCGTCCAGCCCGGCATCCTTGGCCTGCGCCTCGAGGTCCGCTTTGGCTGGCCCATCACCCACAATCAGCAACTGTGCATTCGGCACCTGCGCTAAAATGCGGGGCAGCGCCGCAATACTGGCTTTGATATTCTTTTCATACGCCAACCGACTCAGCGAGAGAATCACTGGGGTGTCGGGATCATACCCCAACTGCCGCCGTAAATTAGCGGTATCCGGCTGTTCATACTGGTGCAGGTTGACCCCGGTCGGGATGACCCGAATCGGTGTCTTAACCCCATAATCTGTTAAGGTGGTCAACACCCGGTCGCTGGGCGCTACCACGCCAGTTAAGTGATAACAAAAGGCCAGCGTCCCCTGCTTGACGTGCACGGGCTTCAGAATCTTCCCGTTCGCCACGTAGTGTAAATAATCCTCGTACATCGTATGGTAGGTGTGTAGACACGGAATCTCGAGGTTCCGCGCCACAAACTTTCCGATCCAGCCCATGGAAAATTCCGTCTGGGTGTGGACCACGTCTAAATTTAACTCCTTGGCAATTTGGTAGGCCTGAAATAGCCCCCGCACTGCGATTCGGCGGTCAGTGAAGGAGACGAACGGAATGCTTGAGAAACGAAAGACATTGCGTTCATACACGTTCTTCTCAACGTGCGGGTCGGTCGTCGTGAAGATGTAGACCTGGTTACCCTGTTTTTCCAACTGATCCCGCAACGTCTTGATGGACGTCGCGACCCCACTCACTTGAGGGAAATAGGTATCCGTAAATATGCCGATGTTCATTGCCAATCCCCCTTGCGTCTTGTGTTTTGTCTTAAATAGCTCCCGGGTCCCGTTTGCCAACACCCATCCCTTAATACGAGCGGTCCAGACCGGCACCCAGTAGCCTTCATATTGTACAATCATCACAATTATATGGGTTTGCCTAAGTGATTGCAAACAACAACGGAGGTTGCTGAAAAATTAATGGTCATTCACCGTGACAACACGGGGTCACTACTGAATTTCTTTCCCCACGGTCACACCAAAAAAGCACCCGCCAGCCGATTATTGTCGGTCGCGGGTGCGCACGTTTCACGTTAAATTTAAGACTGTGTCAACACATTGGGAACCGCGGCCTGCACCATGGTAATGACTTCTTGACTGGTGCCAGCCGAATTCACGGCACTTTCCGCGAGTCCTTGAAGGTCCTTGGCGTTGAGCTGACTGATCAACTGCCGCGTCTTTAAAATCGACCCGGCACCCATAGAAAACTCATCGAGGCCCATCCCCAATAACAGCGGAACCGCAATCGGATCACCCGCCATTTCGCCACACATGGCCACGGGAATCCCCGCTGTGTGTCCGGCCGTAATGATGCGTTGCACCAACCGCAGAATCGCGGGATGGTACGGCTGATACAGGTAGGAAACATCCTGGTTGGTTCGGTCGGCCGCCATCGTGTAGCCAATCAAATCGTTGGTCCCAATGCTCATGAAGTCCACTTCCTGCGCGAAGCGGTCCGCCAACATGGCAGCTGCTGGCACCTCGACCATCATCCCCACTTTGATTTTTCCCAGGGGTACCCGGGCCGTGGTGAGCTTCGACCGCTCCTCATCGTAAATGGCCTTGGCCTGCCGAAACTCGTCCAGCGTCGCAATCATCGGAAACATAATCCGCAAGTTACCGTAGGCCGAGGCCCGCAGCAACGCCCGCAGCTGACTCCGAAAGATATTTTGGTGGGCCAGACTCTGGCGAATCGCCCGGGCCCCCATGAATGGATTGGCTTCCTGCTTCTGATGCAGGTAAGGCAATGGCTTGTCCCCACCAATGTCCAGGGTCCGAATGACCACGGGCCGTGGTGCTAATTTTTCCAACACCTGCCGGTACGTGGCAAACTGTTCGTTCTCCGTGGGCAGCTGCTCCGAATCCATATACAAAAATTCGGTGCGCATCAAGCCCACGGCCTCCGCGCCATTTTGCAAGACGTTCGGGATGTCACTGGCGGTCCCCATGTTGGCGGCCAACGTTACCCCCACCCCATCGCGACTCGTCGTGGTGTGATTACGCAGCGTGGCTAACCGTTTCATATTAGTGATGCGATCCAGCATGGCCTGCTTGGCTGTATCCAATTCTGCTTGGTCGGGATCGGTCACGACGCTCCCGGTTGACCCGTTGACGATGACTGAATCGCCATCCATCAACGTTTGGGTCCCCGTCTGCGTTCCCACCACCGCGGGGATGTTCAGGGAGCGCGCCAGAATCGACGAGTGAGACGTCCGGCCACCCAGATCCGTGACGAAGCCCAAGATGTACTTGGACGCCGCCGAGACCGTATCACTGGGATTCAAATCGTGGGTCACTACTACGACCGGCTCCTTCAGCAACGCCAAATTAGGCAAGTTCACCCCAAGTAAATGGGCGGTCACCCGCTTGACCACGTCGTGAACGTCAGACGTTCGTTCCTTGGTCAGCGCATTATCCGTCGCCAGAAAGCTCTGGGCAAAGTCGTTCATCACAGTTGCGAACGCGACTTCCGCGTTGACGTGTTCCGTTTTGATTTTGGTTTCAGTCGCCGCAATCACATCTGGGTCTTGGAGCATCGCCCTATGCGCACTAAAAACCTGGGCGCCATCAGCGCCCAGGCTTTTAGTTGCACGCGTTTCAATCGTCTCGACTTCTGAGACGGCTGCTTCAAGGGCCTGATGGAATCGATTTAATTCGTAATCAAGATTAGTGATTGTCCGCTTTTTAACGGTGAGGGTTGGCTCAACGAACCGGTAGACCCGGCCGCAAGCCACCCCATCACTGGCGGCAATTCCCTTGAGCATCGCTCTCATTAGTCAGATAAACCCTCTTTTTTCAACGTTTCAGCCACTGCGTTCATGGCATCGGCTTCGTCGTCACCGTCAGTCGTGATGGTGATGCTGGCGTTTTGGCCAACACCTAAGGACATAACGCCCATGATAGACTTCAAGTTAACGGACTTGTCTTGGTACTGCAAGCTAACTTCAGAGTTGAACTTGCTAGCAGCCTGAACTAATAAAGTTGCGGGACGTGCGTGGATACCAGTTTCTGCAGTGACACGAAATTCGCGTTTTTCCATAATTGATCGATCTCCTTTAAGCTTAGGTTGATTTCTTACCAAACACGACTCACCCTGACCTTGCGCATTGGCCAAACAACCATTTTGTGAGTCACGCCTACCTACTAAGAATATCAATCTAGCAGGCAAATTACAAGCATTCATGAACCGCTTACATCAAATAATCACTATTCGTCGTCTTTTTTGCCACCATCATCGTAACGGTAGATTAATTTGCCACCCTTGTGGGCCTGGCCAATCACTCGCTTCCGGGTTTCAAAGGCCATGAAGGCTTTTTGAAAGGCGGGAAATTCTTCGGGGGTGACTTCGAATTCGTCTAGTTCCTGATCTTTTAGTTGGTTCATTAGCGCGGTAAAATCTTTTGCCAAAAGTTTTTTCCTCCTTAAACAGTTCGCTTAACGTTTCAGCGTGCTGACCGTTCCCGGCGGCGGGTTCAAGTTGCCCTGCTGTGGGGCCGGTTCCAGACTGAGGGGCGGTCTTCCACCTCGCTTTGAAGCCACGAAAACCCCGTGTCTTCAAAGTCGTCCCATGCTCTAAACTGAGAAGTTCACTCAGTTAAGACCATCGACACAGCTGGTCAACTTGACCCGCCTCTGGTCACTCACGTTGAAACGTTACCGCAATCATGGCTAACCTCTTACAATCACCACGATAGGTTTGCTTCAACTATTGTGACAGATACTTCGAATATTTCAATACCTTTCTACTCGCCTTTAAATTATCGCGCATCTCTAATTTAGAAGCAAACAACCTGTCGCCTCCCTTATAATGGGTCGACAACCACTATAGTAAAAATGCTGACAAATTTTAACAACTAATCGGAAACACATGACACTCTTCCTACTAATTCGATTCATACCCGCGTACACGTAAAAATTGTAACCACCGCCGACTGGCTTGAGCTTACCGCCGGGAATGTAGCCGTCGACCGTATAATTTGGTGCGTCTGTGTCAGTGACCAGAGGCGAATCAAGGTGCCCTGCTGTGTCGATGGTCTTGGCTGAGGTCCTTTCTCAGCCTAGCCCATGGGGCAACCTTTGAGACCGCCCTATGGCTCAAAGTTGAGGTGGAAGCCCGCTCTTCGGCTGGAACCGACCCCACAGCCGGGCACCTTGAATTCGCCGCCGGGAACGAAAGCCCAGCGCGCACCAAATTTCACCACGGTTTGGGAAAAGTAGGAGAAATCAGGAGTCGATTTTAGCATTCTACTACCGAGAGTGCTAGAATAAAATTGTTCGCTGGAAATGCCACGATTACCGCCGATTTTGTCGTGAAACAAATTACTTGCACGGCAGGTCGAACGCGGTATAATGTGGTCAATGGTCAAGAAAGGTCAAAACTTTTCTCACACAGACCTGCGTGGGTTTCCCACGAGAATTCCAGGCAAGAAAGGAGACGACAAGATGCTATGTCAAAATTGCCACCGCAATGAAGCAACGATTCACCTTTACATGAGTGTAAATGGGCAGCGGCAACAAGTTGACCTATGCCAAAATTGTTATCAACTGCTGAAGCAGCAACAAAACGATTCTGGAAATGGAGGTGGCCGTATGGCACAAGATCCATTCGGCTTTGGTAACCTGGATGATATTTTCCGGGCAATGCAAGGCGGCAACAACGACCAAGCTGACTACCGGCAATCCGGTGCGCAGCAACCTGGTCAACCAACCCAACCTGCTGGTAACCAAGGAAACGGCAATGGCCTACTCAGTCAGTATGGCTTGAACCTGACCAAACTAGCTAAGGACGGCAAGGTTGACCCCGTTATTGGGCGTGACAAAGAGACGGCTCAAGTCATCGAAATTCTCAATCGCCGGACCAAGAACAACCCCGTTTTAATCGGGGAAGCCGGTGTTGGGAAGACGGCCGTCATTGAAGGCCTTGCGGAACGGATTGTTGAAGGCAACGTTCCCCAAAAATTAGCCAACAAACAAATTATTCGATTGGACGTGGTTTCCCTGGTTCAAGGAACCGGGATCCGGGGCCAATTTGAACAACGGATGCAACAATTGATGAAGGAAGTTCAGAGTAATCCGGACATCATCCTCTTTATTGACGAAATCCATGAAATCATGGGTGCCGGCAATGCCGAGGGTGGCATGGACGCTGGTAACGTGTTGAAGCCAGCGCTTGCTCGGGGTGACTTCCAACTCATCGGGGCCACGACTTTAAATGAATACAGAGATATTGAAAAGGACCAAGCCCTCGCACGGCGGTTCCAACCCGTTACGGTTGATGAACCGAGTGCCGATGAAGCCGTCAAAATTTTACAAGGCATCCAAAAGAAGTACGAAGATTACCACCACGTTCACTACACGGACGACGCCATTGAGGCCGCTGTTCGCCTGTCTGACCGTTACATCCAAGACCGGTTCTTACCGGACAAGGCCATTGACCTGTTGGATGAAGCCGGTTCACGGAAGAACTTAACGATCAACGTGGCTGATCCCAAGGCTATTGATGAAAAGATCAAGAGTTCCGAGGATCAGAAGCAGGCTGCTTTGAAGCAGGAAGACTACGAAAAGGCCGCCTACTACCGTGATCAAGTCACGAAGTTAGAGAAGTCCAAGGAAAATGCCAAGACCGCTGATCAAAACCAGTCGGCCACGGTTACCGTCAAGGACATGCAGGACATCGTCGAAGAGAAGACGTCCATCCCCGTGGGTGAGTTAGCAGCCAAGGAACAACATCAACTGCAAAGCCTCTCCCCTGATTTGGAAAAGCACGTCATTGGCCAAAACGAAGCCGTCGACAAGGTTGCGCGGGCTATCCGCCGGAACCGTATCGGGTTGAACGGCACGGGCCGGCCAATCGGGTCCTTCCTCTTCGTTGGTCCGACTGGTGTTGGGAAGACGGAATTAGCTAAACAATTAGCCAACGAACTCTTCGGCTCTCAGGAGGCCATGATTCGGTTTGACATGTCTGAGTACATGGAACCGCATTCCATTTCGAAATTGATCGGGTCCCCACCTGGCTATGTCGGCTATGAAGAAGCCGGTCAGCTGACGGAACAAGTTCGTCGGCACCCGTACACCTTGATCTTACTGGACGAAATTGAGAAGGCCCACCCCGACGTCATGAACATGTTTTTACAAATTCTTGACGACGGCCGGTTGACCGATTCTCAAGGTCGGACCGTTTCCTTCAAGGATACGTTGATTATCATGACCAGTAACGCCGGGACCGGCGATGCTGAAGCCAACGTTGGTTTCGGTGCCGCTGCCGAGGGCACGACCCACTCCGTTCTGGGCAATTTGACCAACTACTTCAAGCCAGAATTCTTGAACCGTTTCGACGACATCATTGAATTCAACTCTCTCAGCAAGGAAAACTTGATGCACATTGTTGACTTAATGATTGGTGACGTCAACCAGATGCTTGCCGGCCAAGGCCTCCACATCCACGTTACGGAACCCGTTGAAGAACAACTCGTGGCGAAGGGCTACAACCCAGCAATGGGCGCTCGGCCATTACGGCGAGTCATTCAAGAAGAAATCGAAGACCGGATTGCGGACTTCTACCTTGATCACGCGGACGTTAAGAACCTCGTGGCCAAGATTGAAGATGGCAAGATTGTCTTAGCCGCTGACACGGATACTGCTAAACCAGCAGCCGAACCAACGACGGATAAAAAGTAAAGTTCATTTTTAACGGCGATTCGCAACTTGCGGGTCGCCGTTTTTGGTTGCCTAATCAATCTCTGGAAGCGTTTTGCAAAAGGACCTGCAACGCACCACCAGAATGCGGTATACTGTAAGCTATAGACTAATATTTTAATGGAAACTTCAGGAGGTGAAAGGACATGGCTTTTTTTGACTGGTTACGACGGGTGATCGAACCGAATCAGGTACCCAAGCGGCGGCCGCGGCACGCACAGACGCGACGGCGCCCTGAGTCCGCACCGGTTCCGCAAGAAACACCCGAACCCCGTGCCACATCCCTGCCCTTAGCCCCAACACCCGTCTCACCGACACCGCAGGCCGCACCCCAACCGGTTGCGAAGGCTGCTCAGGTAGCGGCCACCCTGGTCGTCCGATTAGTGGATGATCAAAATCAACCGCTCCAACCTGCCTTAGTTCTTACCGGCTTCCTCAACCAGCCGGTCAACTTCCGCTTTCCTAAAATTGCGGGATACGCTCTCCGTGATGTACACGGGTTCACCCAGGATTACATTTCAGCATACGGACTGACCACCCTGGTCTACGTCCGACACTGGGGACAGCCCATCATTAGCTACCTGGTCGATTACGATACCGGCCGGTTGCTGGAGCTTCCCGGGATTCTCCGCGGACGCCTGGGAACGGCCTTCTCGTTGACCCCTCCAGCCGTTGAAAACTACCGCATCTTTCAGGCTCAGGGTCAACAACGTGGCACGTTTAACCAGCACCCCGGCCAGGTCGTTTACTACTACCGGCGGGATTCTTGGCAAATGGTTCAGCGGGTCCATCAATTTGTCTTTCTGCAGGCCGACCATCAGGTTTTTGATGGCCCCAACGGTCAGGCTTACGGGTACCAGTTCCCCACGGATTCGCTGTGGCGGCTATTCATGATCATCACCCTGACCAACGGCGACGTTTGGTACAACCTCGGCGGTGAACAGTGGCTCTCGGCCAAGGAAACCGTACGGCGGGAGCACCAGTTCATCGACCTCGGCTTGCCCGAACCCGACCGGTGGCATCCCGAACCGTTTGAACGGATTGGCACTGTCGACTATGTACCGGGCAAGGCCGTGTCCATTTACCACGAACCCTACGGCGAAACGGCCGGTCAGCTCGACCATGGTGAGGCCCTGGATATCCGCGGCCGGGTCGTGGATGATCAGCAGCTGGTCTGGTACCAGATTGGGCCGGATGCTTACATTAACGCGCGCTACGTCCGCCTCGCCCTCGTCGCCTACGCTTAGAACTGGGTTGTGATTAATGTTCGTTCCCGGCGGTGGGCTCAAGACGGCCTGCTGTGGGGTCGGCTCCAGCCTGTGAAGCGGGCTTCCACCTCGACTTTGAGCCTGAGGAGCGGTCTCAAAGATCGTCCCATGGACTAAGCTGAGTGAGAAACCTCAGCTAAGACCATCGACACAGCTGGCCATCTTGGCCCACCTCTGGTCACTGACATTGATCACACCAAGTTCTATTGTGCTGGTTCCTGTGGTTGATATATGGCCACCACAATTACTAATCGTTGAATTATATAAAACCAAATAAAAAACGGTCGCCTCTTCATTTTTTTCACGAAGAGGTGACCGTTATTTTTGTGTCTAACCGATTCATACGTTGCGGCGTATGCTTGAATCTTAGCTTACTTGCCGAATGTGTCTTACCACGACCCCCACGCGCTTCCAAACGTCTCGTTTACTCCTCCAAGCAATCGTCAGTTATCGGTCGCGTGAGTGTCTTGGCTTGACCCATTCAGTTACGGTGTTGCCCTAGTCAATTTCTGCGACCCACGTGTTCGTGGAGCGTCGCTGCCAACGCTTGGCAATTTCTAACACAATCGTTGGGACAAACATCCCCGGAATCACGATAGCCCACGCCACTGCCGGTAAGCTTACCAGGCCGAACATGCTTTGTAGGCCCGGAATCGTGGCGATAGCGATGACCAAGGCTACGGCCAGGAGCATCGCCCCGTTTAACACAGGGTTACGCATGAGGCTTTGCCGTGTCAGCGGCTGCCGGTCCTTGATAGCGTAGATGTCGACCATCGAACCAACCGCGAGCACCAGGAAGACCATCGTCATCCCCATCGTGGCTTGCCCCGCGGAGAGACCGAACCGGCCAATCGCGTAGATACCTAACGTCAGGAAGGTAAACGTGACCGCCCGGATTGCCAAGCGACTGCCCAGTCCTCTAGCAAAGAGACTTTCATCGTTGGCCACCGGTGGCTGTTCCATGGCTTCCTTTTCGCCCGGTTCGCGGGAAATGTAGAACCCTGGGATACCATCGGCTAACACGTTGATCAGTAGGAGTTGTTCCGCCAAGAGCGGTGCACCCCAGCCCATCAGGACCGCGCCCACCATCAAGAAGATTTGGGCAAAGTTGACGCCCACCAGGAATTCGATGGCCTTTAAAATGTTCTGGTAGACCGTCCGACCTTCCCGGACCGCGGAGATAATCGTCGCAAAGTTGTCATCCGTCAGAACCATGTCGGCGGCCCCCTTAGAGACTTCCGTTCCGGTAATTCCCATGGCAATTCCGACATCGGCGGCCTTCAGAGCGGGAGCATCGTTGACCCCATCACCGGTCATGGCCACGGTCTTGCCGGCATTTTGCCACGCCTGCACGATTCGAATCTTATCCGTCGGCGATACCCGCGCATAAACCGCGATATCTTGAATCTGTGCGGCGAGCTCGTCGTCCGTCAGCGTCCGGAGCTCGTCCCCTGACATCACCAGTTGTCCCGGCGTCAGCAGGCCGATTTCCTTAGCGATGGCTTCAGCCGTCACCATGTGATCCCCGGTGATCATCACCGGCTTGATTCCCGCACGCTTGGCTTCCCGAATCGCCGGAATCACTTCTGGCCGTGGTGGGTCAATGATACCCACCAGCCCCGCAAACGTTAAGTCCTTGGTCAGTTCCGTCCAGTCGTGCGTTGCCGTCGCTGGCATCACCTTGTAGCCCACCGACAAGACCCGTAAGGCCTGCTGGCCAAATTGGTCGTGAACGGCCTTGGCTTGATCGAGAGCTTGTGGTTGCCACGCCACTGGTAACCGGTCGAAGGCGCCTTTCACGATGACCAATTGTTGGCCATCCGCTAACCGGTGGACCGTCGCCATCGTCTTTTTCGTGGAGTCAAAAGGATCTTCCGCCAGCCGTGGTGCTTGTTTTTCAAACTGTTGCCGGCTCTTGCCGTGGCCCTTTAGCCAACGCACAATCGCCAGTTCCGTGGGGTCACCCATTGTCTGTTCCTGACCGGCGACCTCTTGAATTTCGGCGTTGGTTGCCAGGCCCAGGTAGCGCATCATCTTTTCACCAGCCGGCGTTAACGTGTCCGCCGCCATGGCGTTCTTCGTGTTGGGCGTCCAGTAACGGGTAATCGTCATCTGATTTTGCGTCAACGTCCCCGTCTTGTCGGAGGCAATCACGTCGACGCCGCCAATCGTTTCCACCGCGTTGACCCGGCGCATGATGGCGTTGCGTTTGGCCATCCGCTTCACCCCGTGCGCCAAACTAATGGTCACGATGATCGGTAGCGTTTCTGGCACGGCCGCCACGGCCAGGGAAATGCCAATCATCAGGCTGTCAGCCAGTCCCTGATTTTGCATCCAAATGCTGAGGGCGAAGATGACCATCCCGCCCATCACCGCAAAGGTCGTCAGCCACGCGGACAGTTTGTTCAACCGACCTTGCAGTGGCGTTGCCCGCTTCTTGGTCTTGTTCAACAGACCCGCGATTTGGCCCAGTTCCGTTGCCATCCCGGTCGTCACCACCTGAACGATGGCCGTACCTGCCGTGACGGCGGTTCCGGAAAAGACCTGTTGCGCTTCCGTTGCACCATTTGGATCCACGAGCTTTTCCTTCGTGACCGGCACGCTTTCACCGGTTAAGACGGCTTCGTCAACAGCTAAATTGGTGCTCTGGAGCACGACGCCATCGGCTGGCACCTGGTCACCGGCTTTTAGCAGGACCAGGTCCCCCGGCACCACGTCCTTGGCCTGAATCGTCTGGGCGATGTCGTCGCGCCGAACAGTGGTCGTGGGCAGGCTCATGGACTGTAACGCTGCCAACGCCTTTTCCGCCGAGGCTTCCTGGTACAGCCCGATGATCACGTTGATCACCAGGATGGACCCGATCACAATCGTCTTCGTCCAACCGCCACCCTGAAAGAGCGCCATGTAACTGGCTAAGCCGACGGCAAATAATAGCACAAGTGAGGAAACGTCGCTCAGGTGACGCGCCACCTGTTGCCACAGCGCGGGTTTCTTTGCGGCGATTAATTCGTTCGCCCCGGTCGCAGCCAGTTGGTCTTGGGCCTGTTGCGCCGTTAACCCCTGCTGCGCCGTTAAGTTGATTTTCTTCATCTCTTTTCTCTTCATCATGAAATCCTCCGTTAACTAAATGAATCATTGCATCGATTACTATAAGCTTATTATGACGAAAAGTTTTGCGTAGACTTTGAGAGAAATGTGAAGATTTATAGAGTCTTGACGTTTTATACCGTAGACTTGTTTAAAACCCTATTCAGCGGCTGTTAACCGACTGATTTCAAGTTTGTGGGCAAATAAATAGAGCGTGTCTCCCCAGACGGATTGCCCAGGGAAATACGCTCTATAGATAGTCTTTTAAATCAATCTAGCTAAACTTGCGAGACAAAATCGGACCGACTGGCAGAAGCAGTGACGACACAGGTGCGCCCATGTCAGTGACCAGAGGCGGGCCAAGACGGCCAGCTGTGTCGATGGCCTTAGCTGAGGTTTCCCACTCAGCTTAGCCCATGGGACAACCTTTGAGACCGCTCCCCAGGCTCAAAGTTGAGGTGGAAGCCCGCTCTTGGGCTGGAACCGGCCCCACAGCAGGCCATCTTGAGCCCGCCGCCGGGAACGAACTGACAAATGCAAGCCCTGAACCGTCTTATAGGTTCTTGTCCATGTTGAAGGTCAGGTGCGACAGCGTCAGGCCCTTTTCAATCAAGTCATTGGTCAACTGCGTCGTGACCTTCCGCATGTCGGCAACTACCTGGTGGTTTTGGTCCGTCAGGTAGGCGGTCAAGGCATCCCCCGTGAGGTCTTTGGCACCAGCTAAGGCTGTGGCCACGTGGGTCCGTAAGTCCTGCTTAGCGGCCGTCACGTAGTCCGTATCCTGTTCGATGAACTGAACGTAGTGGGATTCTACGATCATGGACATCTTGCGGTACATCCAGTAAGCACTGACGTCATCCAAGTGGACCGGCGTCTGGCTGTACGACGGATCCGTATCGGTGGCGTTAGCAAAGAATGGGACGTAAGGACTGAAGGCTGGCACCCCGAAGTTCAACCAGAAAATGGCTGAGCGGTCGGCCGGCACATCGTTTCGTAACTGGAGCACGTGCGAATTTTGCGTCCGGTTCATGGCGATTGGCCGGAACTTCAGCTTGTCCGCGCCGTCGCCAGGGCCCAGTGGATCGTATTGGGTTTCATTATAGTGGGAACTCAAAATGTATTCCACGTCTTCCACACTGATCTTGTGGCTGGTCCGGCAGATGAATGGCAGGTCGCTGGATTGGGGATCCTGTTCGATTTCAGGATTCAACACGTGTTGGCCGAACCAGACCCGTGGCGTGTTGTAGTGCCGGTCTTTTTCGGTACTGGTCCCAAAAATGTGACGGAAGTTCCAGCCGTCTTGGTCTGGATTCAAGTGGTTGGTCGTCACAAATTCTTGGATGCCCTCGGAGAACATGAAGTTGTCTGGATCATCGAAGGTCACCTGTTGAATGGCCACTTGATTCGCGGTCACCGCATAGGCGTCATCCGGAATCCGTTGGGCAACCCAGTGATGTCCCGTGACGATTTCCATGTACCAAACTTCATCATGATCGGAGAAGAGCACGCCGTTACCTTCTGGTGAGCCGTATTCCTTGATCAGATTCCCCAGGTAGCGCACCCCGTCGCGAGCGGAGTTAATGTACGGGAGCACCATCGTTTGCAGGGAGTCTTCGGCCAGACCATTGGCCACCAGCGGATCGAAGGCTAAGGCAGCAGGATTGCCGTAAACACTTTCGGTAGCGCTCATCGCCACGTTCTTTTCGTTGAACCCACTTTCGGCGTAGACCCCTTCTTTGTCGACTTCGACGTTAGGCGTTGCCATGTAGCGGTAACCATCGCTAGGAATTGGTGCCGTGAAGCCGTTTTGGTTGGAGACCCAGGTCCGCTTAGGTTGATCATGCTCTGCGGGATGGACATAGAACCGTTGGGGCGTTAAGGGTAAAAAGGTATCGTCGTTTCTAGCAATCAGCGTGGACCCATCGACCGTGGCGGCTTTACCCACCAAAACGGAGGTGCAGGCTGAGAGATGCTTGGCTACTTTTGACATTAAATTAGTCACTCCTTCAAATAAGTCCTGTCCGTGAGTGGCCGACGCCGCGTGGTTCCCCATCCGTGTTCGCCACTGAACTTACAGGTAAATCTACGCTCTTTAGTTTACCGCTTTTCGCTAAGCAAGACTAGTTTCGGGTTCAATCCCCGTTGTCAACAAAATGGTAACACTTTCAGAAAAGTGTTGACATTCTCGATAAGTTGTCTAAAATAGAGTTGTAATCAATTGAAAAGGATTTCACATGGACGTGTTTGTGAAGGACTATTCAAAAAATCTTGTTTTGGGAGGCACCACCATGAAAGTCACAGTTGTTGGTTGTACACATGCAGGAACCTTTGCCATTAAGCAAATTTTAGCGGAACACCCCGATGCAGAAGTCACCGTTTACGAAAAGAATGATAATATCTCCTTCTTATCTTGCGGAATCGCCCTGTACCTCGGCGGCAAGGTTGCCGATCCCCAAGGCCTGTTCTACTCCAGCCCTGAGGAATTAAAGAGCTTAGGCGCGAACGTGCAAATGGGTCACAACGTTTTAGCCATCGACGCCGATCAAAAGACGGTCACGGTAGAAGATTTGGCGACCCATGCCCAGACCACTGAAAGCTATGACAAACTGGTCATGACGTCCGGTTCATGGCCCATCATTCCCAAGATTGACGGAATCGACGGCGACCATGTGAAGCTTTGCAAGAACTGGAACCACGCCCAAACCTTAATTGAAGAAGCGAAGCACGCCAAGCACATCACGGTCATCGGTGCTGGCTACATTGGTGCCGAACTGGCCGAAGCTTACTCCACCACCGGCCACGACGTTACCCTGATCGATGCCATGGACCGCGTCATGCCTAAGTACTTTGACCAAGAATTCACCGACGTGATCGAGCAGGACTACCGGGACAATCACGTACAATTAGCCTTGGGCGAAACGGTTCAAAGCTTTACGGATACCGGTGACGGCGTGACCATCAAGACCGACAAAGGGAGCTACGACACCAATTTAGCCATCCTCTGCATCGGCTTCCGGCCCAACACCGCCCTGCTCAAGGGTCAAGTTGACATGGCCCAAAACGGCGCGATTATCACGGATGATTACATGCGGTCATCCAACCCCGACATTTTTGCTGCCGGTGATAGTGCAGCGGTTCACTATAACCCAACGCATCAAAACGCCTACATTCCCCTGGCTACCAACGCGGTTCGTCAAGGTATCTTAGTTGGCAAGAACCTGGTTACCCCCACCGTTAAATACATGGGAACACAATCTTCCTCTGGCTTAGCCCTTTACGGTCGGACCATCGTTTCCACCGGGCTGACCTTAGCCGCTGCCAAGCAACAAGGCATTAATGCCGAGCAAGTCATCGTCAAGGATAACTACCGGCCAGAGTTCATGCCAACGACGGAACCCGTGCTGATGTCCCTGGTTTACGATCCAGACAGCAAGCGGATTCTCGGTGGCACTCTGATGAGCAAGTACGACGTCTCACAATCGGCGAACACCCTGTCCGTCTGCATCCAAAACGAAAACACGATTGATGACCTGGCCATGGTCGACATGCTGTTCCAACCTAACTTTGACCGGCCATTCAACTATCTGAACATCCTGGCCCAAGCCGCTCAGGCGCAGGTAGCCACCTTAGAAACCACTAAATAACCTGCATTCCCCTTTTGAAAAAAGTTGAGGAAGCAAAAAAGTTTCGCCATCCTAATCGATTGGCGAAACTTTTTTATGCTTTAAGGCTTCCGCGGCTTAAACGCAGAAATCAGGGCGAAGATGGTCAGTACGGCACACCCACCCAGAGAGACCCAGGCGCTGAGGCCAAAGCCTGCATCGCCAAACGTCCCCGAGTAGCCGCCACTGATACCATTGTAAATGTAGCCAAAGACCGTCCCAAAGATCACATCAACCACAATGGCCACGATAACGTTGATGATTCGTGTCGTCCGGCTGGGCAACACCCCCAAGATCAGCGCGACGATTGGAGCCACCGTTAAGGCCACGAGCCATCCCGTGGCACTAGAGTCCTGTCCGAAAAATTCCGAAGCCGAGCTCCCTAGCTTGAGCAAATTAGCCAGGGTTAACCCGGCTGAATAGTTAATAAACGAGGCAGACGCCTGCAGGTACGGACCCACGTAAACGGCCCCCAGAGCGGCTAAGGCGCCTAAGACCACCATGACCTCGGTCACGCCCATGCCCAGGTGACCCTTGGCAACCGGCGCGGTCGTGGCCGATTGCACCGTTGGACCAGCGGTGGGTTGTTCCGTGGCGCCCGCTGACGGTGCTTGTTGCGGCATGGCTTGCTTAATGGCCGAAGCCGTCTTGGCCTGCAGATCGCTCTGCTTGGCCTTTAGGTTTTGGTTCACGTTTGACCGGTAATCCTGATCACGGTAATATCGGTTGACCTTTCGCTCGAAGCCGGTGGCGTCGGTCCCGTAACTGCCGGCAATCAGGTAAATCAACACCAATAATAGCAAAATCGTCCACCAGGCAACGTGGGCCGCCGCAAACGTGAAGAGCAGGAACAGGAGGAACACGCCGATCCCGGTCGTCACTAAGTTATTGCGAATCCACAGCCCGACGTGCTCCAGGTTCTCCCGGTTCAAAATCAGATTCCGGTTGCCGTTGTGGTGTGCGGTTGCCGTGGGTGCCGTCCGTTGTCCCGTCGTCGAGTCGTCATGCGTCGTGCGTGACTGACTAGTAGGCGTCACGGGTGCCTGTGGTTGGGCCGACTGCTTGGGACCAACCGGTTGCGCCGCTTGCGTGAGTGACTGCCCACACTGCGGACAGAATTTGCCGTGCTCAACATTTTCCCGACCACACTTCGGGCAAAACTGTAAAGTTTGCGTATTTTCCATCTAACATCTACCCCTTTTATATGTATGAAATCATGGTGCCTTTCCAGTATAGACCACGCCTAGCTGGTTTAGCCACCTTTTATTTTCCTACCGGGATATTTTGCTAAGTTAAGGGGTTTTTGACCATAAAAATAAGCGCCACGACCGCTGTCGTCACTCTTCATGTGGGTCCTTCACTATTCGGGCACGTTATTCAATGACCAGGTGACCGTCGCGCTGTACTTGCCTTGCAGGGCCGCCGAGTTCACTTCGAGCAGTAACCCGTTGTCCTCGTCCCAGTCATCAACCACGTTCGTCAGGTCATCGTTGCCGGTCGCTTCCCCCTGGCTCACCGCAATCGGCGTGTCACTGATAGGCGTGCGGTCATCCCCATCGTAGTAGCTCAGGGTGCCCGCCAGCTTCTGACCGTCTGCTCGCGTGAAGTCCGTGCTAGTCACCTGTAAGGCCCACTTGGCACCGGCTTCCCGCGTATCTAAAATTTCGACCTGCCAGTCCAGGGTCCGTTTGACCTTCTGCTGGGTCCCGGTCAGCGTCGTGTTCTCAAACGAACTCTTCTCAGCAACCGTGTTAAAGACCAGCTGCCGGTTGACGGTGATCGTATAGGTCACGGCGTTGGACACGTTGCCATAGGGGTCCTCGACCGTGGTCACCAGTGTGTTCTTGCCGCTCTGCAGGTCCGCGGCCGCCACGGTCACATCAAACCGACCGCTGGACGGGTCCGTGCCGTCCGGAATTTTAAAGTCGGCGCGCGCTTGGCCGTTGAGCGTCGAATGAATCGTCATGTCCCGGTTGGCCAAGTCGACGCCCTCCGGTACCACCACGAGTCCCTTCATGGTCGCATCTTCACCGGGATCCACTTGACCGCTACTGCCGGACAAAGAGGCTGCCATCAGTTCCAGCGTCGGGTTCAGCATAAAGACCGGGGTCTCCGCTGTGACCACCCCGTTGACGGCACTGAAGCCACTCGCTGCAGCGTCCACGGTGACCGGTGCCGTTAAATTGGCCGCCTTCCCCGTCAAGGTCACGTGGGCCGTTTGATTGCTGGCCGACAGGGCCTGAGTCAATTTGACTGTTAACTGGTTTTCCGTTAATTGGCTAACATCCACCACCGTTGACGTGCCATCGGCGTAAGTGACCTTCCCGGCCGTCACGTCCAGGTATTCGGGCACCTGTAAATGGGCCTGCACGTCTTGCCAGGACTGCTTACCCGTCAGGTAGTCCAGTTGGTAATCCAACTTAAAACTATCCTGCCCCTTCATCACGTCGCCGTCACCAATTTCTTTGCCGGTGGTCATGTCCGTCAGGGTCGCCGTTGCCTGCGCATCGACCAGTCCGGGCACCTCTTCCATCACGACGAGGTTGTTTTCGTAACTATCCCCCGTCGCTCCGGTAAAACCCCACCGCACCTGGCCCGTTCCCTTGGGGTCGATTTCAGTCAGGTCGAGCTTGGCCGACTCGCTGACGCCACTTTGGCCCTTTCCGGTGACCGGGTCTTTGTCATTAAAGGTGTAGGTCATCTGCTGCGACTTGGCCTGCCAGTCCAACGTCAAATGGTGCCACGAGCCGTTGGACAGTAGCGTGTAATCCCCCTTCAACACGCCGGCGTGGTCTTGGGTCGCATAGTAGCCGACGCTGTAGATGGGCAGCAACGTGGACGTCCGCACCATTTGGTAGCTGTCCACGGCCGCCGGATAGTTGTTGGCAATGTGGGGACCAGCAATCCCGACGTCAAAGGAATCCGCATCCCCGGTGTTGCCGTAATTGGTGGACGTGTTTAAATGCGTGTCGAACTCCAGCGCCCAACTATTTTGAATCGCCGTCGCTGCGAGCTTGTCCGGCGTGGTCTGCTTCTTATCGGTATCCACGCCCCACACACCCAGCGTTTCGCCGGAGATATTCTTCCCAAACGTTGGCGTGGCCGCTAAGCCCTTGTCATCGTTCTGGAGTACAAAGGCCATCCCATCGGCGGCCTTCTTGCCGGTGTTCCCAAAGTACAGCCACATGGACGCGGATTGATTGCGCGTCAAATCAAAGACGTTGTCCGTCGTGGACCAGAGCGCGCCAAATTGCTTCTTGCCGTTATTGATCTTCGCCGCCTGCGTCCCCGTCACAGTCGGATTCGTTGCGGTCACCACGGATGCCTGATTATTACTCGTCGTCCCCGGTGTAAAAATGTTATCAAGCGAAATTCCCTGCGGTGCCGTCTTCAAAGCCTGGTCATAATCCGCATCGGCACAACCGGTAACCCCACCCACGCCGAGCAAACTCAGCCCTAAGAAAAACCCAAACCAACTTCTGAACTTCATCGCAATCGCTCCTCTCCATCCCCCAAAACGATTATGGGGCACCATCAATTTTCAAGATTATTATTTCGTTTATAGTGTAACAGAACTGAATTTATGACGGGGCTTTCACGCAAAATCCGAAGGGAAGCCTTCGAAAAATGACGGGATAGTGACGAAAGTGTTGATTTACTGGGAATTGTAGCGGATTTAGACTAGACCAATTGGGCGAGTCACTGGCGGTGAACTGACCGTTAAAAAGTACAAAAAAATCCCCACCACTTCAAATGAAGAAATGGCAGAGATTCGCTAGTATTTAGAGTTAATTAACACAAGTCACCGTTTGACCACTACCGAACGGGCTAAACCCGTGTCAGCCGCAAGGCTGGGAAAACTGGGCCAGTCGTGGGAGTGACCAGAGGCGAGCCAAGGTGCCCGGCCGTGTCGGTGGTCTTGGCTGGGGTATTTTCCCAGCCTAGCCCACGGGGCAACCTTTGAGACCGCTCTTTGGCTCAAAGTTGAGGTGGAAGCCCGCTTCTCAGGCTGGAACCGACCCCACAGCAGGGCGCCTTGAGCTCGACGTCGGGAACGGACGCGACCAGGCCCAGTTTTCACCAGCCCGGAGGCGCTGACAACGACCAGTTTAGAGCTTAGAGGTCAGTTCGACGTCAGGGTACTTGTCCTTAAACCAACGTTCAGCGAAGTGGTTTTCAAACAAGAACAGTGGCTCGCCATGATTGTCCTTGACCAGCAGGTTTCGGGATGAAGACATCCGTTCGTCCAATTGGTCAGGGTTGATCCAGCGCGCAGTCTTCTTGCCCATCGGTTCCATGATAACTTCAGAATTATATTCATTTTGCATCCGGAATTGGAAGACTTCAAACTGCAGTTGCCCCACGGCACCCAGGATGTAATCCCCGGTAGAGTAAGACGTGTACAGTTGAACGGCCCCTTCTTGAACCAGTTGGTTGATTCCCTTGTGGAAGGACTTTTGCTTCATCACGTTCTTCGCAGATACACGGACGAACAATTCCGGCGTAAATTGTGGCAGCTTTTCAAATTTAATCTTGTTCTTCCCGGTGTAAATGGCATCACCGATTTGGAAGTTCCCAGTATCGTACAGCCCGATAATGTCCCCAGCCACGGCCGTTTCCACGTTCTCACGCGTATCAGCCATGAACTCGGTCACGTTGGACAGCCGTAATTTTTTCCCGGTCCGTTCCTGAATGACGTCCATGCCCCGGTCAAATTCACCCGAGCAGATTCGCACGAAGGCAATCCGGTCCCGGTGATGCGGGTTCATGTTGGCTTGAATTTTAAAGACAAAGCCAGAGAATTCAGGGTCGGTCGGCGCCACGTCGATATCCTGTTCGGTATGGTGACTGGCAGGCTTCGGCGCGTACTCCAGGTACGTTTCCAGGAACGTTTTAACCCCAAAGTCGGCTAGGGCAGACCCAAAGAACACGGGCGTTTGGTCCCCACTGGCGATTTTGGCTTCGTCAAATTGGTTCCCGGCTTCGCCAATCAGCTCCATGTTATCACGAGCATCCTGGTACCAGCCGTCTTCTTCCAAGTCGTTGTGTTCGGCCAACTCACCATTGGCCTGCAGCGGCAGGTATTGGTGCGCTTCGTCATCGGGCCGGAACAGGGCAACGCGGTTGTGATACCGGTCGTATAACCCCTTGAGTTCCTTCCCCATCCCGATTGGCCAGTTCATCGGGTAGCCTTCGATGCCCAAGACATCTTCCAGTTCGGCGATGAGGTCCATTGGATCCCGACCATCCCGGTCAAGCTTGTTCATAAAGGTAAAAATCGGAATACCTCGCATCTTACAAATTTGGAACAGCTTCTTGGTTTGGGGTTCGATCCCTTTGGCAGAGTCGATCACCATGACGGCAGAGTCGACGGCCATCAGGGTCCGGTAGGTATCTTCAGAGAAGTCCTCATGCCCAGGAGTATCCAAAATGTTGATCCGCTTGCCTTGGTAATCAAATTGCATGACGGAACTCGTTACGGAGATCCCCCGCTTTTGTTCAATTTCCATCCAGTCGGACTTAGCAAAGTTGCCACTCTTCCGGGCCTTAACGGTACCGGCCTCACGCACGACGCCCCCAAACAGCAGTAACTGTTCAGTAATCGTCGTCTTCCCGGCATCGGGGTGAGAGATGATGGCAAACGTCCGGCGCTTATCAACCGCTGACGCTAAAGTTTTTTCACTCATTAGTTTTCCTCACAAAAGTTATTTTATATTTTAAGTTATCGTTTTTAAATTAAACGTCACAGCTAGTAATTTTAACACATTTAGGCCGACAATTCACGGTTTGTTAGTCGGCTGCGCGAAACCACAGCGCTACCTGCCGCTCCCGGCGGTGGGCTCAAGATGCCCTGCTGTGGGGAACGGCTCCAGCCTGGGAAGCGGTCTTCCACCTCGCCTTTGAGCCCCAAGACCGGTCTCAAAGGTCGTCCCATGCTCTAGGCTGAGAAAGTCCCTCAGCCAAGACCATCGACACAGCTGGCCATCTTGGCCCACCTCTGGTCACTCAGACTAATTCATAATATCCCTTTTTTCCTACTTAAGGCTAAAGCCTAGTCGATGATTCCAACCAACATCCCCAACTACCAATACAAACAACTCACTTAATCACTCACTATCAGGAACACCTACCGCAACACCCATGCCCGATGATTTGTCGTCTAAAATAATCACGCTTTAACTTAACTCCCCCTTAGCGTGTGGTATCATAGAAGATATGCCATTAATGTTTTAACGGACGACTTGTTTAATCGTCCTTAACTAATTTTAGAACGAACTTATTTAGAAATGGGTGAAACTATGTCGGCGTCTACTGAAGCCATGCTTATTAAAATTGTCTTTGCCGTGGGGGCCCTGGTGGTTCTGGGTGGTTTGGTCGGCTTATTAGTCGCGCGAAACAAACACCAACCGCTGCGGCCGACCATGTCCGTCATCCTCTGTGGGGCCGGACTAGCCGTGATTGCCCTGCTCTTAAACAATCTGTTGTTTTTGAGCTACGACCACGTGCAATTAAAGAAAAATCAATATTACGAGGTCACCAGCCTGACCGCCAACATGAAACAGTCGTTGGCCAGCAGTCGGACGGCCAATCAGCCGGTCAGTCCGCAATCCAAGAAGGCCAGCAAGAACGTGACCTACCTGGTTAAAAATTTAAAACAACCCCAATCTGCACAAAAAGCGGCCCAAAGTGCCCAACAACAATTGGTTCACACGAAGCGGCCCGATTTAAAGTTGGTTCACCGCCAGTACCGGATCATCTTGCAGCACTACTTTGATGGCACGGGCATCACGGCGGAACAGGCCAATCGCCTAACCGCCCACGCCTACCGTCAAGCCACCAGCTACGACAAATAAGGCGATAACAGCGCCTACCGGGTGGTCAAAAATAGACCGGAACGCGGTGGGCAGGACGCCCAGAGCCAAAGAGCGGTCTCTGCGCTCGCTTTGAACCTCTGAGAATCGAGTTTCAAAGTCGCCATTTTAGTAGCGAACCGCTACTAAAATCCCACGGCTGAGTCTATTTTTGACCACCCTCTCGGCTCCTATCGTCTTACCCCGTACCCGTATAGCTCTTTGTACTCACTCATTCTAATCCACATGACACATATCCCAATTTCCCAATATGATTTTTGCGTATAATTCTAAGCTGAATGCCCTCACCTGACATGGTGACCGCATCCAGTTTTTTTAATTCACACAATTTCAAAAGTAACAATTGTTGATTTTTGTTACCGCATGCGGTACACTCACCTTAATCACCAATCGAAAATCTGTTACTAAACCAAACGGGGGACCTGCTCATTATGACTGCATACATTGACACACCAACGAAAACACTCGTCACACCGGAAAATAAAACCTTTGCGTACCGTGAAATTGGCACGCCCGCTACCGTCCCGGTCATCGGTCTGATTCACCTGTCAGGTAATCTCGACAACTGGGATCCGACTGTCGTGGACGGCCTGGCCCAGGAACATCAACTGATTCTCCCCGACTATCAAGGCGTTGGCGGTTCCGGCGGTAAAGCTGCCCTGACCATCCAAGGCATGGCCCAGGAGATTCGCGAATTTATCCACGCTCTGGGCCTCAAGCAAGTCGACCTATTTGGCTTTTCAATGGGTGGTTTCGTAGCCCAAGAAGTCATCAACCAGGAACCGACCCTGATTCGGCGGGCCCTGTTAACGGGAACGGGTCCCCGTGGTGGGCAAGGTATTGGCGATGTGACCAAGATTTCTGACCGCTCTTTAGCCAAGGCCATTTTCACCTTCAAGGATGTGAAAACCTGCCTCTTCTTCACCCGGACGGCCAACGGCAAGCAACAAGCTGCCAAATTTCTAAAGCGGATCAAGGCTCGCCAAACCGGCCGCGACCGTTCAATCGGCTGGAGCGCCTACCGAACCCAACTAAAGGCCATCAACAAATGGAGTACAGAGTCAGCCATTGATTTCTCCCAGCTGGACTTGCCAGTGCTGGTTGCGAACGGTGATCACGATGCCATGGTGCCCACTAAGCCCAACAGCTACAACCTAGCTAAGGCCTTCAAAAATAGCGAACTCGTCATCTACCCAGACGCAGGCCACGCCGGTGTCTTCCAATTCAACGAAGAATTTGTCAAAAAGGCCAACGACTTTCTACGTTAATCAATTGCTTAGCTAGCAAATCAATTAAAAAACTTCAACCAAACAAAAAAGCTGAATGCCCTCAACCATAATTGGTGAGTGCATTCAGCTTTATTTGTTTCATTTTTAAAATTCACAGCCGGTTAACCCGACCACTTAGTCATGACCACAAGAAGCCAGTCAAAACTAGTCACCATAACTATCGCAAAAGAACCGCCAGCTGGTAGGTTAAAACCGTGTCAGCCGTAGGGCTGGGAAAACTGGGCCGGTCGTGGAAGTGACCAGAGGCAGATCAAAGTGACCGGCTGTGTCGGTGGTCTTGGCTGGAGTTTTGTTCCAGCCTAGCCCACGGGGCGACTTTTGAGACCGCTTTTCGGCTCAAAATCGAGGTGGAAGCCCGCCCTTTGGCTGTAACCGACCCCATAGCCGGGCACTTTGAATCTGCCGCCGGGAACGGACGCGACCAGGCCCAGTTTTCACCAGCCTGGAGGCGCGAACAACGACAGGTTTAACCCGCCAAAGCTAGACGTTCTTTTCGATTTGTTGAACGACGTAGTTGACGATCTTCAGGGAACTGAGCCCATCATCAATCGCACAGAACCGCCGGTAGAAGTCCATAAACTTCTGATTGCCGCTCATATCTGGCGTCTTCAGTTTGTCGGAAACCAAGTCCAACAGCTGATGCTCGTTATGGGCAATTTCACCCGGCAAGTCCTTTTCGTAGTCGAGGTAGAAGCCCCGCAATTCGTCCTTGTACATGTGGTAATCGTACGGGTAGAACAGGATTGGTCGCTTGAGGTAAGCGAAGTCGAAGAAGACGGACGAGTAATCGGTGATCAACATATCTGAGATCAGGTACAGCTCGGAAATGTCTGGGTGGTTGGAGAGGTCAAAGACAACGCCCTCGTAACCACTGATATCCAGGGCATTTGAAATCAAATAATGCATCCGCAGAACCAGAACGGCATCCTGGCCGAAGCGCTTGCGGAAGTCATCCAGGGAGAATGGCAGCTCGAAGGTATACTTCCCCTTCTCAGCAAACTGGTTGTCTCGGTAAGTTGGCGCGTAGAGTACGACCTTCTTATCGAGCGGAATCCCCAGCCGTTGCTTCAGCGCAGTCACGTCTTCAGGCGTACTGTTGATCAGTTCGTCGTTTCGCGGATAACCGACCTTTAAGATTTGATTGTTAAACCCAAAGGCTGACCGGAAGATCCGCGTCGAGTAATCGTTAGGTGAGACCAATGCATCCCAGCGGTTGGCTTCACGGACGAAGTTGGCGTGGTACTTAGCCGTCGTTGTGCCGGGCATGGAAACATTTTCAATGTCCAGTCCCAACTTCTTCAACGGCGTCCCATGCCAGGTTTGGATGTAGGTCACATAGTTTGGCTTGCGCACCCATGACGGGAACCGCGCGTTACTGATCCAGAAGCTGGCCTTTTCTAGCGTCCGCACCCACTTGGACGTCCGCCGAATGACAAACGGAATCCCATTTTCCTTACAGAACTTCTTCTGTTCCCGGTCGATCGACCAGACAAAGTTGAAGCCAGGATAGAGTTGGACGAACAGCCGGTAAATGGCGTATGGCGAGTCACTGACCTGCCGCCCACCAAAACTTTCGAAGATGATGGTGGGTTGCTCAAATGCCCGGTGACCGCGCTTGAATAACCGGCGCATGTAAGCCAGGTTGACCTTGTCCATTAACATGGAGAACAGCTTGGTGACGCCACCGACTTTGCTAGAGGCATTCGCCACGCGTTGTGGCAACGTTGGCGCGGCCATTTCCCGCACACGGATTCCATTGTCAAAGCGTTTTTCAACGACGACCAAGCGATGCCCTGGCGTCACCGCCTGGGTCACTTGCCCGGCTAACGATTTGGCCAATACGACCCGTTGTTCCAGGTCCTGACCGGCCACCGTTGAGCGGATGAACAGCTGTTGCTTGGTGTCTTTAGCCAAGTCCGACAGCGGAATCGACGCCGTAAAGAGCCCATGCAGGCTCATGTGGGCAATTGGCCATTCCGCAGAACTATCCTGTTGCTCATTCTTTAAGACCAAGCGTTGGTTCTCGATTGGCTGCCCGTTGATGCGGCTTTGCCCAATAACCTGTAACTGGTCATCCTGCAAGTTAATCGCACTGATGGTGAATTCCGTTTCCGCCTGTTGGGTGTGCATGTTAAACAGCGCCATCCCCTCGGCATCACTATTCACTTGGTAATAACTGGTCAGGGTAAATTGGTGCCGGTCACTCAGGTATTCACTTTCGACCTGGACCAGGCCCCGCGTATTCTGCTGGCGAATGTTTAAGTACAGTTCCCAGCTAAATTCACTTTGGCCCTCTGCCGCAAATTGCAGCGCATTGGCGTCCACCCGGATCTGCACGACCTCAGCGCTGACCACCTTACTGATGGGTACGGTGATTGACGCCTGGGTGTTCTTTTCCAGGAAGGTGACCGCCAGATCATCGAAGGGTTCCGGCACGTCGATCAATTCAAGTTCCAGTTCTTGTAAATTCTTTTTATGATGTAATCCAGATAAAATCGCACGCACGATGGAAAAACTCCTTAGTAATTAAAAATCAGCTGGTTCGGCATCTGTGGGGATAACTCGGCGTTAACGGCCAAGTCCACGTATAGCTGGGTGTCCGGCGTCAACAGGTGACTCAGCACGGCTTGATAAAAGGTGTACAAATTATCAAAGCGCCGGTAGTTTGAGTACGCCAGCACCCCATAATAGGTTTCGGTCGTCGACACGATTGAGGTGTGGTCAATCGTTGCGGCTTCTGCCTTACTCCGTTGCCGCTTGGTCATGTTGGCCGTCGCCGCGTTTTGCTTGGCATCCGCAAATTCCGTGGCTAACATCGCTGACGAATTGCTCAGATTAAAGACCTGATCAACTGGCCGTTCATGCCGGACGAACCGCAGGACAGCTTCTCCCTTGGCGTTTAAGATGTAACTGGTCTGGGCAACCTCATCGGCAATCTTTTCGATGCCCACGACGTTCCCGTCCAATCCATAAGTATCGATTTGTTTCAATTGGTCTGCTTGATATTGCCGCAAGACCATTGGCGTTTCGTCGTTCAATTGGCGTAATTCCGCCACCAAATGGCCAGCGTCTAAGTAGCGTTTCACTTGTTCTTCATTGTCGGCAAAGAGTCGTTCGTCAAAGTCCGTCAGTACCGGCTCGTTGCGTTCCCCACTGGTCAGCTTCAGCCCCTGTTCGTCCTGGTACAGGTCGGCCAACGTGATCAAGTTCACGTTTTGCACGTCGGGGTTCTTTTGGGCCAAGCGATTCAGGTAGTCGCGGACCTGCCAAGTCGCTTCAAAATCAACTAGCGCGACCAAGACACTGACCGGCACCCCTTTCCGCACGGCCTGTAGCAACTGCTGTGAGAAGTTTGGTTTGTGCATCCCGTTTAAGGACGTCACTAGAAAAATAATCTGTTGCATTCGTTTGCCTCCGTCTACGCTCTCTAAGAAAAAATCCCTAGTCAACGACTAAGGATTATCACCAACACTACTCTTTTTCCTGCCAGTCTTTTTCGTCTGAAAGGCCTAAGTCGTGCTTAATTTTAGTCGTGGAGATGCCTTCCGTCCGTGGTAAGTAAATAACTTCACAGTAATCCTTCAAGAAGTCAAACTTCCCCTTCCAGTCATCACCCATGACGAAGATATCGATGTCATTTTCTTGAACGTCGCGAATCTTTTGGTCCCAAGTGGTTTCAGGAATCACGTGGTCCACGTACTTAATGGCTTCCAAGATGTACTTACGGTCTTCGTATGACGTGTAAGCCCGCTTGCCCTTTTCGGCGTTAAATTCGTCGGAGGACACGCAAACCGTTAAGTCATCGCCTAAGGCCTTAGCCCGCTTCAATAACCGAATGTGACCCTTGTGCAACAGATCAAACGTTCCGTACGTAATTACTTTTTTCATGTAGATTCTCCTACTTTATCTGGTTAATTTCCCTCGATAGTCCCTGAGGGGGTCGCTAAAAAATTCCAATAACAATCTAAATAGTAGCATATTCAGCGGTGACGTCAACTTCAAACCGCAAACGTTACGCTTTTCTTGAGAAATTTTGCCCCGCTAAAGGGCTTTGCGCTCGGAATGTTCCAGGCGCCAAATACTGTAAAGATACTGAACAATCGTCTTCACCACGGCATAGAATGGGATGGCTAAGATCATGCCCAGCAATCCGGCAATATTTCCCGCGGCCAACAAAATAATAATGATGGTCAACGGATGAATTTGTAAACTCTTGCCAATAATGTTGGGGTAAACCAGGTTGCCATCGATCTGTTGCACGACAACTACCACGATGATCACGTAGATCACCAGACTGGTGCTACTGGTAAATGCCACGATCAGTGCTGGTAAAATCCCAATGTAGGGTCCCACGTAAGGAATCAAGTTGCACAAACCGGCGAAGAATCCCAGCAACAGCGCATATTTTTCACCCACGAAGAAGTACCCAATGGCCGTGAAGCTCCCGACGAAAACACACTCAATGATTTGACCACCCACGTACCGCGCAATCGTGGTGTTCATCCGGCTCAGCAGCTCCGCGGTCTGGTCGCCGTGCTTGGTGGGCAGCCACTTGCGAATGGCCGGCATCAGCTTGTCCCCATCCTTCAGCATGTAGAACAGCATGACAGGCACTGTAACGGCCGTGACGGTCACCGTGGTCACTGTTCCAATAATGGAGCCAATCCCGCTGGTAAGGCCGCTCATGAAGCTCTGAGCGTATTTAGAGAGGGCCGACTGTAGCTGACTCAGGTATTTGGAGAAATCAATGTTCTTAAACGCCGGATGATCAATCAGCTTGCGCAAAACACCCTCGGTCGACTTAGCAAAGTCGGGGATATTACCAACCAGTGTGGTCACCTGGGTCACGAGCCGTGGAATCAGCCACATACCGCCCGCAACCAGAATCAGGACCAGGAGTAAGAACACCAGCGCGACGGCTCCGGTCCGGTTAATGTGAAATTTCTTCCACCGGACCTTTTCGAGAATCTTGACTAGTGGGTTCAATAAGTAAAAGAGAATCCCCGATATTAGTAGTGGTGCAAAGATGGTTGAGAGAAAAATGCCAATTGGTGAAAACAAAAAACTAATCTGCGTGCAGACCCAAATCAGTGCCGCCACAATCAACAGCTCTAACGACCAAAACATGATTTTTGAATTCGCGACCCATTTCATCCCGGTTGCCCCTTCCTGGTTCAAACTAGTGTTCTATCAGTGCCTCCGGGCTGGTGAAAATGGCCTTCGTCGCGTCCGTTCCCGGCGGTGAGCTCAAGCGGCCCTGCTGTGGGGCCGGTTCCAGCCTAAGAAGCGGGCTTCCACCTCACCTTTGCGCCTGAAAACCGGTCGCAAAGGTTGTCCCATGGGCTAGGCTGGGAAAATACCCCAGCCAAGGCCACCGACACAGCTGGTCGGCTTGGCTCACCTCTGGTCACTGCCACGACTGGCCCATTTTCACCAGCCCTGCGGCTCACACTAGTTTAAGCCGCAGTTATTATGTACTTTTTTCTTTTTGTTGTTACTGTTTATGTCTAGGCATCGATGACTCTGACCATGTGCGGTCAATTAATTGAGAAAACAGCGTCGGAACCAAACACTGTGTTTCGTTCCTTTGCTATGCTCACTGATACAATTGTATTCGTTTAACACAAATTTAGCCTACGGACTAGAAACACACTATCCTGAACACATTCGGATAAGGGGCTAAATCCATGCCAGCCGGAGGGTCGGTGTAAATAGGCTCAGCCGTGGGAGTTGCCTTAGCGGGTTCCCCACTTAGGCAACTGCTATCTTTGAGACGCGACCTTCGGCTCAAAGTAAGTCCGGAGACCGCCCTTCGGCTCCGGGCGGCGCCCACAGCGTCCCGGCCTATTTTCACCGACCCGGAGGCGAAAACAACGCGTAATTCACCCCGTATCCCAATTTAGAAAAAAAGGAGCGAGCCACGAATGGACTTGCTCCTGGTGGTACGGAAGACAACTCTTACTAATCATTCGAGCGCCGCAGCAGCTCCTGATACCGTTGATACCAGAGATCGACATAGGCTTGGGAAAAGGGGCCCTTATGATGATTAATCCAATCGACTAAGGTCAACACGTTGGCCTTTAAAATGCGGTCAGTCTCTTCGCCGTAATGCCACCGTTGGCTGAAATCCTCATACTCGTCAACGTCGAGCAGGCGTTTTTCACCATCCGGAAAGACCTTCACGTCGAGATCATAATCAATGTATTTGAGCGCTTCTTTGTCCATCACATACGGGGAAGCCAAATTACAGTAATACGACACCCCGTTGTCCCGAATCATCGCAACAATGTTAAACCAATAATGCTTGTGAAAATAAACGATTGCGGGCTCTCGTGTCACCCACCGCCGCCCATCGTCTTCGGTGACCAATGTATGATCATTGACGCCGATGAGGGCGTTCTCGCTTGTTTTGAGTACCATAGTGTCGCGCCAAGTTCGATGCAAACTTCCGTCGTGCTTGTAGCTTTTGATCGTAATGAAGTCGCCTTCCTTAGGTCCTCTAGCTTCGCGCGTCATGTATAAACCCTACTTTCCAAAAGTAACGGGTAACTATAAAAATTCACTCAACATTATACCAGATTTGGCGCGTCTTGAATAGGTTCAGACCGATTATGCGCGACAAAACCTGTGGAATGGCAACTATCCCCAGTAAAATTAACTTAATCAACTGCGTTTGGGTTAACCGCACCGCCTCCGGGCTGGTGAAAATTGGGCCTGGTCGCGTCCGTTCCCGACGGCGCGCTCAAGGTGCCCTGCTGTGGGGCCGGTTCCAGCCAAAGGACGGGCTTCCACCTCGACTTTGAGCCAAAAATCGGTCTCAAAGGTCGTCCCATGGGCTAGGCTGGAAAAAGACTCCAGCCAAGACCATCGACACAGCTGGGCACCTTGGCGCGCCTCTGGTCACTTCCACGACCGTCCCAGTTTTCCCAGCCCTGCGGCTAACATTGGTTTAACCCAGCTACATTTTTCTCACAGCGGCTGTGATTCTGGCTTATGGCTCAACCTAACAATCAGTTGCGTCATGGGAACGCCGATTACGATACGCATTTTCTACTCACTGACACCGATTTTTCCCTCCTCGCCAGCTCACCTCGACCACTGCCGCCAATCATCCCCTCACCAAACCGTGTTATACTAATGCCAATCAGAAACTCGCACCACCCAACTTACTTGAACGAGGTGAACACTTTTGGCTCAAGCTCCCCTTGGTACCTTTGAACCGATGATTCCGCAAGTCGCTGAACTGCTGGCCGATGATGCCCAGTTAACTGACTTCTTTCAGTCGTTGACCGTGGGGTATCAGCGCGAGTGGGCGCGTTACATCTTCGGTGCCAAAGCCGAGGATACCAAGCAACGCCACATCGCGGACATGCGCAAGATTCTTGCCGCTGGCTACAAATCCAAGCGGGCGTATGGCAGCCGGCCTAAAGCTTAACGGTTACCGACGCAACGTCAAAGGACCTGACTCCCACTTCTGGGCAGTCAGGTCCTTTTTGCTTGCGTTCAGTTAATGATTCAATTGACCCGCCTCTAAGAGATTCCAGATTTGAATGGCTGGCGTTTGAGACAGTTGGTTCGCCCGGTAGTAGTTACTCAGGAGAATCACCCCGTCCTCGCCGTCCTTGCTGACGAGGGCCGTCGCCTCGTACCCGTAGGCTAGACCGTGGACCCGGATGTAGCCGGGGTAAACGTAGGCACCGCCACCGTACATCGAGGCCGTTCCCGGTGCCAGCAGGACGTTGACGTCGCTGGCTGGGTACAGCTTACCCAGTAACATGTTTCGCTCACCAATGAAGAGGTCGTGGGCCGACATGTAGACCTGGCCCGTCCCAAATTGATAGAACATGGATGCCCGGGACTCAGGGTACTTGGCGTCGTAATTGGTATCAACGTCCGCCTGGTTATTGTTTTGATACCCCTGAGAAAAGGCCCGGCGATGCGCCATCTTGAACACGAAACCCGTGTGATTCAGGTTCCACGGTTCAATAATGTTTTCCGTGAAGTATTGGCGGTAGCTTTCCCCACTGACCTGCTGAATGATTCCCGCCAGTAGCATAAAGTTGACCGGTGAATAGTTCCACCTACCAATATCTCGCGGTTGACTAATGATGTTGGACAAAATGAATTTGATCATGCCATTTTCCGAATTTAAAGTGTCCGGAAAGGCCTCCAGCGTCAGCCCGCTCTTCATATCCAGCATGTCACGCAATGTGATGCGCTTGGCCCCCTTGATCTGCGGGTAGTATTTGGACAGCGGATCCGTCAGTGAAAGTCTCTGCGCTGCGGCTAATTTCATGATCAGACCGGCCGTAAACGACTTCTGCACGGACGCCAACTGGTACACGCTGTTGACGCCGTTCTTTTTCTGCTCGCCGGCATCCGCGTAGCCCATCCCCTGCTGGTAGATGACCTTGTCCCCGTGCATGACCAGTGCGGTCCCCACGAACCGGTTGGCCCGTAAAATGGCATCGATTTCTCGGGAGGCCGCTGTTTGCTTGGGTGCCGTCTTTTTCTTGGCCGGCTTCTTTGGTTGCGGCTTGGGCTTCGGCTTAACCACCGAAGAGCTACTGCTAACGGCTGCGGGCTGCGGATGCGTCTCCGCCAGCCCGTTGAACCACCACGCGAGGCCACCCCCGATTCCCAAAACCATGCCAAATGCCACCAAGGCCCCTAAAGTCTTCTTGTGCATCTCAACATCCCCTTACTCCTAGTGCTTGGTTGTTGCCTAAAAACTACTCAGCCGATTCCCCTAAATCAGCCAGCCACTGACTAATGTCGTCGAGCTGAAAGCCCTTGCGATACAGGACCTGTTTCGTTTTATACTTGCGTTCCGATGGGCTGAGCGTCCGGTAACGGTGCCAGACCTTTTCACCCTGTTTGACCAACAACTCGTGCTGCTGGTCAACGTCTGGCGTTAGGTCCAGCGACTCCAGCATTTGACCAATCTCATCGTTGTTAAAGCCGCGGCTCATCAGTCCCTGGCGAATCTTCTGTTGCTGGGTGCCAAAGGCCTGGCGGTGATACCGTTTCGCCAGCTTCTGGGCCACGGCCGTCCCCACGGTCAAGCGGTCTTCTGGTGTATACAGTAACAACGCATCGTCAATCAGCTTTTCGCCGACCCCTTTTTGCCGTAAATGTTGGCGAATCACGCGGGGCCCCTTGTCACCCGTGTGCATCATGGTCCGCACGTAGCTCGCCGCGTAATGGGCATCGTCTAGTAAATGCAACTCGCGTAATTTTTTAAACGTCGCGTCAATCGTGGGTTCCGGAATCTCCAAGGTGACCAGCTTGTCGTGCACTTCTTTTTCCGTGCGCAGCTGATTCGACAGATAATCCAGTGCCCGGTTGTAGGCCTTGGACACGTTATCGGCATCCACCAGTTGAGATTTTAACTGCTGGTCAACTTCCATGCCCTTGAATAGACGAAAGTCGATCAACACGCCCTCACTCACCGGAAACGCGTAAGCGCCGTCAATATAAATATTATACCGGCCACTACGTTTTTGGGCCTCAATCATGGTAATGACGGCCATTAACCCTCACATCCTTTTCTCAATTTCAGAAACATTTTGCTGTTCTTGGCATTATTTTACCAGTTCGCCGGGGGGTGTGGGAAGCAGAGCGACAGATTTGTTAGTCAATCATCTTTTCGCGGCAATCACGGTTGGCCGCCACAACGATTCCTAGTCACCATCGCAGTGACCTGCTATAATTGGGACAACTTGCTGGCGGTCCCAACCGACTGACCAGTCGATCTAAAAATAAGGAGTGAGCGCTTTGGTAACAGCACAAGTGGTCTTTGCCACCATCACCGGCAATAACGAAGACGTTGCGGACATCGTCACGGAAAAATTGGAAGACCTGGGATGTCAGGTCACCGAGACAGAAATTTCACAGACGGACGCCGCCGAGTTTGAAAACGTCGACATCTGTGTGGTCTGTGCCTACACCTACGACGAAGGCTCCCTTCCCGACGAAGGCATGGACTTCTACGAGGACCTCCAGTCCATCGACCTGACCGATAAAATTTACGGCGTGGCCGGTTCCGGCGATACCTTCTATGGCGAATACTACAACACCACGGTGGATCACTTTGACGCCACCTTCCAGAAGACTGGTGCCATTCGCGGTGCAGCTCCCGTTAAAATTAACTTGGCACCGGATCAGGCCGCCATCGACCAGCTCGACGCCATGGTCCAACAGCTCGTGGACACCTACCACGCTAAACACAGCTAACTCTTTCGTTCCCGGCGGCGGGCTCAAGGTGCCCTGCTGTGGGGCCGGTTCCAGCCAAAGGGCGGGCTTCCACCTCAACTTTGAGCCTGAGAATCGGTCTCAAAGGTTGTCCCATGCTCTAAGCTGAGAAAAATCACTCAGCTAAGACCATCGACACAGCTGGTCACCTTGGCCCACCTCTGGTCACTGACGTTTGTGGTCTTTAGGCGGCTTTGGTGGCTATCCACGAATTGCTGGTCTTTGTTTTACTTTCTATCCGTATTTGATTCTATGTCTCACAATTATATTAATACGCACAAATAAAGCCTCCCACCGACAAACTTGTTGGTAGGAGGCTCTTTGCTTATTTCTCTTTATTTTTTAAATGATATTTGCGATACCTTAACAGGTTGGGGATGGCCAACGCCTTTTGTTCCTCGATGGCCCCCACGATTAACTCCTGGATGGCCGCGTTCAACACGGCCCCAAACATCAGGATCAATCCGGTGAAGTCCAACCAGAACATTAAGAAGATGAACGTTCCAATCGTTTTATAGCTATCGATGTTGTGCACGAAGTATTTCACGTAGATGGAAAACGCCTGCGAGAGGAGCAACCAACCCACCGTGGCGACCAGGGCCCCGGGCCACACGAACCGCCATTTTAACTTAGCGTTGGGCACGAAGTAAAAGAGAATCATCAACACGACGAAGACCACGAAAAACGTAAACGGCCATTTCAACGCGTTAACGTACCCCAGAATCGCCCGTGGCAGGTGTAGCAAAGGGGTCAGCTTTTCCAACACGATTTGCCCGAAACTAAAAAAGATCATGAGGGCAAACAGGAAGGCAATCAGCACGACCATCCAGAAAAATGCTACGACCCGATTGACGAACGCATTTTGATTCTTCGCGACGCCATAGGCCCGGTTGACGGTTCGTTGGAACGCCGCAACCGCCCGGGAGGATGACCAGATGGACACGATAACCCCAATGGACAGCACGCCCCCGCTCCGATTATTCAGGAACGAGTGAATGATGGGCTCCAACATGTCAAAAATACTTTCGGGCACCATTGGCTCAATGCTATCCAGCACCGTCGACGTTTGAATATTTAAATAAGGTAAGATACTGGCTAGCACCAGCAGGGCTGGGAATAGCGACAGCAACGTATAATAGGCCAAAACGACGGCGGAATCGGACACGTTGGCCATCGTGTAGTGCTTCATGATGGTTCCGTAAACGTGCTTGAGTTGCGCGCCCCGTTTGCGCCACTGAGTGGTCAAGGTGTTCGAACCTCCTTTTTCTAGAAGATGGGTTGGTCGGTATCTTACGTTCCCGGCGGCGGGCTCAAGGAGTCCTGCTGTGGGGCCGGTTTCAGCCAAAGAGCGGGCTTCCACCTCAACTTTGAGCCTGGGGTGCGGTCTCAAAGGTTGTCCCATGCTCTAAGCTGAGAAAAATCACTCAGCTAAGACCATCGACACAGCTGGTCACCTTGGCCCGCCTCTGGTCACTGACACTGACCAAACCATCTTCTATTTGTGTCTCGAATTGTTTTCTGTTGGTAATCTATTTATCGTCAACTTGATTGTCCACAAAATCAATCACTATACCCAATCGTAACTTGTCCTAGTAATTGTGACCGCGATTTATTAGTTTACCAATTCTCCAACTATCTCGCAATAGCCTATTCGTCTTACTCTAACTAAACGCCATCGCTATTAGAATGATCCGTAATCCTCAGCGAACTTCAGCGTGCCAATCATCTTTTCCAGCGTCTTGCGGCTGAAGCGCACCCGCTTGGCCTGACGGAAGGATTCGATGAACGTGGCTAAGTCGTCATAGTTGGCGACCGCCGTACAATTATACGCGTCGTGGGCGTTCAGCTTGGTCTTATTCCCCACGACCAACGAATTGGTACGGTCGTAACGATCGTAGTAATTATAATAGACCAACGGTTTCACAAAGTCGATGATCCGGTCGTTTTTGTTCTCCAATTGCTTGTGCATCGTAATTTCACTATTGATGTAGCGCACCAACAATTTCGACGAGAGTTCCGCCTGAGTGGCGGGGTTACTGATACCCGTGTGTAGCGTGATTGAACGTTGCCCGCGGCCCTCTTGTTCCAGGCTCATGGTGTAGCCCTGCGTCAGCGACTCGTTTTCTTCCGATAAATTTGGCAGGAAGAATCGGTCTAAGCGGTTAGTCAGTGCCGCAGCGGTATCCTGGTCCTTCTCGCGGTTCTTGAGATTGACCGCCGAGAAGTCGTCCAGACTAGACGAAAAAATTTCTTCGGAGAGGTCATGAAAAATCATCCCCCGCCAATACTTACTCTCCACGTTAATGACACCAAACGAGGTCACCAGTAAATTATCAATTTGCATGACCCGCCAGGAATCACCCTCGTTCATTTCCTGAGTCACGGGATTCTTGACCTTGTTGGCAAAGTGCACGTTGCGCAAGATTTTATAATCAAATCGTTCGTTGTGCTTCTTCGCGGCCTGGTGAATATCCCGCATAATTTCTGACAACTGTTCCGTGGTCTTGATTTCGGCCCGGTCATAAGCCGTCTCAGCCATTTGCATTTCCTCCATTGATGGTCGTTTCGATTGCGGCCAAAATTCTTTCTGACGCGTGGCCATCGCCGTATGGGTTCTTGGCCTGCGCCATTTGATCGTACGCCGCCTGGTCAGATAGCAAGTTTTCCATCGCTGCCGTGACCTTAGCTGGATCGGTGCCGACCAACTTCAACGTTCCGTTCGTGACCCCTTCCGGCCGTTCCGTGGTGTCCCGCAAAACTAGGACCGGCTTGTTCAATGAGGGGGCTTCTTCCTGCACGCCACCGGAGTCCGTCATGATAAAGTAGCTCCGCGCCGCCATGTTATGGAAATCCACGACATCCAGGGGATCAATCAGATGAATCCGATTCATGCCACCCAGCTCTTCGTGAGCAGCCGCCTGAACGACCGGGCTCAAATGAACCGGATAAACGACTTCCACGTCCGGATGGGCTTCAACGACCCGCCGCACGGCCTTGAAGACGGCGTGCATAGGCGCACCCTGATTTTCCCGCCGATGCATCGTCAGTAAGATCATCCGATGATCCGGGGCAACCTGAGTCAGGACGTCATGCTGGTAATTGGCATCCACCGTCTGCTTGAGCGCATCAATGGCCGTGTTCCCGGTCACATAGATGTGGTCATCCGGATGGGCCTGCTTCAACAGATTCTGCCGGGATAATTCCGTGGGCGCAAAGTAGAGGTCACTTAAAATATCCGTCAGCTGTCGGTTCATTTCCTCGGGATACGGAGAGTACTTGTCCCAGGTCCGCAAGCCGGCCTCCACGTGGCCCAGTAGCGTCTGGTGATAAAAGGCACTCACACTGGCAGCGAAGGTCGTGGTCGTGTCCCCGTGAACCAGCACGATATCTGGCTGGGCCTCGGTCATGACATGATCCAAATGGGTCAAGACCCGCGTGGTGATGTCACTGAGCGTCTGCTTGGGCTTCATGATATTTAAATCATAATCAGGTTTAATTTTAAAAATTTCAAGCACTTGATCCAGCATTTCCCGGTGTTGGGCCGTGACCACGGTAATCGGCGTAAATTCTGCCGGCCGTTGCTGCATCGCTAAAATAATTGGGGCCATCTTAATGGCTTCTGGACGGGTACCAAACACCGTCATAACTTTAATCGGTTTTGTCACAAACATTTCCCTCCAAAGTGGTGTTGATTAGGTCAATTATAGCAGAAGCGTGTCGGGCATGTTATTAATTCCGGTTTTTCCTCCCAAATGCTACACTGAGCGAGAACTGGTTCTTGCACTCGCCTTACCGGGCGGGAAAAATGGACCGGAACGCTGGGGCGGCCGTCCGAAGCCAAAGAGCGGTCTTCGGACTTGCTTTGAACCTCAAAGAGCGAGTTTCAAAGACACCAGTTCTCTAAGCAACACGGCCCGTTGCTAAGAGAACTCCCACGGCTGAGTCCATTTTTCCCACCCTCACGGCTGACTGTAAAGCCAGTTCTCACTCACCGCTCACGTCTGTCTCTACTCCCCCCCGCAATTCTCTTCTCTACTTACGTTCCCAATTTCCCCTTCAATTTCGTCTAACCAATTCAAATCCCCACTAATTTACGCATCCGAAAGATTGTTTTCAATGCCACTTAATTTGCCCACTGACCATTAAACTCAATTCACTTCACAACTGTAAGCGGATTCACCCAACTCTTGCTCGTGTCGTTGTAGCGTTGTCACCCACTTTTAAGCGAATTGTCATGGTCAGTCCCGGCCTTTTGAGGTAAGATAGTAACGTTGTGTGAAAGGAATGTCTACGATGAAAAAGTTAAGTCTGGTCGTTCCTTGCTATAACGAGGAGGAGTCTATTCCCTTATTTTACCGAACCGTTAGCAAGGTGATCGATTCAATGAACACCCCTACCCCGACGGTTGAGCCGGAGTACATTTTTGTGGATGATGGGTCAAGTGACCACACCCTTAAGGAAATGAAAGAATTACACCAAAACCATCCCGAAACGGTCCATTACCGGTCGTTCTCACGGAACTTTGGGAAGGAGTCAGCCCTCGCAGCCGGGCTACAAGCCACCACTGGGGACATGGTCGCTGTGATGGACGTTGACTTACAAGATCCACCCGAATTATTACCGCAAATGGTCGACCTCATTGAAAATGACGACTACGACTGTGTCGGGACAATTCAAAAGGAACGCCGCGGTCAAAGCAAGTTACGGGCCTTTCTGTCCAGCAGCTTTTACCGCGTGATCAATAAGATTTCGGACGTCCGCATCGAACCCAACGCCCGGGATTACCGGTTAATGACCCGGCAGTTCGTGGATACGGTCACGTCATTGCCCGAATTCAACCGGTTCTCCAAGGGCATCTTCAGTTGGGTCGGTTTCAAGACGACCTACCTGACCTACGAGAGTCAACCCCGCGCGGCTGGCACCACGCACTGGAACTTACGCCAACTGTTTGCCTACTCCATTGAAGGCATCATTGACTTCTCCAATGCCCCGTTGCGCCTGGCTACCTGGGTCGGCAGTATTTCTTTTTTTCTGTCGATCATTGGGATAATCTTCGTCATCGTTCGCGCGTTAACCGTGGGCGGCGCCGTTGCCGGCTGGCCATCCCTGGTCGCTATCATGCTGTTTATTGGTGGGATTCAATTATTCTGCCTCGGCATTTTAGGCCAATACATCAATAAAATTTACCTTGAAACGAAACACCGGCCAAAGTACATTGTCCGGGAAGAAGAGTAAGCCTAGGGGCTCGGCACACGTTGTCGGGCCTTTTTGTCATCCCAGAAAGGTGGTAACTCCCCCATGCTGATTCGTCCATATCGCGCCACAGATTTCGCGGAAATTCGCCAGTTATTCAAACAAACCATTCAAACGGTCAATGCGAAAGACTACACGCCGGCACAGCTAGCCGTTTGGATTGGTTCCGACGATGCCCCGACTCGAGCGCGCTGGCAAACGTCTCTGGCGGCCCACACAACCCGTGTCGCCTGTCAGTCGGGACAAGTGGTGGGCTTTGCCGACATGACCGCCACAGGATATTTAGATCGATTATACGTTCATGTCCAGTACCAACACCAAGGCGTTGCCCACGCCTTAATCACCGCCCTGGAACATGCGGTTTCCGCTGACCGGTACACCACTGCCGCATCCATCACCGCCCGCCCCTTCTTTGAACACGAAGGTTATCGCGTTATCCGCCTGCAACAGGTGGAACGGGCCGGCATTCACCTAATCAATTACATTATGGAAAAAGCCAGTAAAAGTTAAAAATGCGCGTAAAAAATCCCCGTAGCCACGTTAACCATGGCTACAGGGATTTTAATCAATAGCAATAACTTGTATTAGTGAATAATCATGTTCATTAAGAGCACCATTAACAACCCAACCACGGAGATAACCGTTTCCAGGGTCGTCCAGACTTGGAACGTTTGCTTAACGCTCAGGTCAAAGTACTCGGAGAACATCCAGAAACCGGCATCGTTCACGTGAGAAGCCGCTAAGGAACCGGCCCCGATGGCTAAGGCAATCATGACCGGATCAGCACCCAGTGAGTGCATCAATGGCATAATCAGCCCGGAAGCCGTCATCCCGGAAACCGTGGCGGAGCCCAGGGAAATCCGTAAGATAACGGTAATCAGCCAAGCCAACAGGATTGGTGAGAACGTGGAGTTCATCATCAACTGTTGCACGGCCTTACCGACCCCACCATCAATCAGAACTTGCTTGAAGGCAGAACCCCCAGCAATCACCATCAGTAACATGGCAATTGACTTGATGGCGTCTTCCAGCGTGCCACTGATTTCCTTCATGGAACGACCCCGATGGAAACCCATGGACCAGATGGCAAAGAGTAAGGCGACGACCATGGCGATGACGGGGTTCCCCAGCATCGTGATGACCGCATCCAAACCGTGCGGATTCTTCGGCGCCGTTCCGCCATTGACCGCCATTTGATAAATCGTTGCCAAAATCATGAAGACAACTGGGAATAAGGAGGTGAAGACGGACAGACCGAAGCCTGGCGTTTCATCCAAATCGAATTCCTTTACTTCACCAAAGGCCGGTAAAGACTTCTTAACGACAAACAATTCTGGATTAAACCGACGGATCACGCGGGTCCAAACTGGCCCAGCAATGATCACACAGGGAATGGCCACAATGATTCCGACCATTAACATTTCCCCCACGTTAGCCCCTAAAGCCGTCGCAACAGCGGTTGGGGATGGTTGTGGTGGTAAGAATCCTTGGGTCGCAGACAGTGCGGCTGCCATGGAGATCCCCAGATAGAGGAATGGGACGTCGGCTTCCAACGCAACCGCAAAGACGATTGGCGTTACCAGAACCAGCCCAACTTCAAATAACAGGGAAATCCCAATCAGGAAGGACGCCACCACAATGGCAACTTGAAGGCGTTTCTTCCCAAAAATCTTGATCAACGTCCGGGCAATTCGGTAAGAACCCCCAGCGTCAGACACCAACCGACCAATCATGGCCCCGAACCCAAAAACGATAATCAGTTCGCCCATTGAGCTGCCAATACCGTTTTTGATGGAATCCGCAATATTTGCGGGGTTCATGCCTAAGCCAAGCGCTACCAAAATAGACGTAGCGATTAATGAAACGAAGGTGTTTAACTTTACTCGAATGATTAAAAAGAGTAACAGTAAAATACCCAATAATAAAATCACGAACTGCATATTTCTCTCTCTTTTCTTATGCTCGATTCTGATAAAACCAGCCTGCCGCAGCCAGAATTATCTTGTCGCATAAGAACCATTGTATGAAAAATATTTTCAAGTTGCAAGGGGGTAACTGAATATTATTTACAGTTTGCTTGTGAAAACAGTCATGAAAACGCTATCTGACAATCATTACGGAAACTGGAGAATATTTTGCCATGTAGGCCGCTTGACTCCCAAAGTATTTCCGCACGCCAGATTGTGAAAGTGACCCCACAACTAGCAGGTCTGGTTCAACCTCGGGGATAATCTTTTTCACAATCGTTTCTCCGGGGTCCCCCTCACCGATGATAATTTTCACCTTGGTGATGCCAAACCGCCGCGCTAATTTTTCATATTCCTGTAAATGCGCTTGTAAATCACTGCGTTGACCATGCACGTAATCCTTGCTGAGAGCTTGGTAGATATTCATGTTGTCAGATTCCAGTACGGAACAAATCACTAACTCAGCGTCGTCAAACTTCGCCCGGTTCATCGCGTAACGAAAGGCCAGTTGCGCGTCCGGTGAGTCATCCACCCCAACTAAAATTCGGGTAAACTTCTTTGGGTCCATTGATCCGGTAGTGTCCATTGAAAACTCCTCCTCACTTTTCTTAGCTACGTCCATTATAGCGGAAAACGGTTCCATTGGGGAGCCCTTAGGTTAGTGAAAATAGGTGGACTAAACTTACCGTTCCCGACGGCAGATTCAAGGTGCCCTGCTGTGGGGAACGGCTCCAGCCTGAGAAGCGGTCTGGAGCCTCGCCTTGAAACCTCGCTGAGTATCGCGAGTTTCCAAGGTCGTCCCCTGCTGTAGGCCGGGAAGGAACCCCGACCAACACCAGCGACACAGCTGGTCACCTTGATCCGCCTCTGGTCACTCACGTTGGTTCAACCATTTTCACCAGCTGTGTTCCCCCCTCCCCGTTATATCATCCATAACTATAAAAAATGGGCACCACCAGTCAGTAGTACCCACTCAAAACTAATTTTTCATTTTTTCTCAGTTACTTAACCCGATCCCGCTTTCGCAACCAATTGTTTAACCGCAAGAAGAAATAGATAATTGCAACCAACAGACTCCACGCGATCAGTGCCGTGACGACCATGATGCCTAGAGTCGACAGCGAATGGCCCGTCTGCCACCAATCTTCGACGAGCTCCCAGATTCTGATGCCTGAATGGTGGTGTAGCAAGAAGCTCAGTGGTGCGAATATCAAATCTAAGACGACGCCCAGTGCAATGAACCCCCAGGCCTCTTTCATGGCTCGCTTGAACATGTGACCCCTCCTCCAGGTTTGTGTGAGCATCCAGCATCCCCATAGCTTGACCCACGCTTAATCCCTCTTTTAGTTTAGCATATCCCTCACTGTAAACAAAAAGCGCGCCGGATTGGTTTCCGGAACGCTCTCGATTGATTCATTTTTGATGGCCCCACCCGGACTCGAACCGGGATCATTCGCTTAGGAGGCGAGTGCCCTATCCAGTTGTGCTATAGGGCCATATTAAAAGATCCGTTATTAATTTTCACACGGATCTTTGTAATTGTAAAGCGTTACTTCGCTTCGTCGTGGTCACGCCACTTCTTGCGCATCCCTTTATTCTTGGTGTGCCGGTTCTTGTGCTTCTTTTTCTTGCTAGGGTTAGGCGTCTCCGCCTTGACCGTTGGCTTCGCACCGCCACTGGTTTTTACCTTGGCGCTGACCTTAGTACCGTCCTTGGCTTTGGCCGTAGCGGTTGGTTTTGCCGTGGCTTGACGTTCGGCCTTGGCCGTTTCGTTGGCCTGTACGGCGGCAGCGGTTGGCCGTTCCGTCCCTAAGGCTCGTCCGTTAAAGTAGAGTGGAACCAACTCGTAGTCGGTCTCCTTCAGCAGGCGTTTCAAATCACGTAAATCGTGGTCGTCCCCTAAACTGATCACCTGACCCGGTTCGCCCATTCGGCCGGTCCGACCGACCCGGTGCACGTATTCGTTGACCTTATCTGGCAAATCGTAATTGATCACGGCTGGCAGCTTGGGAATGTCTAATCCCCGGGCCGCAACGTCCGTCGTCAATAACAACCGAATCCGTCCCTGACGGAAATCCTGTAAGGCCTTTTCCCGTTGGACCTGTCGCAGATCACTGGTCAACCCCGCTGCGGAAACGTGGTCATGGTAGAAACGCGTTGCCGTCTTGCGGAGCGTACTGGACTGCTTGAAGAAAACCAGTGCCCGGAAATTCGGGATGGCCAGCAGCCGCTTCAGCATTTGGTCACGCTTGTTCATGCCGACCTGTAACAACCCGTGGCGAACTTCCCCCTGCGTGTTGTCTTGGTCCCGGACGTCCACCCGTTCAACGGCTTGGCCGAACCACTTGTCCAGCTCATGTAAAATTGGCGTGTCGGTAGCGGAGAAGAAGCCTAACTGCACATCAGCCGGCATCGACTGGGCAATTTCACGGACAGTGTCTAACGTGTCCCCTGTTAACAGGTCATCGGCTTCATCGACGATCATCAGAGAAATCAAATGCAGCTTGAGCTTACGGTCATTGACCAGGTTCAAGACCCGACCTGGGGTGCCGACGATAATTTCTGGCCGCTTCTTCAAGCGCTCCGTTTGGCGTTTGACGTTGGCCCCACCGGTTAAGGCGGCGACCTTTAAGTCGAGTAACTTGGCCCAGTCACGCATGACCCGGCTGGTCTGAATGGCCAACTCTTGGGAGGGTTCCAGAACAATCAGTTGAATCCCATCCCCTGGCAACAGGTTCGCCAGTGCGGGCAGCGTGAAGGCGACCGTCTTACCGGACCCCGTGGGTGCTAGTCCCAGGACGTTTTGGTCCCCGACCATTTTGTCATAAACGGCCGTTTGAATCGCGGTTGGCGCCTCGTAACCTAAATCTTTAAAATGTTGTTCAAATTGTTTTAACATGCTGTTTCCTTTCTAGTCGTTCTCATCAGCTGGGAAACGCAGGTTGGCGCTGACCCGTAAGCTGTAAAGCACCTGGTTCACGGTCGTGCTCCACTGTAACCAGCGACGATAATCCGCTTGGTTCTGGGAATCAGTTGGGGCATCGAGCACCCGGGCAAAATCAGTCACTTCTGGCAGCATGGGATTGGCCAAGGCTGGTTGGCTGAGGTCCGTGACGTTCCCCGCTGCATCGCGTTCGGACACGTGCGTCAGCTCACCCGCACTGTCCAGTGAAACTGTTTCTTTCAAACCATAAATTTCGGATGGCGCGTAGGAATTGCTGGTCTTCCCAAACGAAACGGTGATGTCAAAGCCGACATAGCGCAGGACTGCCAGCCCCTTGCCATCGGCCCCGGTCGCAATCAACGTTGGGTAATATTGGACATGCTCCGGCTGACCGAAGAGTGCCACGGCAAGATAAATGGGATAAACCCCCAAGTCCTGCAGCGCCCCGGCAGAAAATTGGCGGCTGAACACGTTGGGTACGTCACCATCCAACACCAGGTCGTAACGTGACGAGTATTTCATGTAAGTCAGCGCGGCCCCTTGAATCGTCGGCAAGCCCAGTAAAGCCTTCGACAACGCGTGGAAATTAGGGGTGTGCACGTGCCGGGCCGCCTCAAAGAATTTCACATCTGGATGTTGGGCCAAAGCCGCCTGAATCGCCACCATTTCCTGACGATTACTGAAGGCCGGCTTCTCCACCACGATGGAAATATCATGGGCAATCGCGGCCATGGCCTGGTCAAAGTGCAGGCTGTTAGGTGAGGCAATGTAGACGGCGTCCAAATCGGCCTGCGTCAGCATCTCCTCGTAATCCGTGTAACTGGTCTGCGCCTGGTTCTTGGCTGCGAACGCATCGGCGGTGTCCTGGTGCCGAGAGTAAATCCCAGCCAGTTCATACCGGCCGCTCAGCGCCAACGCCTCTACGAATTGTTGCGTAATCCAATTGGTCCCTACCGTCCCCATACGAATCATGCGAATCCCTCCAAAATTGTTTGAATTGTTTTTGATTTTTGTTAAATTGTGATTAATTGCCGTTCCCGGCGGCGGGCTCAAACCGACCCGCTATGGGGCCCGGTTCCAGCCTATGGAGCGGGCTTCCACCTCGACTTTGAGCCTGAGAAACGGTCTCAAAGGTCGGCCCATGGTCTAACCTGAGAAAATCACTCAGCTAAGACCATCGACACAGCTGGCCGGTTTGGCCCGCCTCTGGTCACTGACACTGATGACTGACTATACCATTTCTGTAATTGAAACACGGATGTCGTGCCAACTATTTGTTCACTTTGGTTGTAGCTGACCACAATTCGAGAACAAACCTCATTCCGAACATTTCTTTCAAATGACATCAGGCGATTCTCAATCGATAGTCATGATGACATCTGTCCAATCACCACAAAACACGCTTACCTTCAAGTTTACCATGCCAGTGCGTGAAAACCCGTGACCAACACTCGGTGATTACTGAGCGTGACGCTGGTATTTGCTCTGCCCAGCTAAGCGCTAATCCCATTTTAACAGTCCCTGTGTTCCGGCGATAGCTTTCGGATTAATTTTCTAAAATCTGAGGGAAATAGTACAGGTTTCCCGGTCAAAAATGTTATATTGTAGAAAGAAACTTAAATTCAAGGGAGGGATTACCGGTGAAAGGTCGAGACATTGCCTTATTTGGAATTTCACTGGTTGCCGGATTGACTGGCGGCTTTTCGTTGCGCAAGAAGAAAGACCCACAACCAAGCACATCGCCACTCTTTTACGTTGGCACGTGGCAGTTTATTGACCCCCACAACCAGCGTCGCCACCGGCTCGAAATTAGTCCTAATCTTGACGTGCAGATTGATGATCACCAGCTTCAAGTCCGGGTTCAGGACCTCAATGAACAGCAATTGACGTTCCAGGATAAATTCGGTTATCACTTAACCATTCACGCCAACGAACGCCAACCAATTTCGTTTTTCGATGAAGCTGATGATTGTACTTACACGATGAAACCTATTTCGCCAACCAAAGATGACGCCTAATCATAACTAAGGACCTGGGATACTTGACCCCAGGTCCTTTTAATTTGCCTAAATTTATGGTGCATACTTCGCCCACACCCGCCGGTTCCCATTGAACACGGACCGAGCCACGGGCTGATCCTGGCCATTCTGGGTCACACTGCCATCCGCATCATATTCGATCAATTTGACCTGCGAATCGTGCCCCGCCAGCTTGCCCCCAGCAATCCAATAATCCTCACTGGGTAAGACTGGCCGAACGAATTGGGTCAACACCTGTTTGTTAGCGAAAATAATGACCCCCTGATGGTACCATTTCAGGCGACTGACCAGCGTTTTGAGCTTCTGACCCTGTGCCGCCATATCCGTATTACTACTATTATATTTACCGTAATAACTGACCGCCACCATAATTGGTAAGGTCCCGGTATCCTGACCGACCGTTTCGTGGAAGTGGCGGTACTGTCGCGCAGCCGAGCTGGTAAAGCTGAATGTATGCGCAACCCCCACCTTGAGGTCTGCCCCCTGGGACCGCGAATAGTTATCGCTGAAATCGTCATCGGTATAGGTCGCCCCAGACGTCGCCTGCAGGTAAACGAAGTCAGTATGCTTGGCGAGTTGTTGGAAGTCCAGGTAGCCACTGTCCTGGTTAATCGTCATCCCCCGTACTGGGTAGTTCTCCAACTGCCGCTTCTGGTGGGCCTGCCACTGACTCCAGCCCACAACAGCGATGACCACCACCAGCAGGAGGCCGAGGCTCCACCACCAACGCCGATGATGCCGACGGCGGTACGTATTTTCATAAATTGGCTTGTACTCAGTTCGTTTCACCGTCAGTCACCGTTTCTCCTTTAGCCGTCGCACCATCTGCTTGGCGCTAGTAGCCACTAAATTTATCTTTTATTATACCATGCCGGCCGCCAGAACCTAACCCGCGGCGCGATTGTCCCTGGTTTTAATTTGGTCGTTGTTGGCGCCTTACCGGTCGTCACTGGGTTAACGGGATGTGAGCCGCAGGGAGAGTGAGAATGGGCTTAGCCGTGGGAATGTTCTTAGCGGCGCTTTTTGCCGGTTAGAACATTGATATCTTTGAGACACCTGGGTGGCTCAAAGTAAGCCCGGAGACCGCTCTTTGGCTCCGGGCGTTCGCCCACAGCGTTCCGGTCCCATTCTCACTCTCCCGGAGGCGCCGGTTCCCCTTAACCCAGTTGACTGCGTGGACGTCAAAGGAGCCGGGAAAATGATCCCGGCCCCTCTGCATTTAGCTAATTAATCTTCATGCCGGGTCTGTTCGATGACATCGCGGACCTTGGTCAACGTTTGATCGGTTCGTGAAGAGATTCGCAACACGGTCATCATAAACAGGCTGTCAAGAATCGCCAGCTGGGAAAGTAACGAGTACATGCCCTCCGACCGGTAGTTCACTTCATCCGTTAGTGATAGGAAGGAAACGTCCGCGGCCTGGGCCAATGGTGACCCACTATAACTGGTGATGGCAATCATCGTGACGTCATTGCGCTCTAGCTCTTCCGCGATTTTCAACGTCTCATGATTCCGACCAGAGTGGGAGATGATAATGGCCACGTCATCCTTCCCCAACTTAGCGGCCTGCATCAACTGAATATCATAGTCCGGATAGTACGCCACGTTCAGTGAGGTCCGCAAAAATTTGTGAAAACCATCTAATGCGGCGATTGAGGACCCGCCGAGGCCGAAGAACGTGACCGACTTGGCGTGAATCAATTTGAGCACCGCCCGGGCCAGCTCGTGTTCACTCAGCGCCTCGTTCGTGGCTTCTAATGAGTGAATCGTGTAGTGGAAGGTTTTATTCGCAATGGTCGACAGGGAATCCCCCTCGCCCAGTTCTGGAAAGGAACTGATTTGGGGCGTGTCTTCAATGGCCAAATGAGCCAAGGCCATGGTGAACTCCCGGTAGTTCGCGTAGTCCATGCGTTTCACAAATCGTGAAATGGTGGCCGTGGAAACCCCGGTGGCGCTGGCCAACTCCTTGATGGTCATTTCACTCACAACGCTGGCGTTGTCCAGTGCCAGTGTCGCCACCTTCTTTTCCGTTGGAGATAGTTGATCGTACATTCCCCGAATCTTACCAATGGTTGAGCGCGCGATGATCGCCGACCCCTTTCTTCGATACCCTTATTTTAAAACTTGTTTTATCTATCAATAGACGGTCTAATCTATAAGCCGGTTACCCACTTAGGTATCCAGCACCCGGACGATTGAATCACATCGACAAGTAAGGTCAGTCACCCAACCAGGAATCCCCATCCCCTGCCGGTTGCCAATCTGTGTCTTACCCCGGTATGCTGACAGCGACGTTGAACTTTTTAGCCAATTTTGCGAATCACAAAATTTTTTGGTAAAAAAGTTTCACTGTCGTAAATCGCCGAAATCCCGCGGTGTAAAGCGATTACCATTTTAAAATCTGCCGCGCGGCGATAACTTATTTCACTTTTTGTAAACATTTTACATCAAAAGCCTTGAAATGTGAAACTTTTTTACATATAATAGCGTTGTCAGAAAAATTTCGCATCATGCAAAGGAGATTATTTCATGAAACTCGGATTAATTGGTTTAGGTAAAATGGGTCTTAGCCTCGCAGAAAACGCTATGGATCACAACCACGAAATCGTTGGTTTTGATTTAAACAAGGATTTTGTCGACAAGGCAGTTGCTGCAGGTGCTGAAGGCGCCGACAGCTTAGAAGACATGGTTTCCAAGTTACCTTCACCTAAGATTGTTTGGGTTATGGTTCCAGCCGGCAAGCCAACTGACTCCACGATTGAATCATTAAGCACGTTGCTCAGCAAGGGCGACATCTTGATTGATGGTGGGAACTCTTACTACAAGGATTCTCTTCGTCACAATGAAATCTTGAAGGCCAAAGGCATTGACTTCTTTGACTGTGGGACTTCAGGTGGTATGGAAGGTGCACGTTCACACGGTAACTTCATGATTGGTGGGGACAACAAGGCTGCTTTCGAAACGATCCGTCCATTATACGACGACATTGCTGAAAAAGACGGTTACCTTTACACCGGTCCAGCTGCTTCAGGTCACTACTTGAAGATGGTCCACAATGGTATCGAATACGGCCAAATGCAAGCCATCGCTGAAGGTTTCGAAGTTCTCGAAGCTTCCAAGTTCGACTACGACAACGAAGCCGTTGCTAAGGTTTGGAGCCATGGTTCTGTTATCCGGGGCTGGCTCATGGAATTGGCTGAAGAACAATTCGCCAAGGATCCTGAACTTAAGAATATCGCCGGCCGCATGCATGCTTCTGGTGAAGGCCAATGGACTGTTCAAGAAGGTTTGGACAGCCATGTACCTACGCCAGTTATCGCTTTGTCATTAATGATGCGTTACCGTTCTATGCAAGATGACACCTTCACTGGTAAAGTTGTTTCAGCTTTACGTAACGGTTTTGGTGGCCACGCCATGGACAAGGCTGGCAAATAATTTTTAATTAGCGACACGAAAGGAAGAGCTCTATGGACTACATGATTGGGGTCGATATTGGTACGACCAGTGTCAAGACCGTATTATATGATACTGCGGGTAAGATGCAAGGTTATTCAAACAACCTGTATCCCCTCTATCAAGATGTGCCCGATATGGCTGAAGAAGATCCAGATGAGATCTTCTCTGCGATGATCGATGGGTTAACCACTGTTATGCGGAAGGCAGATTTGAAGGATGGCAAGTTACAAGGTGTCTCCTTCTCCGCTGCTATGCACAGTCTGATTCTCTTAGATGAAGACCACAAGCCGCTGACTCGGGCAATTACCTGGGCTGATAACCGGGCAGTTAAGTATGCAGATGAATTACGCGAAAACGGTGTGGGTAAGCAACTTTACGAAAAGACCGGGACGCCAATTCACCCTATGACACCGCTCAGTAAATTAATTTGGTTGCGCAATGACCAACCGGACTTGTTTAACCAAGCCCGTTGGTTCGTCGGTATCAAGGAATACGTCTTATACAAGTTATTCGGCGTGCTCCAAGAAGACTACTCTATTGCCAATGCCACTGGTCTCTTTAACATCTTTAAGATGGACTGGGACGACCAAGCCTTGGAAGTTGCTGGGATTACCCGTGACCAATTACCTAAATTGGTCGACACAACTGACCAAATCACTGGCATGAAAGCTGATTACGCTGGTGTTATTGGTATGGACCCACAAACTCCCTTTATCATGGGTGCTTCCGATGGTCCCCTCGCCAACTTAGGCGTTAACGCCATCAAGCCTGGTGTTGTGGCTGTTACCATCGGGACGTCCGGTGCCGTTCGGGTCGTCACTGATAAGCCGAAGATTGACCCTAAGGGCCGGGTCTTCTGCTACTACCTTTCTAAGGATCACTGGGTTGTCGGTGGACCAGTCAACAACGGGGGGATTGTCTTCCGTTGGGTCCGTGACCAACTCTTTGCTCCAGAAAAGTTGACCGCTGAACAAATGCACGTTGACTCCTACGATCTCTTAACTGAAATCGCATCGAAGGTCCCTGCTGGTTCCGATGGTCTGATTTTCCATCCATTCTTGGGTGGCGAACGGGCCCCTATCTGGGACGCTAACGCACGTGGCTCCTTCTTCGGTTTAACACGGACCCACTCACGGGCTCACATGGTTCGGGCAGCCCTCGAAGGGATTGTCTACAACCTGTACACCGTGATGTTGGCCCTCGAAGAAGTTGTTGGCAAGCCATCTAGCATTCAAGCTACTGGTGGTTTCGCCCGTTCAGCTCTCTGGCGGCAAATGCTCGCTGATATTTTTGAACAAGACGTTACCATCCCAGAAAGTCCTGAAGGGACTGCCCTGGGTGCCGCAACGCTTGGGATGTATGCCTTAGGAATGATCGATGACCTCTCCGCTGTGAAGAACTTCATCGGTGTTTCTAACGTGCACCACCCTAACCCAGAAACGTATGACGCTTACCGGGCCTTGGTTCCGATTTACATTCGCCTTAGTCGGCAATTACAATCAGAATACAAGAATATCGCTGAGTACCAACGGACTCACGTTCACCAACAAGACACCAAGAAAAAGTAATTGGTCTAGTCTTTTCAGAAAACTAGCCAACGAAATTTAAATTTTTGAAACTTTATGGTATACAAATTGGGTTTTATAACGTACAATGTGTGTACTTACATTGAAAAGCCAACGGATCATGCGTTGGCTTTTCAAAATTCAATCAATGAAAGGGCTTACTTCCTATGGAACTACTAGCTTTGCTTATCGGGGTCATCTTCTTATTGGTCCTCATTATTCGTTTCAAGATCAACACCTTTGTTTCCCTGATTTTAACTTCTGTCTTAACAGCCATTCTGTTAGGCATGAACCTCACGACAATCGCCACGACGATTGAATCCGGGATTGGGAGCCAACTTGGCGAACTCTCCTTGGTCTTTGGTTTCGGGGCCATGCTGGGTCGGTTAGTTGCCGACGCCGGTGGGGCTTACGTGATTGCCACGACACTGATTGACAAATTCGGTAAGAAGCGCCTCCAATTAGCTATTATGCTTGCTTCATTTATTTTAGGTATCGCGCTATTCTTCGAAGTTGGGATGGTTCTGTTAATTCCTATCGTCTTTGCCATTGCCGTTGAAGCTGATGTGCCAATCCTTTACTTAGGGATTTCCATGGCAGCCGCTTTGTCCGTTACCCACGGGTTCTTACCTCCTCACCCAGCACCAGTTGCCATTGCGCAAGTCTTGGGTGCCAATGATGGTAAGGTCCTCCTGTTCGGTTTAGTTGTTGCGATTCCTGCAGCCGTTATTGCCGGGCCAATGTTCACCAAGTTAGCTCAGAAATTTGCACCAGAAGCCTTTGCTCGTAAAGGGAACTTGTCTTCCTTGGGTGAAGTTAAGACCTTCAAACCTTCCGAAGCACCTAGCTTTGGTCTGTCCGTTCTGACTTCCCTCTTCCCAGTTATCCTGATGGCCATCACGACCATCTACAAGATGACGGTCGATGGTGGGGCAACCCCCACCAAGAACGCCTCCATGTTGGACCAAATCGTTGCCTTGATTGGTGACCCAGCCATCGCGATGTTAATTTCTCTGATGGTTGCAATGTTCACCATGGGCTGGGGTCGGAAACGTAAGACCTCAGACATCATGGCAACCTTGGAAAACGCTGTTAAGTCCATCGCTATGCTGCTGTTAGTTATCGGTGGTGGTGGGGCCTTCAAGCAAGTCCTCATCGACGGTGGTGTTGGTAAAGAAGTTGCCAAACTCTTCATCGACTCTAACATGTCCCCACTGATCTTAGGTTGGTTAGTCGCCGTTGTCCTCCGTGTGGCTTTAGGTTCCGCGACGGTTTCTGCTTTGACCGCCGCTGGTATCGTTGCCCCATTGATGGCCCAATCCGGTGTTGACCCTGCCCTCATGGTTCTGGCCATTGGTGCTGGTTCCTTAGCTGCTTCTCACGTGAACGATGCCGGGTTCTGGATGTTCCGTGAATACTTCGATTTGACTGTTAAGCAAACGCTGAGCATTTGGACCGTGCTGGAAACTGTGATTTCCATCGTGGGTATCCTGATTGTTCTGTTGCTGAATATGGCGTTCCACTAGAATTTTTCTGACAATTAATTCGAGCGTCACTTGGTCCGCTGCCCCCTGGGGTGGCGGACCTTTTTGTCTGGGCTAAAGCATTCGCCTCCGGGATGGTGAAAATATACCGGAACGCGGTGGGCGCCGTCTGGAGCCAAAGTACGGTCTCCAGACTTACTTTGAGCCGCTGAGAACCGCGTCTCAAAGATAGCAGTTGCCTAAGCGGTAAAACCGCTAAGGCAACTCCCACTGCTGAGTATATTTTCACCATCCCTGCGGCTGACACGCGTTTAGCCCGGACAAATAGTATTGGTGTTCGGTTATTTTCTACTAGTTCAAATATGAATGTAACCCAACAAGATTTATATGACAGTTAAATTAAGCCTGAGGAGCGGTCTCAAAGGTTGTCCCGTGGGCTAGGCTGAGAAAAAACCTCAGCCAAGACCACCAACACAGCTGGGCACCTTGGCGCACCTCTGGTCACTACTATAACAGGTGGATTTTCACCATCCCTGCGGCTGACACGTGTTTAGCCCCGTACAAACGGTGTTGTGGCTGGGTAACGTGTTGCACTCACCTGAAGCCTGGCCCACTTGCTTTCAACATGACTGCAAAAAACTCAACCCTAGCCCAAAACATATCCGCCTAATCATGTTGCTCATCACAACGACTTATCCCTTAAATATTCCCATAAAAGTATAACTGCTTAAATACCCCCTCCCTGCTCGTCTAATCGCTTTCTCACCGTCGTGACATCCTTTCACATATCTCTGCTTCAACTGCACACAACGCTAAATTTAAGTGCTATAATGGTAAAATCAGTCATTTGAGAGAAGAGAGGAGTCTAAGACTTTGGCAAAAGAACTACGTCGAGAAATCGGCACGTTTACTGCCCTGGCAACCGTGATGGGAACCGTGATCGGTGGTGGGGTATTCTTCAAGACCGCTAGCGTGGTGGCTGCCAACCACTCCGCTAACATGACGCTGGCTGCTTGGATTTTGGGTGGGATTTTGACCATCTGCGCGGGCCTGACGAGTGCCGAACTCGCTGCCGCAATTCCCCGCACCGGGGGCGCCATGCGTTACCTGGAGTACGCCTACGGCAAGCCCGTGGGTTTCTTAATGGGTTGGGCGCAGCTATTGGTCTATTACCCGGCAAACATCGCGGCCCTCTCGATTATTTTTGGGACGCAATGGGTCGCCCTATTTCATCTGAGTAGCGCCTGGCAGTTACCGGTCGCCATTCTGTGTGGTCTGAGCATCACTGGCTTAAACTTTTTAGGCGCTAAGGTCGGCGGGTCCGTTCAGTCGATTGCCCTAATTTTTAAATTGATTCCTATTATCGTCATCGTCGGGATTGGCCTGTTTGCGCCGGCCAATGCCACGATTCACCTCTGGCCAATTACCACCGGTGACCACCTCAACTGGGGCAGCGCCTTCAGCTCCAGCCTGTTGGCGACGATGTTTGCCTATGACGGCTGGATCAGCATTGGGAACATCGCCGGAGAAATGAAGCATCCCGAGCGCGACCTGCCCCGGGCCATCATCATTGGCCTAGCCGGTATCACCCTAATCTATACGCTGGTCAACCTGGTGTTCTTAAAGACGTTGCCCATCGATCTGATTGCGGGTAATCAAAACGCTGCGGCCGATGCATCCATGAAACTGTTCGGCCAATTTGGCGGCAAGCTGGTCACGATTGGCATCTTGATTTCCGTCTACGGCGCCATCAACGGCTACACGCTGACGGGGATGCGAGTACCCTTCGCCATGGCCGAAGAGGACAGCCTGCCCTTTTCTAAATACTTCCGCCAGCTGTCTCGCCGGACTTATGTGCCCTACTTTGCGGGGAGCGTGCAGTTCGTCATTGCCCTAGTGATGATGTTCATGGGAAGCTTTGATCTCTTAACGGATATGCTGGTGTTCGTGATGTGGGTCTTCAACTGCCTCATCTTCATCGCCGTCTTCAAGTTACGACGGACGGAACCTGAGCTCAACCGGCCTTACCGGGTCCCAGGTTATCCCGTGATTCCGTTGATTGCGCTGGTAGGTGGGATCTTCATCCTGGCAACCACGCTGATCACCGAAACAGGCCTCGCCGTCACCGGGCTGCTCCTCACCCTGATTGGCCTGCCAATTTACTTCTGGCACCAACGCCATCAAACCACTAATTAAACAAAATGGCTCACGCAAGCGCTAAACTTGTGTGAGCCATTTTTCGTTAGTTTTCGTAATGTAAGGGCGCTGGTAACGCCGGTAAATCAGGGAACAGTTGTCGCAAGCGGGCGTCGGCATCGGGCACGCGGGTGTCGCGGTCCTCCAACACCTGGGTGATGCCATCGAAGGTAAACATCAGGAGGTCGGCGCCGTTCTCGTCCCGTACCTGGTAGAAGCGGATGCCGGCTTGTAAGGCGGTCATCACAAATCGTTGCGCGTGATCAGAGAGTTGCTGAAGCTGTGGCAACAAGGCTGGCGTGTTGATACGGTCGTGATACCATTTTCGTGCCACGGCCTGCCCAAATTTCATCAGGCTACCATTCTCCACGTGGGTCAACAACTTCGCTGCCGGCGTTAACTCGGGATGCGTCAGGACTTCCTCCAGGTCGTCGATGATGTCCCACTGCTCAATGTGCGTCTGTAGGGACTGGGCCATCTCCCGCATTTCATGGAAGATCTGCTCCCCCTCCAGCTGATACTGCGTGGCCGTCAGGGGATTCTCCAACGCGACCGTCTGATTCTTGGTCCGCGCGGCCGTCAGCGTTTCTGCTAGATTTTCCGGCTCCGGTTGAGTCAGCAGGTACAGCATGAAAATTTTCAGGAAGTACATGGCGTGGCGACTGACCCCGTTGGGTGTGAACGGCGTGTTGTCAAAGTCTCTGAGTTCCAGGTATTGGATGCCCCCGGTCAGGAAGTCACGCGCGTTGGCCCGTCCCTTGAGCCGCACCGGCCCGTAAAATTCGTGGGCTGAGAAATAGGTTCCCTCGTCGATACGGTCCTGAAGCTGCGTTAAATGCGCCGTCAGTGAGGCATAGGTCACCTGTTCTTGTGGAAAATTGACGAAACCGTAAGGACTGTTACGAATACTACGCACGGGTTCCTGTAGATCCGCCGGCACAGTCTCGAAGAAGCCCTTCTCCGCGATGGGACTGGCCCCGAACAGGTACGTCAACAACCACTGGTAGCGCACAAAGTTTTGGGCCACCCGGAAGTACAAGGCATTTTTAAAGGCAACCAGCGAACTAAATTCGGTGGTGTAATGACTATACAGCCGATGAATGACGGGGTCCGGCAAGCTGTAGTTGACGTGCACGCCGGTCAGACAGCCGTGCTGCAGGCCGTACTTCTTGACCAAATACTCCCGGTATGGGCGAATCGCTGGCCGGTCAAAATGGTCCGCAATAAACTGCAGATCCGTGTCGTCTACCACTGGTGGCATGCTCAGCGGCCAGATGCGGTCGTCGCCCTCCAGTGAGCGGTACGCCACCGTTTGTAACGTATCGAGTTGGTCCAACGTTCCCCCAATATTGGGGTTGGGGTCGGTAATGACCTCCAACTGACTTTCGGTGAAGTCCGTTTGAAAATACGGATGGAAAGTCCGGGACCCAAGTTGGCTGGGGTGTGGGCGGCGGCTCAACCGGCCATGCTGGTCGATTCGCTGCTCTTCAATCTCTAGCCCCACTAGACTGTGATAAAGCTGTTCTGATAAGTTTTCTTCGCGAATAACTGCTAATAGGTTGTCCAGCATGGCGGTAACATCCCCTAACCTTAAGATGACTGATTTAACCTAAAGTGTAAACAAAAAAGGGGCCCGTGTCACTGATATTGGCTAACTTTTTTCAAAAAAATTTAGTGAGTAACCCATCCACCGGGCTGATGAAAATACGTGTTGTCCTTTCGTTCCCGGCGGTGGGCTCAAGGAGCCCTGCTGTGGGGCCGGTTCCAGCCTGTGGGGCGGGCTTCCACCTCAACTTTGAGCCTGGGGGACGGTCTCAAAGGTTGTCCCATGCTCTAAACTGAGAAAACCACTCAGTTAAGACCATCGACACAGCTGTGAAACGGAAAGCCACAATCATTCCACAATTATTCGCGTAAAGAATCGACACTAATTCAACCACGGCCGTCAGTACCTGAATCATCGCCCACCAGCCACGACGACCCTTACCAGCCGGCTCTTTTAGCCGTTGTTAGCGACCAGAGGCGATTCAAGGTGACCTGCTGTGTCGATGGCGTTAGCTGAGGTTCCTCACTCAGCTTAGGCCATAGGGCGAGCTTTGAGACCGCCCCTCAGGCTCAAACCGCGTTCCCCACAATCACTCAAGCAAAGAACCGATACTAGCCCAAGGACGTCAGTACCCACACATCAACCTCCACCAGCCACGGCACCCCTTGCCAGCCGGCTCTTTCAGCCGTTGTTAGCGACCAGAGGCGGTTTCGCGGACGCAGCTGTGTCGGTGGTGTTAGACCGAGTGCTTTTCTCGGCCTTACACCACGGGACGACCTGGGAAACTCGCGCCCCTTGGCGAGGTTTCTAGGCGAGACGGAGGACCGCATCTCAGGCCGCAGTCGTTCCCCACAGCAGCGGTAGCGAAGACCGCCGCCGGGAGCGGACCCCAACGACAAAAAAGAGCCAGCCGGCAAGGAACGCCGACTGGCTCGTAGGAGATGAAGCGCGGTTCTGACTACCGAACCGTTTCGTGAATCAGCGTAATTGGTTCCGCTGAATCGCTAATTTCAATGTTCTTGTAAAGCATGTCCTTGATGTCATCAACATCTTCACGGTTACTGTAGATGGTCAAGAGCGTGTCACCAGTCTTAACGGCGTCACCGATCTTCTTGTTCATCATGAGTCCAACCGCGTAGTCCAGCTTGTCGTCAGCCTTTTGCCGGCCACCACCGAGTAACATCCCGGCGATACCCATTTCATCGGCTTCAACCTTGCTGACAACCCCGTCAGACTTGGCTGGCAAGTCAATCTTGTATTTGGCTTGTGGCATAATTTCTGGGTGTTCGATGACACTCCGGTCGCCGCCTTGGGCTTCGATCATGTCGCCGAACTTCTTCAATGCGGAGCCGTCTTCAATGGTCTTTTCACACATGGCCCGGGCCGTCTTCAAGTCGTCAGCCTTTCCAGACATGACAACCATGTGAGAGCCTAACGTCAAGACTAAGTCGGTAATGTCGGCTGGTGCTTGCCCCTTTAAGAGGTCGATGGATTCCTTGATTTCCAAGGCATTCCCAATGGCGTTCCCCAAAGGTTGATTCATATCGGAAATGATGGCCATGCAGTTCATGCCGACCCCTTTACCGATACCCACTAAGGCTTTGGCCAATTCACGTGAGTCGTCCAAGGTCTTCATGAAGGCACCCGCACCGGTCTTAACGTCGATAACTAAGGCGTCGGTCCCAGAAGCAATCTTCTTGCTCATGATGGAACTAGCAATCAACGGAATGGAGTCAACCGTGTCGGTGACGTCCCGCAGTGCATAGATCTTCTTGTCAGCGGGGGCAATGTTTCCAGTAGCCCCAACGATGGCCAAGCCTTGATCCTTCACTTGCTTCTTAAATTCATCTTCACTGATTTCAACTTTGTATCCTGGAATCGCTTCCAATTTATCCAAAGTGCCACCCGTGTGACCCAGGCCACGGCCAGAGATCATGGGTACGGGAATGCCCAATGCGGCAACGATTGGGGCCAATGGAATACTGGTCTTGTCACCCACACCACCGGTCGAGTGCTTGTCGACTTTAATGCCAGGGATGCTGGATAAGTCCAAATGGTCCCCAGACTTCATCATGGCCATGGTCAGCTCTGAGCGTTCAGCATCGGTCATGTCGTTGAAGTACGTTGCCATCAAGAAGGCACTGGTTTGGTAATCTGGAATTTCACCGGAAACTACCCCATCAACGAAGGTTTGGATTTCTTCCTTAGTTAATTCGCCACCGTTACGTTTCTTATCAATAATATCTACCATTCTCATGTTTCAGCCACTCCATTTCTAATTGGGATAAACGTCGTTACTGTTTCGGCGTGTCCTTAAGTAGTTGTGCTGCTGCGTGTTGATCAATAATGAGGCAATTCGGGTAACCGCCCAGTAAGGCTGCTTTCACGGCGGGAACTTTGGCATCCCCTGCCGCCACCAGAATTGAGTGTTCCTTTTGCTTTAAGCTTTCTAAATTAATGCCGATGGTCCGTTCATTCAGCTGTGGATTAACGATTTCACCATTTTCATCAATGTAGCGCGAGAAGATATCCCCCACCGCATGGGCCTGTAAGGATTCCTTTTCAGGTTCCTGCAGGTACCCCAGCTGAAAGACCAACGCATTGTTGCGGACCGTCCCGACAGAATAAATCGCGATATTGGCTTTCTCGCCCAACTCAAGCAGATACTGAATGTGCCGTTCCTTCTCCACCAATTCCTTAGTTTGTTGGTGGTCGAAGATGACGGGCAGTGGTAAGTACTGCGGCACCGCGTGAAAAGCATTGGCAAAGGCGTCGATGCTTTCGTAAGCGTAGGTGTGCTCAGTGGAGTAACTCACACTCCCCTTAAGTTGAATGACCTCTACCCCAGTCAGGGTATCGGGTTGTAAATTGGAGCCAATGGCGTAGATGGTCTTGCCCCAGCCAATCCCAATGACATCATGTTCTTGCACAATGTCTTCGAGATAGCGAGCGGCGTACGACCCGACCGCATTTAAAATGTCACCAGTTGCGGTCAACTGCGTGGGCACCACGTGAACCTCCACGTGATAGGCCGCACCTAACGCATCTTCCAGCGTCTGCACGTCCTGCACGGGGTCCACAATTTGAATCCGCACTAAGCCTTGTTCTCTAGCAAACTGAAGGAGCCGGGAAACCGTCGGCCGGGAAATCCCCAACTGTTGGGCAATCTGACTTTGACTCTGATCAGCTTGGTAATACATCTTGGCAACGGTTAGTCCTTGGGCCAAGCGCTGTTCGGTCGTCTCTGCCATTCCCGTTTCCTCCCCATTATTGGTTATTTATTTTCTTTGGTGCGACGAATAGTGAAAACACGACGATGTGGTCGTTCCCGCCGGTGGGTTCAAGGTGCCCCACCTCTGGTCACTAACAACGACGTTACCATTTTCACTTTCGTAGCCAAATACCTACCGTCTAATTCACAGTCATGCCATAAGCCATTGGCTGTTGGCTGTCTGTGTACCAGGCGCTCTGTTCCTATCAGCCGCCGGTTCCAAGCGCCACGGTCCCGGCACTGATACTTTTCGCTAACTATCCAAAGAGTGTTTCACCCTTGGCCTACTCAAACTATCTTCACCAGGGTAGTCCTAACAGTCACTTAGCTATTCACCCTCTGGTTCATTATCCGATAGAAAAGGCGGGTGCGTCTCTTTAGTCCGCACCCGCCACTTCATTACGCTTTAACGGCTGTGTCTAAAGCAACCTTGATCATATCGTTGAAGGACTTTTCCCGTTCTTCTGGCGTCGTTGATTCACCGGTAATCAAGTGGTTACTGATGGTCAAGACAGAAAGTGCGCGAACGTGGTACTTCGCAGCTAACAGGAAGAGCGCCGTTGATTCCATTTCAGTGGCAATCACACCGTAATCAATCAGCTTTTGCCGATCCATTTCGTCGTTGTAGAACCGATCTTCGGCCAAGATGTTCCCCACCCGAACTGGGATCTTCAAGTCTTGGGCCACGTGGTAAGCGGTGTCCAACAGACCGAAATCACTGATTGGGGTGTAGTACATGCCTGGACCAAAGGTGTTTTGGATAATGGAAGAATCCGTTGAAGCGGATTGGGCCAAGACCACGTCGCGAACGTGAACGTCTGGGCTCATCCCACCGGAAGTCCCTACCCGGAACAACGTCTTTACGCCGTATTCACTAATCAGTTCGTTGGCGTAAATGGAGATTGAAGGAATCCCCATCCCAGTGCCTTGCACGGAGATGCGCTTGCCCTTGTAAGTCCCGGTGTAGCCGAAGCAGTTCCGGACCTTATTGTAGCAAACTGGGTTTTCTAAGAAGGTTTCAGCAATGTACTTTGCCCGTAATGGGTCACCGGGAAGTAAAACAGTGTCAGCAATGTCGCCCTTTTTAGCTTCAATATGGTTACTCATGATTAGTTCCTCCTAAAATGGTTGTGGTTACCTATTTCAAGTCTGCCAAGAAACTGTGGCCTTCATCGTTGCCAGCCACGCCAAAGTTATCCAAGACCGTTGCTCCAAAGTCAGAGAACGGTGAACGAACGCCTAAGCTCCCACCTTGCTTGATGCTTGGTGAGTAAACCAGCAATGGCACTTGTTCACGGGTGTGATCGGAGCCTGTAAAGGTTGGGTCGTTCCCGTGGTCAGCGGTGATCATCAGCAGGTCATCGTCATGCATGTTGTCTAAGACTGTGCCGAGGCGCTTGTCAAAGTCCATCAATGCTTGCCCATAACCTTCTGGGTTGCGCCGGTGGCCATACATGGCATCGAAATCAACTAAGTTAATGAAGCAGAAACCGGTAAAGTCTTCTGCCATGACGTGGTCGACGTGGTCCATCCCGTCCATGTTGCTTTCGTTATGGTAGCCTTCGTCGATCCCATGACCGGAGAAGATATCGTTGGTCTTCCCAACGGCAACGACGTGGACACCCGCTTTTTGTAAGCGGTCCAGGTCAGTTTCGCCGGTTGGTTCCAACGTGAAGTCACGCCGGTTAGCGGTCCGGGTAAAGTGGTCCTTGTCAGGGCCAACGTATGGCCGAGCAATGATCCGGCCGACTAAGTATTCTGGGCCGTTGACCAATGAACGCGCGTACTCACAAATCTTGTAGAGTTCTGCCAAAGGAATGACATCTTCATGCGCAGCAATTTGCAAAACGGAGTCGCCAGAGGTGTAGACGATCAGGTCGCCCTTCGCCATCTGTTGTTCCCCTAATTCAGCAATGATCTTGGTTCCGGATTCTGGCCGGTTACCAATGACTTTACGGCCAGAGAACGCTTCCAATTTGTCGATGATGTCGGCTGGGAAGCCGTTAGGGAACGTGCTCAGTGCTTTACGAACTGGCAAGCCCATCATTTCCCAGTGACCATCCATGGAATCCTTACCGGCTGAGATTTCGCGCATCTTACCGTAGTAGGCCTTAGGATTATCCGCAACGGGAACCCCTTCGATTGGGGTGTCACGCAAGTTAGATAAACCAATCTTAGCCATGTTTGGTAGGGATAATTTACCGGCAAAATGCTGGCCGATGTGGCCCAGCGTATCTGCGCCTTCATCGCCATATTTAGCGGCATCGGGAGCGGCCCCGGCACCAACTGAGTCAATTACTAAGCCAAAAATACGTTTGTACTTCATACCTTATTTACCCGCTTTCACAAATTTAATTCTAGTAACCGGACTTTTCGGCTGGTGCACCAGTCAAGATAGCAACCGTGGCACTGACACCTAAACGGCTAGCACCGGCATCGATCATTTCAACGGCTTCATCCCAGCTGTGAACACCACCAGAAGCCTTAACGCCTAGGCGGTCGCCAACAGTTTCACGCATCAATTTAACGTCTTCAACCTTGGCACCGGCAGTTGAGAAACCAGTTGAGGTCTTCACGAAGTCTGCGCCGGCCTTTTCGCTTAACTTGCAACCCAGAACGATTTCGTCTTTGGATAACAGGCAAGTTTCCAAGATAACTTTCAAAATCTTACCCTTGGCGTGAACAGCGTCGGCCAATGACTTGATGTCAGCTTCAACAACATCATTGTTACCAGACTTTAATTCACCAATGTTGATCACCATGTCGATTTCTTCGGCGCCGTCATCGATAGCCTTTTGCGCTTCGAAGACTTCGCTATCAGTTGCCATGGCCCCGAGTGGGAAGCCAACAACGGCGATTGGGTTAACGTCGCTGTCCTTCAATTGCTCAGCAACGAACGGAATCCAGTAAGAGTTTACGCAGACGGAAGCCGTGTCAAATTTCTTTGCTTCGTCACAAGTTTCTTTGATGCTGTCTTTAGTTGCATCTGCCTTTAAGTTAGTGTGGTCAATGTATTTTGCTAATTGTGCTTTCGTTAATGTCATTATATGAAACCCCTTTCATTTATCACCAATAGCATACCCAATTCCTGCACATTTGTAAACCCCTGAATTGAACCGCTGTTCAAAAGCGTGCACCTTTGTGCATAATCAGGCAAGAAAAGTTTCACTTTCCGGGTTTACCGTTTTACTTAATTGAAGCCCGTTCTGATAACGTTTTCATTTTCGCTTGTGAAATTAATTAGTTCATGGGACGGACGTTAAAGCCCCTCATTTTGTTAGAAAAAATTTTTTCAAAAAAATCGGCTGGATTAAAAATCCAGTCGATTTCTGGGTGAATTTGGTCTTCAAGTACGAATTTGTTGTCAAGAGTTCCTAGCAGTCGTCAGCCAGTTTCTCTCAGGCAGCAGCGAACTAGTCTGGCATGTTGTCCCGAATCTTCTGACCAACTTCTGTGTTGGTGGGGCAGAACAACGCATGCTTCTCACTAACATAGTAGGTATCCCACTTGTCCGTAATGGCCTTATAGGTTGCCGGCGTGAAGTCGCTCTTCATGATGCTGACCTGCATGGGCACTGAAAATAGACTTTGCGTGACGTAAGGAAAGCCGTCTTCATCGTAAGGTACATCATCAACGTAATAGAACGTTAAACCGTTGACCTCGCCCTTTAGATCTGGCAGACTTAGCCAGTCATTCCAGGACACATGTTTGGTGTCTTTGATGTAGAGTTTAGCGTTGTTGGTGGCAGTCGGCATAGTCTTGTTTGCTTGCGTCTGACTACCCGTGGTCTTGGTGGTCGCGGTTGGTTTAGCTGTCTTGGCAGGTGTCGAGGTCGTTGACGTTGTGGTTGAAGACGTTGTTGGCGTCGTTAGCTGACTGTTGATTGTAGAACTACTCTTGGTTCGTTTCTTCGTTCGAAAACCAGTTAAGTATTTTTCATTGACCCAAACGCCCTTACCCTTATAGGTGACATAGTCGTACTCATACCGCAGACCACCTAGTGAAATAGCTTTAACCTGATGAACTACCTTGTTCTTCATGGTGCCTAAGCGATACGCCCGCTTCAAGCGGTAGCGGTTATGTTTAACTTTATGTAGGGTGTACGCGTAGTGCTTGTACCCCGACTTGCGAAAATGAAATGAGCTAGCCGCTCGCGCATGCATCCACAACATCGGATGACTCTTGGCAGCGTGCGCCGTCTGTGGCACCAGGCCACCCCCGATTAACCCGCCGAAAACTAACAATCCCACAATACTCTTCTTCATCTGTTCCATCCCCTACTGGCCACAACTGTAGCCAATTTGTGGGCGCTTTTCACCACATTCCAGCAAGTGGACAACGCACCTAACCTTCTCAGTCTAGCCACAGTATCACTGTTTGTCAATAATCATTGGGATAAATGGTTCAGGGACGGCTAATTTTACGGCACCTAAGCATTAAAGTAGCTTTCTCCGTATAAATCAGCTATCATCACATCAACACCAAGTTAATCAGTCACTCATTAGTTCCAGCATTAAGTTGGTGATCACATTGTTCATCCCTGTCAGCTACATACTCCTTAATCCTGGTGAAAGGAGGATAACCCTACGCAATAATATTTGGTCATCAATCATCAGCCACCAAAAAAGTTTACTACCGCAAAAAATCGCCAGGGTTACCCCTCGCGATAATTAATTAAGCCTGTTTGATTGACCGGATCAGCCCGGTGACTCCCCCCTGAATAAATGACCCTTAACTTATCCTTTGGCCGCACGTTGTCGGATTGTTTGAATAAATTCAGCCTTCTTGCCAAAGAACAGATAGTTTTTGGGAATCTGGTAAAGTTGGGACAAACGTTCAATGGTTTTAATTCCCAAGTTTGAGCTATCTCGTTCCCAAGCAGCCAACGTTTGGTAATGGATACCTAGACAGGCCGCCGCCTCTTTTTGTGAATATCCCGCATTGTGGCGTGCAGCCTCTAGTGTAATTTGCAGCTTATCCATCACGGAATCCTCCTTACAATCACTTCCACATATTAAACGAGTTTATTCGTTTTGTCAATTATTGATTGATAGGAGTTTCTTGTTTGCTTGTCTAGTCACAATTCGTTATAATGACGATAATAAGTGAAATTTAACCTTAGTATTAATTTTAAAAGGAGTGAACGTAGTGCCCCGCCATGAATTATCTCCATTTGAACGCAATATTCGGCGGATTATTGCCCAAAACCTCAAAGCAGCTAGTCGGGACATGACCCAGGCCGAACTGGCAGAAAAAACGGACATTCCGACCTCGACGCTTTCGGGCTACTTTGCCCAACGTTCTACCCCCAGCCCTGGCAACGTTCAGCGACTGGCAGATGCATTAGGCGTACATAAATCCGCAATTGATCCCCGTTATGGTGACGACCTGCTAGAGAACGATGTCTGTTTTGAAGCCATCTTCTCGCAGCTGTCCCCCGAACGTCAAAAAGCCGTCTTAACTTTCGCCCAGCAACAATTAAGGGCCCAATTGGACCACTCATCTAAGTAACGGTTTGGTTAAAACAGCCCCGGCAGATTACTCGCCAGGGCTGCTTTTTCGTTTCGACTAATGCTTACACGCGACCATCACGGAAGGCTTTGCGCATCTCCCAGGCCAAAATAAACTTGGCCCCATCGGTCGGCATCTCATCCCGACGGAACCACTGGGCCTGGGCCAACTCATCGCGCTCCAAGTCGATGGCCACATCTTCGTCAAGTTCGGCGAAGAAGACAACCAGTAGCGACTCGGAGAACGCCCACGGTTGACTGCCAAAGTAACGCAGATTGTGGACGTGCAATCCAACCTCCTCTTGAACCTCACGGCGAACGGCGTCTTCTAGCGTCTCACCAATTTCAGCAAATCCCGAAATCAAGGTGTAGGGCGCATAGCCCGAAGCGTACTTGGTCAGTAGAATCTGATCCCCCTTGGTCACGCCCACGACCACCACTGGGGAGATCCGCGGAAAGACCTGGTAGCCACAGTGCCCACAGGTCAGCGCACGTTGCTGCTCGTCCGGTCGCATGGCATGCCCACAACGCCCGCAGAACCGATTGGTTTCATACCACCAGGCTAGATGCGCCGCGGTCGCACCAGCGAAGCCCAGCCAAACCGGTTCAACCTTCTGAAACCTATTGATTGGCTGATACTGATACTCAGCCGTTGTGACGACACGTTGCGTAACCAGGTAGAATCCCGTCTCATCGACGCTGAACAAATAAGTCATCTGCGTCGGTGAAAGCTGCCACTGGCGGACGGCCTCGCGGTAGTTTGGCAGCCGCTGCTCGTGGGCGAGGATAACTTGTCGATTGTCATAGATCACAACGTAATCGCTATCCCGGGGCGCGCGCCGTTGCTCATAGTGATTGTCAAAAACCTTGGGACTAATATCTTGGAACATCTTTTCCCCAACTTTCTCATTGCCAAGTACCTATCATCGATGTGTCTCAATCAGCATTTATTTTACGCGTCTGTTTCAATTTTACAATAGTCAAAAATAGTGAATTACATTTGTTCAAGAAGCCTGTTGACTCCCCCGCAAAAAAACGCCAAAATAACGATTTTCCCTTTAATTGACCTAAGTCCCCAACCGAGCAAAAGACAGCCCCCAAAACGGTTAATAATCGTCTTAAAGGGCCATCTTGGGTCATTGGCTTCCAGAATCATTTAGCAAGCAAGCGATTTTCAATTAAATAAGTGCGCACAAAAAAACATCCGCCCCATAAAACAGGCGGATGTCAGTAGAAAATTACTTCTTAACCAACACGGTCACAGATTCAACGTGTGGGGTTTGTGGGAATTGGTCAACGGGTTGAATTGGCCCGTCGATTTCATAACCGAGTTCCTGGAACCGGGCCACGTCACGCACCAGTGTTGCTGGGTTGCAGCTGACGTAGACGACCTTCTTAGGACCCATCTTGGCAGTGGAAGCAATCAAGGTTTCGGCCAGACCTTTACGTGGGGGATCAACCACCACGACGTCGGGCTTGATGCCGGATGCTTGCCACTGGATCATTTGGTCTTCAGCCTTATCCACGAAGAAGTCCACGTTGGTCAAATGGTTCTTTTGCGCGTTGACCTTAGCGTCTTCAATGGCTTCGGGCACGATGTCGACCCCGTAGACTTGCTTAGCGTGCTTAGCCAATGCCAGGGAAATCGTCCCGATACCACAGTAAGCATCGATGACGGTTTCAGTCCCGGTCAGGCCAGCCTTGTCGATGGCCATTTGGTACAGCTTTTCAGTCTGCTGCGGGTTGACTTGGTAGAATGACCGCGCGGAAATGGCGAAGGTCAAGCCCATCAAGGTGTCCTCAATGGTTGGCTTGCCATACAACGTCCGGGTCACGTTCCCCATGATGACGTTGGTCTTCTTGGCGTTCACGTTCAAGACGATGCTGGTAACTTCAGGCAAGGCCTTGTGAATTTGGTCGACCAGTTGGTCCTGACTAGGCAATTTCTGTTGACGACTGATCAGTACGATCATCATCTCGTGACTGTAGTAACCACGACGAACCATGATGTTGCGGATAACACCCTTGTCACTGATTTCGTTGTAAGCAGGAATTTCAAATTGACGCAGCAAATCGCGAACCTTCACGATGGCGTCGTCGATGGCGGGGTCTTGAATGTAGAAGTCCGTCAACGGAATCAATTCATGACTGTGTTGCCGGTAGAAACCGGTCTCCAATTGGCCCTTAATCATGCGAACAGGAACTTGCGCCTTGTTCCGGTACTGGGTGGGGTTAGCCATGCCCAGTGTTTCAGCGACGTCAACGTCTTGGTGGGCCTTACTGAAGAGTTCTTTGATTTGATGTTGCTTGAAGGCCAGTTGGGCTGGGTAAGCCAAGTGTTGTAACGGCGCGATACCGGTTTGCCGGTAGGTCTTGTCCACGTCCTTGACCCGGTCAGCGGATTCCGTTTGCCAAGAGATAGCCCGGGCAAAGCCGTAATGGCTCTGAACCTTGGTCACTTGAATGGTAATCTCTTCGCCAGGTAAGGCGTTTTCGATGAACAATGGGAAGTCGTCGACCTTAGCCACGCCCATCCCCTGGTAAGTCAGGTCGGCAATGGTCACGTCAAGTCGTTCGTTTTTACTTACTGGTGCTTTTGTTTTCATATTAACCTCAATTTCTTTAATGAGAAAGGGATTTTGCTGCTCATTCGTCGCGCAAAATCCCTCCCAGTTACTCTCTAGACATCAGTGTCTTGGTCTTCCGGCAAACTCTCGACTTGCTTGACGAAGTTTTGCTCCGCCGCTAACAATTCGGGAGATTCACTAGTGACCGCCGAATCCGGAATATCATCCAGATTGGCATACATTTCAATGTGTTGCCGCAGGTTGCGGAACTTCATCGGTGCATCCCCACCATACTCGCCGTCCAGGTTGATCATCATCCGGTCTTCAACGGGCCGGGCAATCACCTTACTGGTCTTCTCGTAAATGATGTGGGGATCGTTGATATGCTTACCCCCGTTTAAGACTAAGCCCATCAACCGCAAGATTTCCGGCATGCTGGCCGTCTTCACGATGATCATGGTAAATTTACCATCATCCAACGCCGCGTCGGGCACAATCTGCTCGAACCCGCCAATGGAATTGGTCAGCGCAAGGAGAAACATGGATGCCTTCCCCCGGAAATGACCGCCATCATAGGTCAGATCCATTTCGATTGGCTTGATGCGGGGCAAGAGTTCTGCCCCCTTCATCAGGTAGGCCAGGTACCCGAAGATAGACTTCAGGTTAGATGGCACGTCGTAGGTCAACTCGGTCAACAGACCCCCACCCGCAATGTTGATGAAGTAGGTGTCACTGGCCTGACCAATATCCATCTTGATGGTTTGGTCCTTCAGCACGACCTTCGCCGCCGCCAACGGATCTTCCCGTGGGATGTGTAACGCCCGGGCATAATCATTCGTGGTACCGGCAGGAATAATGGCCATCTTCGGACGATGAGGTAAGCCAGCCAAGCCGTTGACGACCTGGTTGATGGTCCCGTCGCCCCCGGCTGCCACGACGAGTTCGAACCCGGCTTTAGCTGCCCGGGTCGCCTCATCGCGTGCTGAATTTGGTGCGGGTGTCGTGGCGTAGGCACTGGTTTCATAGCCTGCCTGCTCAAACACCGCTAAAATATCGATTAGGTCTTTCTTCAACGCCTCGCGTCCTGAAGTCGGATTATAAATGACCCGTGCCCGTTTACGCATGATGTGCCTCCAATGTTCTATTGCTGTAATGCCGTCATCAACAATTTGTTAACAACTTGTGGGTTGGCTTGACCATGAGTTTGCTTCATGATTTGCCCAACTAAGAAACCAACGGCCCGTTTCTTCCCGTTGTTAAAGTCTTCGATGGATTGTGGATTAGCTGACAAGACATCATCAATGATGGGTTGTAACTTCGCTGGATCTGACAGTTGAACCAGACCGTGAGCTTCCACGTAAGCCTTAGGTTCTTCACCATCCGTGATGGCCTTGAAGACCTTCTTAGCCATCTTGCTGGAAATGGTGCCGTCAGAAATCAAGTTGATCATACCGGCCAGGTTGGCTGGGGTCAGCTTAGTGGCTTGCAAGTCAACTTGCTTCTCGTTCAGGTAGGCGTTAACGTCCCCTTGCAGGTAGTTAGCGGCCATCTTGGGATCAGCCTTTAAGGCAACCGTGGCATCAAAGAAGTCAGACATTTCCTTGGTCTGGGTGATAACCATAGCGTCGTAGTCCGTCAAGCCTAACTCGTTGACGTAACGTTCGCGCCGTTTCGTTGGCATTTCTGGCATGGCAGCGTCGAGTTCCTTGATCCAGTCATCACTGATGTTCAGTGCTGGTAAGTCTGGTTCTGGGAAGTAACGGTAATCATCTGAGCCGGCCTTGACCCGCATCAGAATGGTTTCGCCAGTCTTTTCGTCAAACCGCCGCGTTTCTTGTTGCACAGCGCCGCCGGACATCAAGACTTGTTGTTGCCGCTTTTCTTCGTATTCCAACCCACGTTGCACGTAGTTGAACGAGTTCAAGTTCTTCAATTCCGTCTTGGTCCCGAACTTCTCCTGACCCACTGGCCGCACGGAAATGTTGACATCGACCCGCATGGACCCTTCTTCCATCTTCACATCGGAAATCCCGGTGAATTGGATGCGTTGGCGTAAGGCTTCCAGGTAAGCGTAGGCTTCGGCTGGAGAAGCGATGTCTGGCTTCGACACGATTTCAATCAGAGGCGTCCCTTGCCGGTTCAAATCGACGTAGGAGTGGTCCCGTTCATGGGTGTTCTTCCCGGCATCTTCTTCAATATGCATTTCAGAGATTCCGATTTTCTTCTTCACGCCATCAACGTCGACTTCCACCCAGCCATCATGGCCGATAGGCTTGTCGGATTGCGTGATTTGGTAAGCTTTCGGGTTATCTGGGTAGAAGTAGTTCTTCCGGTCAAAGTGGGTGTGTTGTTCCACCGTGGCGTGTAAGGCTAAGGCGGCAATGATACCGTCGGCAACGACGCCCTTGTTGGTGGTTGGCAGAACCCCTGGGTAACCCCAGTCGATGACGTTGGTGTTGGCGTTAGGGTCGGCCCCGTAGGCAACTGGTGATGGGCTAAAGATCTTTGAATGGGTCTTTAACTCAATGTGGACTTCCAGCCCAATCGTTGTTTCAAAGTTCATTAGTTTTGGCCTCCTAACGTGGGTACTTGTAAATGAAAGTCAGTGTTTTGTTCGAAGGCGTAACCCGCTTTGTAGAGCGTGCTTTCGTCAAATGGCCGACCGATGAGTTGCATACCGACTGGCAAGTTGTTGCTGAAGCCAGCGGGTAAGGACAGTCCTGGGAGCCCGGCTAAGTTCACGGGAATTGTCAAGACATCGTTCATGTACATCGTGATTGGATCTTTGATTTCATCACCGATACCGAAGGCCGTGGTTGGTGCAACGGGACCCATGATAAAGTCGTGGTCTTTCAAGACCGCTTTAAAGTCGTTGATAATGACCGTCCGGACCTTGGCCGCCTTGATAAAGTAGGCGTCATAGAATCCAGCGGATAAGGAGAACGTCCCTAACATGATTCGACGCTTAACTTCTTCGCCAAATCCTTCGGAACGAGACTTCACGTAGACGTCTTCCAAGTTCTTCACGTCGTCAGCCCGGTAACCGTAACGAATCCCATCGAACCGTTGCAGGTTAGAAGAGGCTTCGGAGGAAGCGATGATGTAGTAAGCCGCTACCCCATATTTGTTATGTGGTAAGGAAACTTCATCGACCGTGGCGCCTAACTTACGGTACGTGTCAGCAGCAGCCAAGATGGCAGCCTTGACGTCCTCGTTGACCCCTTCGGCCAAGAATTCCTTTGGCAAACCAATTCGCATGCCCTTAACGCTCGTGGCGTCATTCAGGTCGGCAGCGAAGTTAGGCACCGCCTGCGTTGAGCTGGTTAAATCGTGATTGTCATGACCCGCGATGGCACTCAGAACCGTGGCGTTATCCTTCACGCCCCGCGTCATTGGGCCAATTTGGTCCAGGCTAGACCCGAAGGCAATCAGACCCCAACGGGAAACGCGGCCGTACGTTGGCTTCATCCCGACAATCCCATTGAAGGCAGCGGGTTGACGAATAGAGCCACCGGTATCTGAACCTAGCGTAACGGGCACTTGGCCTGAGGCAACAGCGGCCGCAGAACCACCTGAAGAACCACCGGGAACCTTGGTTTGGTCCCAAGCGTTCTTGGTCGTCTTGAAGGCAGAGTTTTCGGTTGACCCACCCATGGCAAATTCATCCAGGTTGGTCTTCCCCACGTTGATCATCTGTGCGTCGGCCAGCTTTTCAGCGACCGTGGCATCGTAGACGGGTTTGAAGTTGGCCAAAATCTTAGAAGCGGCCGTCGTGGTCAATCCCTTGGTCACGATATTATCCTTCAGTCCCATGGGAATCCCGGCCAATGGTTGGTCGGCGTTGATCCCTTGAGCATCAATTTTCGCTGCTTGATCTAAGGCAGCGTCTTCGTTTAAGTTTAAGAAAGCATCGATCTGTGGGTCGGTTGCCTTGATGTTGTCGAAGGTTGCTTGCGTTAATTCCTTAGCGCTAAGCTTCTTGGCAACCAGGTCGGCGTGTAGACTAGCGAGATCCTTGTCAAAATAATTCATTTACGCGTTATCCTCGCTTTCATCGATGATGGCAGGTACCTTGATGAAGCCACGAGCTGCGTCTGGTGCGTTGTGCAGCAGGTCTTCACTTTGTCCCCAGTTATCGGCGACGTCCTCACGCATGACGTTGATTTGGTCGGAAACGTTGCTGGTCACGTCAACACCATCGGTATCAACTTCGCTCAGCGTTTCAAACATACCGATAATGTCGTCCAGTTGAGGCGTAAACGCGTCCAACTCGGCATCCGTAAATTCAAGCTTTGCCAAGCCGGCAACGTGTTGAACTTGTTCTCGATTAATTCGATTAGCCATCAATTATCCCTCTTTCTAATTTATCCGCAATTCACCGTTCACTCCGGACTACTCCCAGGGTAAACATACATTAACATTCTACCATATATCCGTGGGACGCCAAAGATTATGACAAGAAAACTTCCATGGAAACGCCACCAGTTTCAGGTAGTCGGTCGCAAACACGTTAAATTTCAAAAAAAGGACCGTTATCCCCTCACCTCGTCATGTGGTGAGCAGGACAACGACCCCTATTTTTTAATAACTGTTAAAGACGTGACTCGTGAACTTCTTCGAGCCGGTGGTCCGGTTCAAGAAGCTTTGCACGCCGTCCGTCGATGACACCGTAATGTCAATCGGCACCCCGGATGGCAGGTACTTTTGCGCGGCCGTCTGGAGATACTGTGTGAAGCTGATGATTTCCGTTTGACTGTAGAACTGCGTCTGGATGTTAACGTGCATCCCCGTCAGCGATTTCCCATTGTAATGAGCCTGTGCGGTGACCCCGCTCAAGTTCGGGAAGAAGTTTTGCACTTCTGTTTTGAAGTTTGAGAAGGAACTTTCATCGTTGCTGTTCGGGCTGCTCTCGCCACTCTCAACGGGGAAGACGTAATTCTTCTCACCTAACGCCGTCCAACTGGAGACGCTCGTGGCGCCGGCCTTGTTGTTCGAGTAGGCAATGAAGTCGCCCCCGACCAAGCTATCGTTTGAGGCTTGCCGGTAGATGGCAATGACGATTGGTACGTTCTTCAGCGCTGACTTCTTCCGCAACCGCTTGAGGACGGTATTGGCCGCCTTCTTAGCGTACGCTTCACCAGCCGCCTTGCTGATCTTGGTTTCAAACGTGGCCCCGTACTGGGTCTTCTTGTAGTAATCCACGGAGTTGACCGCGATTCCAATCGTGACCCCGCCCAGACTCAGCTTGTTGTTCTTCTGGGTCATGTAATCTTGTTCTTCTAAGGCCTGAATGTAGATGGGGTTCCGGCCAGTAGACGACGTTGAGCCGTTACTGGTGGGGTTTAATCCCGTGGCATTCGACTTAGATTTCCGGTCCAACCAGTTCTGAACGGTGGATGCCGTCAGATGCTGGCCTTCTTGGAAAACATACTTCTTGGTGGAGAAGACTTTCTTCGAGACGTTCAGCATCCCGTTTTCAAAGCTCTTCAGGTTGTACGTGTTCCCAGAGTCTTGACTGTTGGTCACCCCACGCGATTTACTCGTTTGGTAGTGGCCACTCTTAATGACCCCTTCGTAATCACCATCGCTGCTTTGTCCCGTTAATTGGGTTCCCCCGGACTTACTGTTGCCGGAAGTTCCGGACATACTGGAACTACTTAAATTGCCACACGCGGCCAAAAATAACGGCACCGCGGCCAACGCAATAAAGGTTCGTAACCGTTTCACGACTTGTTTCCTCCTAAAGTCATCATTTCGTTTCGTTCATCGCTGCCTGTAGTTGCGCTTCGTTCCAGACTGGAACGTTGAGCGACTGGGCTTTGGTGAGCTTGCTACCGGCGGCTTCACCCGCAATCAGTAGATCCGTCTTCTTGGAGACGCTCCCTGTGACCGTAGCCCCATGTTGTTCGAGCCAGGCGGTCGCTTCTGGCCGACTCAGCTCCTGGAGCTTCCCGGTCAACACGATGCGCTGACCAGCAAACTGGCCCTCCGTATCCACGGGCGTTGCCGCCCCACTGGTATACGTCAGGTTGACCCCGACCGCACGGAGTTCATCAATCAATTCACGAACCTGATCACTGGCAAAATAGGTGACGACGCTGTCAGCAATGATGCCACCAACCGTGTCAATGGCAGAGATGCTCTCGCTATCAGCTGCCATCAGACTACCAATGTCACCAAATTCAGCCGCAATCGACCGCGCGGCTTTAGCCCCCACGTGGCGAATACCTAAGCCAAATAGCAAACGTTCTAATGAATTATTGCGACTATTATCAATCGCTGTCAAGAGGTTTTGGGCTGACTTCTCCCCAAATTTATCTAAAGTTAATAATTGGGCGGTCGTCAGCCGGTAAAGACTGGCCACATCATCGACCAATTTACGGTCAAATAATTGGGCTACAATCTGGGGACCTAAGCCGGCGATGTTCATGGCATTCCGGGAGGCGAAGTGATTCATCCCCTCGGCCAATTGGGCGGGACACCGCGGATTGATGCATCGTAGTGCCACTTCCTCATCCAGGTGGACCAGCTTCGCCCCACAGGACGGACAGTTCGTGGGGATGGGATAAGGTTCCGCATCCGCTGGTCGTTTAGCCGCCACAAACTGAGAGATTTCGGGGATGATATCCCCAGCCTTGTGCAACAGGACCGTGTCCCCCAACCGAATGTCCTTAGCCGTCAGGTAATCGGGGTTGTGCAGGGAGGCCCGCGCAACCGTGCTTCCAGCTAAGGCAACGGGCGTCATGACAGCGGTTGGCGTCACAATACCCGTCCGGCCGACCGTCCACTCGATGTCTAAGACGGTCGTCTGAACCTCTTCAGGTGGGAACTTGTAGGCAATCGCCCACCGCGGCACCTTGACCGTCGCCCCGATTGCCCGTTGAAGCGGCAATGAGTTGGCCTTGATCACAATGCCATCGATCCCATAAGGCAGGTCGGACCGTTGTCCCTGGTAGCGGTCGATATAGGCCGCCACGTCGTCCATGTTGTGGGCAACCTGGTAGGCCGGATTCGTGGTAAAGCCGAGTTCGGCCAGTTCATCCAGCAAGCCACTCTGGCTTCGCGTATTTAACGGCTCATAGTCGGCGATGTTATACATGAAGGTCGCCAGCTTACGGTCGGCGGTCACCTGCGTATTTTGTTGGCGCAGGCTTCCCGCCGCCGCGTTCCGGGGATTGGCAAATGGGGCTTGACCAGCCGCCTCGCGCCGCTCATTCAGCGCGAAAAAGGCTGCCTTAGGCATGTAGCATTCGCCCCGCACATCAATCGTCAATGGCCGGCTCAGAGTCTGGGGAATGGACGGAATCGTCTTCAAATTGGCCGTAATGTCCTCACCAATTTGCCCGTTGCCACGCGTCGAGCCTTGCACGAATTCACCGTTTTCATACCGCAGTGAAATGGCCAGGCCATCAATCTTTAATTCACAATTATAGTCAAAGTCCTCGTCAACATTGCCACGAAGGCGTTCATCAAATTCCTTGAGCTCGTCAATGGAGAACACATCCCCCAACGATAACATGGGAATCTCATGGGTCACCTTAGGCAGGTCGCCCCGCGTGGTGCCCCCCACGTTTTGGGTGGGTGACTCCGGCGTCACGATTTCTGGAAAGGCCGTTTCCAAGGCGACCAGTCGGGCATAAACGCGGTCATACACGTCATCTTCGACCGTTGGCGCATCCGCGTTGTAATACTGTTTGCCCCAGGTAATCAATTGGGGCCGGAGCTCTGCTGCCTCGGCAGCGGCTTGCTCCGCCGTTAAGGTTTTAATGGGTTTGTCAGTCATCAAATTCCTCCCACGTCACACTTATTTTTCGACTCGCTTAATTGGGGCGAAGGCGGCTAACAACCGCTTCACACCCTGTTCTGGAAAGGCAATGTCCAATTCGGCATCTTCACCGGTCCCGTTGACCTTGACCACGGTCCCGATGCCCCACTTCTTGTGGCTGGCCTTATCGCCAACGCCCCAGCTAACTTCACCGGCACCCGTGCCAGTTGACTCGATGACCCGGCCGGTCTTGCCGGCATATGGCTTGGCAACCGCACTGGCCGTCCGCCGAGCAAATGGCACGTCACGCCGACTTGGGGTCAAGCCGGATTGCGTTTCGCTGTAGTCTAAGTGCAGCAACTCTGGATCAATTTCGGTCACGAAGCGGGACTGCGGGTTGGTTTGACGCCGACCGTACAGCATCCGCGAGTAGGCGTTGGTCAGATATAGCTTGGTTTGGGCCCGGGTAATCCCCACGTAGGCCAACCGCCGCTCTTCTTCCAACTCGTCGTCTTCCAGCATGGCCCGAGAGAGTGGGAAAATCCCTTCTTCTAGTCCCATCAGGAAGATGACGGGAAATTCTAGCCCCTTAGCCGCGTGCAGCGTCATCAGGGTTACCTCAGCGGGTTCCTCTTCAACATCATCTTGCGCGGAAACTAAGGCCAAATCGGCCAGAAATTCAACCAGTCGTTCTTCCGTTTCATCATGATCGGCGTTATCCCAATCATCATCAAACTTCTGCGTCACGGATAGGAATTCTTGGATGTTTTCGATCCGGGTCTCCGCCTCTAGGTTCTTGGCCGCAACGGCCTTCAAGGCGGCCATGTAGCCGGTCTGATCCAACAATTCATTGGTGATTTCGGAGACGCTCATAGTGGCGGCCTTGTCTTGCACGGCCCTCAGCGTCATTCCAAATTTCTCCATGGCATTGCGAATCCGCGCACCCAGGTTCGTAGCCAGCGCAATGTTTTGCGTAGCTTCTAACTCGGTCCAGTCATGCATTTCCGCAAAATCACGGAGCTTTTCGACACTCGTTGCGCCAATGCCCCGCTTAGGTTCATTGATGATCCGTTCCAGGCTCATGGAGTCGGCTGGATTGGCCACCAACGTCAGGTAGGCCAGGACGTCACGAATTTCCTTGCGGTCGTAGAACTTGTGCCCCCCGACCATGGTGTACGGAATGTTGGTCTTGACCAGCGTTTCTTCAATCACCCGGGATTGGGCGTTGGTCCGGTACAAGATGGCAAAATCGCCGTAACCGCGGTTGTGTTGCTCGCGTTCTTCTTGAATCTTAGCGACCACGTAATGGGCCTCATCATTTTCATTTTGACCCCGGTAATACGAGATCTTTTCCCCTTCCGGATTGTCCGTCCAGAGATCCTTTTTCTTCCGGTTAACGTTGCGTTGAATCACGTCGTTGGCGGCCTTCAAGATGGTCTTGGTCGACCGGTAATTCTGCTCCAGCAGCGTGACGTGAGCAGCGGGGTAATCATGTTCAAAGTTTAAAATATTTTCCATGTTGGCACCCCGCCAACCGTAGATACTTTGGTCCCCATCCCCAACGACACAGAGGTTGCCGTACTTCTTAGCCAACAGGTTGACCAGCGTGTACTGGGCATCGTTGGTATCTTGGTATTCATCAACGTGAATGTACTTGAATTTTTCTTGGTAGTAACCCAGGACTTCTTTATCTTGATTGAAAAGTTTGATAGTCAACATGATCAGGTCGTCAAAGTCCATCGCTTGGTTGGCCTGCAGCTCGCGTTGGTAACTCTCGTAGACCGTCGCCACCGTCGTTTCAAAGGGATTCCCAGCGGCTTCACGCATCATCGCTGGTGTTTGTAAGGCGTTCTTGGCGTTTGAAATGGCCCCTAACACGGACCGGGGATCAAACTTCTTGACGTCTAAGTTTTGTTGCCGCAAGACCCGCTTGATCAGCGTCCGTTGTTCTCCGGGGTCTGCAATCGTAAAGGCTCGGTTATAGCCGAGCTTATCGGCATCCCGCCGTAAGATCCGCACACACAGGGCATGGAACGTGGAGACCCAGACGTCGTTGCCATCTGGTCCCAATAATTTGATGACCCGTTCGCGCATTTCCTTGGCGGCCTTGTTCGTAAAGGTAATCGCCAAGATGCGCCACGGCATCACGTTGTTGTGCTCAATCAGGTAGGCGACCCGGTGCGTTAACACCCGGGTCTTCCCACTACCGGCACCCGCCAATACTAACAGCGGTCCCTCCGTCTGAAGGACGGCCTCCGTTTGCTTATCGTTCATGCCAGTTAACAATTCTTCTCCTGCCACCGTGAACACAGTCCTCTCTGTAATTAGTCTTGAATAGTATACCAAAAAAACATACGTTCTGCTGGAAGTGTCCCCGACATTTCAAAAGAAATTTTGGAGACCGCTGCCATAATTTTAGCGGTTAAAAAGCCGTGCACACCAATAAACGCACCCAATCAGCCAGCCGGGTGATCAGATGCGCAATGTCACTGTTTTTATTTGTCGTTGTTGGCGCCTTACCGGTCGGCGAAAATAAACCGGAACGCTGTGGGCGGACACCTGAAGCCAAAGTGCGGTCTTCAGGCTCGCTTTGAGCCTCAAAAGACGAGTCTCAAAGTCGCCAATTCTCTAAACGGTCAGGATCAACCGTTAAGAGAATTCCCACGGCTGAGTTCATTTTCGCCGACCTCACGGCTGACAGCGGATTAAAAACGCGACATGTCCGCTGCCCTCTCCTCAATCCAGTAATGGCCACTGCCAAACAAACTTACCGGCCGTCACTGGGTTAACGGGATATGAGCCGCAGGGAGAGTGAGAATGGGCTTAGCCGTGGGAATGTTCTTAGCGGCGGTCTGTGCCGGTTAGAACATTGATATCTTTGAGACACCTGGGTGGCTCAAAGTAAGCCTGGAGACCGCTCTTTGGCTCCGGGCGTTCGCCCACAGCGTTCCGGTCCCATTCTCACTCTCCCGGAGGCACCAGTCCCCTGTTAACCCTAGTCGACAGCTGGGTCGGTTGGGGTGGACCAGATTGCGGTGTCGTCTAGCTGGTCAAGCAAAGGTTTAACCGCTGTCCCCTGCACGGAAATGTGCCCCACCACGTCATCATCGGCGGGTTTGCGCAAATGGTAGAAGGTGAAGTGCCAGTTGGCCTTGATCTGCCACTGGGTTTGGATAGCCGTCAGCTGACTGGTCGTAAAGTTGGCCGTGACTGCCGGCGTCAGGATCGTTGGTTGGGCCAACGGTAACCCACAAACGGCGCGCATGTGTTGTTCAAATTCGTCGACCGTGGCGGCATCCCCGAAGACGTACCCCGTCTCGCTAGGTGCGGCCACAATCTTTTTCACGTAAATTGCGCCACTGCTGGTGAGATAGAAGGAAACTTCAAAGACCCCTACATAGTTAACGTTTTTGCCGACTTCACTCGCAATCCGGTGAATTTCACTAGCCACGTCGTCATCGAGTTGTGCGGGAACCCAAGTCTTCTGAGCGCGGTCATTGACCGACTGCACTTCCGTGATTGGAAAAGCTTGTTGGTTCCCCTCTTGATCACGGGCAACGATGATTGAGAATTCTCGATCATAAGCAATTTGGGATTCCAAGATGTAGGTTCCCCAATCGAGTAACCCCGCCGCCTTGGCAATATCCGTTTGCGTCTTGATGACTAACTCACGGCCGTGGGACCATTCTTTTTGAATGGGTTTTAAGACACAGGGATAGCCAATGGAATTGACGGATTGGTACACGTCATCCAAGTTGATGATCGTTGCGTACGGGGCCACGTTCACATTTAATTGATCAAAGAAGGCCCGTTCTAACAACCGATCCTGCATCATTTCCAGCATGTCTGCGCCCTGTGGAATCCGGGTGAACTGCGCTAAAAATTTGATGACGTCCGTGTCCACACGGTCCGAATCGTACACGATGGCCGCACAACTCTCAGCAAAATGCTGAAGTTTGTCGCGATCCTTCGCGGTGCCAACTGCCTTGAAGTCGGCTAATTGTAGCGCCTCACTCGTTTCGTCAGCGCCATACGCCCCAACACGCAACCCCATTTTCCGGGCCGTCGTTACCAACATTGCCGCGTTAGCGCTGTTACCAATCACCCCAACAGTATCTCCAGGATATAAGACCGTGTTCGCCAATTTACTCCCTACTTTCTACCTAAAATTAATTTTTTCGTCAGTGTTAAAGATTGAAACCATTCACTTTTTATTCTAAAGTTTCCCAAGTGATTAAACAAGTTAGATGCGCCTAATCCTGGGCAAAAATGACCTGACCATCCGCAAAGGAAGCGATGCTGGCCAATGCCACCAGTGGCACCCCGGCGTCAACGACCATTTTGTGGCCCTTCTGGAAACGTTTCTCGATGACAACACCGACCCCAGCGACCGTGATACCCGCCGTTTCAGCGATATCAAACAGTCCCTGAACGGCTTGTCCATTTGCGAGGAAATCATCCACAATCAGCACCCGATCCTCGGGCGATAGAAAGCGACGGTCAATGGAAATATCGTTGTTGACCTGCTTGGTGTACGAATAGACCTTGGCCGTGTACAGATTATCCTGTAGCGTCAGGCTCTTGTGCTTGCGGGCAAAAATAACGGGAACCTGTAAATGTAACCCAGCCATGACGGCGGGCGCAATCCCAGAAGATTCGACCGTTAACACCTTCGTGATGCCGGCATCTTTGAAATGGCGGGCAAATTCAGCCCCCATCTGGTCCATCAATTGGGGATCAATTTGGTGGTTCAAAAAGTTATCAACCTTCAGCACGTTACCCGGTAAAACCGTCCCGTCCTGTCGAATGCGATCTTCTAAAATTTTCATCGTCTTTGACCTCCAAAAAGTGTTTCTTTTATTCTACCCGATTGCCGCTTAAAAAACAGCAACCTGACCAGACATTTAGGAATGCTTAACCCAACCACAGACCGAGTAATTCCGAGATAACCGTCACCAGCGCTAAGATTCCCAGACTTCGTACGGCCAGAATAAAGGTTTCCTTCTTCACCTGAACGCGGAATAGGCCGCGAACGTTGCGGACGATCAGGGGCACGCTGATCAGCGCCAGCAACGACCATTTGGGCAGGTCGCCCAGCATCACGCTGACAATCAGAGACAGATACCCGATGACGTAGAAGCTGGCAAACAGCCATAAGGCCCCCTGTTTGCCCAAGTAGTAGACAATCGTCTTGCGGTTCAGGCTCAGGTCCTCGGCGGCGTCACAGATGTTATTAGCCAGCAATAACGCGGCAATGGCCATCACGGCGATTCCCGATGCCAATAAAACCCGACCCATGAGCGGCCCAGTAAAGGCGGACGTTTGATAAAGGTTTAAATAAACCGTAATTAGCATAATCATATAACCCATGGTAAATCCGGCAAAGAACTCCCCCGTGGGCGTGCCAGACAACGGCCGTGGCCCCCCAGCGTACAGGTAGCCGACGAGAAAACAAAAGACGCCCATAACCAGTAGCGGCCAGCCGGTCACCCAGACGAGAGTCAGGCCAATGATTCCCGCTACGACCGCCATGCTCGCCATCAGAGCAAAGATTCGGTTAACGGCCAGGTGGTGGGCCCCGATGATGTTGGTATGCTTCTTCCACTCGGCAGCCTGATTGCCCGCCTTGGTATAATCCTGATAATTATCATTGATATCCACGGCCATGTTAAAGAGCAACATCGCCACAAAAAATAACGCGGTAACACCCCAATTCACATGCTGATAGTTAGCTTGGACAAAAATAACGCCCAATAAGAACGGCCAAACAGAGGCAATTTTGGCTTTAATTTCAACGAGTTCGAGAAAGGTACTGACGGTCATACGGATTCCTCCTGAATTTTTATAAGTTTAATATTATTGATTTGGTCTCCGACTTAGTGCTGACATGAAACTGCCAAATAAGCCGAGAAGTATGTATGCTAAATATTTTGTTACGCGATAACTTGCCACAGAAAATGATTGCGTGCGTCCAGAGGGACTAAGGTATCCGAACGGACGTGCCACGGCCTTCACCCTAGATGCCACGCAAATTGGCGGTAATTCTCGCGGGCTAAACCAGTGTCAGCCTCCGGGCTGGTGAAAATGGGCTCAAAGTAAGTCCGAAGACCGCCCCCCAGGCTTCGGACGTGCGCCCACAGCGTCACGGCCCATTTTCACCAGCCCGGAGGCGCAATCAAACACCTAGTTTAGCCACAATTTGATAATAGCCCATACCTGCGGTGAGTTCAACCGCCACAGATATGGGTTAGCCCGTTCACTCAGTCTCCCCAAAATTAGTTTTTACCAATAACGATTACACCAGCGTTACGTCGCTCACCGTCCAGTCTGATAATCCTTGATATCACACCACTTCTCGCCGATTTGGTCTGACTAGTCCACCCAACGTCCTAACAAATTCGAACAACAGAGTAACCTTTATTTGACAACGTTTCCACATGCCGGTAAGATAAATTTTAACGTAACATACATAGCGAGGTGCAAAATGGATCGACAACTTTGGCGGCAATTTCCACAAGTAGAACCGCAATTGGATGCGCTACAGGACTACCTTTTCCGGGCGGTTCAGCTGGATAACCAACCCATCCACAGCAAAATATTAGCGTTGTTAAAATCTGGCGGCAAGCTGTTGCGTCCGGGATACTTTTACCTATTCTCTAAATTTGGGAACCAGGGCACACCGGCGGAATTACAGGCCGGCGCGGCGGCACTAGAAATTCTGCACGTCGGCACCCTGATTCACGACGACGTCATCGACGAGTCCCCGACCCGGCGTGGCGTCCGCACGATTCAGATGAAATATGGCCAACGGAACGCCATTTATGCCGGCGATTTCATGTTCACGGTCTACTTCAACCAGGTCTTGAAGGCCACGGCCGACCGGCACATGGTGCAGGAACACATCGACGCCATGCACCGCATCCTGCAGGGCGAACTCCACCAAATGGACCTCAACTACCGTGAGGACATTACGGTTGACGCTTACCTCAACGAAGTCGCCGGCAAGACCGCCGAGCTGTTTGCGCTGAGTTGCTATACCGGTGCCAAACTTTCCGGCGCACCGGCCAGCGTGGTGGCCATCACCCGTGAGATTGGGATTGCCATTGGCTGTGCCTACCAGATGCTCGACGACATCTTAGACTACGCGGGCGACCCGGCCAAAACCCAGAAGCCCGTCCTGGAAGACTTGCGCTCTGGCGTCTACTCCCTGCCATTGATTCTGGCGATTCCCCAGGCTAAACGCGACTTCCACCACCTGTTGCGTAAGAAAAAGGACATGACGGTGGCCGACATTCAGGCCGTTCAATCGTTGGTCGCCCAGTACCATGGCGTTGCGGCCGCTCGACAACTGGCGCTGGCCCACACGGAAAAGGCGTTAGAGCTGATTCAACAGCTACCTGCTGGCGAGGCACAAGCCGACCTCGAAAAGCTCACGACCATGCTCCTGCGACGTGATCACTAATTGATTAAACTAGTAAAGGGTCATCCCACGTGAGGATGACCCTTTTTGTGTACAAATTTACTTTCCGCGATCCAAGTCGTACAACGCTCTAAATCGGGCATTGTCCCGGTACAGTTCGGCTGGCGTCCCCTGCATGTCGAAGCGGCCGTTTTCAATGAAGCGGACCTGATCGACGTGGTTGATGCCTGCCAAATGGTGCGTGACCCAGATAATCGTCTTGTCGTGGAGCACGCTAAAGACCGTGTCCAGCAAGTGTTGTTCGGTAATCGGGTCCAGGCTCACTGTTGGCTCATCCAAGATGATGATGGGCGCGTCCTGCAAGAGAATCCGCGCCAAGGATAGCCGTTGGCGTTCTCCGCCAGAGAACCGACTCCCGGCCTCCTGGACTTCCGTGTCATAGCCCTGAGGCAGCCGCCCAATCAGGTCATCCAGTTCAACGGCTTTGACGGCCGCGTGAACGTCCGCATCGGTCGCGTTTAAATTCCCCAAGCGCACGTTGTTCATCACGGTCGTGTCGAACAGGTACGGCTGCTGATCCAGCACGCCAAAGAGTTGTGCCCGCTGCTGTTGTAACTGAGCAATCGGTACCCCGTTGAGCGTCACCTGTCCACTCGCCGGCGTTTCATCCCCCAAAATTAACTTCAGGAGCGTACTCTTCCCCGTCCCACTGGGACCCAGCAAGGCTAATTTCTCACCCGGATGGAGCTCTAAGGACAGATCATCAATGACTTGGCGCTCGGCCCCCGGATACGTGAAGGCCACATGGTCCAGCTGTAACGTCGGCGCCCCGTTAATCGTGGTTTGTGGCGCCTGTTCCGGTTCATTTTCATCCAAGCGGTTGACCCGTTCGATGGAATCCTTGTAGACCGGCCACTCGCTGACCCCTTGGCTCATGCTTGAGAACGGTTCGACGGTTGGGAAAAGTGCCAGCCCAAAGGCGGCGACCCAGTTGGCTTCGGCCTGATTGTGCGTGAACGTCAATCCGGCCCACCAAACGATCAGCACGACCGCTGCCCCGAAGACGACCTGAATGGCAAAGTTGCGCCACCACTGAAAATGGTGGTCGGCCCGCCGCAGCGTGGCAATCTCATCGATGGGTTGGTCCTGTTGTGCCAGGAAGGCCGTCCGCCGACCAGAAATCAGCCAATCGCCCAAGCCCAGCACGGAATCGGTCAGTTTGGTATAAAAGTTCCGCTGCACCTGGCGTGCTTGGAACTCGCGGCGACCGTTTACCGTCACGGACAACAGCGGCATGAAGATGACAATCACACCCAGCAGTAGCAGCATCAACAGGCCAAACGCCCAGTTGAAGTAGCCGATACCAATGACCACGAATAGATATAGCAGCCAACCAATCACTAGGGGAAAGACCGTCCGCAGATAAAGGTTTTCAATGTGGTCGATGTCTTCGGCTAAGATACTAAGGACATCCCCCGTCTGGTGTGTTTGGCGAATGGCAACCGCTTGCTTTTCCACGGCCTGATACAGCCGCTTCCGAAAGTCCGAAACGATTCGCAACACCCAGTTGTGACTGGTCAGCCGTTCCGCGTAACGAAAGGCTGGCCGGCCAATCCCAAAGGCCCGGGCGAGCACGATGGGTACGTAAATCATCAAGATGTTGTACGGATGGGTGGCGGCCCGACTAATCAGGTAGCCGGAGTTAAACATCAGCGCGCCCCCGCAGAAGAAAGTCATGAAGCCCAGAAATAGAACCAGCGCCAACAGTTTTCGGTAGCGTCGCAGGTACGGCATGACCCAGTGATCGTGCTTAAATGTCGCAAAAAATCCCTTCATCGTGTCGTCGCTCCTTCCATTTCAGACCGCAACCGAACGTAGGCGCCGTTTCGCTCCTGAAGCTCGGCAGGGGTCCCCTGCTCCACGATTTCGCCGTGGTCCATCACTAAAATATAATCCATTTCATTCATCCAATGGAGCCGGTGCGTCGCGAAGAACACCAAATGGTTCGCAAAGACCGGCATCATGGTTTGTTTCAATTCCACTTCGGTTTCAATATCCAAGTGCGCCGTGGGTTCGTCGAATAGCAGGATTCGCCGCGAATCGTCCAGGAAGGCGCGAGCCAACGCAATCCGTTGGGCCTGGCCACCGCTGACGCCTCGCGCGCCTTCACCAATCTGAGTGTCCAAGCCGGCCGGCAAGGAGGCAATCCAGTCGGTCAATCCGGCTTTGGCGGCAGCAGCATTGACGGCCGCTTCGCTCGCATCCGGCGCATAGAAGGCCAGGTTGTCCCGCAAGCTGGCATGAAACAGGTATGGCGCCTGCGGAATATAAACGAAGCTGCGTTGCCAGGCCTTCTGGTCGAGGTGTGGCACCTGGGTTCCCCGAACGTGAATCTGTCCATCTTGGGGGCTCAGAAAGCCGCCCAACGTGTTGATCAGGGTCGACTTCCCGGAACCAGAGGCCCCAATGATGCCGACCTTTTGAAAGCCATGGACGTCAAACGTGATATCCTTTAGCGTCGCCGCATCCTCGCCATAGGCCACATTCACGTGATCAAAGCGCACGTCGTCGTCAGCCGTCCACACGGGCTCGCGGGCCGGTAAGAGCTCCCGGTCGCTCGGCGTTTCGCGTTGTAAAATATCCAGCACGGCTGTCAACGCATTCTTCCCGTTCAGGGTCGCGTGATAGTCGTTAGCAAAGTTTCGAATTGGGGCAAAATAATCTGGTGCCAGGGTCAAAATGACCAATGCTGGCAGGAGTTGAATCGAATTATTCATCAAGCCAAAGCCCAAGAAAACGGCAATAATGGCGATCGACAGCGTCGTGAAAAAGTCCAACGCAAACGTTGACGTCATGGCAATCGTCAGGGTCGCCATGGTCTTCTTACGATAATCCTCACTGACTTGATAGACGTTGTCCGCATACTTTTCGTTCAAGCCCAACTGCTTCAGGGTTGGCAGACCCCGCAGCGTATCCACAAAGTGATTGGATAGTCGTTGGTAGCCGGCATATTGCCGGTCGGCCTTGGCCTGGGCCGCGAGCCCCAAGATAATCATAAAGATAATAATCAACGGGTAGATAGCCAATAGGAACAGTGCCTCTTTCCACTGGATGAAGGCAATGTAAATCAGCACCAGCCAGGGCGTGATCGACAGGTCCAGCACCTTCCCGATGATCATCATCAGGTAGGTCTGAATCTTGTCGATACCCTCCAGGCCCATGGTGACCACGTTTCCAGTCCCCTTTTCGGCCACCACGCTGGGACCCAGGTCAAACAGCTTGGCCATAAAGTCCTTCCGCAATTTCTTAGTCGTTCGTTCGACAAACGGATACATTAGCCAATCCTTTAAGAGTGTCAACAAATGACGCGCCAGGAAGGCGACCGCAAACACCGCCAACGGCTCGACAATCGTGTCAATCGGCTGTTGTTTCCAGAGCTGAACAATTGCGGCCGACAAGTACTGCGCCTGAATAATAATCATAATGGCTTGAATCACCGTCAGTACCGCCTCAATCGCCGCGGCCGGTTTCACACCCGGAAATTTAAAAACTCGTGAATCAATCAAAATAAAGCCCCCTCACAACAAGTGATAACTCATACTGCCATGATAGCATTTTTTAGGTATCTAAGCGCTACCAATCGCCGCTTCCCAACATCTTTTTGGCAATTTAGTTGGTTACAATTGGTTGAGCTTTGGTGAGTTGTGCGTTGGCGTTCTCGCCTGCGGCAGCTAGATACGCCCCGCCTATGGGGCCCGGCTGAAGCCATAGTGCGGTCTTCACCCTCGTTTGGAAGCTTCACTAAGCCCGTGAATCTTCCAAGCGGCCCGTGCTCTAAGTCCGGCAACCCCAGCCGAACTAAGAGCACCGACACAGGCGTGCGCATCTAGCTGCCTCCGGCTTCACTTGACGTCAACCGCCAAGCCAACCGGTTGTGGCAACAATTGTCCTCAGTATCTACTTCGCTTACTCAGAATCGGTCTTCAATATGTATCGATTTTCCTCTTGAAGAGGCACAACCACCACCGGGTTAAACCAGTGTCAGCCGCAGAGCCGGTGAAAACTGGACCAGCAAAGTCCATGGGACAACCTTTGAGACCGCTCCTCAGGCTCAAAGTTGAGGTGAAAGCCCGCTCTTCGGCTGGAACCGGCCCATAGCCAGGCAGGTTGAATCCACCGTTGGGAACGAACCACAACACGGATCCGTGCTGCTCCCCAAGAAGCACACCCACACACCACGCTAAGTTAAATCACTGTCAACCGCACAGCTGGTGAAAACTGGGCCGGCCGTGGGAGTGACCAGAGGCGGATCAAAGTGCCCCGCTGTGTCGGTGGTCTTGGCTGAGGTCCTTTCTCAGCCTAGCCCACGGGACAACCTTTGAGACCGCCTTTTGTCTCAAAGTTGAGGTGGAAGCCCGCCCTTCGGCTGGAACCGGCCCCATAGCGGGGTAGGTTGAATCCGCCGTCGAGAACGAACCACAACACAATCCAGGCCACTCCTCACGAAACACACTCACACACTATGCTAGGTTAAGTCACTGCCAACCACAGGGCTGGTGAAAACTGGGCCAGCCAAGTCCGCGTCAGTGACCAGAGGCGGATCAAAGTGCCCCGCTGTGTCGATGGTCTTAGCCGAGGTTTCTCACTCGGCTTAGTCCATGGGACAACCTTTGAGACCGCCTTTTGGCTCAAAGTTGAGGTGAAAGCCCGCCCTTCGGCTGAAACCGGCCCCATAGCCGGGCACTTTGAATCCGCCGTCGGGAACGAACTATAACACAACACGACCCAGGCCCAGGCCCAGTTTTCACCAGCTCGGCCCCGCTGGCAAAGACTGGTTTAACCAAAAATCCCCACGGCTGGAAAAGTCGTGAGGACCCGAGCACCAAACAGGTGCATTTAACTTAAATTAAGCGTTTTGCTTAGGTGAGGCCAACCGCTTGTAGAAGACCCAGTAGCTCCAGATGAAGTAGACCAAGACGATTGGAAGGATGCTAAACGCCAAGATGGTCATCAGGTGCAGCGTGTAAGGTGAACTAGAAGAGTTCTTGATCAGCAGCGAGTACGCTGGATTGTTGGCAACCATGACCCGTGGGAATAACCCATTGAAGATCAAGACAACCACACTGACCAGTGACAAACCACTGCCGATAAAGGACAGCCACTCGTGGTTCCCCAACACACCCCAGTAAGCCAAGCAGGTGAAGATGACCAAGGCAACCACAATCGCCGTGGTCGTCAGTGGCTTCTTGGCAAAGAAGTCGGTTGAGAAGTACAGCAGAATGGCAAACAGAACTTCACCCGCAAATAAGACGGGGTACAGAATCTTATTCCAGGCCAAGGCCCGTTCCCGTAATTCACCGGACGTCTTCAACCGAATGAAGTTTAACCCGTGAACCAGGGATAAGACGGTGACCGCTACCCCACCAACGATGGAGAACAGGTTGACGTAGTCGAAGAAGTGCGCGGTCATGTCCCCATTTTTATCGATAGGCATCCCGGCAATCATCGCGGTGAACAGCATCCCAAACAGGAAGGCTGCGCAGAAGCTCCCAATCGTGGAAGCCCACTCCCAGAAGTTTCGCCAGGTTGCCGTCTGCATGTTTGCCCGGAATTCAAACGAGACTCCCCGGAAGATCAGGGCGGCCAGAATTAAGAACAGCACCAGGTAGAAGCCAGAGAACAGGGTCGCATACCACATTGGAAATGAGGCGAACATGGCACCACCAGCGGTGATCAGCCAAACTTCGTTCCCATCCCAGTGCGGTCCGATTGAGCGAATCACAACATCACGTTCGGCTTCGGTCTTGGCGAAACTCTTAACGAGCATCCCCACACCAAAGTCAAACCCTTCTAGGAAGAAGAACCCACTAAACAGCACGCCGATTAAAATAAACCAGATCAGTTGATAGCTAGTCATGGTTGAACGCCCCCTTTGAGTACGGATCAAGGTCAGTATCGCCCGCCGCATACCCATCGGTATTTTCAGTATCAGGACCAGCCTTCAACGTCCGGTGACACAGAACGATCATGACCAGGCCCATGCCGGCAAACATCAGGAAGTAAACAATGTTTGATGTCAGCAGCGAGGCAACGGATACATTTGGCGAAACCGCGTCGGCAATGGTCAGTAAGCCATAGACGACCCAAGGGTAACGCCCAAATTCAGTGATGAACCAACCAGCCGTGTTGACCACAAATGGGAGCCATAGGCACAGGCCCATGATGTAGAGGAACCAGCGTTGATTCATAATCAGCTGCGACTTCTTGCGGTTAAAGAACAACCCGACAATCGCGAGCAAGGCAAACAGTGCCCCCGCCCCTGACATGATCCGGAAGCTCCAGAACAAGGTCTTGGTTGGAACGTAGTAGTTAATGTCATTACCATATTTCTTATCGTACTTGGCATGTAACTCTTTGTTAATCGTGTTCATCCCTTTGATGGTCCCGGTTGTCTTGTGGTAACTCAACAAATTCAAGACATACGGCACATCAACGGACCAAGTCGTCTTGTGTTGCTTGTTGTCGAATCCAGCAACCATTGACCATTCACCTTTATTGGTCGAGTCCTTGTAGAGCCCTTCCATAGCGGCAAATTTCATCGGTTGGTTGTTGATTAAGTAACGACTTTGAATATCCCCACTGGCAATGGACCCCAGGGAGAAGATTAAGCCAATGACCAGCGCCACGTTCAAAGACTTGCGGTAGAACGTCACGTGATCCTTCTTCAGCAGACGCCATGCGGCACAGCCGGCAATGACGAAGGAAGCGGTAACAAAAGCGCCGAAGATAACGTGCGGAAATTCACTCCACAGCTGGGGGTTACTCAAAACAGCCCCAAAACTGACCATTTGAACGTGGCCCGTTTGTTGGTTGATGATGTAGCCCAATGGATTCTGCATGAAACTGTTGGCAGCCAGAATCCATAATGCGGAAAGTGAAGACCCGAACATAACTAACCAAATAAAGAGCGTGTGGACCCACTTATTGAAGCGGTCCCAGGTAAACATCCACATCCCGATGAACGTGGATTCCATGAAGAAGGCTGCTAGCGCTTCGATGGCTAATGGTGCCCCGAAGATGTCCCCCATAAACCGAGAGTATTCAGACCAGTTCATCCCAAATTGGAATTCCTGAATAATACCAGTAACCACCCCAACGGCGAAGCTGTACAGGAACATTTTGCCCCAGAACTGCGCCATCTTCTTGTAATCCTCATCACCCTTAATCGCATACATGGTTTCCATGACGGCGACGACAAAGGCCAAGCCGATTGAAAATGGAACGAAGAAGAAGTGAAAGACAGTGGTCATTCCAAATTGGAATCGCGCTAGGCCCAGGATATCCAGACCAAGATTTAACATTTTTCTAACCTCCCCAAACGTTATTAGTGTAAATAAATAATTGCTGTCTTGGCTCTATTATATCGAGTGATAAGTCAATAAGCAATGGTTGGGCGCTAATCTACCCAAAGTTAATGGATTACATTCGAAATTTGTGTGCAATTAAGTTGTTAGTCTTCGTGACACTTTAGTCAATGTGTGTTATTTATGTAAGCGTTCTCCCTGCTTTAGCGGGATTTCTGGCAAACTCGTGCTAAAATGGAGGGGACGGCAAACGTCGAAGGAGGTTTTTTACATGACAGAACGATTATTAACCTTTCCAACCTTAAATCAAACGCAAATCACTGCCCTAACATCCCTGGGTGTCGACGTGGTTCCCGCTAGCGAGTGGGAAACCGCCACGGATATTGATATCATCTTTGGCTGGGGGCAACACGGTCCAGCCGTTCTGCAGAACCCGCAGAATCACGTGCGCTGGATTCAAACCATTAGCGCGGGTGTCGATTACCTGCCCCTCGATTGGATTAACGCCCACAATATTCAAGTCACCAACGCAAGTGGCGCCTACTCTGCGGCTATCGCGGAGTCGACGATTGGTTATTTACTTTACTTTCTGCGTGACTTTAACGACGCGGTCAAGAACCAGGCCGGCCATTTCTGGCAGGTGCCCGCACGGTCTGACCTGGCAACATTGGCCAATCAGAAGGTCGTCATCTATGGTACCGGCAGCATCGGCCAACACATCGCCGAGCTGCTGAACGGCTTTGGCAATTACCCATTTGGCGTCAACCGTTCTGGCCATGGTGTCTCTGGCTTCCAGGGCACGGTGAGTCTGGAAGATGACGCTGCGCTGGTCAAGGACGCCGACGTCATTATCAATGCCATGCCCGCGACACCGGCGACCGTTCATTACTTTAATACCGCTTACTTTGAAAAATTAAATGGCGTGCGAATTTTTGTCAACGTCGGCCGTGGAAAGTCCGTCGACGAACAGGCTCTCATGCACGCACTGCTTTACCAAAACGTGTTGAATGCCGCTTTGGATGTCTTCGAGACGGAACCCCTTCCCCGCGAATCCAAGCTGTGGGATTACCCGAACGTCCTGATCACGCCACATCAAACTGGCTTCGATGTCGATAACATCCGGCCAATCTTCGGTTACCTCAGTGATAACCTGAAGAGCTGGGAAGCCGATGGTCAACTGACTGTCAACCGTGTCGACGTCAGCCGCGGTTACTAACGTTTAGTAGGCTAACGCAAAATACGTCTCTACCCTTTTGTTGGGCGGAGACGTATTTTTTAATGGGTTTAATGATCTAGCTATTTTTACTGGCCATTCTCCCGGTACCCAGCTTCCACCCGTTCCTTATCCCCGCGCCACCACGCTTCGTGCGCCCGGTACCAGGCAATCGTTTGCCGCAAGCCCGCCGTGAAGTCGGTCACGCGTGGCTGCCAGCCCAACGATTGTTGGAGATAACTGGCATCGATGGCGTACCGAACATCGTGTCCCGGCCGGTCGTGCACGTAATCAAAAGCATCGGCTGGCTGGCCCATTAGCTTCAAAATGAGTCCCAGTACCTCGCGATTGCTGCGTTCCCCATTGGCGCCAATCAGGTAGGTTTCCCCCACCTTGCCGCGTGTCAAAATGGTCCAAACGGCGCGCGAATGGTCGTCCACGTGAATCCAGTCCCGGACGTTGGCACCGGCCCCGTATAGTTTTGGCCGCCGGTGACTCAGGATATTGGTAATTTGACGGGGAATAAATTTTTCCACGTATTGATACGGTCCATAGTTGTTGGAACAATTAGAAATCGTCGCCCTGAGCCCAAACGAACGCACCCAGGCCCGAACCAGCAGGTCGGCACCGGCCTTCGAGGCCGAATACGGACTGCTAGGATTGTAGCGCGACTGGGGCGTAAATTTTTCGCCAAAGCCGTCACCATGTCCGGGCAAGTCCTGACGTAACGGTAGGTCCCCGTACACTTCATCGGTGGAAATCTGATGGAATCGAACGGCATACTGTCGGCAGGCCTGTAACAAGGTGTAGGTGCCGATAATATTGGTCTGCATGAACGGTGCCGGGTCCAGCAACGAACGGTCATTGTGACTCTCAGCGGCGTAGTTGACCACCGCATCCGCGTCGCGCACCAGCCGGTCAACGATGACGGCATCCGCGATGTCCCCCACCACCAGGGTCACCCGATTGGCCGGCAAGCCAGCCAAGTTCTCCCGGTTACCCGCATAGGTCAGCTTATCCAAAACGGTCACGTGAACGTCGGGCTGGTGGGCCACCACGTATCGGACAAAATTAGCCCCGATAAAGCCCGCGCCACCGGTTACTAACAACTCTTTCATCACCAAAACTCCCTTCATGCAAAAAAGACACGAGAACCCCTAGTGGATTGTCGTGCCTAATTCATTTATCCTTAGTAGCCGTTACCAGGTCCACCATTACCGGAATCCCCCGTGCCACCATTGTCAGAGCTGGTCGTTGTCGTGCTCCCAGTCGTGCCAGACGTGGCGTCCATCTGGGCAATGGTTCCCGTGGACTTGTGGGCCAAACTCAGGGCATTCCGAATGTAATTCGTCACGCGCTGAAGCTCGGTCTTTGAGGCCACTTCCATACTTTGGCCGTTAATCGTTTCGCTCGTCCCTTGCAGGTGAGTCGTCTTGACGCTAGAGATTGCCTTACGATAATTCGTCGCCAGAGCCGTCAAATCGTTAAAGGTCAGATCCGTCTGTGTTTGTTTGGATAACGAACTGATAAAGCTTTGATTTAACAGCGATGTAATTGAGTTCGACTTGCCAAGTAAGGCCATGATGACCTTCCGTTGCCGCGTTTGCCGCCCGTAATCGCCGAGCGGATCATCGTCACGCATCCGGGAGTAGGCCAAGGCCTTTTTCCCATTCATGTGGGTCTGAACACCCTTCTTAAACGAGTAACCCCCGTAGCTAAAGCTCAGGGTTGGCTTTAGCGTCACCCCGCCAACTTCATCAATGATTTTTTCCATCCCACCCATGTTGATGATGGCATAGAAGTCAATTGGGACGTTCAACATGTCCTGCACGGTCGTAATCGCCGTCTTGGATTTCCCGTAGGCATAGGCCGCGTTGATCTTGGAAATCCCGTAATCCTCGTAACCAGGGATGTTGACCGCCGTATCCCGTGCCAGACTGGTAATCGTGGTCTTATTCGTGGTCGGATTGATGGTGACCACCATCATACTATCCGTCCGCCCGGCAAATGTCCGACCGAGGGCCCCGGTATCCGTCCCCATCAGGAGAATCGACACGGGTTCCTTATCCTTTAAGACCTGGTTCACGTTCCGGAGTTTCTTAACCCCGGAGGCTTTGTAGGTCTGGTCGACGCTGTCCTTGATGCCTTGGTACTTTTTCATCCCGTAGGCCACGCCACCCCCGATTAAAGCAATGATCAAGATGATGATAATATTACGAATTGGATGTCTCTTACGACGCGGCCGTTGCCGCTTTTCCATTTCCATGGTTTGGTACCCACCCTTTCAGCCCAGCCGGAATTGTCACGGCTGGCGGATTCTATTTATAATCGACTTGACCATTATAGGGGTTAAGTCTTAACGTGACCTAAGTTCTGCGGAACCTTAAGAAAAAAGCAAAGCGCTACCGTCGCAACAGTAACGCTTCGATGACGTCTTTCACTTAAGCCTGAGGCTGCTTGGCCAAGAGATCGACCAGGTCAGTGGCCGGAATCTTGCCAAAGTAACTAGCCACATCCAACTGATCAAAGACCGCCTGAATCGCAGTCGGCGTGTACGGAATCCCGGTCAACTGTTGGGTAACCTCTTCAATTGGCAATTGGCCAAAGAAGTCCCCATGAATCTGGATGGCTTTGATTTTCCCCTGGTCCACATCGAGGTCAAACTCAACGGTGCCGGCTGGGAAATGCTGGCGACGGGTCAACGAATAGGCCGGATCATTCCCGTAGATCCAATCCCAATTGTTAAAGTACTGGTCGGCTAAGGCCTTCACCCCAGCCTTATCGGTCGCCGTCAGCTCGTATTGCTGGGCCTGACTTAAATCGCTGACACCCAGAATCTCTTTGGCCAGGGTGTCCCGGAACTCTTCGATGGTTAAATGTTGGTACTCGGGCGCACAGTAAGGTTTCAAATTGGTAACCCGACTCCGCACGGACTTGATACCCTTAGTCGCCAACTTGTCGGCTGGGACCTGTAGGGCGTGGGCAATTTGTGACTGGTCCACGTCATACATCAAGGTGCCATGAGAAAACATGCGGCCATTCTCGACGTGCATGGCGTTGCCGGAGAACTTCTTACCGTCAATCGTCAGGTCATTGCGCCCCGTCATGGCAGCACCGGTTGCGCCCATTTGATGAAGGGCCTTAATCACGGGATCCGTGAATCGCTTGAAGTTGCCCACGGCATCCCCGTCATCCTTGGTAATGAAGCTAAAGCTGACGTTCCCCAGGTCGTCGTACACGGCGCCCCCACCGGACGTCCGCCGGGTCAAGATAATGTTGTGGTCCTTCACATATTGTTGGTTGATTTCTGCCAGGACGTTTTGATAACGCCCGACAATGATGCACGGTGAATTCACATAGAAGTACAGGATGGGTTCCGTCAAATCGGCGTGCTCCATCAGGTACGTTTCAATCGCTAAATTTTGGCGAATATCTAAACTTGGGCTTGCTAGGTAACGCATCAAGTCATCCCTCTCGATAAGTCTATAACTATTCTACCACGAAAAATGAAAGCGTTACCCAGCTTGTGAAATTTCTCGAACGCGGCTGTGGTGATACCCATAAGACACGTAGACAATCAGGCCGATGACGACCCAGACGCCAAAGGCTTCCCAGGTAAAGGCCTGCAGCTGCGTCATCAGGTAGACACACGCCAGGAATGAGGCAATTGGCAGGTACGGATACAGGGGCACCTTAAACGAGGTGTCCAGATTCTTAAACCGTTCATCATGGCGCAGGAAGACGATTCCCAATGAAACCATGGCAAACGCCGACAACGTCCCAATGTTGACCAATTCCGCAATCTTATCGATGGGAATCACGGCCGCAAAGACACTGGCAATGGCCCCAAAAATCCAGGTGTTGGCCACGGGCACGTGCGTCTTCGGATTTAATTTCTTCAGTGAAGCTGGCAACAGGCCGTCACGGCTGATAGCAAACAATAGCCGGGTGCCTCCGTAGGACATCACGATCAACACGGTCGTCATCCCCACGATAGCCCCAAAGGAAATCACGCCCGATGCCCAGTTCTGATGGATCAACGTCAACGCTAAGGCCACGGGATCGGCCACGTTCAGCTTGGTGTAGTGCACCACGCCAACCAAGACGGCCGACAGACTCACATACAGAACGGCGGCCACCAAGAGCGAGCTGATAATCCCAATCGGCATGTTGCGCTTGGGATTCTTGACTTCTTCACTAGCGGTCGACACGGCATCAAACCCGATGTAGGCGTAGAATGCCACGGCCGCCCCCTTGAAGATACCGCTCGTTCCAAAGGGTAAGAACGGATTGTAGTTCGCTGGTTTAACGTAAAAAATAGCAATTCCGATAAATAATAAAATAACCAAGATTTTAACGATCACCATGATGTTGTTGATCTTGGCCGACTCCCGAATGCCCTTCGAGAGCAACCAGGCCACCAACATGGTAATGACTAAGGCCACGACGTCGATGCCGCCGCCCTTAACCCCAGCGGTCCCGGCCGCAGCCTGCAGGAACGGTGGGAGTTTTAAACCAAAACCGGCTAAGAGGTTCTGGAAATAAGAGGACCAGCTCACAGCCACCGAGGACACCGCAAATAGGTATTCAGAAATAAGCGCCCACCCGAGAATCCAGGCCGCAAACTCACCAAAGACCGCGTAAACATAGGTATACGCACTCCCGGCAAGCGGGATGGTAGAAGAGAACTCGGAGTAACACAGGGCAGCCATTGCACAAACGACAACGGCAATCAGGTAGGACAACATGACCCCGGGTCCGGTATAGTTGGCGGCAATCAGGCCGGGCGTGATAAAGATTCCGGACCCCACGATGGCCCCAATTCCCATGGTGGTCAGACTAAACGCCGTCAGCGTCTTTTCCAGACCCGTTTTCTTGTATAAATCCGTCTGCACCTGTTTCTTAATAAAGAGTTGCTTTGGTCGTCCCAAGTCGACCCCTCCTTCCAAATGATTAATGAGAATTTGATTAAACCAATTATCATAGTCTAATTTCATTTGGTCGCAATGTCAAGTGAAAAATCGCCTGAAAGCGGATAACTGTGGGCTTAATTGCTGATTTTGTCCCTAAAGCTCGTGCGGGATGGTTGACGCCATTAATCTCTCAGAAAGCGGTACTAAATCCGCGGCCGTTCCCGGCGGCCCCCACCAACCGGTGCCATATCTAGAAAAGTGCTGAGCTTATTCTCAAAGGCTGCTTCCTTGTGGGGGAGCTGGGGATGCCGTTGGGCCAGTTGCACCAGTCGCTGATAATTCCGCGGCCCCAACGCCTGTACCTTGTGATCCCGGTCAGCAATCACCTTGGTCACGACCGTTGCCGCATTGTTCGCACCGTATTCCACACACCGTGTTGCCGCAGAATATTTGCGATGACGGTCCCGGTCAATCAGGATGTCATACCCCACCCGGTGCTTGGACTTTTGCCCCATGTGATGATCACTGATGCGAATCTCTTTCAACACATCATGGTCCAGGTGTAAATACAGGCTGGGGGTCCGATGACTAGTGACGCGCACGTGAACACCGGCGGCCCGTAGCTGAACAATAATCGTGCGAATCAGGACCTTCAACTGGTCATCGGTCATTTTCATGGGAAACCTCCTGTTGGTGAATCCGCTCAGTCATGGTACTGCCAAATTCCAACGCCTTGGCCGCGCCATTCAACTGGCCGGCCATGATGAATAAGTCCTCAACGTGCATGCTGGTCATCCCCTACTCCCTTAAATTATTCCCAGCATACCCTGCCAACTAACGATGGGTCTAGACCCTTTCACCCGCCTACAGGGAATCTTAAACTCTGATAATTTTAATTATCAAAACACCCATTTTAGCCCCATTGCGGCACCGTTCTCAAAAAAAATAACATTTTTTGGCCGATCATTTTCTTCTACTAGTGCCGTTTATTTGATGAGGGACCAACCAGAAAAAATCTCGCTAAATTCTAATTTAGGCATTTACAATTTTCAAAATGGTGCTAGTATTAATGCCACAAGATAAAAAACGCAGGAAAGAGGAGTAAGTTTAATCAGCCTGTCAGTGAGTTGGGACTTAGTGCAAACCCAATCAGTGCTTGATTTTTCCGAAAAACACTTTCTTAGTTGCTTCCTGAAATGACGCTGTCACGCTAGGGTAAGCCGTTAACCGGTACGTTACCATCGGTGGAGTATGTTTGTACTCTGATTGAGCTGGCCGATCATTTGGATCGACAACTTGGGTGGTACCGCGAAAAGGTTTTTCGTCCCTTGATTTTACACAAGGGATGGAAAACCTTTTTGTTTTATCTTAAATCAGGCCCCAAGAAGGAGAAAAAGCTTATGCATTTAATTATTCCAAAATCATACGATCCAAAGTTATCCGTTCGGGAAACGCAGACTGCCATTCGTTACATTCGGGAAACTTTCCAAGAAGAATTCGGTAAGCAACTGAACCTGTCTCGCCTGTCCGCCCCCATGTTTGTGGAAAAAGCCACTGGGTTAAACGACAACCTGAACGGCATCGAAAAGCCCGTGTCCTTCACCATGGCCGACATGGGCGCCGACGACACGATTGAAATCGTCCACTCCCTGGCAAAATGGAAGCGGGTCGCTCTTAAGCGTTACGGCTTTAACCTGCATGAAGGCCTGTACACCAACATGAACGCCATCCGTAAAGACGAAGACCTCGACAACTTCCACTCCGCTTACGTGGACCAATGGGACTGGGAAAAGGTCATCACCAAGGAAGAACGGACCGAAGCCACGTTGAAGCAAACGGTGCGGACCATCTTCAAGGTGATCAAGCACATGGAACACGAAGTTTGGTACAAGTTCCCCGAGGCCGTACACCACTTGCCAGACGAGATTCACTTCATCACAACGCAAGAATTGGAAGACATGTACCCAACCATGACGCCGCGGGAACGCGAGAATGCCATTAGCAAGAAACTCGGTTGCGTCTTCCTGATGAAGATTGGGGACGCCCTAAAGAGTGGCAAACGTCACGACGGCCGCGCACCCGACTACGATGACTGGCAATTAAACGGGGACATCATGTTCTGGTACGAACCGTTACAACAAGCCATCGAAATCTCCAGCATGGGTATCCGGGTCGACGCTGCTTCCATGAAGCGTCAACTGAAGCTGGCTCACGCCGAAGACCGCCTCAGCCTCCCTTATCACCAAATGGTCTTGAACGAAGAGGTTCCTTACACCATTGGTGGTGGGATCGGTCAATCCCGTCTCTGCATGTTATTGCTGGGTAAGGCCCACGTCGGTGAAGTTCAAGCTGCCCTGTGGCCTCAAGAAATGATCGATAAATGTGAAGCCAACGGGATTCATTTACTTTAATCCTAACTAAAAAGTCACGTTTCAGATAGCCGCTAACCGGTTATTTGAAACGTGACTTTTCTATTGTAGAAATTTATTTTTTTAACGTCTCATCCAGCTTCTCAACGTTGGCAATGGGTCCGACCACCGTGAGTACGTCATGCAGCTGCACGATGTCCGTGGGTTGCGGGGAGATGTTGATGGCGTGGCCGTGTTGAATCGCAATCACGGTCAAATCAAAGCGTTGCCGCAGGTTTAATTTGACCAGGTCCTGATTCACAAAGTTCGGGTCGGTGATGACGACTTCGGCCAGCGTGTACTCATCGCTGAGATCAATGAAGTTCAAGATGTGATTCGACAGGAGCTTACGCACGATGCTGTGCCCCATGTCGCGTTCGGGGAAGATCACTTGATCCGCCCCCACACGCTTCAATACGCGGCCGTGGTCGCTGGTTTCGGCCTTGGCAATCACCTTCTGGGCGCCGAGTTCCTTGGTCAACATGGTCGTCAAAATGCTGGCTTCCATGTTATTGCCGATGCCAACAATGACGTAATCAAAGGTGTCGATGTTCAGACCGCGCAAGACGTCCTCATCGCGGGTATCCGCAATCAACGTCTGCGTGGCGATGTCCATCATTTCGTTGACCGGTTCCTCGCGAACGTCCACTGCAAGCACGTCTTGATGCGCCTCCACGAGCGTTTGCACGACGCTCTGACCGAAGCGGCCGAGCCCCAGGACCGCAAAACTTTTCTTTGTCATGGTAAAACCTTCCTAACCAATTAAAATGTTTTCTTCTGGATAACGAATCAGGTTGACCTTGGTCTGCCGCTTAGACAGCGAGTACAGCGACGTGAAAATACCGACCCGACCGACAAACATCAGCATCATGATCACTAATTTACCGATCACCGTTAGATGTGGGGTCAACCCCAGGCTCAGCCCCACGGTCCCAAACGCCGACAGCACTTCAAACACGATGTACTCGAGCCCAAAGCCCTTCGGAATCTTTTCCGTCTGTGTCAAGATCAGCGTGGCCACGACAATCACAACACTGGCCAGGAACACCAGTAACAACGCCCGACTAATGTTAGTTTGACTAAAGCGCCGGCGACTGAATTCAACGTCCTTCTTGCCCCGTAATTGGGCAATACTTTGGAGCATCAAGACCCCAAACGTCGTGGTCTTGATCCCCCCGGCAGTCGATCCGGGCGTCCCACCAACAAACATCAGAATCATAATCAAAAAGATACTCCCGGACTGTAGGTCATTCGTCGGCAAGGTAATCAGCCCCGCGGTTCGTGGTGTGACACTGAGGAACAGCGTATTGACGGTCCGGTTGAACCAGGACGTGTTCTTCGGCAACAACGAGAGGTCCCGCTCCGTGATCAGCAATAGGACAAACCCAACGACGAACAGCGTGCCGGTCGTGACCAACGTCAACTTCGAGTTCAGGCTCAGGCGTTTGCGCTCATGATACAGCAGGAGGTCCCGCCAAACCAGGAAGCCCAGTCCCCCACCAATAATCAGAATAATCGTGACAATCAGGAGGTACGAGTCATCGCGAAAGCCCATCAGGCTGTTTCCAAAAATATCGAACCCGGCGTTACAAAATGACATCACCGCGTGGTAGACCGACGCATACAGGCCCCGTTTCCACCCGTAACGCGGAATAAAGTCAAACGTGAGTAAACACGCACCCCCAAGTTGGAAGAGCGCAGAGAGGCCGACAACGTATCTCATGACGCTCTTGGTGTCGCTCAAATTTTCCAAATTCAGGGATTCCTTCACCATCAGCTGCGTCGACAGGTCGAGGTTGCGCCGAATGATGTTAAAGAGGAGCACGGCGAAGGTCATGTATCCCAAGGCCCCAATTTCGGACAAGCCCAAAATAACCACCTGACCAAAAAAAGACCAGTGTTCGGCCGTGTTGACGACCGTGAGCCCGGTGATACAGGTGGCCGAGGTCGCCGTAAATAAGGTATTAATAAAGGCGGTGCCGCGCATCCCGTTGGTGGCGATAGGCAGACTCAGTAGCACTGTGCCAATCGTAATCAGGAAGATGAACCCCCACACCATCTTTTTGGACAATGTATCAAATAATCTTGAATGCGTAATTTTTTCCATAATTTCCCATTCCTATTCGCTATTCTCTTCAGCTTAAGACAATCACGCGGGGAAAACAATACCCATTTCCAGTCAGGCCACTGACCTCCCAAACGGTTGACTGCATCGCACAAAAAAATCCCCACCAACTGAATGGTGAGGATTTCCAAATCGAAAATATCGAAATATTAACGCTTTGAGAATTGTGAAGCCTTACGTGCCTTCTTCAGACCTGGCTTCTTCCGTTCCTTCATACGAGCGTCACGAGTCAAGAGACCCGCACGCTTCAATGGGCCACGGAAATCTGGGTCAACTTCGAGCAATGCCCGAGCAATCCCATGACGAGTTGCGCCGGCTTGACCGGAGAACCCACCACCGCGAACAGTAACTAATGCATCATAGTTACCGAGCGTTTCCGTAACGTTGAATGGTTGTAAAACAACTTCACGGATACTTGCGAATGGAATGTAATCTTCGATTGCCTTGTTGTTCATAACAATTTTGCCTGAGCCGGGTACTAAACGTACACGAGCAGAGGAGTTTTTACGACGGCCAGTGCCGCGATATTGAACTTGTGCCAATTTGGTTTTCCTCCTTAGATAAGGTTAGTAATGTCTAATACTTCTGGCTTTTGTGCTTCGTGCTTGTGGTCTTCACCAGCATACACGTGAAGCTTCAATGCCATTTGGTGACCTAAGGAGTTCTTAGGAAGCATGCCTTGTACAGAAGTTTCGATCAACTTTTCTGGGTTTTCGGCCCGGAAGTTACCGGCAGTCCGTGACTTTAAGCCACCAGGAAAACCAGTGTGGTGATAGTAAATCTTGTCGGTAGCCTTACGACCAGTTAAAGCGACTTTGCTAGCGTTGATGATGATTACGTTATCACCAGTGTCCACGTTAGGGGTGAACGTTGGCTTGTTCTTACCACGTAATACAGATGCAACGACTGAAGCAAGCCGACCTAAACTAACGTCGGTTGCGTCGACAATGTACCATTTGCGATCAATGTCGCTAGGTTTTGCAATATAAGTTGTACGCACGTTAAATTCCTCCATAAATCTGTGTTTGTCTGACACCAAGTAAACTTTCCGGGGCTTATCGTGGGGCAAACAATACCAACAACCATAATACAAAGTTTTACCCATAAAGTCAATGATTGTTTGTCCCCCGAACGAAATTTACCGCTGATGTTGGGGTAATTTCGTCGGATGCGCCGGGTCCTCTCCTTGATAATACACGTGTTTCAAATATAGTCCAGCCGCTGGCACCGTTCGCCGAGCCTGCTTGCGGTCCTTGACTTTGTACAAACGTAAAATATCATGCACGGGCCGCGTCCCGGAGCCAATTTCGACTAGGACGCCGACCATGATCCGCACTTGATTGTACATAAAGCCATTGCCATAAAATTCAAAGACCAATTCATTGTTGGCCTGATCGATGTGGCAAGTAGCCTCGTAAATGGTCCGGACAAAGGTTCGTGTCTGCGCTCCAGAGGCCACAAAGCTGGTAAAATCATGTTCCCCAATTAAGTCCGCCAAGGCAAGCTTAATTTTTTCCAAATCAACGGGAAATTTCCACTGGCCAGTATAATTTCGTTTGAAAGGGTTGCGGAACTCCCCCATGTCCATCCGGTAAAGGTACCGCTTGCCTGACACGTTGTAGCGCGCATGAAAGTCTGGTGCGGCCAACTCGACCTTGGTGACCTCCATATCCATCGGTAACATGCTGTTTAAGCCCTTGCGCATGTTCTCCGCGGGGATGTCAAAGGGAAAGTCGAAATGGGCCACCTGCGCCAAGGCATGGACCCCAGCGTCGGTCCGCCCTGATCCGTAGATGACGATGGCGGGCGTTGGATTCTTGGCCATTTTGTTGATGACCTTCGTCAAAACGCTCTCCACCGTGCGTTTGTGCGGCTGCCGCTGGAAACCAGCGAAGTCAGTCCCATCATACATAAAAGTTACTTTATAACGTTGCATCAGATCCTCCTACCAACGACGACAAGCGAGAATCGCCGCAAATCCAAGTAAAAATAATAACCACGTAATCGTGTCTCGCTTCTGCCACGTTAAAATACGATACTGCGTGCGGTGCTCGCTGTCCTGATACCCCCGCGCTTCCATCGCCGTCGAGAGGTCTTCGGCCCGGTTAAAGGCACTCATAAACAGGGGCACCATCAACGGAATCAGAGACTTGGCCTGTTTAAATAGACCACCTTCGCCAAAGTCCACCCCTCGGGCCCGCTGCGCATTCATAATCTTCTCAGCTTCATCCATCAACGTCGGCACGAACCGCAGCGCAATCGACAGCATCATGGCCAGCGTATCCACGGGCACCCGAACCCACCGCAAGGGTTTCATCAAAGAAGCCAGGCCGGTCGCAATGTCCAGGGGCTGCGTCGACAGCGTCAGCAAGGTTGACATCATAATAATGAGCAAAAAACGAATGAAAATATAGCCCGCATTGATCAGGCCAAACTGGGTCACATTAATAAAGGCCCAGTGAAAGTACGCATGCCCGCCAACCGGGCTGAACAATAGCTGTAAAATCACGGTAAAGACGATCAACCACAGTAGCGGCCGAATCCCCCGCAGGAAAAAGCCCAAACTAATTTTAGACGCGAGAATCGACCCAATCGTCAGCGCAATCAGAATCGCATAACTCAAGGGATTGTTCGCGAGAAAGACTAAAATAATATAGCAGAAACTCAACATCAGTTTTGCCCGGGGGTCCAGTCGATGAACGACCGAATTCAACGGCAAATACCGCCCAAAGATAAATTTAGACATGGTCGGCCCCCTTTGCTGGCCACCGTGCCGTAATCTGATCAGCTAGCTGTTCAGCCGTCAGCGGTAAGGGGTCCCAAGTCAATCCGCGCTGAGCCAACCGCTGCGCAAACTGAGCCGCTCGAGGAACATCCAGCTGATTGGCTCGTAACCAATCGGGGTCCGCAAAGACCTCCTGTGGCTGGCCATACTTCACGAGCTTGCCCTCACGCATCACGGCGACCTGCTCGGCATACTGGGCGACGTCTTCCATCTGATGAGTGACCAACACAATCGTTAGCCCCTGCTCCCGGTGAAGCCGCTCAAACAACGCCATCATCGCTTGTCGCCCCTGGGGATCGAGTCCCGCGGTCGGCTCGTCTAACACCAACACCTGCGGCCGCATCGCCAAAACACCGGCAATGGCGACCCGACGCATCTGCCCGCCAGAAAGCTCGAACGGTGACCGCTCAGCATAACTCGCATCAAGCCCCACTGTGGTTAACATTTCGTCGGCCAACGCATTGGCGTCTGTCTCACTCATGCCAAAATTTTGGGGCCCGAAGGCAATATCCTTGCGAATGGTCTCCTCAAATAACTGGCTTTCGGGGAACTGAAACACCATGCCCACGTGTTGCCGCAACGGCTTGAGATCCGCATTGGTCGTACTCGGCGTCACGGTAAAGTCATCCACGTGAATCTCCCCGGCAGTGGGTTTGAACAACGCATTCAGCTGCTGAATCAGCGTCGATTTGCCACTCCCAGTATGCCCAATGATGGCTAGGTAGCCGTGATCGGGCACCGAAAAGGAAACGTCTTCGATGGCGGTGTGAGCCATGGGTGTGCCAGCCTGGTACGTATAGGTTACGTGTTCGAAAGAGATTGCCACAACCATTCCTCCATTTCCGCCGTCGTTTGGTACCCCGCTGGGGGGGTGATGCCGCGCTGTTGCAAGGCCTGTTTTAATTTTGCTGTAAACGGTAGATCAAGTCCCATCTCAATGAGACCTGCCCCCCGCGCAAAAATTGTCGCCGGCTGCGCTTCTTCAATCAGCTGCCCATCGTCAATGACTAAAATGCGGTCAGCTCCAGCGGCCTCGTCAATGTCATGCGTGATAGAAATCACCGTTAGATGTTGCCGTTCCCGTAGCTGACGAACCAGCGCCAACATATCACTTCGTCCCTGGGGATCCAACATGCTGGTTGCCTCATCCAGGATCAGAATTTCTGGTGCAATAGCTACAATCCCAGCCAACGCGACCCGCTGCTTTTGCCCGCCAGACAGTGAGCTGGGTTCACGTTGCGCAAAGTCAGCCATACCAACTTCAGCCAGTGCCGCCTTAACACGGGGCAACATTGTGGTCCGTGGCACTTGGCGATTCTCCAGTCCAAAGGCAACATCATCCTCAACGGTCGCACCGACGAATTGATTGTCAGGATTCTGGAAAATCATGCCAATCTTACTGCGAACGTCCCAAACGGTTTCCGGCGTTAATTTGACGCCATCCACGGTGATGGTGCCTTCAGTGAACGGCAATAAGCCGTCTAGGGACTTCGCTAAGGTCGATTTACCACTCCCGTTGTGTCCGACAATGGCTAACCACTCACCGGCGTGTACGTCGAAACTAACGTCCTTTAACGCCGGCCGTTGTTCTTCGCCATATTTATATGAAAGATGCTTCACTTCAATGATATTTGCCATCCGCGTTATTAATTCTCCTAGTGAAAAAGTCACCGCTAATTATATCAAAGTTTTGGACAATACCGAAGTGTTCCGCCAGTTTTGTTACCAGATTGTGAAAGCCTCCGTCATCACGCGCCAAAAAATCCTGAGAACGCAAAAAATCGGCACAAAAAAAATCACTAACAAACCAGCGGCGCTGAGGCATATGCCCCCATTCAAGCTAGACTCGGAAAGAATTCCCCATCATCGTAGCGCTCTATACCACATGGTTCTAGTGATTAATTTGTAACCGATTCACCACGTTTAAGGACGTGATCACTCCTTGAACCGTCTAACTAAAATTAGTCAACGAATTCCAAGATGGCCATAGCAGCGCCATCACCGCGACGAGGCATCGTCTTTAAGATACGCGTGTAACCACCGTTACGATCAGCGTACTTAGGTGCCAATTCGCTAAATACCTTTTGTAAAGCACTAGTGACAACGACATCGTCGCCATCTTCTTTAACATCTGCAACAACGTTACGGATGAAAGCAGCGGCTTGACGACGAGCGTGTAAGTCGCCTTGCTTACCCAAGGTAATCATTTGGTCAGCCGTCTTGCGAACTTCCTTAGCGCGTGCTTCGGTCGTTTCAATGCGGCCGTTCAAGATTAAACTAGTGGTCAAATCGCGTAATAAGGCACGACGTTGAGAACTAGTCCGTTGTAATTTACGGTAACTCATAACCAGAAACCCTCCTTTGAGTGTCTAAAATTAGTCTTCCTTCCGAAGTGACAAACCTAAGTCAGCTAACTTAGCCTTAACTTCTTCAAGGGACTTGCGACCCAAGTTACGAACCTTCATCATGTCTGCTTCAGTCTTGTTGTTCAATTCTTGGACCGTGTTGATACCAGCACGCTTCAAGCAGTTGTAAGAACGAACGGACAAGTCGAGCTCTTCGATGGTCATCTCAAGCATCTTTTCCTTGTGAGTTTCTTCCTTTTCAACCATGATTTCCGCATTCTTAGCTTCGTCAGTCAGGTCGACAAACATAGCCAAATGTTCGGTCAAGATCTTTGCAGCCAGAGCAATGGCTTCGCTTGGATTAATTGAACCATTCGTCCAAACATCCAGGGTCAATTTATCGTAGTCAGCCCGTTGGCCAACCCGTGCATTCTCTACTTGGTAGTTAACCCGTTCGATTGGGGTGTAAATGGAATCCACAGCTAAGACACCAATTGGCATATCAGTGTTACGAGTTTTGTTCTCGTCAGCAGAGACATATCCCCGGCCCTTATCTGCAGTCATTCGCATGTGGAACGTTGCCCCATCTGCAACTGTAGCAATGTACAGATCTGGGTTCAAAACGTCAACGTCGGCACCAGCAACAATATCACCAGCGGTGATTTGAGCAGGTCCCTTAACGTTGATCTCCATCGTTTCTTCTTGATCGTCGGCACCGTTCAACTTCAGCGCAATCTTCTTAACGTTCAAGATGATTTGCGTGACGTCTTCTACGACTCCTTCGACAGTCGAAAACTCATGCAGAACCCCGTCGATTTGAATGCTGGTAACAGCTGCACCAGGTAATGATGAAAGCAGAATCCGACGTAAGGAATTGCCAAGCGTTGTCCCGTAACCACGTTCCAACGGTTCAACAACAAACTTACCGTAGTTGCTACTTTCGTCAATTTTATGAATGTTAGGCTTTTCAAATTCAATCATTCTTATCGTTTACCCCTTTCAAACCGCGTTGAGCTCCTATAAGTCAATCCCATCATGAAGGTTGCCCTCATTAATGAAACGCTCACGTTAAACCCGACGGCGCTTTGGAGGACGAGTACCATTATGAGGCACTGGCGTAACGTCACGAATAGCCGTAACTTCGATACCAGCAGCTTGGATTGCCCGGATAGCAGCTTCACGTCCTGAACCAGGACCCTTGACAGCAACTTCAACGGACTTAACACCGTGTTCTTGTGATGCTTTAGCAGCGGCTTCAGCGGCCATTTGTGCAGCAAATGGCGTTGACTTCCGACTACCCTTGAACCCTAAGGCACCAGCTGATGACCAAGCAATAGCGTTCCCTTGAACGTCAGTGATCATAACTAATGTGTTGTTAAACGTAGCATGGATGTGTGCAACACCGGATTCAATATTCTTCTTGACCCGACGCTTGCGACTAGTTTTTCTAGTAGCCATAAAGTGATAACCCTCCTTTACTTCTTCTTACCTGCAACGGAAACGGCTTTACCCTTCCGAGTGCGGGCATTGTTTTTGGTGTGTTGGCCGCGAACAGGCAAACCGCGACGGTGACGCATTCCACGATAAGAACCGATTTCTTGCAAGTTCTTGATGTTCAGGCTAACTTCACGACGTAAGTCACCTTCGACCTTGTACTTGTCAACTTCGGCACGAATCTTGTCTTCTTGATCAGGTGTCATATCGCGAACCCGAACGTCTTCTGATACTCCAGCATCCGCAACAATCTTGTGCGCGGTGTTGATACCAATACCAAAAATGTAAGTTAAACCGTAAGCGATTTTCTTATCACGTGGTAAATCCACTCCAGCAATACGTGGCATTTAAGTGCACCTCCTATAAATTGAAATTACTTACCCTGGCGTTGTTTATGCTTAGGGTTGGCTGAGCAAATAACCATTACTCGACCCTTACGCTTGATAACCTTGCAGTGTTCGCACATTGGCTTAACTGATGGTCTTACTTTCATGAATATCCCTCCTACATCTGTCCAGGCGGTTACTTAAACCGATAAGTAATCCGGCCTTTAGACAAGTCATACGGTGACATTTCAACAGTTACTCGGTCACCAGGCAGAATCCGGATGTAGTGCATCCGAATCTTACCGGAAACGTGAGCGAGAATCTCATGACCGTTTTCTAATTCGACCCGAAACATTGCGTTAGGCAATGTTTCGGTAACTTTACCTTCGACTTCGATGACATCGCTTTTCGCCACGAAAGTACCTCCCTTTTAATTGCGTGTAAAGTACACGTAAAAGCGGTAGAGACAACAACTTGCCCCCACCTAGCACCTGTGAATTGCGACAGCGCGCCATTTACAGGCTAAACCTGAATAAGCTTACCATAATTCTCACGAAGACGCAAGAACTATGACACTTCCTACAGGTTCTTCAGGATCTTTTCGATGTCGACGTACACGTCATCGATGTCACGGTCACCATCAACAGTGAACAATAAGTCCTTCTTGGTGTAGTACTCAATCAGCGGCGTATTTGCTTTCAAATTCACTGCCAAACGATTCTTCACCGTTTCAGGCTTATCGTCTTCCCGTTGATAGAAGTCATGACTACCACAGACATCACAAGTGCCTTCAACTTTAGGCTGTTTGTACAGCTTATGGTAGGTTGCCCCACAGTTGCGGCAGATATAACGACCAGAAAGGCGTTCAACCAAGACATCTGGCTCAACGTGAATATTGATCACGGCGTTGATGGTCCGATCCAGTTCAGGGCCAAACGTGTTTAACGCTTCGGCTTGAACAATGGAACGGGGGAACCCATCCAACATGAACCCGTCTTTGGTATCATCCTGAGCTAACCGGTCACGAACAATGCCGTTCGTCACTTCGTCCGGTACCAGTTCACCTTTATCGATGAACTTCTTAGCAGCCAAGCCCATTTCAGTTTCGTTCTTCATCGCTTCACGGAAGATGTCTCCCGTAGAAATATGCGGTAAGTGGAACTCCTTGATAATCTTTTCGGCTTGAGTACCTTTACCGGCACCTGGTAAACCCATGAGGATCAAATTCATTGCTGTCATGTTCGTTCTCCTTATTCGAAAATTTGCCCGAAAAACACAAGCAGGTGTGCTAAATAGATCAACACACCCGCTGGAAACTCATTAAGCTGGTTCTGGATCTTGGATAAAGCCAACGTATTCGCGCTTCATCATTAATCCGTCAACTTGCCGCATGGTTTCGATAGCAACACCAACGACGATTAAGAGGCTGGTACCACCTAAACCAATTGACTCATCTAAGTCCCAAAGGTTTTGGGCTAATAACGGAATCAAGGAAATGAATCCAAGGAAGAGTGCCCCAACAGTGCTGAGACGCATCAATAGGTTGGAAACATATGATTGTGTTTCGTGACCAGGCCAAACACCAGGAATGTAGCTCCCCTGCTTTTGCAGGTTCTCAGCTAACTTTTCTGGGTTAACTTGTACGAACGCATAGAAGAACGTGAACACAATGATCAGAACAGTGTACAAAATGGCACCATCGAACGTTTGCATGTTGAAGACATCCGTTAAGGTTTGGTACCAAGCATCTTGAGAGTGGGTGTTTTGGAACGCCATCAGAATAGTCTGTGGCGTGGCAATAAACGAACTCGCGAAGATGACGGGGATAACCCCGGCAACATTGACCTTTAATGGAAGGTAGCTACTATCCGGCGAACCAGATACGCGACGTGTGTATTGCATAGGGACACGCCGTTCGGCTTGCTGAACCCAGGTGGTAAAGGTCACAATGACCAAAACCAAGACGATTAAAGCTAAGACGAAGATAACACTCTTCCATAAGGTTCCCTTATCGGCATCGACAAAGTAAGTTTGGTAAAGCTTGTAAACAGAAGTTGGCGTCCGAGCAATGATACCCGCAAAGATAATCATTGAAATCCCGTTCCCTAACCCACGATCTGTAATCATATCACCCATCCAAGTAGTTAACATCGTCCCACCAGTTAGGATTAACCCAATTGATAAGTACGTTGCAACGCTTGGATTTTGAACCAATTTCAGTGAACTTAAGGCACTGAAACCAGCCGTGATACCGATGGATTGAACGAATGCTAATGCAATCGCTAAGTATCGTGTGGCTTGATTCAATTTCCGTCGACCAGTATCCCCTTGCTTGCTCCATTCAACGAAGCGCGGAACGATGTCCATTTGTAGCAATTGAATAACGATTTGTGCAGTGATGTATGGTGAAACCCCCATCGCAAAGATGGAATAGTTTGTTAACCCACCACCACTGAAGGTATCTAAAATACTAACCAATCCAGAAGACGCAACGCTTTGAAGTGCCTTTGCGTTAATGCCGGGGACGGTAATATAAGTACCCAACCGAAAGACAATCAAAACCAATAGAGTAAAGAGAATTTTTTTACGAATGTCTTTAATCTTAAAGGCGTTTTTCAAGCTTGATAGCATTAAATCACCTCAGTTTTACCACCAGCAGCCTCGATAGCTTGGGCGGCTGACTTGGAGAACTTAGCGGCTTTCACCGTCAACTTCTTCGTTAACTCACCGTTACCCAAGATCTTAACACCGGACTTTTCGTTTTTAACGATACCGGCTTCAACCAGGGCAGCTGGAGTCACTTCAGCACCATCATCAAAGACGTTCAAAGCAGCTAAGTTTACGACAGCAAATTCCTTACGGTTAATGTTGGTAAACCCACGCTTTGGGATCCGACGGTACAATGGCATTTGGCCACCTTCAAAACCCAAACGAGTCTTGCTACGAGCCTTTTGACCCTTTTGGCCACGACCAGAGGTCTTACCATTACCAGATGAATCACCACGGCCAACCCGGTTACGAACCTTCCGTGAGCCTTCAGCAGGTTTTAATTCATTCAACTTCATGCTATTGCGCACCTCCTTATTTAATGATATGAAAACTATTTAACTTCTTCAACCTTAATTAAATGTGCAACTTGGAAAAGCGCACCGCGGGTAGCTTCATTGTCTGGTTGTAAAACCGTGCTGTTAACACGGTGTAAACCTAAAGCTTCCACAATCTTCCGCTGTTTAGGGAGGCGGTGAGCAACACTATGAATTAAAGTAACTTTTAATTGAGCCATTTTAATACCCCTCCTTATTCAGCTAAGTGTTGAAGAGAGACACCACGGAGAGCGGCAACTTCTTCAGCACGCTTCAACTGAGCCAAACCATCAAAGGTGGCCCGGACAGCGTTGACTGGCGTGTTAGAACCTAAACGCTTAGAAGTAACGTCAGCGACACCAGCTAATTCCATGACGGAACGAACTGAGCCACCAGCAGTAACCCCGGAACCTTCAGCGGCAGGCTTGAGCATAATCTTGCCCCCACCGTATGAACCGAGAACTTCGTGAGGAATGGTCGTTCCCACGATAGGTACTTCGATCAGGTTCTTACGAGCGGCTTCAACGGCTTTACGGATAGCTTCTGGAACTTCTTGAGCTTTACCAGTACCAAAGCCAACGTGACCGTTCTTATCGCCGACGATGACAAGAGCAGAGAACCGGAGACGACGGCCACCCTTTACAACCTTAGTGATACGGTTGATAGCAACGACGTTGTCTTCAAGCTCTAACTTGTCAGGATCAATAAATTTTGCCATGTGTGGTTATTCCTCCTTACTGTTAAAATTTCAGCCCATTTTCGCGAGCAGCTTCTGCCAATGCTTGAACACGGCCATGGTACAAGTACCCACCACGATCAAACACAACATTGCTAATTTTCTTTTCGACAGCGCGCTTAGCAACTAAAACACCAACAGCCTTAGCTTGGTCGGTCTTGTTGTCACCATTCACATCACTATCTAACGTCGAGGCACTAACAAGCGTGACACCCGCTACGTCATCAATGACTTGAGCGTAGATGTTTTTGTTAGAGCGGAAAACGTTTAAGCGTGGGCGTTCTGCAGTTCCAGAAATTTTGTTCCGGACACGCATATGACGCTTTTGACGTGTCTTATTCTTATCTGGTTTCGTAATCAAAATAGTCACCTCTTTGTAGAATTATCAGCATTAAGCTGCGTTAATGTTACTTACCAGTTTTACCTTCGCGGATACGAACGTATTCGTTTTCGTAACGGATACCCTTACCCTTGTAAGGTTCTGGTGAACGAACGGCACGGATTTCAGCAGCGAAGTCACCGACTTCTTGCTTACTAATACCGGAAATGTTGATAGTGGTGTTATCCGGAACCTTAACTTCCAAGGTTTCTGGGATAGCCATTTCAACTGGGTTGGAATAACCAACGCTCAATACCAAGGTCTTACCCTTAGCTTGAACACGGTAACCAACACCGACCAGCTTCAAGGTCTTAGCAAAGCCATTGACAACACCTTCAACCATGTTGTTCAAGTTAGCCCGCTGAGTCCCATGAAGGGCCCGCGTCTTGTTGTTGTTATCTGGACGATCAAAGTCAACTGCACCGTCGCTGATCTTCATCGTAATGAAGTCAGAGAAAGTCCGAGTTAAGGAACCCTTAGGACCCTTAACCGTTACTTGATCACCATCGCGTTTAACTTCAACGCCGGCTGGGACGTTGACAGTTTTATAACCAATACGACTCACTGTAAGGCACCTCCTATCTTCTTAAAAGTTTTACCAAACGTAGGCGAGAACTTCGCCACCGATTTTCTTGGCGCGCGCTTCTTTATCAGTAATTACACCTTCAGAGGTGGAGATAATAGCGATACCCAAACCGTTTAATACCTTTGGTACAGCGTCGGCTTTAACGTATGAACGTAAGCCGGGCTTTGAAATACGCTTTAAACCACTGATGACACGTTGGTTATCCTTACCGTACTTGAGGAATACGCGGATGATGCCTTGCTTGTCATCATCGATGTATTCAACGTTGCGGATGAAACCTTCGCGCTTCAGGATTTCAGCGATGTCGCGTTTAATTGTTGATGCAGGTACTTCGAGTGATTCGTGGCGAACCATGTTCGCGTTACGAATCCGCGTCAAGAAGTCTGCAATAGGATCAGTCATGGACATTAACGTTTACCCTCCCTTTGTTTAAAATTCCGTTTTACCAACTAGCCTTCTTCATGCCAGGAATTTGACCCTTGTGGGCTAATTCCCGCATGCAGATACGGCAAAGATGGAACTTTTGATAAACAGAGTGTGGACGTCCACAACGTTCGCAACGAGTATAATTCTGAGTAGAGAACTTCGCAGGACGCTTGTTCTTAGCAATTTGAGATTTCTTAGCCAATTTGTGTGAACCTCCTTTTATTAGTGTGCAAACGGCATACCGAATTGAGTCAGTAATTCACGTGACTCTTCATCAGTGTTAGCCGTCGTAACGATAACGATGTCCAAACCACGAACACGGTTAACGTTATCAAAGTTAATTTCTGGGAAAATCAATTGTTCCTTAACACCCAGAGTGTAGTTCCCACGACCATCAAAGGCCCGGGTACTTACACCACGGAAGTCACGAACACGTGGCAATGACACGTTGATTAATTTGTCCAGGAATTCGTACATCCGGTCACCGCGGAGGGTAACCTTAGCACCGATTGACATACCTTCACGAAGACGGAAAGTGGCGATTGACTTCTTGGCCTTAGTAACCAATGGCTTTTGACCAGAAATCAAGCCCAACTCTTCAACGGCTTCGTCCAGGTTCTTAGCGTTGGAAACAGCATCACCAACACCCATGTTCAAAACGATCTTTTCGATCTTCGGCGTTTGCATAACAGAACTGTAACTGAACTTTTCCACCAATGATGGGGTAATTTCATTTACGAATTTTTCTTTTAAACGAGCTGACATGAAATTATGTTCCTCCTTTCAAAGATTATTTGTCGATGGTTTCGCCGGACTTCTTAGCGAAACGGACTTTGTGACCATCTTCTACTCGAACGCCAAGCCGGGTTGGTTCGTTGTTCGAAGGATCGATGAGCATAACGTTGGATGCGTGAATTGGCGCTTCGATATCAATGATCCCGCCTTGGGGGTTTGATTGAGTAGCTTTTTGGTGCTTCTTAATCATGTTGATACCTTTAACGATCACGCGGTTCTTAGCATTCAGGACCTTAGATACAGTTCCTTCTTTGCCTTTATCTTTGCCAGCGATCACGCGGACCTTGTCACCAGTTTTAATAAGCATTCCTGTGGGCACCTCCTTGTTAAACGTTTCTTAATTACAGTACTTCGGGTGCTAATGAGATAATCTTCATGAAATCGTTGTCACGTAATTCACGTGCAACTGGTCCGAAGATCCGAGTCCCTTGTGGGCTCTTATCGTCTTTGATCAGCACTGCAGCATTTTCATCAAAGCTGATGTATGAACCGTCGTTACGACGTACACGAGACTTCGTACGTACGACAACGGCCTTCACAACGTCACCTTTTTTGACAACGCCACCTGGTGTTGCTTGTTTGATAGTAGCGACAATGACATCACCGATTCCAGCGTAGCGACGCTTGGAGCCACCCAGAACCTTAATGGTCAAAATTTCGCGGGCGCCAGAGTTATCAGCTACCTTTAAGCGACTTTCTTGTTGGATCACTGTAAGTGTCCTCCCTTCAGTTCTAATTCAGAATACGATAAAACGACACCTAAATGATTACTGCTTTTTCAACAATGTCGACTAAGCGGAACCGCTTGGTAGCAGACAGAGGACGAGTTTCCATGATTTCAACAATATCGCCTGTGTGGGCTTCGTTGTTTTCGTCATGTGCCTTGTACTTCTTGGAGTACTTGACACGCTTGCCATATCGTGCATCAGTCTTCGTCGTTTCTACAACGACAGTGATCGTCTTTTCCATTTTGTCGGAAACGACACGACCACGGTAAACCTTGCGGTTATTACGTGCATCACTCATGTATTAGTGACCTCCTTCTTATCGTATTCTACTTGTTCAGTTCTTGTTGGCGAAGAGCGGTCTTAATCCGCGCAATGTTCTTCCGAACTTGCTTCAACCGTGCAGTGTTTTCCAATTGACCAGTAGCTAATTGGAAACGCAGGTTAAATAATTCGTCCTTGTAGCTCTTTTCTTTATCGAGCATTTCAGCAGTGGTTAATTCGTTGATTTCTTTAATTTTCATTTGATTCGCCACCTACTTCCTCTCGTGCTAAAACTTTCGTACGAACGGGAAGTTTCATGGCAGCCAGGCGTAATGCTTCGCGGGCAGTTTCTTCAGAAACGCCACCCACTTCAAACATAATCTTACCGCGCTTAACTGGGGCTACCCAGCCATCAGGCGTACCTTTACCATTACCCATCCGAACCCCAACACCTTTAGCAGTGTAGGATTTGTGAGGGAAAATTTTAATCCAAACTTTCCCACCACGCTTCATGTAACGTGTAATTGCCACACGGGCAGCTTCGATTTGACGGTTGGTGATCCACTTGGAATCCAACGCTTGCAAACCGTAATCGCCGAAGGCAACGCTCTTACCACCCTTGGCTTCGCCGCGAAGCTTACCACGGTGGACACGACGGAACTTTACTCGCTTAGGTACCAGCATGTTTATTTCCCTCCTTGTCCGTTAGATTGTTTCTTTTCGGGAAGAATTTCACCACGGTAGATCCAGGTTTTAACACCTAAAGAACCATAAGTAGTGTGCGCTTCAACCCAAGCGTAATCAATGTCAGCACGCAACGTGTGCAGAGGAACCGTACCTTCAGCATAGCTTTCGACACGGGACATGTCAGCACCGTTTAAACGACCAGCAACTTGCGTCTTAACACCCTTGGCGCCAGAACGCATAGTCCGTTGCATCGTTCCACGCATAGCGCGACGGAATGCAACACGGCCTTCCAATTGACGAGCAATGTTTTCGCCGACCAACTTGGCATCCAAGTCTGGCTTTTTGATTTCCACGATGTTGATGTGGACACGTTTGCCAGTCAAGTCGTTCAATTCCTTACGGAGATTTTCGACTTCGGAACCACCCTTACCAATAACCATCCCTGGCTTGGCAGTGTGGATTGAGATGTTGACGCGGTTTGCAGCCCGTTCAATCTCAACAGTTGATACAGATGCCTCAACGAGACGCTTTTCGATAAATTTACGGATTTGAAGGTCTTCCTTCAGGTAAGCAGCGAAATCCTTTTCAGCATACCACTTTGCTTCCCAGTCGCGAATGATACCGACCCGTAATCCAGTTGGATTTACTTTTTGACCCACGCGTTATCCCTCCTCTTTTTCAGATACAACAACCGTAATGTGACTCGTACGTTTGTTGATTGGTGAAGCAGAGCCTTTGGCACGAGGACGGAACCGCTTGAGGGTTGGTCCTTCGTTCACATAGGCTTCGCTAACGATTAGATCTTGACGATCTAAATCAAAATTGTTTTCTGCGTTAGCAATAGCAGAGTTTAAAACTTTTTCCACAACCGGTGAAGTACCACGGGGTGTGAACTTTAAAATTGCAATTGCTTCAGCGACGCTCTTGCCGCGGATAAGATCGATGACAAGGCGAATTTTGCGAGCTGCAATACGAACTGTTTTAGCAGTTGCTTGCGCTGATGTAACTTGTTCAGCCATTTGTTAAATCCTCCTTATCAACGAGTTTTCTTGTCGTCGCCACCATGACCACGGAATGTCCGGGTTGGTACGAATTCGCCAAGCTTGTGGCCTACCATATCTTCTTGAACGTAAACTGGTACGTGCTTCCGTCCATCATATACAGCAATAGTTAAACCAACAAAGCTAGGGAAAATAGTAGACCGACGGGACCAGGTCTTGATGACAGCCTTTTTGTCTTGATCCTTTTGCGCATCAACCTTTTTCAGTAAGTGCGCATCGGCGAAAGGTCCTTTTTTCAAACTACGACCCATTATGAAACCTCCTCTACTTGTGGCGCATCGGTTAAGCCGATGACAACCAGGTCTCTGTACATCCGAAGTATCGGATGTTGATTACATCTTAGAACCTTTACGGTGACGAACAATGAACTTCTCAGTCTTGTTCTTCTTAGAACGTGTCTTCTTACCAACAGTCTTCTTACCCCATGGAGAAAGAGGAGATGGTAAACCAACAGGTGCTTTACCTTCACCACCACCATGTGGGTGATCGTTAGGGTTCATAACAGAACCACGAACGTGAGGACGTTGACCAGCCCAACGGTTACGGCCGGCTTTACCAACGTTAACTAATTCATGTTCTTCGTTACCTACGGCACCGATAGTTGCACGGTTAACGTTCAAGATCATCCGAACTTCACCGGAAGATAAACGAACTAACACGTACTTTTCGTCGTTAGCTTTACCTAACAATTGAGCTGAAGTACCAGCAGAACGGACCAATTGGCCACCCTTACCAGGCTTCAATTCGATGTTGTGAATGACAGTCCCAAAAGGAATGTTCTTCAATGGTAAAGTGTTACCGACCTTGATATCAGCTTCTGGACCAGATTGAACTTGTGCGCCAACCTTTAAGCCCTTAGGTGCGATGATGTATGACTTAACACCATCAGCGTAAACTAATAATGCAATGTTAGCAGTCCGGTTAGGATCATATTCGATAGCCTTAACCGTTGCTGGAACATCATCCTTAATCCGCTTGAAATCGATGATCCGGTATTGACGCTTGTTACCACCGCCACGATGACGGACAGTCATCTTACCAGCGTTGTTACGGCCAGCAGAGTGACTTTGTGAATCAAGCAATGACTTTTCAGGAGTCGTCTTAGTGATGACGTCTTTGTAAACCAAGCTCGTCATGTTACGACGACCATTGCTTGTTGGTTTGTATTTCTTAATCGCCACGTTATTTCCCTCCTATATCTGAGATTTTATTCTTCGTTGAATAACTTGATTTCTTTTGAGTCGGCAGATAAGCTGACAATGGCCTTACGACGCTTCTTAGTGTAGCCTTCGTAACGTCCTTGACGCTTCTTCTTACCTTTCAAATTCATGATGTTAACCTTAACAACCTTGACGTCAAAGATGTCTTCTACGGCATGCTTGACTTGAGTCTTGGTTGCTCGTACGTCAACGTCAAAGGTGTAACGCTTGTCGTCCATAGTTGCCATCGTAGCTTCGGTAACAACTGGGCGTAAGATAATGTCACGTGATTCCATTATGCGAGCACCTCCTCTACTTGAGAAAGAGCTGGTTGGGTAATCACTAACTTGTCCGCATCAGCGATATCAAGGACATTCAAGCTCTTGGCTGGAATAACCTTAACGTTTGCTAAGTTACGGGCTGCTAAAGCAGCAGTTACGTTGTCGTCTTCAAGGACAACCAACGTCTTAGTAGTGACATTCAAACCAGCCAACACTGCAGCAAATTCTTTCGTCTTAGGTGCGTCGAATGCTAAGCCATCAAGAACGACTAAGCTTTCGTCAAGAACCTTTTGTGAAAGAACTGACTTCAATGCTAAACGACCAACCTTCTTAGGAAGGCGGTAACTGTATGAACGAGGGGTTGGTCCAAAGACCACACCACCACCGACCCATTGTGGGGAACGGATGGAACCTTGACGGGCACGACCAGTACCCTTTTGACGCCATGGCTTCTTACCACCACCACGAACGGCACTCCGGTTTTTAACGGCGTGGGTTCCTTGGCGCATGGAAGCTCGTTGCATCAAAATCGTGTCGAATACGACGTTGTCGTTAGGTTCGATGCCGAAGATATCAGCGTTCAAATCAACGTTGCCGTTTTGGCTACCATCTTGTTTGTATAATGCTACGCTTGTCATTTAATTATCCTCCCTTCCTATTTAATTTTCAGAATGCTTTGGACGTGGCGGGCGAACAGCACTCTTAACAGTAACGAGTGACTTGTTAGCACCAGGCACATTGCCCTTGATCAACAGAACGTTGTTATCAACGTCAGCTTTAACAATCACAAGGTTTTGGATAGTAACTTGCTTGTTACCCATCCGACCTGGAAGCTTCATACCAGGGAATACCCGGTTAATGATGGCACCCAGAGAACCTGGACGACGGTGGTAACGAGAACCATGGGCCATAGGGCCACGGCTTTGACCGTCTTTATGAATGTTACCTTGGTATCCATGACCTTTAGTGATACCAGTGACATCAACGATGTCTCCTGCTTGGAAGGTATCAACTTTAACTTCGTCTGCTACCTTGTAATCTCCCAGCTCAACATCTCTGAATTCACGAATGAAGCGCTTAGGAGTCGTGTTTGCTTTTGCTACATGACCTTGTTCGGGCTTGTTGCTGAGTACTTCACGCTTGTCTTGGTAACCAAGTTGAATGGCTTCGTAACCGTCGTTTTCCATCGTCTTAACTTGTAACACAACGTTTGGCGTTGCTTCGACAACAGTAACGGGGATTAATTCGCCAGCATCAGTGAAGACTTGCGTCATCCCGACCTTTTTCCCTAAGATTCCTTTAGTGGTCATGAGTACACCTCCGATTATATTGTATTAATTTACTTGCTTTGGAAATTATAACTTGATTTCGATATCAACACCGCTAGGCAGGTCAAGCTTCATTAATGAGTCGACCGTCTTTGGCGTTGGGTTAACGATATCAATCAGACGCTTGTGCGTCCGCATTTCGAATTGTTCACGTGAGTCCTTAAACTTATGTGGTGAACGTAATACGGTGTAGATCGTCCGTTCAGTTGGTAAAGGAATTGGACCTGAGATGCCGGCACCAGTTCTCTTTGCTGTTTCAACAATCTTGTCCGCTGATTGGTCAAGGATGCGATGTTCGTATGCCTTCAACCGAATCCGAATTTTTTGTTTTGCCATTGTGTTCCCTCCTTCGTCTATTTTAAAAATAAGACTAACTCCGTGGAAATTCCCGCCACGCCCTCATGGCAAAGCGGCCGGGCGTGTCGCAATCTCCCACATCATCGCTTAAGCTTTTGAACCGAACCCCCAGGCCATAAAAATGCTCGGGGAAATACAGCACTTGACTATCATACTAAATAAAACGCCGACTGACAAGGGTTTTAACAGAATTTCTCAAATCTTTTTGTAAAAAACATTGACAGCTTGATCCAAATCAATTTCAAAGTTAGGGGTCAGTTCGGTTGATTTGGAGTCAAACACGGTTTCTTCTATTAAATAGGTGTCTTGCTAGTCCCCACCCGATTGCGCAGGTAAGAACGTCAGCAATTGGCTGTGCCCAGATGACGCCATGGTACCCAGCGATGTGCGCGCCAATGACAATGGCCAGGTAGAACACGACTCCCTGCCGTGCAATCGACATGATAAAGGCCCCACTCGCCTTTCCCGTGCTTTGGAACACTGTCGTATATACCAAGATTGCCCCAACAAACGGCGTCGTGAGCAAGAACGCACGTAACATATACGTCCCCGCAGTAATCACCGCAGTATTATGAAGGAACAGACCAATAATTTGTGGCGCGAAGACCATTAAGATGATGGCCAGTACTAGGGCATAGACAACCTCGACCATGAGATCAAAGTGTAAGATTTTTTTGAACCGTTCCATGTTCTTAGCACCGAACGTATAACCAATCAATGGTTGCGCCCCAAAGGCAAAACCGACCATCACCAACATCACGATCATATACACCTTAAGTACAATCCCCATCGCGGCCACGCGTGTTGGTCCGTAGTCCACCAGGTACCGATTTAAAACGGTCGTCCCAAATGCCTGCATGAGGTTCGTGATTGATCCTGGGATGCCGATAAACAAGACTTGACGAATCAGCGCCGCGTTAATCCGACTCTGCTTCACATCAATTGAGATGACCTGACAATAGTGTTTTGTCAGACCAACCAGGACGACGGCGGATATCGTGTAGCCGATAACTGTCGCCAGTGCTGCCCCCGCTGCGCCCATTCCCAGCGGAAAAATCAGAATTGGATCCAATATAATTGTAATAACTGTGCCGACCATCGTTCCAATCATGGACTGTGTCGCGAAGCCTTCCGTTCGAATCAGATTACCTGGGACGATGGAAACAATGATGGGCATCGCACCAATCGCCATGATGCGATAAAATTGTTTGGCGTACGCGTACGTTGCCGGAGTCGCCCCCAGCAATCGTAAAATGGGTCGCATAAAAATCAACAAGAGCACTGTCGTCACCAAACCAATGACCACCGCACCATAGAGGCAAAAACTGCTAACCCAACTGCTCGTTGCATAAGCTTTCTCACCCAGCAGTCGTGAAATTAATGAACTCCCACCTAGGCCAAAGATGTCACCCAAGGCGATTAACAAGGAAAATAATGGCGTACACAGCGCGACACCTGCCACTAAGTTGGTGTTCTGGGTTTGTGAAACGAAGAACGTGTCGGCTAAATTGTAAATCATGCTGGCAACCATCGCAAGAACGACCGGTAACGCCAGCTTAAAGTACGCCCGGGGAATCGGAGCGCGTTCGAACAACTCTTCCATAACTCACTCTCCAATACTTGAGGCCCGCGTGACGCTTACACGCACGGATTATTATAACGCAAGACACCACACTATGTGACGACGAGTTCCCATGAGCTTTCCTTTTTTCTATAAAAAAAACGCCCAACCCGGAGGTCAGACGTTTCTTGATAAAGAGTGAGGACAGACTAGTCTTCGACTGGAGTGCCGCCGTTCTTCTTGATAATATCAGCTTGAACACTCTTAGGCGTTGGTTCGTAGTGATCAAACGTCATGGTAAAGGTACCACGACCTTGAGATGCAGAACGTAACGTCGTAGCGTAACCAAACATTTCAGATAACGGAACGAATGAATGAATCATTTGTGCGTTACCACGTGCTTCCATACCATCAACCTTACCACGACGAGCGGTAACTTGGCCCATGATATCACCCATGTATTCTTCAGGAACCAAGATATCAACCTTCATGATTGGTTCAAGAATAACAGGGCCGGCAGTTTGGACAGCCTTCCGTAAAGCCAATGATGCGGCAACCTTGAAGGCTGCTTCACTAGAATCGACTTCATGGTAACTACCATCGTATAACTTGGCCTTAACGTCAACCAATGGGTAACCGGCTAAGACACCGTTTGCCATGGCTTCCTTCAAACCTTGGTCAACTGAAGGGATAAATTCACGAGGAACAACCCCACCAACGATAGCGTCTTCGAATTCGTAACCCTTACCACGTTCGTTAGGGGTGAATTCGATCCAAACGTCACCATATTGACCTTTACCACCAGATTGGCGAACAAACTTACCTTGGACCTTAGTTGACTTCGTGAAAGCTTCACGGTAGGCAACCTGTGGGGCACCAATGTTAGCTTCAACCTTGAATTCACGCTTCATCCGATCGATGATGATATCCAAAGCAAGTTCACCCATCCCAGCAAGTAAAGTTTCACCAGTTTCAGGGTTCGTTTCAGCCTTTAAAGTTGGGTCTTCTTCAGAAAGCTTTTGAAGAGCAACGTTCATTTTGGCTTGGTCAGCCTTCGTCTTTGGTTCAATGGCAACCTGAATAACTGGTTCTGGGAAGTCCATTGATTCCAAATGAAGTGGGTGATCTGGGTCAGTCAAAGAGTCACCAGTAGTGGTGTTCTTCAAACCAATGGCCCCAGCGATATCACCGGAGAAGACTTCTGGAATTTCTTGACGGTGATTTGAATGCATTTGCAGCAAACGACCAACACGTTCACGCTTGTCCTTCGTCGCGTTTAAGACGTAAGAACCAGCTTCCAGAGTACCGGAGTAAACCCGGATGTAAGTCAAACGACCAACGAATGGGTCAGTGGCAACCTTAAATGCTAAGGCAGCGAATGGCGCATCATCATCGGCACGTAATTCAACGGCTTCTTCAGTATCAGGAACAGTGGCGTTGTAAGGCTTAACATCCAATGGGGATGGTAAGTAGTCCACAACGGCATCCATCAACATCTGAACACCTTTATCCTTGAAGGCAGAACCGGCGAAGACTGGGAATAATTCCAGCTTCAACGTTGCCCGACGGATAGCGGCCTTCAGTTCAGCCTTGGTGATTTCTTCACCTTCAAGGTACTTTTCCATGATTTCATCGTCAACATCAGCGACGCTTTCGATCATAGCTTCATGACGCTTTTGGGCTTCTTCCTTCATGTCGTCTGGAATATCAACGGTATCCCAGTCGGCACCTAAGGTATCCTTGTCGTAAACGTAGGCTTTCATTTCAATCAAGTCTACGACACCGGCAAAGTCATCTTCAGCACCAATAGCCATTTGTAAGGCTAAGGCGTTCGCTTGTAAGCGTTCGTGGATAGAGTTAACTGAGAAGTCGAAGTCGGCACCCAGCTTATCCATCTTGTTAACGAACACGATACGAGGAACATCGAAGTCTGAGGCTTGACGCCAAACAGTTTCGGTTTGAGGTTCAACACCGGCTTGACCGTCTAAGACGGCTACGGCACCATCAAGCACACGCAGGGAACGTTCAACTTCAACAGTGAAGTCAACGTGTCCTGGGGTGTCAATGATGTTAATCCGGTGACCCTTCCATTCCGCAGTAGTAGCGGCAGAAGTGATCGTAATACCCCGTTCTTGTTCTTGTTCCATCCAGTCCATTTGTGAAGCCCCATCATGGGTTTCACCAATCTTATGGATTTTACCAGTATAATACAGGATACGCTCAGTAGTCGTCGTCTTCCCGGCATCAATATGAGCCATGATACCGATGTTACGAGTCTTCTCAAGCGGAAATTCACGAGTATTAGCCATGATTAATGTGTAACTCCTCTCAAAATTGATCGTAGATTGTGCCAAAAAGTGACTACTAACATCGCAATTGATTTTAGTAGCCACCTCTGGATTAAAGGATTACTCCCTTAAGTTAGCAGCAAGTAGTCCTCAGGACACATTGCTTTTAACATTTTATCACACTACAAGCAAAGCAGTGCGATAGCTGCTCTTACCAGCGGTAGTGAGCGAAGGCACGGTTGGCATCAGCCATCCGGTGGGTGTCTTCACGCTTCTTAACGGCAGCACCGGTGTTGTTAGCAGCGTCCATGATTTCACGAGCAAGTCGTTCAACCATCGTGTGTTCGCCACGTAAACGAGAGTACTGAACCATCCAACGAAGACCTAACGTCGTCCGACGGTCTGGCCGAACTTCGATAGGAACTTGGTAGTTTGACCCACCAACACGCCGAGCCTTAACTTCCAAGACTGGCATAACGTTCTTCATTGCTTCTTCGAAGACTTCCACTGGATCGTTACCAGTTTCGTTCTTAATGATGTCGAAGGCACCATAAATGATTTTAGTTGAAGTTCCACGTTTCCCATCCATCATCGTATGGTTGATCAGACGAGTGACCAACTTTGAATTGTAAATTGGATCAGGAAGGACTTCACGCTTTTGTACGTTTCCTTTTCTAGGCATTGATAATATCCTCCTTGAAATGCTGTTACAGGTTAGTCGACGGCAACCGTGCGCCTAACCCTTCTTATATCTAGTAGTCTCGGTCTAGTCCTTAGGCTTCTTGGTACCGTACTTAGAACGACCTTGACGACGGTCAGTAACACCGGCAGTATCGAGGGCACCACGGATAATGTGGTAACGAACCCCAGGTAAATCCTTAACCCGGCCGCCCCGGATAAGCACAACACTATGTTCTTGAAGGTTGTGACCAATACCAGGAATGTAAGCAGTCACTTCAATTAAGTTTGACAACCGCACACGTGCATATTTACGTAAAGCAGAGTTAGGCTTCTTTGGTGTCATGGTACCGACACGAGTAGCAACCCCACGCTTTTGTGGAGCTGGATTCTTAACTTGAGCTTTTTTGAAACTGTTATACCCGTAGTTTAAAGCTGGGGCATCTGATTTAGAACTTTTAGATTTACGACCTTTACGCACCAATTGGTTGATAGTAGGCATCTAAATAGTCCTCCTTTCCGTATTCTTTCTAGAGTTTTAAGTCCACACATCCAGGTGGTTCATTTTCCTGCAAAGAAAAAAGACGACCCATGTGGAGATTTAATTGAAGTGTCCTCCCCGCCGTCAGTCAGCATGTCCGGTAATGAATACCCGAGACCTGTCTGCGAAAAGCACCTTGAATAGAATACCATGCCAGAAAACGCCTGTCAACCAACCATGGCCGAATTTTGCAGAAACATTTCGGCATTTTTTACGGAGTTAACCTATAGAGGTGAAACTTTCATGACAATTATTCTATTCATTTACGGTACTTGTATTGGCTCCTGGCTAACGGCCATGGCAGACCGGTACGCCACAAACACGTCCCCTTTCTATCCAGCTTCGCACTGTGATACCTGTCAAACGCCCCTAGCTCACTGGCAACTGGTTCCCGTGTGCAGTTACCTGCTACTTCGTGGGCGGTGTCATTACTGTCACGCGTCAATCCCCGCAACGACGTTCATCATGGAAGTCACCGTCGGCCTCCTGTTAACGACGTTGCACCCAACGACAAGCACTCGGCTAATCTGGTTAGGACTATGGGGCTTCGCTGCACTCTGTGACGCGCGCACTCAAACTTTTCCCGGATGGATCAGTTACGCAACCCTCCCCCTCGTTCTCTGGGGCCATACCCCACTCGTCGTGCTGCTGACCTTAACCGTTGCACTGAGCATCCGTGTCCTGTGGCCACACTGGCGCCACCCTTTGCTTGGCGACGGCGATCTCGAAATGATGCTCAGCTACCTCCTGCTCTGGGGAATGACCGCAACTGCCCGCTGGGTCTTATTAGCCAGCACGTTGGCCCTTCTGCAACGAAGCGCGCCACGGCGCATCGCTTTTCTTCCCTATTTAGTCATCAGTGCGGTTTGCTGGTGGCTGTTGCCAGAAGTCTGATGATTCGAATACAACACAAACATCAGACCAACAAAAAAGGACCCGCCATCACTGACGAGCCCCCGACCACGTTGCCTAGTTGTCACTAAGCCTGTGAGTCTTCTTGCATTTGTTTTTCTAAGTCGCTGATAGAGTAAACGCCTTCGGTTGACGTACCGCCAACTTCTTTGGGTTTGATCTGACGGTAATCTGGCATCCCAGTCCCGGCAGGAATAATCTTCCCAATAATAACGTTTTCCTTCAAACCAACCAGTGGATCGTTCTTGCCCCGAATAGCTGCATCGGTCAAGACACGCGTCGTTTCCTGGAAGGATGCGGCTGACAAGAAACTGTTCGTTTCCAAGGCAGCCTTGGTGATCCCTAGGATAACTGGACGTGCGGTAGCGGCAATGCCACCATCGATCAACGTCTGGTAGTTAGCGCGACGGAAGTCTTGAATATCCATCAAAGTACCAGGTAAGACATCAGTGTCACCTGGGTCCATGATGCGGACCTTCCGTAACATCTGACGAACCATGATTTCCACATGCTTATCACTGATCGCAACACCTTGCATCCGGTAAACACGTTGAACTTCACCTAAGATGTAAGTTTCAGTTGATAAGACATCGCGAACCCGCAGCATTTCCTTAGGATCAACAGACCCATAGTTCAATGCAGAACCACGGTGGATAAAGTCGCCTTCAGTAACCCGCATGCGGGCAGTGATCGGTAACGTGTAACTCCGCGTATCGGCTTCACCCTTAATGGTGATTTCCTTGGTCCGTTCAGCTGGGTTTTCTTCGATTGATTCAACCGTCCCAGTAACTTCGGTAATCTCAGCTTTACCTTTAGGGTTCCGAGATTCAAATAATTCTTGAACACGAGGAAGCCCTTGGGTAATATCTTCGTTCCCGGCAACACCACCGGTATGGAAGTTACGCATGGTCAGCTGGGTACCAGGTTCACCGATAGATTGTGCGGCAACAGTCCCGACAGCTTCACCAACTTCAACTTCGTCACCAGTAGCCATGTTCCGGCCGTAACAATGTTCGCAGACACCATGTTCAGTGTTGCAAGTAAAGGCGGAACGAATGGTAACTTCTTCGACACCAGCATCAACGATCTTTTGTGCCGTGTCTTCGACGATCATTTGGTTTCTAGGAACGATAACGTCCCCAGTCTTGGGATCGTAGACGGTCTTTTGGGTGTAACGCCCTAAGATCCGGTCGTACAATGGTTCGATCATTTCGTTTCCATCAGTGATGGCACGAATCTTCAAACCACGGTCAGTCCCACAATCCTTTTCCCGAATGATAACATCTTGGGCAACATCGACCAACCGCCGAGTCAGGTAACCTGAGTTGGCAGTCTTAAGGGCCGTATCGGTCATCCCTTTACGGGCCCCATGGGTCGAGATAAACATTTCCATCACAGACAGGCCTTCACGGAAGTTAGACGTGATAGGCAACTCCATGATGTCACCACTAGGTGCGGCCATCAGGCCACGCATACCGGCAAGCTGCGTAAAGTTAGAAATGTTCCCCCGGGCACCAGAATCACTCATCATAAAGATAGGGTTCTGTTGGTCGAAACTGTGAATCAAGGCGTTTTGAATGTCATCCTTGGCATCGTTCCAGATACCAATAACGCGTTCGTAACGTTCGTGATCCGTAATCAACCCACGACGGAATTGCTTCGTCACCGTGGCAACCTGCTTGTGAGCAGCATCGATGATTTCCGGCTTTTCTTTCAAGTCGGTGACATCGACCATCCCAACCGTCAAACCAGACTTAGTTGATTCGTCGTAACCTAAGTCCTTAATCCGGTCAAGCAGTTCTGAAGTAGCCGTAACCTTGTATTGTTGGTAAACGGCAGCAATGATATCGGACAAGAAGCCCTTCTTGAATGGTCCAATGATTTCTGCATTTTGCAGGTAATCATGAATGTCTTCACCAGGTTCCAAGAAGTACTTATCTGGAACGGCACCATTCAAGTTGGTGCTAGTTGGTTCGTTCAAGTATGGGAATGACTTAGGCAGGATGTTGTTGAAAATCAACTTTCCAACGGTCGTCACCATAATCTTGCTACGTTGTTCGTCAGTAAATGGCTTGTCTGGCATGGAAGAAACCTGAACACCCACACGACTGTGCCAGTGAACCAGACCGTTCCGGTAAGCCAGAACAGCTTCGTTGAGGTCGGTAAAGATCATACCTTCCCCTTCACGGTTATCTTCTTCCATGGTCAGGTAGTAGTTCCCGATAACCATATCTTGAGAAGGCGCAACAACTGGCTTACCACTGGCAGGAGCCAGGATATGGTGAGCAGCTAACATCAGCAAACGTGCTTCAGCTTGTGCTTCGTCAGATAAAGGCACGTGAATGGCCATTTGGTCCCCATCGAAATCGGCATTGTAAGCTTCACAAGCCAATGGGTGAAGACGCATAGCTTTACCACTAACCAAGACTGGTTCGAACGCTTGAATCCCCAAACGGTGAAGCGTAGGGGCCCGGTTCAACAGAACAGGGTGTTCCTTGATGACGTCTTCCAAAACGTTAAAGACATCGTCATCTTCACGGTCGATTTGGCGCTTAGCGTTCTTAATGTTTGAAGCCAACCCACGGGCAACCAGTTCCTTCATGATAAATGGCCGGAATAATTCCAAAGCCATTGGCACTGGGAGACCCATTTGGTTGAACTTGAGGGAAGGACCTACGTCAATAACGGAACGACCAGAGTAGTCAACCCGCTTCCCTAACAAGTTTTGACGGAAACGTCCTTGCTTCCCTTTCAACATGTGTGAAAGAGACTTCAATGGACGGTTACCAGGACCAGCCACTGGACGGCCACGACGACCGTTATCGATCAAGGCGTCAACGGCTTCTTGGAGCATCCGCTTTTCGTTTTGAACGATGATTCCAGGAGCATTTAAGTCCAGCAAACGCTTCAACCGGCTGTTCCGGTTGATAACCCGCCGGTACAAGTCATTCAGGTCAGACGTCGCGAAACGGCCACCTTCGAGTTGTACCATTGGACGAAGATCAGGTGGGATTACCGGAATAGCATCCATTACCATCCACTCCGGACGGTTACCTGAAGTAACGAAGGCTTCCAGAATGTCCAGACGACGAACGGCACGCGTCCGCTTCTGACCAGTAGCTTCCTTCAATTCTTCTTTTAATTCAGTGACTTCTTTATCAAGATCTACGGCCATCAATAACTTCTTGATAGCTTCGGCACCCATTTCGGCCTTGAAAGCGTCACGCCCGTATTCAACGAGCTTGTCGCGGTAATCACGTTCGGAAAGCAATTGCTTCTTTTCGAGTGGCGTGTTACCTGGATCCAAGACAACGTATGAGGCAAAGTAGATGATTTCTTCAAGCGCACGAGGACTCATGTCCAGGACCAAGCCCATCCGACTTGGAATCCCCTTGAAGTACCAGATGTGGGTTACAGGAGCAGCCAATTCGATATGGCCCATCCGTTCACGACGAACCTTAGAACGGGTAACTTCAACCCCACAACGGTCACAAACGACACCCTTGTAACGGATCCGCTTGTATTTCCCACAGGCACATTCCCAGTCCTTGGTAGGACCGAAAATCCGCTCGTCGAACAGCCCATCTTTTTCAGGCTTTAATGTCCGGTAGTTGATGGTTTCAGGCTTCTTGACTTCCCCGTAAGACCAGCTACGGATCTTATCAGGTGAAGCCAGCCCGATCTGCATGCTTTCGAACTTATTGACATCGACCAAAGAAGCGACCTCCCTTATTAATTAGTCTTGCGTGTTCGGTTGACTTTCATTTTTTGTTGATGTTGATGCAGCCTTGCTATCACCGGTCTGAGCAGCGGCTTTCCGCTGTTCTTCTTGCTGTTGCGCATACTTGCTCAAAGCATCAACGTTCACAACATCATCGTCATCGTCATCCATATCACGGAGTTCAATTTCTTCGTTGTTCCCGTTTAAGACCTTCATGTCCAGACCCAAGGATTGTAATTCCTTGACCAGAACACGGAATGATTCAGGGACACCAGGCTTAGGAATTGGATCGCCCTTAACAATGGCTTCGTAGGTCTTAACCCGTCCAACCACGTCATCAGACTTGTACGTTAAGATTTCTTGTAACGTATAAGCGGCACCATAAGCTTCCAAAGCCCAAACTTCCATTTCACCAAACCGTTGGCCACCAAATTGCGCTTTACCACCAAGTGGTTGTTGCGTAACCAGTGAGTAAGGTCCGATGGAACGGGCGTGCATCTTGTCGTCGACCATGTGGGCCAACTTCAGGTAGTTCATGACACCAACGGCAACCCGCTTATCAAACGGTTCACCAGTCCGGCCATCGTATAAGACAGTCTTGGCGTCAGAAGCCATCCCAGCTTCCTTGATAGCGTCAGCGATATCAGTATCACGCGCACCATCAAAGACAGGGGTTGCGACGTGAATCCCTAACTTACGAGCGGCCATCCCCAAATGCAATTCGAGCACTTGCCCGATGTTCATCCGGGAAGGCACACCCATGGGACTCAGCATGATGTCGATTGGCGTACCATCTGGCATGTATGGCATATCTTCTTCAGGGATAACGACTGAAACAGTCCCCTTGTTACCATGACGACCAGACATCTTGTCACCAACTTGGATCTTCCGCTTTTGCGCGATGTAGACCCGAACCATCATGTTGACACCAGGAGAAAGTTCATCACCGTTTTCACGCGTGAAGATCTTAACATCCTGGATAATCCCGCCACCACCATGCGGCACCTTAAGAGAAGTATCCCGTACTTCACGGGCCTTTTCACCAAAGATGGCATGGAGCAAACGTTCTTCAGCAGATAATTCAGTGACACCCTTAGGCGTTACTTTACCCACTAAGATGTCGCCGTCTTGAACTTCAGCACCAATCCGGATAATTCCGTCTTCGTCCAAGTTCTTCAAGGCGTCTTCACCAACGTTAGGAATTTCGCGAGTCATTTCTTCAGGTCCAAGCTTCGTGTCACGTGCTTCTGATTCGTATTCTTCAATATGAATCGACGTGTAAACATCATCGCGAACCAACCGTTCGTTGATCCCGATGGCATCTTCGAAGTTGTACCCTTGCCAAGTCATGAAGGCAACTAATGGGTTTTGGCCTAAGGCTAATTCCCCATTTTCCATTGAAGGACCATCAGCCAAGATTTCGTCGTTGTCGACGTGATCGCCAACCTTAACGATTGGGCGTTGGTTGTAGTTCTTCCCACCGTTTGACCGGCGGAACTTCATCAGCTTGTAGGTGTCCAAAGCACCGTCTTCACGCCGAACCCGGATTTCACGAGCATCAACGTATTCAACAGTTCCTTCGTGTTGACTAATTAAAGCAACACCGGAGTCATGGGCAGCCTTGTATTCGATACCAGTCCCAACTAATGGTGCATGTGGGTCCAGCAATGGCACAGCTTGCCGTTGCATGTTGGCACCCATCAAAGCACGGTTGGAGTCATCGTTTTCCAAGAAAGGAATACATGCAGTGGCCACGGCAACAACTTGCTTAGGCGAAACATCCATGTAGTCAATCCGGTCAGCAGAAGTTTCGATGTTATTATCTTCGTCACGGGCCATGATTGTGTCCGTGTCAAATGAACCATCATCTTTTAACGGCGTGTTGGCTTGTGCCACAACGTAGTTATCTTCTTCATCAGCAGTCAGGTAATCGATCTTATCGGTAACCTTGTGCGTATCCCATGAAACCCGACGGTATGGTGTTTCGATGAACCCATACTTGTTAACCCGGGCATAACTGGAAAGACTGTTGATCAAACCAATGTTAGGACCTTCAGGCGTTTCAATTGGGCACATCCGACCGTAGTGGGTGTAGTGCACGTCCCGGACTTCATAACCGGCACGGTCACGCGTCAAACCACCAGGCCCAAGGGCGGACAGACGCCGCTTATGGGTTAATTCACCCAGTGGGTTGGTCTGATCCATGAATTGAGACAGTTGTGAGGAACCAAAGAATTCCTTGATAGAAGCCACGACTGGGCGAATGTTGATCAATTGTTGTGGCGTTACCGTCGCAGCATCTTGAATAGACATCCGTTCACGCACAACCCGTTCCATCCGGGATAAACCGATCCGGAATTGGTTTTGCAGGAGTTCACCCACGGAACGAATCCGCCGGTTACCCAAGTGGTCAATATCATCGGTGTTCCCAATCCCAATTTGCAGGTCGAAGAAGTAGTTCATGGAAGCAATGATGTCGGCTGGGCGAATATGCTTCAGCTTAATATCAATGTTGCCATTCCCAATAACAGGGACTTCTTGTTCAGGGTCATCAGGTGATTGCACCTTAATGATTTGTAATTTAAGCGGTTCAGTGACAACGGCTTCGTCTGAAGGTTGGAAAGTAACCATCTTGAAATCGTCTTGATCCAAGAATGGTGCCAAGGTCTTCATAACGTCCTTGTCAACGACCGTTCCCTTTTGCGCGATGATTTCACCGGTATCAGGGTCGGCCAACGTTTCGGCTAAAGTCAGGCCCAGTAAACGGGTCTTCAGGCTCAGCTTCTTGTTCGTCTTGTAACGACCAACGGGAGCCATGTCGTAACGCTTAGGATCAAAGAACCGTGCAGTCAGCAAGCTCCGTGAAGAGTCAGCCGTCTTAGGTTCACCTGGGCGTAGGCGTTCGTAGATGTCCTTTAAGGACTCTTCGACACGGGAATCGTCGGTGTTCTTGTGGATATCCTTTTCCAAGGTTTGGGAAAGACTTTCGTTATCCCCTAAAATATCCAAGATTTCATCATCGGAACCGAATCCTAAGGCCCGAACTAATTCGGTCATTGGAATCTTCCGCGTCCGGTCGATCCGGACGTAAGAAACGTTCTTCGCGTCGGTTTCGAATTCTAACCAGGCACCCCGGTTAGGAATGACCGTGGCACCGAAGACGGTCCGACCGTTCTTGTCAGTATCTTCATTGAAGTAAACCCCTGGTGAGCGGACTAATTGAGAAACAATAACCCGTTCTGCCCCGTTAATAATGAAAGTCCCTTGGGCTGTCATTAATGGGAAGTCACCAAAGAAGACGTCTTGTGATTTGATTTCGCCCGTTTCGTGGTTGGTTAAACGTAAAGTCACGTGCAGTGGTGCTGAATAGTTGGCATCGTGCTCCCGTGCTTCATCCACAGTATATTTGGGTTCAAGTAATTGATAATCAACAAACTCTAACGAAAGGTTTCCTTGAAAATCTTCGATTGGCATGATGTCGTCGAACATATCGCGCAAACCTTCGTCGAGGAACCAGTTGTAGGAATTGGTTTGAATTTCAATCAAGTTAGGTAAATCAAGGACTTCCTTGATTCGCGAATAGCTACGGCGCGTACGGTGTTTCCCGTATTTCACTAAGTGTCCTGCCAAGTTGTTCACCTCTCCTATTTATTCTGTGACCGGCCAAACCAAATGTTACATTTTAATTACAAATGCATTCACACCCGGTTTTTTGGCAAAAAAAATCCAAAAACAAACAAGTTGCTTGCTTTTGGCTTCTTATAATGGACGCTACCGGACAATATATCGGTGCGTTCAATTTCAGTTCACAGTTGCATACAAATGATATAGTACTAAATCTATCGCCAAATGTCAATAAGGAACACTTATTATTTAACCGCGACACCAAATAAAATCAAACGGACCAGTGCCAACGTCTGCTCATGCTGTGAGGCATCGGCTGGACCAACGTGGTGGAACGTGTTAAACAGCGGACTCAGACTGGTCAAATAGAAGGAAGCAGCATCCTGTGGCTTCACGTCCGGTTGCAGCGTGACCACACCAAGTTCAAAGAACTGTTGCAAGGGCGTCAGGTAGTCTTGCATGAAGACCATCCCCAGTTGGCACTTATTCTCCGGTTTCAAGAAACGGAAGCTACTGTGGATCACCGTGAAGACATCGCGGGGATGGACCCCCGTCAGAACCTCTGTCACTTCCGTTAAGGCGGCGACTGGATCAGGTTGGTCAACGTTGGCTAGTTCGTCGTTAACCGCAAGGATGCCCTGCTGGACCTCCTCACCGACCGTCTTGATCACTTCTAAGAAGATAACCTCCTTATCACTGAAATGATGATAAAGGGCTGGCTGGGTAATGCCGACCTCCTTAGCAATGTCTCTGGTCGATGTGGCTTGGTATCCTTGGGACAAGAACTGTTCCCGGGCTGCCTTCAAGATGGCCGCATGCGTGTGGCTTAACTGCTCTTCTCTCTTCATGGCTTCCGTCCTCTCATTTACTACCCGGTGTCAGTTTCCCGTTAACTGTGTCTGCAGCTAACTTTCCGGCCCGCGCAAACTACGGGCGCCGTGTCTGACACCAGGTATTTTCTAGTTAAGTTCAGTTTACCACATCTCACTTATCGCTTGTTAGACCAAGTTGTTTCCTAGTCAAATCGTAACAATTCAACCAACAGTTAACTTCTGGGACCACGCAACCCATGCAAAAAGTACGCGACGGCCAGGACCACACCCCGTGGTAGCGGGGAGCACTGACAATCGCGTACTTTTTAAATTAGCCTGTTTCTTCTATACGTTTAGTATTATTAGTGACTGGCAACTGTCTTCTTGACTTCTGGTGACTTCACGTTGACCGTTACTTCACCCTTGGTTGCGCCAATGGTGACCTGATCACCGGTCTTGACCTCACCGTTCAGCAGAGATTCACTCAGCTTGTCTTCGATCTGCGTCTGCAGAGCCCGCCGGATTGGCCGAGCCCCGTACTCAGGATCAAAGCCCGCCTTAGCCACGGCATCAATCGCCGCTGGCGTAATCTTCAACTTGATATCTTGTTCAGCCACGCGATCCACGATGTGCTTAGCCATCAGCTTCACAATTTCGTGGAGTTCTGGCTTCCGCAGTGAGTGGAAGATGACCGTTTCATCGATTCGGTTCAAGAATTCTGGACGGAACGACTGTTTCAGGGTTGCCCGGATGGTATCGGACATCGCCTTGTAGCTGTTGGCCATGTCTTCGGCACCGAACCCAACGGTCTTTTCATCCCGCAGCTTCGTGGCCCCCAGGTTAGACGTCATGATCAAAATCGTGTTTCGGAAATCAACCTTGCGTCCCTTAGAGTCGGTCAGGTACCCATCGTCTAAGACTTGGAGCAAAATGTTGAAGACATCAGGGTGGGCTTTTTCAACTTCATCGAAGAGGACGACTGAGTAAGGCTTTTGCCGAACTTTTTCAGTCAGCTGGCCCCCTTCGTCGTAACCCACGTAACCGGGTGCCGACCCAATCAAACGACTGGTTGAGTATTTTTCCATGTACTCACTCATGTCGACCCGAATCATGTTGTCTTCGGAACCGAACATGGCTTCAGCCAAGGCCTTCGCCAATTCAGTCTTCCCGACCCCGGTTGGGCCAAGGAACATGAAGGACCCGATTGGGCGGTTAGGATCTTTCAATCCAGAACGGGCCCGCCGAATCGCCCGAGACACAGCAGAAACGGCTTCCTCTTGACCAATAACCCGGTTATGCAAAATCTTTTCCAGGTTAACCAGTCGATCAGCGTCCGTTTGCTTCAGCTGGGTGACCGGGACACCGGTCCATTCAGCCACAACGTCCGCCACGTCCTCACCAGTCACATCTAGTGCGTACTGGTGGGTGTCATCGTCGGTCGCCGCGTTGGCCTTCGCCTGACGTGCCTCAACCTTTGCGCGGAGGGCCTTTTCTTCAGTCCGCAGCTTAGCAGCACGCTCGAAGTCTTGTTGTTCAATGGCCTTTTCCTTCTCGTCAGCCAAGTCCTTTAAGGCCTGAGCCTGTTTGGTTGCCGCCGTTGGCTTGTCCATTTGGTCGATGCGGACCTTCGCAGCCGCTTCATCCATTAAATCAATCGCCTTATCAGGTAAGAAGCGGTCACTGATGTAACGCGTCGACAGCTTAACGGCTTGGTCGATGGCCTCATCCGTGATGTTCACGTGATGGTGATCTTCGTACCGTGGCCGCAAGCCCTGCAGAATCTCCGTGGCTTCAGCTGGCGTTGGTTCGTTGACCTGAACTGTGGCAAACCGCCGTTCGAGAGCAGCGTCGGATTCAATGTACTTTTGGTATTCGTCCAACGTGGTAGCCCCAATGGTTTGGAGCTCGCCCCGGGCCAGCGCTGGCTTCAGAATGTTCGAGGCATCAATCGCCCCTTCCGCGCCACCAGCACCAATCAGCGTGTGTAATTCATCAATAAAGAGAATGACTTGCCCATCGTTGTAAATTTCTTCGATGACCTTTTTCAGTCGATCTTCAAATTCACCACGGTACTTGGTCCCAGCAACCAGCGAGCCCATGTCGAGCATCATCAGGCGCTTGTTTTGCATGTCTTCGGGAACGTTTCCGGCAACGATGCGTTGGGCCAGGCCTTCAGCAATCGCCGTCTTCCCAACCCCAGGTTCGCCAATCAAAACGGGGTTGTTCTTGGTCCGCCGACTCAAGATTTGGATAACGCGCTTAACTTCCTTGTTCCGGCCAACAGTTGGGTCCATCCGGCCTTCCTTAGCCGCATCCGTTAAGTTACGGGCTAAAGAGTCCAGCGTTGGCGTGCCGCCTTGAGGAGCCGCCCCACGACGTGAACGGGCATCGCCACGACGCTTAGGCGTGTCAGAGATTCCCAGCTTACGCAAGACAACCTTGCGGGCATCGTTCAATTCGACGTTTAAATTCATCAAGATCCGGGATGACAAAATGGTGTCGTCACTGAGTAGGGCTAACAACAAGTGTTCCGTCCCAATCTTCGTGGCGCCCAAGCGCTTCGCTTCGTCACCGGCCAAGGCTAACATGGCCTTGGCCTTGGGTGAGTATGGCAGGTAGCTGTCTTTATCCATGTCAGCTAGCGTACCGTAACCCGTAAAGCGTTCAATCTCTTCGCGGACATCATCATCGCCAACGGAAAATTGTTGTAAGACTTTGTTGGCGATCCCGTTTTTTTCAATGGTGAGGGCTAACAGCAAGTGTTCCGTACCGACTGCCTGGTGCTTGAAATATTTTGCTTGTTCCTGTGCCAATACAAGGACGCTCTTAGCACTCGGTGTAAATAGGTTATCCATTGCAACTCCTCACTTTCTTAACTCTCGTAACGCAGGTGGTTTAAAATCGAAATCAGAATCTGGGCGCGGACGCGTTCATTCAGTGCCCGATCACCCGTGTTGACGGCATCCTTATTGATTGCCGCCAGGATGATATTGGCCTCTTGCCGATTAATCGACCCAGCCTCAAATAGGCTCCGGACCACCGATAGGCCATCGTGGCGGGTGATATGGTCCCCCACCGCACTCACTAACGAATCGATGAAATCTAGGTTGTCGAGCAACTTGACCTTTTCAATGCGAATATAGCCACCGCCACCGCGTTTACTCTGAACGACGTAACCGTCCTGAATCGTAAAGCGGGTCTTGATCACATAGTTGATCTGCGATGGCACGACATTAAACTGGTCGGCAATTTCCGCACGCCGGATTTCCACCTGCTGAGACTCAGCCAAAATCTGCTTCAGGTAAGACTCAATAATATCTGAAATATTTTGATTCTCCATTATCGTCCCCCCTTCGGTGCAGTTCTTCTGACTAATGTTGACTAATATTATACGAACTTTCCATGAAAATGCAAAGGATTAGACCGCATTTCACCGAGAAGTTCTGGAAGATAAGCATAACAAAAAAACGGCCGACTTCCAAACAATTAGTAAGGAAGTGACCGTTTCATTTTTCGTATGTAATTCGGGATAAAAAAATCGGGAAGACAAGATTTGAACTTGCGACCCCCACGTCCCGAACGTGGTGCTCTACCAAGCTGAGCTACTTCCCGAAATAGCCCGCTGACCTTGCGTCAGTTTATCGGGAAGACAGGATTCGAACCTGCGACCCCCTGGTCCCAAACCAGGTGCTCTACCAAGCTGAGCTACTTCCCGAAAAATTGCTTATGCGGTTATTCATAAGCAACAAAAATGCACCCAGTAGGAGTCGAACCTACAACCTTCTGATTCGTAGTCAGACACTCTATCCAGTTGCGCTATGGGTGCATAATGATATTAAGTTGTTGAATGCCGAGGACCGGGATCGAACCGGTACGGTCATCACTGACCGCAGGATTTTAAGTCCTGTGCGTCTGCCAATTCCGCCACCCCGGCAAAAGGGCAAAAGCGGAAGACGGGATTCGAACCCGCGACCCCCACCATGGCAAGGTGATGTTCTACCACTGAACTACTTCCGCAAATTGGCTATTTTATTAATGGTGCCATGCCGACTAGAGGATTCGAACCTCCGACCTCCTCATTACTAGTGAGATGCTCTGCCAACTGAGCTAAGTCGGCAAAATATTTTTAAAATATTTTGCAATATTTAGTTAATGCAGGTGAAGGGACTCGAACCCCCACGTCATAAGACACTAGAACCTAAATCTAGCGCGTCTGCCAGTTCCGCCACACCTGCAACGTTGGCGAACTAACCGCCAGGGACCGGGGTCCCAATGGAGGATACAGGGCTCGAACCTGTGACCCTCTGCTTGTAAGGCAGACGCTCTCCCAACTGAGCTAATCCTCCATATTTTCCGAAGTGAGAACTGATGTCCTCGTCCGAAACAACTATTACAATTTACCATGTCTAGCAGATGATGTCAACAACTTTTTTGAAATATTTTGAATAAATATTCGTTGGCTGAATAACTAATCGCTTGACGACAAGTAACATTGTAGCTCATTCAGAATGAAAAAGCTAGGTTTTTTTCGAAAAACTTTGAGAAGTTTATTTCTCGCAATTCCCGGTTGGCTAGCTCATCAGCGTTCCGCGCGATGGACTAATTAACCAACAAAAACTATTTTATACGAAACCCCATAACTCGTCAACTAGAAATTACAAAAAATATTCAAAAATATTCAAAAAATTGTTTTTTCACTCACTCCCCACCGCTTCATTTCCGCAAAAAAAAAACAGGCGGGCCCCCTATCCATCACGGATAAGGAACCCACCTGCTAGTGATTTAGGCTTATTTGATTTTTAAGTTCTACTTGGTGATCTTGGTAACGCCACCCATGTAAGGAACCAGGACATCAGGAATCGTTACGGAACCGTCGGCATTTTGGTAGTTTTCCAAAATAGCGGCCACGGCCCGACCCACGGCCAAACCAGACCCGTTCAACGCGTGAACGTATTGCAGCTTGCCATTGTCATCTCGGTATTGGATGTGCGCCCGGCGTGCTTGGAAGTCCGTCGTGTTCGAGCAGCTGGAAATTTCCCGGTACGTGTTTTGTTCTGGGAACCAAACTTCCAAATCATGCGTCATAGCGGCCGTAAAGCTCATGTCGCTGGTCGTCAGCGTAATGACATGGTAAGCCAAGCCTAACTTCTGTAAGAGGCTCTCAGCGTGTTTCGTCAAAGCTTCCAGTTCATCCCATGAGTTTTCTGGCTTACAGAACTTCACCATTTCAACCTTATTAAATTGGTGCAAGCGAATCAGTCCCCGGGTATCGCGCCCAGCACTCCCGGCTTCGGACCGGAATGCTGGCGTCAAGGCCGTGAACCAAACTGGCAGGTCCTCTTCAGGGATCACTTCGTCACGGTAGTAGTTGACCAATGGCACTTCGGCGGTTGGAATCAACGTCATGTCTTCATTGCGTAACTGGTAAACGTCTTCCTTAAACTTAGGGAATTGGCCAGTCCCGTACATCGAGTCATCGTTGACGATGTATGGTGGCAATACTTCTTTGAACCCTGCCTTGGTGTTTTCATCCAGGAAGAAGTTGTAAACGGCCCGTTCCAGACGTGCACCTAAGCCGAGGTAGTAGAGGTAACGGCTACCGGAAACCTTGGCACCGGCTTCAAAGTCCAGGATGCCCAAGTCTTCACCCAACTCGTAGTGGGCCTTAGGCGTGAAGTCCAGGTTAGGCTTCTCGCCCCATTGACGGATCTCGACACTGCCGTCTTCCGTTAAGCCAACTGGCACGTTGTCGTTAGGAATGTTTGGCAAATGGGCAGCGGCATCGTGAACCTGGGCCTTCAAGTCATCGAGGTCGGCATCAATCTTCTTGATATCGGCGCTGACCTGACGCATCTCGGTAATCTTATCGTTGGCGTCTTCCTTGTTGCGCTTCAATTGCGAAATTTCATCGGAGACCGTGTTGCGTTGGGCCTTCATGGTTTCACTCTTAACGATCAGTTCCCGGCGTTGCGCATCCAAAGCCAGTAAGCTATCGATATCGGCGGGATCAACACCCCGCGTGGCTAATTTTTCTTTAATAAAGTCTGGTTCTTGGCGAATCAATTTCAAATCTAACATACAGTTGTGCTCCTCTCTTTTTCACGGATGATACAAAAAAGGCCTCCGTCACATGGGACGAAGACCTTCGCGGTACCACCCAAGTTCGCAGCTGGTTCACCCAGTTACACCCTTGAACATGATAACGGTCTGCACCGTGCGGCATTACCCGCCCACTTTAGTTAGCGCTGGAATGTTCGACGTCGCGGTTTGCAGCTTGCCCCGCTTCTCTGGCCGTCTACTGGATAGGCACCTCGTGTTTTTGAATACACTCATCATACCGCATTTCTTTTCCAATGACAATTGCCAATTGAAAATGGGGATTGGCTCAGTGTTCGTTCCCGGCGGCGGATTCAAGACGGTCTGCTGTGGGGAACGCCTGCGGCCTGAGAAGCGGTCCTCCGGCTCGCCTTGAAACCTCGCAAAAACCCGCGAGTTTCCAAGGTCGTCCCGTGCTCTAAACTGAGAAACCCCCTCAGTTAAGACCACCGACACAGCTGCCCGTCTTGATCCGCCTCTGGTCACTTAGACTGGCCACCCCATTTTCAATTGGCATAGTCCTGGCCGCCCTGTCCCACTCCACCTGTAATGACCACCATCCCCTGTATGCGTTTTAGACACGTGTCCTGCTCTTCCCCCTCAAACATACTAGCTGGTCGTTAAAGTAACTGATACAGCCTCAGATCCGGCCAGAAACCTACTGCACAGTTACCACTACTTAGTGAGCGGCAAAGTCATCCCCCACCATACAATCAGAAAGCCGGCCACTTTTGCTTAGCCTACTGGAACCGGAAGTCACCAAATGAGCTGCCCTGTGTCGGTGTTCTTAGACCGAGCGGGCTCCTCGGCCTTGGAACACGGGGCTGCGCTCATTTCCACACAGCAGAGCATACAAGCGACTTCTATAATTCAGCCTGCCAGATAGCCAAGTCACCTCCACTTTACAATCAGAAAGCCGGCCACTTTTGCTTAGGCGGCTGACGTGACCAGAGACAGCTCAAGGTGCTCAGCTGTGTCGATGGCATTGGTCGGGGTTCTTTCCCGGCCTAGGGCATGGGACGACCTTGGAGACTGGTGCCTCTCCAGGCTTCAAGGCGAGCCGGAGGACCGCTTCTCAGGCCGCAGGCGTTCCCCACAGCAGAGCACCTTGAAGCTGGCGGCGGGAACAAAAGCCCGACTAAGCGAAAGTGGCTCCGTGCCCGAGGGCGCGGAACCACTTTATTTTTAGTGTAGAGCTGTTTTACAGTGAAGCAATTTTTTCGTCGATCAAGTGTAAGACTTGGTCCCGCGCTGCTGGGTCTTCCACGAAGTCCAGCTTGTCGCCGTCGATTTGCATCTTAGGTGACTTGTCGTAGGCATTGTACCAGTCGACGTAACGTTGATCGAGTTCTTGGTAGTATTTGTAGAGGCTAGGGTCATGGTCGATTTGTTCGTATGACCGGCCGCGCTTCTTGATCCGTTCCAGCATCGTTTCAAAGGAGATGTTGATGTGAATCAGTAAGTCTGGGTTCTTCTTGTGCGTCGCGTCAGGTAATTCCTGCATCATGTTGGCCAACAGGGAATCGTAGATGTCGACTTCCGTGCTGGTGGCCCGGCCTAAGTCGGCGTTCAAATGGAAGAGTAAGGAATCCTCAAAGATTGAGCGATCCAAGACACTTTCATCATCGGCGTTGGCGGCCTTGATGTTGTCCAAACGCTTGTTTAAGAAGTAAATTTGAAGCAAGAAAGCATACTTCTGGGGGTTCTGGTAGAACAGTGGCAAGATCTTGTTGTCATCCACTGATTCGTAAAATGCTGGTTTGTTTAAGTGTTCGGCTAACAAAGTGGTTAAACTCGTTTTGCCGGCTCCGATAGTTCCCGATAATACAAGCATGCAATCTCTCCTTTAAATAACGACGCGCCGGTTTTTTTCGTCCGGCCAAAATTTCAACACCACATATTGTACCAACCTCATGGGTAAAAGACAATATGTCGTGGCCATTTTCTCTCTAACCAATCCGTTAAAAACGGCGCCTAGTCCGACTATTCGCCGACTAGACGCCGTTCAGATTTATTTAAAAATTTCGTGTGCCCACACTAATTTCTAGTTTAATCGTTTGAAGTAGCATCCGCCTTAACTTCTTTTAACGTGCCTTCCTTATGAACAGGGGCAACGTCAACTTCGCTCAGCGGAATCAACTTAGTGTGCTTCTTGATCTTGTAGCCGATGTAAAGGACTAAGACCAATGGCACACTGATGTAAGTGACTAAGACTTGTTCCCAGTTCCCTGAGAAGAAGGATTGTGGGTCTTGCCCAACAATCACAGCCACACAGAGGATCAACGCCAGGATTGGTCCGATTGGGAACCACTTTGCGTGATAGCTCAGTTCGGACAGCTTGTGTCCTTGCTTGATGAATGCCCGACGGAACCGGTAATGTGACAACGCAATCCCGAACCAAGCGATGAACCCGGTCAACCCACTAGCGGCAACCAGCCACATGTAGATTTGCGGACCCGCAATACTACTGATAAAGGTCAAGGCAGCAACAATGGTCGTGGCAAACAGGGCAGGATAAGGAATCCCGTTCTTCCCAGTCTTTTCGAACAATTGTGGTGCGTAGCCTTCCTTAGACAGAGAGTACAGCATCCGCGTGGAAGCGTACATCCCAGAGTTTGCAGCGGAAATCACGGACGTTAAGATTACGGCATTCATGACACTAGCGGCAGCGGCCAAGCCGGCACGCTGGAAGACCAACGTGAAGGGACTGATGGCGATGTCGGTTGCGGAAGAACCCAACAGATCCTTACTGGTGTAAGGCAAAACGGCGGCAATGACAAAAATAGCTAAAATGTAGAATAAGATAATCCGCCAGAATACGGAATTGATGGCCTTGGGAACACTGTGCGCTGGATCTTCAGATTCACCAGCGGTAATCCCAACCAATTCAGTTCCTTGGAACGAGAACCCAGCAACCACGAAGACACTCAGGATTGCGGGGAAGCCACCAACGAATGGGGCCTTCTTGTACGTGAAGTTTTCCAAGCCAGTGGCGTGACCACCCATGATACCCACGATGGTCATTAACCCAACGGCTAAGAAGACGAAGATGGTAACCACCTTGATCAAGGACATCCAGAATTCCGTTTCACCAAAGGCTTGGACGGCCAAGGCGTTGATCAGGAAGACGATGCCTAACGCAATGGCACTCCAGATCCAGCTTGGGACCCCGGGTAACCAAAACTTCATAACCAGTGCGGCGGTTGAAATATCAACGGCAACCGTAATGGCCCAGTTGAACCAGTAGTTCCAGCCCATGGCAAACCCTAAGGCTGGATCAACGTACTTGGCTGAGTAAGCAGCGAACGAGCCAGAGATTGGCATGTTCGTGGCCATTTCACCCAAGCTGGTCATCAGGAAGTACACCATCAGACCCATGGCAACGTAAGCAGCCAGCGCACCACCAGGCCCGGCTGTTGAAATAGCCGACCCACTGGCGACGAATAACCCGGTCCCGATACAGCCACCTAACGCGATCATTGAGACGTGACGTGTCTTGAGGCCCCGCTTGACCTGATCTGAGGCCCCGCTGGTTGTTGCGTTTGTCATACTTTGTTCCATAAATGTTTCCTCCTTCTTATTTTAGAAGGACTTCCTCGAAACGACCCAGTGAACTAAAAAATCTCCTTCGCAATAAAAGCCCGCGAAAGAGATTGGAAAATTCATTATTCCAAGTCAATATCGTTGAAAGCGCCCCGCAACCCCTATTCGGCTGCGACAGTCCCTGATTTATTCAACCAGGACCCAACCTACACGCTATGTCCTCACGCGCAGGTTTCGGCGACCGCCCCTTTTGCTTTCCGTCTGCGATGTTGACCCATCTCAGGAAAGCGACTCTTGTTGGTCGCACCTCTTCTATTCGATACTCTGTAGTATACGCATCCCTACCAAATATTGCAACATGAAAATTCAATTAGAATGAATTATTTTTCTGCCGGTTGCAGATTCAACCGATACAAAGCCTGTGGTGACACGGGTTCACCCGTGATGCTGGGACCCACAAAATGGTCCAAAACAATCTGAAAGCCTAGCTTTTCTAAGACCCGGGCCGACCGGTGATTGCTGAGATAGCAGGTTGCCCAAACGATTTGCGGCCGCTGACTCGCCTGCCGGACCAGTTGTAGACTGCCGACCAAGGCCTCGGGCATGATGCCCTGTCCCCAGTCAATGGGGTCCAGGAAATACCCCAGGTCATACTCAGCCGGACTGGGTTCACCCGCGTCGCCGGTGTGCTGATAAAATAAAATCGTCCCCATGAAGCGGCGGGTCGCCTTGTCTTCTATTGCAAACGCAAACGGACTTTGGCGGTCAGCCGCCAGCCACCGTTTGACCTGTGCCGGGTCCGCATCGGTGGGTGACCCGTTAGCCGCGGCCACAGCCGGTAACGTCAACAGGCGTTGATACCCGGGAAAATCACTCTCGGTCAGCGGTCGTAATCGCACCCGCGCCGTCTCACTCATTTTTTCCATCATCTGATCCCCTCATTTCTCATCACCCCAGCACCAGCCAACTTGTCAGGTCACTACCTAACCCGTTGGCGAATGCGGTATACTTTAAGGTAACCGGGTTCAGCCAGTCCATCGGCGACCGAACCCCGTTTCGTTGACAGGCGCGCGCACAAGTTTGCGATTGGCCATGCCCACGAAACGTTTAATCTTATCATGACTTATTTTGGGAGGTTTCGCAATTGAAAACAATCACTTTGCCACTCGCACCCACGTCCAAGGCTTACTTACAGGGGTATTTGCGCGAGCCAGCCGAAGACATGGGCACCTATCCCGCCATCATCATCGTTCCCGGCGGCAACTACACCCACATCCCCGAACAACAGGCCGAGGACTTGGCATTAGCCTGGTCAGCGCGTGGCTACCAGGCCTTCTTCCTGCGCTACACGTTCGTCGGTGAAAAGACACCACTGCTGCCCACGCCTGTCGTGGAGCTGGCCAAGGGAATGGCCCTGCTGCGGCGGAACGCCAACAACTGGCAAATCGACACGGATCACATCTTCGTGGCCGGCTTCTCCGTCGGCGGTCACATCACCGCGCTGTTCAATGACCTGTGGCACGATGAGGACTTTAACAAATTAGCCGGCACCACGCCCTATGAAATTAAACCGCGGGCCGTCATTCTCGGCTACCCGGTCATCACCCCGGCAGCGGGCTACCCCACGGACGCAGCCATGCTGGCGAAGTGGACGGATGATCCGGCCAGCATCGCAGCGGACAAGCTCGTCAACAGTCGTAACGTCGCGACCTTCATCTGGGTCACCGCGGAAGATCCCCTGGTACCCGTCCAAAACGCCTTCGCCTACGCCCAAGCTTCAATCGCGGCCAACGTGGACACGGAGCTCCACGTCTTCCATCAGGGCCCGCACGGCTTAGCATTAGCCAACCGTGTCACGGCCTGGAAGCCGGGGACGGCGTTGCCACACGTGGCACACTGGGTCGATCTAGCCGAAGAATGGCTCCACGAACTGGACTAGCACTTCCGCGTCTTGACTCGCCTTGCCGGGCGGTGAAAATGGTTTCGTGTCATCCGTTCCCGGCGGCGGATTCAAGGCGGTCTGCTGTGGGGCCGGTTCCAGCCAAAGAACGGGCTTCCACCTCAACTTTGAGCCTGGGGAGCGGTCTCAAAGGTTGTCCCGTGGGCTAAACTGAGAAAATCGCTCAGTTAAGACCACCGACACAGCTGCCCGTCTTGATCCGCCTCTGGTCACTCACGTGGTGCGGAACTTTTCACCGTACGGATGGCGGCTGACACGGTGTTAGGCCAATTCGGTTTATTTAGCGTTTTATTGTGGGTACATTACTTTAACAGATTGACTTTTTCAGACGCCTTCACGTATTTTTTTCGTGGAGGCGTTTTTCTTTTGCTCTTCTCCCTCGTCAACGACGGTCACCAACGATATTAGCAGGCCCACACTACTCATCACATAATGCAGCGCTAATTTAGTAACAGTGAAAATTAATCTCAAGAGTATACCCTAACCACACCACCGTTTCTATGGGCTAAACCAGTGTCAGCCGCAGGGATAGTGAAAATATCTTCGTTGCAGGAGTGACCAGAGGCGAGCCAAGGTGACCAGCTGTGTCGATGGACTTGGCTGGGGTTCTTTCCCAGCCTAGTTCCATGGGACAATCTTTGAGACCGCCTTTTGGCTCAAAGTTGAGGTGAAAGCCCGCTTCTCAGGCTGGAACCGGCCCCACAGCAGGGCACCTTGAGCTCGCCGCCGGGAACGGATACAACACGGTATATTTTCACCATCCCAGAGGCGCAGTCTAACAACTAATTTAGCCCATAGAAAAAACGTGTCAGCCACTGGAAAGAGTGGTTGGCACGTTCTCGTTAAATTTCAGATTTTTTCAACAAAGGCCAGTGTTGCATCATCGGCGCTAAGCGAATGTACAGCCCCTCAGCCACCTGTAACCACAGGTAAGCCAACAGGACTGCCCCAATCGTATCCGTTGGGAAGTGGGCGTTTAAGTACACCCGGGAGATCATGACCAATGCCATCCACACGATGAGGACGATTCGGAGCAGCCAGGCTTTCCAGGCCGCCATGATCATCGGCATCAGGATAACCCAGATCATCGCAATCAGCAGGAAGGTGCCGAACACGTGACCGCTAGGGAAACTGTAGCCATCATCGATAGCCAGATGGGCCGATGGGCGGGCGCGTTTGACCAGACTCTTGACCAAGCTGGCGATGACGTCACCCCCGGCTAGCGTCGCCAGACACCACAGTGCGGGAATTTTAAACTTGAAGCCCCACAGCAGGAAGGCCAGGATCAGCACCCAAATAATATCCAACTTAGGCTCCGCTAGGCTCGTGACTCCCCGATACAGCAACGTTTTCCACCCCGGTTGATTCTTCTGAATCACATCGACGATCGATGAATCCAGGAAATCCACGTAGGCGTTTTGCGCCTTTATGTAAACGGCCACGACCAAGAACAGTATGGTGGCAAGCGTAAACTTCCACGGCCGATCGCGGTCCTTATTAAATAGCATCATGATTATTTATTCCTTTCGTCATACCCGATTCTGGGAAAAACCCCTAGCAATGAGTATACCACCCCACACCTAAATTTCTAGACTTCTCCCCAGTATTAACACTTTCATAAACGCTTGCGGTGCCGCCAGAAACGGCGTTGAATCCGGTTGACCAGTTCCGAAAGGAGAAAGCCAAAGGCAATTGCCCCGGAAATCATGACCACCTGGAGCAAAAAGACCAGCGCCGTGGAATTATTGCCCAGTGCAAAGTTTTTGATCATTTGGTACGCCTGCCCCCCCGGCACTAGCGGCACAATGGCCGGGATGTTAAAGAGAATCATCGGCATCTTTTTTAATTTAGCCGCCTGCAGTGAGGCCACCCCAATCGCCACGGCGCCCAGCAGGTTGCCAATCACGTAACCGCCACCCCACAACACAGTGAAGCGGTACAGCACATAGCCCAGCACGCCAATCCAGCCGCCCACGTTGAGCGCGCGCCGGGGGATGTTGATGAGGATACCAAAGGCAATCGTGGCCACGTAGGTTCCCGCCACTTCGATGATAAATTCTAAGACCGACATGCCGCTTCCTCCTCACTCATAGAAATTGTAAGACCATGGCGATACCAAACCCTATCGCGGCCGCACTCACCAGCGCCTCGACGCCACGGGCGGGCCCGCTGACCAGATTGCCGGCGAGAATATCACGCACCGAGTTGGTGATGGGCACCCCGGGCACCAGGGGCATGACGCTCCCAATGATAATATCATCGACGCTATTGCCTAGGCCCATATGCACGAACACCACGGCCATCACGCCAATCGCGGCCGCCGCAGTAAATTCGGACAAGAACCGAATCTGAATGTATTTATTCAGCACGTAGTAGACCCACCAGCCCAGCATCCCCACCAAACAGGTGATCCAGAAGTCTGGCAAATTGTGCCGAAAGACCACTTCCAATGGCCCACTGACCATGGCCGCGGCCACCAGCTGAAGCCAAAAGGGAAAGTAGCGGCTGACGCTGTCCAGGTGGTCTAACCGGTCGGCAAACTGGCGCAGGTCAATCTTGTGATCGGCGTACTGCCGCGACAGGTCGTTGACCACGGCAATTTTTTCCAAATCAAAGGTCCGGCGCTTCACGGGTTCAATCTGCGCCCCCACCTCGCCGTTGATGGCCATGAGAATCCCAGTGATCATCACAAATAGCTGACTGGTCTGAGCCCCAGCATTGTGGGCGATGCGGGTCATCGTATCCTCGACCCGCTCAATTTCCGAGCCATTTTCAATCATGATTCTGCCGGCGGTAAGCGCGGTGTGCAAGATTAATTGGTCCCGCTTTTTTTGACTACTCATCCCGGTCCCCTTCTCTTTTTAGACGTTTTGACTATTATACGGCATGGCGCCCAGCTGGGGAAATACACAATCTAACATTTATCAAAAATTTCTAAAAATGACCAAATAAAAAGGTCCGCAACCGAGGTCGCAGACTAACCAAAATTTCTATTTGACGAAAATATAGTGGGCCGCCTTGTAACTCACGATGAGTTTGGCGTCGTCCGTCAGGTTTTGCACCGTCACGGGGCCCTCAAACGGATCGTGCTTCAAGACCTTCAGCTGATCCCCGATATCCAATTTCAAATCACCCAGATAGGTTAACAGATCATGGTTATCAATGAATCGGTCGACCGACACAATTTCTCCATCGGCGGCATCGTTCAACACGGTATGGCTGTCTTCGTGGTAGTGACCGTAACGGTCGGGAATCACGCCACCATGCGGACAGTGTGTGGGGTTCCCCAACATGTCGTCCAGGGCGTTGACCATTTTGGCACTCGTCACATGTTCCAAAACCTCAGCCTCATCATGCACGTCGGGCAAGTCATAGTTCAGCTTCTCAACTAAGAAATCTTCCCAGATTCGATGCTTACGGACCAAATCTTCCGCCAGTCGAATCCCTTTGTTGGTCAACGAAATGCCGGCATAGGGCGTATGCTCAGCCAGGCCTTCCGCGGCCATCTTGTTGACCATTTCCGTTACGGAACCGGCCGCAATATTCAAGCTAATGGCAATTTGTTTGTTGGAAACCTTTTTCTGTTTGCCACCCAACTCGAAAATAATTTTTAAATAATCCTCCTTCATCGGAGTCATCACAGTTCACCTCATCTAGATTGTGTCTCATTTATACCGCGAATTTCCCCGAAGTGCAAGGCTAATCGTGCCGCCAGTCGTTCTGATCATAGAAGAGATCTTCGTCCTGGCCCCGTCGGCACTCGGCCTGAATCGTCACGTGGTTCACCCCATACTTGTGACAAAGTAGTGCTTCGATCTGCCGGTAAATTGGCTCAATCTTACTCAAGGGTAGGTCGTCCATGTTCACGTGGACTGAGAAAACAATATTATTTTCATCAATCAGCCAGGCGTGAATGTGATGGACCCCTTCGACCTCGGGCAGTTGGCAAAGGTCGTGGGCAATCGCATCGTAGTCCAGCTTCGGTGAGGCCTCCATCAGAATGCCAAACGTCTGCTTGATGATGGGCCACGACTCGTACACGATATATCCCGCCACCAAAATCGTGATCAACGGGTCGACCCAGCTGATCTGCCAAACGGTGATCAGCACGGCCCCCACGATGACCCCCACGGACGCCAGGGCATCGCTCAACAGGTGCAGGTACGTGGCCCGAATGTTCAGGTTATGCTTGGCTCCGTGGTTGAGTAACACCGTGGAAAACAGGTTGGCCAGAAAACTGACAACGGCCACCAGCAACATGATGTCACCCTTGACCGGTTCCGGATGCAACAAACGCCGCACGGCTTCGCCCGCCAATACCAAGGAAATAATCACCAACACGCCAGCATTTAACAGGGCCGTTAAAATCTCAACTCGCCGGTAACCGTACGTGTTGTTCCGGGTCTGACGACGACCGCCAATACGGTGTGCCGCGTAACTCAGCACCACCGAAAACGCATCCCCTAAATTATGAAACGCATCGGACAGCAGTGACAGGCTCCCAGAAAACAGGCCCCCCACCAATTCAAAAATCGTAATGACCACATTTAACACGGTGACCAGTAGGAACCGACCGCCCGACAGACTCTTCTCCAATTGCTCCGCCCCCATTACCTTGCTACTCTCTATTATCGCAGAGTTTAGGGTAATTGAAAAGCCGGTTTTCGGCGAACCTCACGTTTTTGTTGGCGCTTGGGTTGTGCGTCTCGAATTCGCCTCCGGGGTCCGGAAAAATGGGCCGTGACGCTGTGGGCGGACGGTTGAAGCCTAAGGGGCGGTCTTCAGCCTTACTTTGAGCCGCCTGAAACGCGTCTCAAAGATACCAGTTGTCTAACCGGCCTAGCCGGTAAGACAACTCCCACGGCTTAACCCATTTTTCCGGATCCCTGCGGCTGAGACTGGTTTAACCCGGTCGCTAACCTGCTCTTTCCTATCCTCATCTCAGAACAATCACTTTGTGGTGGACTAGCCCCTACGAAAAAAAAGCCGATTCCGCTGAAAGCGAAACCAACCCTTTATTATAGTAGATTTAAGTTTATTTTGGCGTCAGTCAGCGGCAGCCAAGTCCATCAGGTCAGTCCTTGGACTACTTAACCGTTTGGGCCGTTGCCAGATGCGCTGGCTTAGCGTTGACCGTTAACCGTTCGTAGGCAAAATCGGTCGTGCCGGGCATCCCCGCTGCGGCTAAATCAATCGTCCCGGTTTCACTGAAACCGCTCTTCTTGATGATGTGTTGCATCGCCATGTTTTGCGGATGCGTGTCGATTCGGATGCTTTCGATAGAAGCAGCGTGGTCGATTTGGTCAAATAACCGTTGGAATAATTGGCCGGCCAGGCCGCGACCATGATGGTGGCTAGATACTGCTACGCGGTGAATAGCCAAGTATGGGGCTTGCTTGGTCAGCCACTGACCATCGATCTGTTTATAGGTCGGATCCTCCCCAGGAATCAATGCAGCGGTCCCTAAAATTTCGTTGTTTTCTTCCAAAACAACGGTCCAGCCCTGGTGAATGTCATCAACTAAGATTGACGTGGTTGGGTAAGCCCCCTGCCATTGGTCAATTGCTTGGGCAGCGAGTAATTCTCGTCCGTCCCGGATAATCGATTCAATTTGTGGTAAGTCAGCCATAGTAGCTTGTCGTAACAGCATATGTTAACACCATCCTTCTAGTTTTGTTTTAAAGCGATTTTGTAATCTTAACACGTTCGCCAAAGAATACAACAAAATAAATTCGCTTTTTCTAAACATTTTCACTAGAAATCAATGAAAGCTGACAACCACGCGATTTGTGACCGGTTTGGTTTCTCATTTTCCGTTCATTTTCTTAAGGATTTTTCATGTTTTCATAACCGTTTAGGCCTATTAACACTTGTGCCAGCTCAGTAATTTTGACGCTTATCTAATCTCGCCTAGGCATCCACACCATAGGACCGGTGAGCTTATTTCGGTCTAAATCCATGTCAGCCGCGAGGGCAGCGTAATACCAACAACACACAGCAGGAACGGTAGGCTTATTTTCGCCCTAAATCCGTGTCAGCCGTGAGGGCGGGGAAAAAGGTCTCAGCCGTGGGAGTTGTCTTACCGGCTCTGCCGGTTAGACAACTGGTATCTTTGAGACGCGCACCTGGCGGCTCAAAGTAAGGCTGGAGACCGCCCCTCAGGCTTCAGCCGTCCGCCCACAGCGTCCCGGACCTTTTTCCCCGCCCGGTAAGGCGAACCCAGAAACCAAATTTAGGCCGAAAAAAAAAGCCCATCCGAGAACTTTCTAAACTCGGATGAACCCAGCGGGAGCAACGGTAGGCGAGTGAAAAATAAAAAGTGTTATTTTTCATAAAACACGTCGTTTTAGTTTCACGATTGCTTACGCTGACATAGTGCCAACGTAGTCCATGCGCAAGATAAACGCGCTATTACTAATGGTTATTCGCCTGGTTTCACAACACGTCAACAACATGATTGACCACCAATCCAGCCAGAAGATCGATTGGTATCGAAAGTTTTTTCTGCCAACCACCAAATGCTCTCCCGTGTCTTCAGATTACCATTCTTACCGGCGATAAACAATGAAATCGCCCTATTTCGTGCTAGCAATCAGCTTAAATTGCCATTTATCGTCAATTCGTTCAGCAACTAGGTCTTTGCCGGGCTCTGGATCGAAGTTGCCCAAATTAATTTCGGTGTGTTCCGGGTCGACGGCCATTGAGACGAAACGTCCCTCGAAGAAGGACCGTAGCGTTTCAAAGTAGGCCCCCCGCCGTTGGGCTTGCTTAACGGCCCCCGCTAACGTATAACCGTCGTCCAAGAACGTTTTAATCTGTTGGACCTTCAACACCGTCTTATAGGAAAACTTACGATTCTTCCCATCGCTGGAACTCTCGCTGTGAATGTAGCCCTTGCTTTCCCAGTAGCGCACCTGACTCTGCGACACCCCGGTTGCCGCGGCCACGTCGCCAATTCCTAAAATTAATGTTTCAATTGGCATTTTTTTTAATAAATTTGAGACATCTTCGTTCATGTACGTAACGTCCACCCTTCGTCATGGATTTAAGAGAAATTCAATTATAGGTTAAATGAAAACGGTTGTAAAATTTAAGAGTTCTTCTCAGACTCGTGTGTCCTTTTCTCTAATCAGTATAGATATTTTAAAAAGGATGTCAAGTTAGTTGACAAAGATAGCAAATCTGCGTATAGTTATTGCAGAATTAATTTTAGGAAAAAGAGGGAATTATAATTGGGAAATGCAATTGATACCAACGGAAAGTCCTACAACCGGACGCTCTTAGTCGTCCTGCTGCTGATTGGAACTTTCTGTACGGTACTGAATCAAACTATTTTAAGTACCGCCTACCCAACTCTGATGAAGGCCTTTGATGTTTCGACCTCCACCGTACAATGGTTAACGACCGGTTTCTTGCTGGTTAACGGGATCATGATCCCAATTAGTGCGTGGTTACTCACGACCATCAGTTCAAAATGGCTTTACATTGGGGCCATGTCGACCTTCTTAGTCGGCACCATTCTCTGCTGGTCCGCCGTCAGCTTCCCCATGTTGCTGATTGGCCGGCTCATCCAAGCCGTTGGGGTCGGGGTTTCCATGCCATTACTGCAAACCTTGATGCTGACCATCTTCCCCGCTAACAAACGGGGGACGGCCATGGGGCTTGCCGGGATCGTTATCGGTCTAGCACCAGCCATTGGGCCGACCTTATCCGGGTGGGTCATTGACAACTGGACTTGGCGGGATCTCTTTGGCATGATTATTCCAATCGTTGCCATCGTTGTTATCGCTAGTTTCTGGATCATGCGCAGCGTTCTGGAAACGCACAAGGAACCGTTGGATATCCTATCCGTTATCCTATCCACGATTGGTTTCGGGAGTATGCTGTACGGGTTCTCCTCCGTTGGTGACGACGGTTGGGGCAGTGCCATTGTCCTCTCCACGTTAGCCATCGGGTTCATCTTCGTGGGTCTCTTCATCTGGCGTCAATTGACCATGAAGGATCCATTCTTGAACTTCCGGGTTTACAAATCAAAAGAATTCACCATCTCTGCGATTCTGAGTTCCGTGGTCAACATGGCCATGGTCGGAGTCGAAATGGTCATTCCCCTTTACCTTCAAATGGTTAAAGGGATGTCGGCCTTCCATTCTGGGTTGACCCTGTTAGCTGGGGCCCTCATGATGGGAATTATGAGTCCCATCACCGGCCGGGCATTTGACCGCTTCGGTGCCAAGCGCTTAGCCACGATGGGGATGTTCCTCTTAACGATTGGGACCTTGCCATTCGTCTGGATCACCAAGAACACGTCGACCCTCTACATCGTCTTGCTGTACGCCGTGCGGATGTTTGGGATTGCCATGGTCATGATGCCAACGACGACTGCCGGGATGAACGCCTTACCACTGAACATGATTTCTCATGGGACCGCCGTCAACAACACGCAACGGCAGGTCGCTAGTTCCGTTGGGACCGCCATCCTGATCAGTGTCTTGACCAACGTCACCAAGGGGCAAATGCCAGCCAAGCACGTCTTGACGACCAACCCGTTGAGCTACGCCAATGGCGCCATCAACGCCACCCTGTCCGGTTACCACGCCGCCTTCTGGATTGCCGTTGGCTTCTGTGTGGTCGCCTTAGTCGTTGCCTTCTTCATGAAGGGCAGCAACCACTCCGTCCATTTAGCCGATAAGAACGCGCAACAAGAAAATGCGGAAGCTACCGAAGGAGGTGCCGCCTAATGATTATCTTTTCACTGATTATTTGCGCCGTCCTGTCCTTTGTCTTCTACGTTTACGTGCAGAATCGCTCACTCAGCAATGTCCTGACCGCCGTGGCCGTCATCGGCCTGCTGGCTAGCATCTTCTTCATGGTGAAAAATGACCATGACCACTACGGGATGCACCAGGTCACTAAGACCTCGACGCAAAAGATCTACACCGCTTCCCCATCGAAGCAACTGCCAATGATGCTGTACCAACCTATTGGCTCGGCCAACCAGCACCAGGTCTACGTTTACAAGACCAGTGCCAACGCCAAGAAGACCAGTCACACGGCTGCTAAGGTCACGACTAAAAACGTGGTCAAGCGCACGACCGGCACGAACCGCATCGTCACCAAGAAGACCTACTGGGAATTCAAGAGTGGCGCCGCTAGCTTCTGGTTTGGCCTGTCCGGTAACGGGCACACCTACGTGAAGGAAACCAACACGATTTACATCAACAAGAACTGGACCGTGTTGAGCGCCACCCAGGCTAAGCAATTGCAAAAGATGGCGAAGTCCAAGAGCTTCCAAGCTAAGCAAAAGGCCGCTGCCACGGTTTACGTCAAGAAGGCTGTGATGGCCGCCATGACCAAGAACCCAACCATGTCCGCTGCGCAACAAAAGAAGGTTACGCAACAGGCTGCCGCTGCTTTCCAAGCTCAGGCGATGAAGCAGTTGATTGCTCAGATCAAGAAATAAGCATGCTTAAAAGCACGTACCAATCCTGTGAGGTTGGCACGTGCTTTTTGCATCCGCTAATTGATGATAATTGGCAGCATAGTATCTCGCCAGCGCCTTACCGGGCGGGCAAAATAAACCGTGACGCTGTGGGCGGACGCCTGAAGCCAAAGGTCAGTCTTCAGACTTGCTTTGAACCTCTGCGAACCGAGTTTCAAAGACACCAATTATCTAAGTGGCAAGGCCCACCACTAAGATAATTCCCACGGCTGAGTTTATTTTGCCCGCCCTCACGGCTCCTATGGTGTGGATTGGCAACGTTAGGCGGTGGATTGGCTGCAGAACGCTGTCATCCTCAGGTAGGTTGTGGCAATTGATGCTGTAATCATCCTTAACTAGAAGTGACAACAGGAACACCTCAAGACACTCTAGCCCATGAGACACTCGCGGGATACAGAGGGGCTTCAGGAAGTCGCCCCGCACAGTCTGAATTCCAGTACACTAGTGGAAGATGAACAAGAATGAGCTGCTTTTACTCGCCAGTGTGAGCGACCAGAGGTGGTTTTGCGGACTACGCTGTGTCGATGGCCTTATCCGGGGTTTCTCACCCGGGTTAGGCCATGGGGCGACCTGGGAGACTCGTGCTTTTCGAGGCTTCCAGGCGAGACGGAGGACCGCTTCTCAGGCCGCAGTCGTCCCCCACAGCGTGGGGAGCAAAGAACCACCGCCGGGAGCGCAGTCAAACACTAAGACAGAAAAGAACGAGCTGCTTTCCTTTGCCAGTGTGAGCGACCAGAGGTGGTTTTGCGGACTACGCTGTGTCGATGGCCTTATCCGGGGTTTCTCACCCGGGTTAGGCCATGGGGCGACCTGGGAGACTCGCGGGTTATAGCGAGGTTTCCAGGCGAGACGGAGGACCGCTTCTCAGGCCGCAGTCGTCCCCCACAGCGTGGGGAGCAAAGGACCACCGCCGGGAGCGCAGTTCAAACACAAGGCAAAAAGAAAAGCAGCTCACGGGCTGGACCCGCGGAGCTGCTTAGTGGTGCATTTTACCGATTCATTACCTTAATTACTTGCTAGTTCACCTGAGTTAACTGCGTTTGGCCCTTACGGCAACGTGGTAATAACCCGGATAAGTCGTCTAAAGACGTCCCGTTATCCTGAAAACATTGAATCATGTCGATCCAGTACAAATCTGAATCATCGAATTCCGTGACGGAATGTTCCTTCCCTAAAAGTCCATTCTTCACGTAATCCTCAATGCGGCTTGCGTCAACGTGCGCTGATGCTGCCAATTCAGTTAAGTTCATCTTCATCGCCCATACCCTCACTTTCATTCATTATCAATGAGAGTATCATACAACCACCTTTACCGAAATGCAACCTTTTCAGTTCAAAAAATTTACATGACAATCTTACGGATAAATTACGGGTTTACGTAGCCATAAGTTAGCGCTAAACTTGAAATTAAAAACTAATTAGAGAACAGAAAGGAAGTCTCTTATGAGTCCTTCACTCACCTTTCGGACAGGGGTTCGTGACGTCCTCCCCACCGTCTTTGGTTACATCGGGGTGGGCCTAGCTTTTGGCATTGTCGCCCACACCAGTCACCTGAGTTTGCTAGTGGTCGCCGGGCTCTCATTTGTCGTCTACGCCGGCTCCGCGCAATTCATTATCACCAGCATGCTCCTGCTACATGATCCGCTATCTGCTATTTTTATTTCGACCTTCCTGGTGAACTCGCGGATGATTCTGATGAGCACCAGTTTGGCCCAGTATTTCAAACATGAGTCCCTCACGCGCAACCTTTTGATTGGGACGCTGGTGACCGACGAAACCTTTGCCCTGGCCATGAACAAGCAAAACAAGACCAACGGCAAACTCAGCTTTGCCTGGCAGTCCGCGGCTAATGTGGTCGCCTACTTGGTCTGGGGCATATCAACCGTCGTCGGGGCCATCCTCGGTGGTCTGATTGCGGACCCCACCCGCTTTGGCTTTGATTTCGCCCTGACAGCGATGTTCATCGGCCTGGTCTACTTACAACTGATCAGTGACAAACACCTGGGAATGACCCTGCAATTGAGCGTCATGGCCTTCGTTGCACTGGCCTATTACTTCCTAATTGGTGTAATGAGTCAAAATTTTGCCCTGCTAGTGGCGACCGTCGCCGGCTGTCTATTTGGAATGGAGTTGAAAAAATGTCGATAAGTCTAACTGAGCTCTGGGTCATCCTGGGTTGCGGGGCCATCACCGTCCTCTCACGGGTGCTCCCCTTTGCCTTTGTCAAATCACTGAACATGCCAGCGTGGCTGATCAGCTTTCTTTCCTTCGTGCCCATCACCATCATGACGGCGCTGTGCTGCGAGAGCCTGTTCGTCGCCCATGCCGGCCATCTGGCCACGCTCAACGTCGCCAACTGTTTGGCAGCCATCCCCGCTACACTAGCCGGTGTGCTGACCAAGAGCCTCCTGATGGTGGTGGTCGTGGGCATCATGGCCATGGCCGTTCTCCGCTACTTCTCTATCGGGTAAAATGATTGTAACCAGCCGTTCCCGGCGGTGGGTTCAAGGTTGCCTGCTGTAGGGAACGGCTCCAGCCTAAGAAGCGGTCTTCCGCCTCGCCTTGAAGCCTGAAACCCACAGTCTTCAAGGTCGTCCCATGGTCTAACCTGAGAGAACCACTCAGGTAAGACCATGGGACGACCTTGACCCACCTCTGGTCACTGACAATTTGTTACACCATTTCAACTGAACGTAATCTGCATCTAACAACTAAACAAGAACGACCACAGTCCTCTGTATATAGAGAATTGTGGTCGTTCTTTTGTATACAATTTATCATCATTGACCGAAAGTCTGAAGCATAAGCCACCCCGTACCTATTGTTTCCATGAATTGTTAGAGAAAATGCCGAATAACCACGAATAATCCCCCACGATCAGTGACTCAGGCATGATGTCTGAGCGACCAGAGGCGGGTCAAGGTGACCAGCTGTGTCGATGGCATTGGCTAGGGTCCTTTCCTAGCCTAGGGCATGGGCCGCCCTTGGAAACTCGTGATTCTCAACGAGGTTTCAAGGCGAACCGGAAGACCGCCCTTTGGCTGGAGGTGGGCCCCACAGCAGGGCACCTTGAACCCGCCGTCGGGAGCGGAAATGTCATGACTGTCTAGTTACTAATCGTTGTCTGGGAGGACCAGGTTTAAGACGATACCCAGCACCGCCGCCACTGCCAGCCCCGAAAACTCGTACTGGCCAATCTTCAGGTAGGCGTTACCGATGCCAATGACCAGAATGGCCGAGGCAATCATCAGGTTGCGTTTGCGATTGAAATCGACGTGCTTCTCAATCAGAATACGCATCCCGCTGGAGGCAATCACCCCAAATAACAGGAAGCTGATTCCACCAATCACGGGGTTGGGGATACTTTCAATCAGCGCGCTCAGCTTGCCGACAAAGCTAAAGATGACGGCAAACACCGCGGCCCCAATCAGGACGTAGACACTGTGGACCCTCGTGATGGCCAGGACGCCCACATTTTCCCCGTAAGAGGTCACGGGTGGGCCCCCAACAAAGCTGGCAATAATCGAGGCGAGGCCATCCCCCGCTAACGTGTGTTGCAGGCCGGGGTCTTCGAAGAAGTTGCGATGCGTCAGCTCATTTAGCACGGTAATGTGGCCGATGTGCTCGGTCATGGTCACAAAGGCAATCGGTGCCAGACTGATGACGGCCCCCCAGTAGAAGTGCAGCGGATAGCTCAGCAGCGGCACTTCAAAGCTAGGTAGCTGGAACCAGGCCGCCTGCATGACCGGTTTAAAATTGACCAGGCCGACCGCCGTGGCAATCAGGTAGCCCGCGATGATGCCCAGCAGAATCGGCACCAGTGACAGGAAGCCGCGTAAGTAGAGGTTGAAGGCAATCGTCAACAGCAGCGTGGCCATCGCCACCGCAAAGTACTGCCAGTGATAGACGCCGGCGCTGTCGACCGTGGCCTTCTGGGCGGCACTGCTAGCTAGCGACAGTCCAATCACCATGACCATCGGCCCAACCACGATTGGCGGCAGGGCCTTGTTGATCCAGTCCGCCCCGATCATCGCGACCACCAGGGCCACAATCAGGTAGACGGCCCCGACCGCCAGGGTCCCCTGGGCAATCCCGGGATACCCGGTCGTCTTCATCAAGGCCACCATGGGCACGATGAAGGAAAAACTGGACCCCATGTACGCGGGAATCTTGCCCCGGGTAATCAAGATGTACATCAGGGTGCCGACACCAGAACTAAACAGCGCAATGCCGGGATTTAATCCGACGAGAATCGGGACCAGCACCGTAGACCCGAACATGGAAAATAAATGCTGAAGCGAGAGACCAAACCACTGACCCCAACTGGGCCGTTCCCAAATATCAATCAAGGCATCCGGGTTGCGGTAACGCGTTGGTTCTTTCATGCACAAAGACCTCCAGGTTATGAGATAGAAAAAAGGCACATCGCCCCCGTAAGGAAACGATGTGCCCACACTTTTAGCCTAGACTTAGCCCAGCGTCTGCCGGAGCGCGTGCACCCTTCATTGCCTCACGGGACAATGTTAAAGGAATAGATTAGTACCTAGTATAGAGAGTCCGTCAAGCCAGGTCAACGCATTGTCTTAACTATCGTTTTTAGCCAATTAAGCGTTGATACCACCGATTGATAAGTCCCAAACCCATTAAGAGCAAAATGCCAATAACAATCAGCGTGCCGTTTGCCAACCAATCCGTGACGAAACCGAAGACAAAGCTCCCCACCGGCTGAAAGGCATCAATGGCCAGGAAGAGAATGCCAAACATCCGGCCCAAGAACTCCGGTGCCGTTAAATCTTGAGTGATGGTGATGGCCCGAATTTCAAAGCACGAATAGCAAAAACCGAAGACGCCGCTGACCGCCAGCAGGACCCAGTAATTGGCCCATACCCCAGCAACCAGCAGCGCCACAGCGGCCAACATCAGGTCAAGATAGTTCTGTTGCCGCTTGGGTGGCCGATGGTCCAGAGTCAACCGGAGTCCCCCCAGGATGCCGCCAACTGCCAAAATCATCAACAGGTAGCTGTACCGGGACGAATCGCCCCCGTACAAGTGATTGACGTTGTATGGCAAGACAAGCCGCACCGCCGCATAGAGCACGTTGATCAGTCCGCCTAACACGATGGTTTCCACCAAGCCGGGCCGTTGCCACACGTAGCGCCAGCCCGTCAACAGGCTTTCTTTTACCCCCAGCCGGGAATCATCCTTGATTGGCTGGCGGTAACGAATACTGAGGTAAAAGAGAAACGACAGCAGAAATGATGAGCCGTTGAGCACCAAGAATCCCCGCAGGTCGAGCCAGTGCATGGCCAGCAGCGCCCCACCGATCAGTGGCGCACAGATGTCGGCCAGATCAATCAGGGTATTGCTGACGGCGTTGAACCGTTGCCGCCCCGCTAAGGTAATCAGTTCGGGAATCATGGCCTTGGCCGCTGGCAGACTAAACGCCAGCCCCACGTCCAAGATCACGGTCAAGGTAATCAACGGTCCGGCCGTGATGTGCTGGGGATCCAGCCACCAGGCACAGACCAAACAGCCAATTACGCTGAGTAATTCCGCGCTGACCACGATGCGTTTACGATTAAAGTTATCAACGACCACCCCGCAGAGTAAATCGCCGAAAAATAAAACGACCCCACCGATGGCTTGAATAATCCCCAGTAGTGCCGCGTTGCCCGTGGCCTGCACCACGAACCAATTTAAGCCGAATAAGTACAGCGTGCTACCTAGTCGCGAGACAAAGGGTGCGAGGAGGAGGGGCAGGTTAAACGCCTTGGTCGTCTGTTCCATGCGACCACCTCCAACTTGTCACGCCAAGACTAATCGACCATCCGCCAGTTACCCTCATCCGCTTTAGAAATGTCATTTAAAAATTTTAAGACGCATTTTGCCCGGTTGGGTTGCTGTTCGTTCAAGACGTTCAGCCCGGCCCCCGTCACCAGGGGTTGGCTCAGCCGGAAATCACCATCGGCCGTTTCACCGGTCGCAAAGGCCATGACGGTTTCGCCAGATTCAATCTGCGTCGTCAGGAAGAACATGGTAAAATCATCATCTTCCTGCATGTAGGCGGGCATCGCCCAGATACCGGGGGCAATCTCTTGCATCTCACCGGTCTCGGTGCCATCGAGGAACTTGAATTCCTTGTGGTTGGCTTGCGTCACGGGCTCCTTCAGAACCAGCATCATCTTGGCGAAATCAGCGTCGCCCATTTGAATATTATCTTTCATGTCAATCTCCTCAATGCGTCATTTTTTTATTTACATAAGCCCAATTATACCAGCGTCTTTTGTAAAATTAAATCACGTTGTCTTGAGGTCCCCAGCTGGAAGACATGGTCGCCAATTTCCTTGAAGCCCATCGCCTCGTAAAACTTTTGGGCCGACGTATTATTTTCCCAAACGCCCAACCAAATGGCGGCTAACTTCAGTGATTGTGCTTTTGCCACGGCATATTGGTAAAGCTGCTTGCCCAGACCCTGACGTTTGAAGGCTGGCAGAATGTAGATCCGTTCAATTTCCAGGTTGCCATCGCCCTGTTCTTCGGACTGCGTGGGACCCCAGTTTAATTTCACGTACCCAGCCACCTGGTCGTCAACCAGGATGAAGGAAAATTGGCTCGTGGGTTGTTGCATTTCCTGTAAGAGTTGGGCTTCGTTGTAGCTGTCATCCAAATACTTGGCCAAGTCTGCCGGCGTGTTCACCGCGCCAAATGTGTCGGCAAACGTTGCCCGACTAACCGCCTGTAAAGCCTTTACGTCATCTGGGGTGCATAATTTAATTTTTTCTGTCATTGTTTTTGCTCCTTTTAATAAGTTCTGGTTTGTCCTTGTTTAACGGCGACCCAATCCTGCGCGACGTTCTCGTCCACGCGTTCCAGATAGCTCGCTAGCTGTGCCGCCTCGGCCGGAGTGAATCCCTGGAGGGCGCGGCCGTTCGAGTAGTCATTTTCGCGTTTGACCAACGGATAGACCTGCTCCCCCTGCGCCGTGACGAACAGTCGCTTGATCTTGCGATTCGTGTCATCCGGTCGCTTTTCCAAGACACCTGCGGCCGTCAGCTTCTGCACGGCCCTAGCCGCCGTCGTGCGATCGACGCGCAATAGCTCGGCCAGTCGCTCTAAAATGATGCCGGGATGCTCAGCCACCCGGGCCAGGTAAAGATACTGGCCCTTGGTGAGCTGCACCCGTTGAAATTCATGATTCGCAATGGAATCCAGGGCCCGCGAAATGTTGCCCAGCGGTCGTAAAATTTCAGTCAATACTTTCCCTCCTTAGCACATCAATTGCCGCAATCTATTCGTTCCCGGCGGCGGATTCAAGGTTCCCTGCTGTGGGGAACGGTGCCAGCCTGAGGAACGGTCTGCCACCTCGCCTGGAAGCCTAGAAAATCACTAGTCTCCCAGGTCGTCCCGTGCTCTAGACTGAGAAAATCACTCAGTCAAGACCACCGACACAGCTGGTCAGTTTGGCCCACCTCTGGTCACTGACATTGATTACCTAGTCCCAATCTCACTCATGGCAACCTGCCTGAGTGAACTAACAACTATCGATGCAATGAAAATAGTTTAAATCAATTATGCTGTATTTGCAACAAAAAGTTTTGAATAATTTTCTGATAAACTAAGTACGCTAGTCAAACATTCATCCAGGAATACCTGTGACAGCCTTCTGTCAGCTACCGGTCTAGGAAAATGCGGCCATTGCAGGAGTGACCAGAGGTGAGCCAAGGCGCCCAGCTGTGTCGGCGGGAACGGATATGACCAGCCTCATTTCTGATGGCAGCAATATCGACTAAAGTATGACCAACCTTCATTCCGCGGGTTCAGAAAGATGAGACAATGCGGCGTAATGTCAGTGACCAGAGGTGGCTCAAAATGCCCGGCTGTGTCGGTGGCCTTGGCTGAGGTCCTTTCTCAGCCTAGCCCACGGGACAACCTTTGAGACCGCCCTTTGGCTCAAAGTTGAGGTGGAAGCCCGCCCCTCAGGCTGGAACCGGCCCCACAGCAGGGCGTTTTGAAGCCACCGTCGGGAACGAAATACCCCATTGTATTTCACGACTAAAAAGGCCACCCAACTAGTGCCGGGTGGCCTTACTAAAAATCACTTAGTTTGCGAGACGGACGCGTTCGCCAATCTCTAGTTGCATGTGGTAATACTCATGGTCCCCAATCATCTGCGTCCCGGTCACCTCGTAGCCCATGCGTTCATACAACCGCATCGCGCCAGGGTTTTCGAAATCGACGTTTAAGCCGATCACCGATTGCCGGTCTCGTTGGGCGTAAACGGGTAAGGCCCGCAACAACTGGCGGCCAATCCCCTTGCCCTGATGGTCCGGTGAGACGGCGAGTGAATCCAAGTACCATTCACCCGCTTCGGTCTCTGAGTCTAAATCAAATGGTTCGTCGAAAGCGGCACTGTTAGCTGCCAGGCGAGTCATCACGTTATCTACAACGTCTTCTTTTTCGCCCGGATAGCCAAATGCTACCCCAACTACTTGGCCATTGGCCTCGGCCACCACCGTGGTTGCCGCACCGGACAAGTAAGTCCGCGTACGGTACGCCGCCGTGATGACCTTCAGTAAATCGGGGCCTGGAACGTCTTCCAGGTCGGTCAAAGCCATTTCGTCGTAGATCAAGTTCATCAGCGGTGCTATTTGAGGCGCATCCACTGGTCGAGCTTCACGAATTATCACAAAAAATCCTCCATTTCTAGTTCTCTCACTAGCCTACCGGAGCCCCGCGCCTTTGTCAACGAATTTGCCATGGGGTTAAATGGCTGACTGGGTTTGCTGTGAATTCCCGCCTGCGGCTTCCAGGAGGACGCCTGCTGTGTTGAGGTGATTCGAAATAGCATAATTTCATCCCATGCTGGTCACGATTGAATGAACATAATCCCAGCTCTAGTCAATTGCCCCTGAATGAATTCAGAGGCTTGTCGCTCACGTGTCTGGCGACACAGTAGTCCAACATGTCCGTTAAGACACTCCTACTCGTAGTGGCAACATCATCGGGTAATTGACGGCTACCCGTTTAACTATCAGGATCTACCCAACAGTCGTTAGTTTCTTAATCTTGGGATGCTTGACACCGTTCAACCAATCTTGGCCGAGCATCTCAATATTCATGGCTCCTAATCGGTCATCATTACAACGATACTGACATTGAGAGCACCAATACTCATGAGTTTCGTGATGACGATTAGTCTTCTCAACTAGGCCACACTTGTGACATCTCTGCGAAGTGAATGCTGGATTCACCTTCACAACGGTGCTTTGAATAGCCTGAGCCTTGTACGTCAAGAACGATTCTAGCTGGAAGAAAGACCAGGAACGGTGACTATTACGCAGTGACTTAGGTAAGTCATCGGTGTTGAATGTTACGTTGGTTAAGTCTTCCAGGACAAAAAGTGTATGCGAGCCATATCGTGCAACGAGTGTCTTAGCTAGCCGATGATTCACATCGGTCATCCAGCGGTTCTCTCGTTGCGCTAGCCGTTTCAACTTTTTCTTGGCAGATTTAGTCCCTTTACTTTGTAGTTGCCGACGAATCTCCAGGAACTTCTTTCGCTTAAGTAAGATTTTTTGACCATCAAAGAATAGTGCCTTGCCTTCACTATCAAAGGTAGTCGCTAAAAAGCGTAAACCACGATCAATTCCCACAACTTTAGGATTATCTTTGGCATCGAAATCGTTGACTTCCTTTGTGATGCCGATGTGCAAAAACCACTTGCCCCGGGAGTGGACTAGCTTAGCGGTACCCAGTTTCCAGTCGTCGGTGAAGTACTTCTCGAATCCTTTATCAGTGAACCCCAACTTAGTTCGTTTGCCTAGAGTGGTTATCGAGATTTCCCGCATGCTATCTACGAAAGAATAGTTACTCTGACGTACCAAGTCTGCTTGTGGCCGACGAAACTGGATGGGGGTCACCAACCAGTTCAGGTCTCTAGGGACTTGAACCCACTTCTTTTCCTCGTTCTGGTAACGGTAAGGATGTTGCTTCATTTGTTCCTGAACAGTTTTGTAGCGAGCTACTACTGTCCGAAAAACCGATTGGACCATCTGACTATTGAGCGATGATTCTTGTCTGAATATTTTGTACAGATAGTGATTGATTTTTAACCAACTTAACTGAAACTCGTGGTCAAAAATCCATTGACTAACAATATTAGCTACACGTTGATATTCCTGGCTCATTGCCAAAAATTGTTCTGCTTGATTCGTGTCTGGATAGAGTCTCAGCTTGATTGTTCGTCCTAGTTTAACCAATGGATACCTCCCCTGTAGATTGGATTTAGTATACCATATTTAGCTTTCTAGGGGAACGTATGTTTCAAAAATCATTAAGTTATGGCATTCATCCCGCGATTAAAATCGCAGGTTTTCTGCTTAGTCTTTAATAAAAACATTGTGATACCTCTTTCAGAGAAAGCTCTTCGCAAGTCGGACTGAATCCCTGTGAGTGTCTCTCTGGCTTCAAACACGTAGTTTATCTCGTTCAAATACTTTAGAAAGCTCCATATACGAAAAGCCACAAATCATCGCCATTACTCCATACAATATAAGCAAAATTCGTCCACTTACAAACTGGAAAAGAAATGTCCCTACTGGCGCACCGATTGCATCCCCAATCAAAAATCCTGATTGCGCTAATCCTAAATAAACGACGGTTTCTTCCTTGGGAAACATATCATACTCCACTAGTTCTTTCAGTATAAAAAATCCTGTACCTTCGACAGACATTACGATAAAAGCAATCATAATCCAAATGTATTGATTTCGGGTCATTAACCCACAGAAGATAATGATACTCCCTGAAAACAGCTCAACAAGCCAAAAATAACGTGCTGGCTGCTTGTTAAAAATCGGTAGCTGAAACAGGAACGCGGACAGCATGGTCACCACCCCCAAGGAGGTAATGATGACACTTACTGCACCAACGTTATACCCAGTGGCTCGCAGTAGTGCAGGAGCAATCGGATCAACGATAGAAGTTGTTATTCCCATAAAGATGACAGCAACCAAATACGACAGACCCCGAACACGATTTACTGGCAATGCAAAGACCTTTGATTTCTTTTCAATTTTGATTTCACCATCTGCAGGAACGGAATTAGCCGGCAACAAAATTATTGCCATAGCTGTTGCCGATAAGATTACAATGTACACGACGTTACTTGATGAAAAAATGAATAGGATCAGCCCCGTGACTAGCGTTGCTAGTAATGACGTAATCTGCATTATTGTGTATCGAGAAGAAATTAGGATCTGCTTGTCCTCCGGATTTTTATCCGACTCCGCATAAATCCACTTTCTCACCACTAAGATTAGAATAGCCGCTCCAAAACCCGAGATGCTGCCCGAGATAATAGCTATCCAGCTACTTTGAAAGAAGACTCTCAGAATCATACCTGTTGCGTAAATTAATCCAAGAATTTTCGCGACCTTTCTCAAACTCATTCCTTCTAATCTATTGGTTATCAAGAAAGAAAATGAGCCAGCAATGGCCATCGCCGAATATGCTAGCGAAAAGTTTATTAACTTGCCATTTTGTTGAAAGTATAGAATTTGCGTATACTTTGAAATTCCCATAGAGAGATAAAACATTGTTATATAGATAAACAAGCTCTTATACTTTCTCAGTACGCCTACATAAAGTCTTACATTTTTCATCTCTTCACTTTCTTCTCAATTATTGACACAGCGCTCGGACCTGATCCGCGTAAATTTCATTCTGTTCAGTGAATCTATTTACAAAATCCTTATCAACCGGCATATTCAAATTAATCACACAGACGAGATAGTTATAAGGATGCGCAGATATTATTAACGTATTTACCATAACCTCTCACCTCACTATTCAATAATTTTCGGCGATAACTGTAACACCTTTCCTGATTGAAAACTATTTTCCTGAATGGCTTAGGGATGGTAATGAACAAATAATCGCTAATCATTTACCATGATTTATCGCCAATCATAGACGGTCAGTTATTTGGTGCTTACAGCGCAAGCCCAGCGTTCGAACCCACAGAAATAGGCCCGGCGGTTAGCGCGAACGCCGACCGTCAGGCCTATCAAAAAAATTCACTTAATGGGCAACGCGCCCGGCGACTCGTTGGCCGAAGAATAAGCCAACAATAAATAAGAGACTAGCGGTGATCCACTTGCTCATGGTGAGACTCCCTTCGTTCTGCCGCATCAGGGGTGGCCTTGGCCTCCCGCAATTCGGCTAGTTCTTGACGAATTTCACCTAAAATTTCTAACTGAAACCGTTCGATCTCCATGGTGTGTGGGACCTGGTTCTGCGCCAAGTGATCGACCTTAGCGTGAAGTAACCGCAGTTCGTGCTCGGACTTGAGGTTCACGTGATAGTCGTTTTCGGCCATCATCCGGTCCCGGTCTGCGGAGCGGTTCTGGCTCATCATGATGATGGGCGCCTGAATCGCTGCGACACAGCTCAAGACTAAATTTAACAGAATGAAGGGGTAGTTGTCAAAGTTCGCCCCAAAGACGTGCAGGCCATTAACGACCATCCAGCCAATCAGCACGAACATGAAAACAAGGATAAAGCCCCATGAGCCCCCGAACCGGGCAACGTCATCGGACACCTTCTGGCCAAATGTGAGACTTTCCTTCAGGCTGTCGTTCACGTCGATGATATCGTAGTCGTCGCTCTGCAGGGCCTTGGTCAGTTTGTGATTAATTTTTTTCGTCTGCTTTAAATCGGCGTTGATCATCGCGTCCACGTGATCCAACCGATATTTTAATAAATGATGCCCGCAAATGTAATCGGTCGGCTTGCTTTGGGGATAGTCGCGCTTGATGCGGTTCCGCAGCCCCACGTCCAGTTCCGCCAGCTGCAGGCTCGTTTCCAGCGAAATGGGTGCCCCATCGACTAAACAGGTTAATTCGTCCGCCTCTGTCATTGTTTCGTCACTCCTCAGATAATTGTTGAATCAGGGCTTGCCAGTCAGCGGGTGGCGCACTGGTAAAGGCCCGGTCTTCCCCGGTAAAGGGGTCCGTAAATGCTAACGTGTGGGCGTGTAATGCCTGCCGCGTCATCCCCGCTAATTGCGGACCGCCGTATAGCTCATCCCCGACTAAGGGATGGTCCAACGAGGCAAAATGGGCGCGAATCTGGTGCGTCCGCCCCGTATGTAATTTCACCCGAACCAACGTGGCGTTTGGAAACCGCTTTTCGACCCAGTACTCCGTCTTCGCGGGCTTGCCGTCCGGGGAGACCATTTGGTTGTAGCCGGTCGGGTCGCTGGCTAACGGCGCATCAATGACGCCGTGGTCGTCAGGCAATTGACCACTGACCACCGCCAGATAGCGTTTATCCACCTGATGGGCCGCCTGTAGCTGACTCGCCAGGCTATTGGCCAAGCGGTGCCGGGCAACCCAGACCACCCCACTCGTAAAGCGGTCCAGCCGCGTCAAAATGTGGGGTACCTGGTTCTCCGCGTCCTCGGCCAGCCAGTAACCCTTGATGCGGTTGACCAGCGTATCTGTGCGGTTAGCGGGTCCCGGTACCACGTTGAGGCCAGCGGGCTTGTCCACGACCAACCAGTCACGGTTTTCAAATAGCACCGTGATGGGCGTCTCACTCGTCGCCACGGCATCGTCCGCAGCTTCGGCGGGCAAGCCGACCGTGACGGTGTCCCCCACGTTTAAATCAACGGCTGGTGTAACCACCTGGCCGTTGACGCGGATGGTTCCCGCCTGCTTCAGGTCGCTAAAGACCCGGTGGCTGACCCCCTGATTATTTAAAAAACGTTTTAAACTGGTGACGGGCCTCGTCACCTGCCAGCTCAACTCCATGTTGGCCCTCCCTTTCTACTCATCGACTAGCTCAATCATCCAGTCGAGGGCATCGTTGTGTTCATTTAAACGTTCCGGATGTTCTTCAAGTGCCTGGTTAATGGCCTGAATGCGACCAGCAAAGGGCGACCGCAACGTCAGGTCTTCTCGCTCACCGTGAACCACCATAAATGGCGTCCCCAACTTGATGCGCCCAGCCGTCACCAGCCAGGAAATCTTTGTGACGTCGCCGACCATCTTGCGACCATCGTCGGCAAACCCCAAGCGAAGGCGTCCCTCTTCATCGGGCGTTAACCACAGGGCATCCGCACTTGCTTCAATTCGATCAATCATTGTTGTCACCCCTCGCGCTTATTTTTGTCCTGTTCATCGTTTCCAGTGTCCCCACCGACACCGCCAAGTTGGCATGGTCATCGTAGTAAAAACTTAACCAACCACTTTCAGCTAACCAACGGTGGTCGTCGTTAGGGGGCGAAACCTTTCAGGTTGGGCTAGTCACCGAATGATCAGGGACTAACGGCCACCTGTAATTACGTCCCATTTTACCATAGCCCCGGAAATCCCGGGAACCATTTCCCCCTTTCTCCGGAAAACTCTGTATAATGGGGGCATAAAGGGGGAGATATTATGATGACTGCCAATTTACTAACCGGTGGCTTGATTCTCATTACCGGGATTGCACTCATTATTTTTCTAGTGGCAAAGTTAATTCCACGCACGAACCACGACCACGACACCGCTGTTTTATTGGGGATATTTTTGGTAATCGGGATCGCACTGGTCGGCATGGGTGGCTTCATCGGTATGGGCGGCTGGAGTAGCGCCATGATGGGTCACTGGGGTACCGTGATGGGCTGCTGGCGTTAGTTTAATGACTTTACACATACATTAAAAGGGTTTGACGGCCGTGGTCGTCAGACCCTTTTTCAATTTCTCATTAACGATCCTGTGATTCAGAAACTTCGTAAGCCTTTTTCGCTTGTGTCCCCTGTTGTTCGATCTCTTCCAGCGTCCGGCCCTTGGTTTCTGGCACAAACAACCGGATGAAGGCGACCCCTAACAGACAGATAATCCCAAAGATTGCGAATACGGCGTCCTGGGACATCGACTCCGTCATGATTGGGAAGAGTAACCCCACGGCGAATGACCCGATCCAGTTAAAGGATGAAGCCAATCCTGAAGCCCGTCCCCGTACAGCCAATGGGAAAACTTCCCCAATCAGCACCCACGTCAACGGTGCCCACGTGAAGGAGTAAAAGGCAACATAGATCGATAGGAAGAGCACAATCAGCATGGGGTTCTTATTCAGGTTGACCACGTTCAGAAAGGCCGGCAGAATGAAGGACAATCCCATGACCACGCCACCTAAAGTTAACAGCGTCCGGCGATTAAATTTGTCGGCAATCACTAAGAATAGTAAGGAACCAATGACTAGGATAATCCCTTGAATAATGGGCCACAACAGTGCGGAACTGGCTGCACTCCCCGTGGCTTGTTGCACGATCAACGGAATATAATAGAAGATTGCGTTAGCACCTTGGAACTGTTGAAAGGCGGCGACCCCCACCCCAGCAATGACCAAGTACCGGTACTTACCTGAGAAAAGCGTTCCCCAGGAGGTGTTTTGCGCAACCGTTGCTTCATCGGTAGCGGCGTCTTGAATGTCCGCTAACTCACCGGAAATTTCATCGGCCGGCCGGATAAAGCTCAAAACTTGCTTGGCACCCGCCAAGTCGCCATTTTTAACCAAGAACCGTGGTGACTCAGGCAACCGTAACACGCCGGCAAATAAGATGATGGCCGGAATGGCTGCGGAACCCAACATCAGCCGCCAGGCAATAAGTTCTGGCATCCCCTTCAACAGGTAGTCGACCACGTACGAGATCAGCATTCCGGAAACAATCATGGTCTGGTTGATCCCCGTCAAACGGCCCCGTAACCGTGCTGGTGACATTTCTGACATGTAGGCTGGTACGAGCGCAGATGATGCCCCGACGGCCAGGCCCAAGAAGATCCGAACAGCAATCAGATAGGTCGACCCTTGATTGGGAGCCAAACCAGATAACAGTGAGCCCACCGCAAAGATTAGTGCCGAAATCAAAATCATCTTGCGGCGGCCAAGTTTATCGGATAGCTGACCGGAAATGGCCCCACCAAAGATAGCCCCGAACATCACGGCTGACGTAATCCACCCGATCACGCCAGCATTGGTCAATGCCCAGTCATGCTCCAGAAATGGCAGCGCCCCTGTCATCACCCCAATGTCATACCCGAACAGAATGCCCCCAAAGGAGCCAAAAAAGTAAATGAAACCGCTTGAAATTTTCTTCGTGCTTGTCACAGTGTTCCCTCCCAATGTCTCTTGCTCGCAACCACACCTGCCTTGCCAGACAAATAGGTGCGATAACTAATCGTCTCTCGTGCAATCCTTGTGAATTCAGTAATTATAGCTTTTATGTAAACCGTTTTCACAAACGCAATAATATTATTTTAGTCTACTTATACGGATAAATCAACCGTTTATTATTTCATTCGTATTACTTTTCTAAACCGTTTTCTTTTGTTTTGGAATCTACATGTAAGCGTATTTACCCATAAGTACCGATAATGGCCTAAAGAAAAGCACAACCTCCGCCTCTTGCCCTGCGAAGATTGTGCTTTGTGACACAATACTAGTTTAATTTTTTAATGATGCGCGCTGGATTGCCCCCCAGAACCACGTTGTCGCCAAATGATTTAGTCACAACCGCACCGGCCGCAACGATGACGTTGTTGCCGAGCGTCACGCCAGGACAGATGATGGCCCCACCACCGACCCAGACGTCGTCGCCCAACGTGACGGGCTTGCCAATGCCCATGGCCCCGTTACGCCGGAGCTTGGGGTCTGCCGGATGATTCACCGAATAAATCTGAACTTTGGGTCCCAGCAGGCAGTGCTTGCCGATTCGGACCGGCGCCACATCTAAAATCGTGCAGTCGTAGTTGGCAAAGAAATCATCACCCACATAAATGTTGTACCCATAGTCACACCGGAACGTGGCGTGGACCTCAACGCCTTCGCCCGTCGCCCCAAACAGGGCCTTCACTAGTTGTTCACTGGCAGCCGGGTCCGATTCACCTAAGGCGTTCAAGGCTTCGACCTGCTCGCGAGCCTCACCGCGTTCGGCGACTAGCTCTGGGTCATAGACGTTGAAGAGTTCACCGGTGATCATTTTTTGCTTTTCACTTTTAGCCATAATTCCTCCATTTTCCCGGTTCTGGGTTTAAACAGGTTTTATTTCGCCTCCGGGCTGGTGAAAACTGGGCCTCGTCGCGTTCGTTCCCGGCGGTGAGCTCAAGCCGCCCTGCTGTGGGGCCGGTTCCAGCCAAGAAGCGGGCTTCCACCTCAACTTTGAGCCAAGGATCGGTCTCAAAGGTTGTCCCGTGGACTAGGCTGAAAAAGAACTTCAGCCTAGTCCACCGACACAGCTGGTCGGCTTGGCTCACCTCTGGTCACTACCACAACTGGCCCATTTTCACCAGCCCTGCGGCCAGCACTTGTTTAAACCGTTACCGCGTCATTCTTCTTGTTGTTTTGATATAACGTTGTTTGTTCTGACGTAGAAATACATTTTTCTCTGTAGGGCTACAGTATTTGTATTTTTCAAGCGCGGGTGTCCCAATTAATCATCCATGTCGCCTGCAACGCACAATCTCCTACACAGCCACCCCGGCCACTTCTCTTAACATTTGTGAGCGACCAGAGGCAGCCCAAGGTGCTCAGCTGTGTCGATGGCCTTGGTCGGGGTTCTTTCCCGACCTAGGGCATGGGACGACCTTGGAAACTCGCGCTTCTCAGCGAGGTTTCAAGGCGAGACGGAGGACCGCCTCTCAGGCCGCAGTCGTTCCCCACAGCAGCGGGAGCAAGGATTGCCGCCGGGAGCGCAAGAACAAACCGATAAGAAAAGTGGCCGTCCGCCTTACCGGCGAGCGGCCACTCCATTTCAATCAACTTTACTTAATGAAAGCCTTAGTCATACCAACCATGGTAGCGTAGTCTTCCATTTGTTCTTCAGTCAAGGAGAAGGAAAGCATGGTGTGGTGACCACCACCGGCCTTCATCCATTCCAAAGCACCGGTCTTCAAGCCAACCTTTGGCGTCCAGAGTTGCTTAGCAACTGGCAACTTAGGCGTTTCAGCTTCTGGCTTGTTCGCGTCAACGGCGTAGCTGATCATCTTGAAGCCGTCACGGAAGTCCGCAACAGTCACGTCAATGGCGTCACCTTCGGAACCAGTGAAGACCAAACGAGCAGGGTCAGCCTTACCACCGATGTCCAATGGGTGAACTTCAACACGTGGCTTGTCGGAAGCGATTGAAGGGTCAACTTCCAGCATGTGAGAACCGAGGATGGCTTCGTGGCCCTTCCGCAGATCCAACGTGTAGTCTTCCATGAAGGCCGTCCGGTCGTTGTGGGACATGATCTTCATAACCCGGCCCAAGGCAGCGGTCTTCCAGTCACCTTCGGCACCGAAACCATAACCGTCACGAATCAACAATTGTGCGGCTAAACCAGGAAGTTGTTCCATCCCCCAGAGGTCTTCGAAGTTCGTGGTGAAGGCCGTGTAACCGCCCTTTTCCAAGAAACTCTTGATCCCCAGGTATTGCTTCAATTGAACGCGAACAGAGTGCTTGTACTTGTCAGCATCGTTATCGCCTTGAACCATTTCGTAACGAGATTCGAGGTCGGCGTATTCCTTGTCGATGTCAGCGTCAGCAACCTTGCTGATCTCTTCAACTAAATCACCGATACCGTAGTAGTCGACAGTCCAGCCCATCTTGATTTGTGCTTCAACCTTGTCGCCTTCAGTAACGGCAACGTTCCGCATGGTATCGCCAAAGCGGGCAACCTTAACCTTGAAGCTTTCGTTGTAAGCAACGGCAACGTCTTCCCAACGCGCAATTTGTTCTTGCACATCGTCGTCACCCCAGTAGCCGTAAACGATCTTGTTGTTCTTTTGTAAACGGGCGTTGATGTAGGCGTATTCGCGGTCACCATGAGCACTTTGGTTCAAGTTCATGTAATCAAAGTCGATGTCGGCGTAAGGAATGTTATTCAGGTATTGGGTCGCCAAGTGAAGTAATGGCTTTTGTAATAATTCCGTCCCACGGATCCAGTTCTTGGCTGGGGAGAACGTGTGCATCCAAGTAATCACACCGGCAACCTTGTCGTTGTAGTTAACTTCCTTCATGAAGTTGGTGATACTTTCAGCGGTCGTCATGACATCCTTGAAGACCACCTTGTAAGGCAATTTGCCGCTAGCGTTCAGCTTGTCGGCGATGTCTTGGGCATCCTTCGCAACGGACTTCAATTGTTCTTCACCATACAGGTGTTGGGAACCGGTAACAAACCAAAATTCATAATCTGGAACTGATAACATAATAATGACACTCCTTTTAATTTTAAGTTTCGTTTAATAGGTTAAGCTGGCCGCCTCCGGGACGGTGAAAACTCACGATACCCCAGAAAAAGCTGAGCATGCGACCGACTATGACAATGCCTGTTCAAGGAACGACAGTCGCTCAGCGTAGTCATATCGTTGCCGCCGAAGCCAAGTAGGTACAGAATCCCGTGGTAGTGATGTTAGGCCGGCGTTTTCCCGGGCTTACATCACTGGATGGGGTCAAGACTCACGCCTTTGTGAGGCTTGGACCCAAGGCCGAAGACCGCTCTTTGGCTTCGGCCGTGCCTCATGGGATGGCGTACCTACTTGGCGAGGCATTCGGGCAAGAATCTTACTCGCGAGCAGCGTGTTCCTTGGACTTGGCGTTGTTTTGGCCGTAGTAGGCGTTGGCGCCGTGCTTGCGGAGGTAGTGCTTATCCAACAAGTACTGTGGCAACTCCCGGTTAGCCCGCGTCAACTGGGCCGTGTGGTAGTCTTCTTCGGCAACCACTTCGAGCACCTTGGCATTGTAAACGGCCTTGTCCGGAGTTGGGCCCCAAGCAAAGGGACCGTGCTGGCTAACTAACGCAGCGGGAACGGCTTCGTAGTCGATGCCCCGTTCGTTAAAGGTCTTCACGATGGTCTTCCCCGTGTTGCCTTCGTAGTCTTCTTCGATTTCTTCCTGCGTCAAGGCATCGGCGGCAGGTACATCACCGTAGAAGGTGTCGGCGTGCGTCGTGTTCATGGCTGGAATATCCATCTTAGCGGCGGCAAAGGAAACGGCCCAAGGTGAATGGGTGTGCACGATCCCACCAATATTTGGAAAATGGTTGTACAGGTACGTGTGGGTCGGCGTGTCACTGGAAGGGTTCATGTCCCCTTCAACGACTTTGCCATCGGCGACACTGACGACCACCATGTCTTCTGGCTTCAAGTCGTTGTAGTCGACACCAGAAGGCTTGATGACATACAAGCCCTTTTCACGGTCGATTCCGGAGACGTTACCCCAGGTGAATGAGACCAGGCCCAGTTTTGGCAAACGCATGTTGGCTTCGTAAACTTCTTGTTTTAAATCTTCAAGCATATTCTTTCTCCTTAACTATCAGTGATTAATCATCCAGTAAGTCGACGGCCTTGCCTTCAACGGGTAAAGCGGCCTTGTAACCGGCGATAAATTCATTCGAACCCTGCACACCAGCTGGGTCAGGATCGACCGTGGTGCTGTCAGGATCGGCAAAGACCTTGTTGTCCAGGAAGTCTTCCAACGTTTCGTTGGTATCCTTGTCCGTGACGTAGAAGCCAAGGACTGCCATCCCCCAAGGACCACCCTCGCCGGCATTGCTGGTGACGGTGATTGGCGTGTTCAACGAGTCGGCTAAGACCTGTTGACCTACCTTAGGCGTCCGGAACAGCCCACCCTGAGCAATCAAGGAATCCAAATGAATGTGTTCCTCGTTAGCCAGGATGTCCATACCAATCTTCAATGGGGCAAACGCGGCGTATAACTGTGTCTTCACGAAGTTGGCCAAGGTGAAGTTGCTGTTCGGTGTCCGGACAAACAGTGGCCGACCAGCCGTCATCTTGGTGATGTTTTCACCAGAGAGGTAACTGTAGTTCAACAGGCCCCCGGCGTTGGCATCACCCTCCGTTGACTTGTTAAATAACGCGCCGTACAATTCGTCGGGCTTCAAGTCAACACCGATTGTTTGGGCAAATTCCTTAAACAGGTTGACCCAAGCGTTGATATCGGAAGAACAGTTGTTGGTGTGGACCATGGCAACTGGCAAACCAGTTGGAGTCGTGACCAAGTCGATGTCGCGGTGAACGGCCTTCATGGGTTGGTCCAAGACCACCATGGAGAAGGCTGACGTCCCGGCGGAAATATTCCCGGTCCGTTCGCGGACGGCGTTGGTGCCGACCATCCCGGTCCCAGCATCCCCTTCAGGCGGTGCCATCACGCTACCGGCGGTCAGGTTGCCATTTGGATCCAATAATTTGGCGCCATCAGTCGTTAAGTTACCGGCTGGTTGCCCCGCTAAGAGTACCTTGGGCAAGATTTCCTTGATATCCCAGTGGTACTGCCGCACGGACTTGACGTCTCTGAACTTTTCTAATAATTTTTCATCATAATCTTTGGTGTAACTGTCGATTGGGAACATCCCGGAGGCATCCCCGATCCCAATGACCCGTTCACCGGAGAGTTGCCAGTGCACGTAGCCGGCCAACGTCGTGAAGAACGTCACGTCCTTGACGTGGTCCTCTTGGTTGAGGATGGCTTGGTACAAATGAGCGATGCTCCAACGCTGTGGCACGTTAAAGTCGAATAAATCCGTCAGCTCATCGGCAGCCTGCTCTGTGATGTTGTTCCGCCAAGTGCGGAATGGCACCAGCAGCTCATCGTCTTCATTAAAGGCCATGTACCCGTGCATCATGGCACTGACCCCGATTGACCCGATTTTGGTCAACGGAACGTGATACTTCGTTTGTACTTCCGCAGCCATTTCTTGGTAACTGGCTTGAATCCCGGCCCAAACGTTTTCCAAGGAATACGTCCAAACGCCCTTCTTCAACTCGTTTTCCCAAACGTAACTGCCCGAAGCAATCGTTTTAAAGTCGGGAGTGACTAAGACGGCCTTGATCCGCGTGGAACCCAGTTCGATTCCCAGCGAGATGTTACCGCTTTCAACATCCTGAATAATATTCTCCGCACTCATGCGATTAACCTCCCTAGCGCTGTTGGCTAGTTAATTCTGTAACTTATGACTCAACACAAGAATTGTACAATTTTTATTCGCATAAATCAAGAGCAAATTATATTTGTACGGATTATTCGTTAAATCCTGTCATACCAAGGGGTTATGTGGCCAACAATTCTGATTGTTTTCAAAATCTAACAAAATTATCGTCCATAAAGTGGAAGATAACCGGGTGAAACTGACCTATTTCTACAAAAAATCAGCCCCAAAAGATTGGTTGTTACTTGAATGATGTACTTATCCGGATAAGTAACTGACCTGATTCACGTGAATCTTTAACAACTCACGTCACCCCTGCTGGATTTACCGAACCATTTTGGCCACAAAAAAAAGCGAACCCGGCAGTTTCACCAAGTTCGCTCGCTCATACTCATTATTGATTAAACCAGCCGGCTATTCTCCGTCTGGCAGCTTAATCGCTGAATGACGCTTCACAATTTCTGGTTGGTACGTGATGTTCTCCACCTGATCATGGTTCAACAGTTTGATCATGGCATTGGCCGCGTCGGCTCCCATGCGTTCCTTCTCGTGATTCATGGTCGTCAACGATGGTGTGAAGTATTCCCCAATCTGATAGTTATCAAAGCCCGTGACCGAAATATCCTCCGGGACCCGGACACCATTGGATTTCAGGTAATCAATCACATGAATCGCCAGCTGGTCATTGTAACAGACGATGGCGGTTGGCGCCTCCGTTTGCTGCAGGTAGCCGTTGATACGCTCGTAGATCTTCTCGGATGATTCCCCCGATTGGTACATGATGATGTTACTCATATAGGAATACTCGGGATGCTCCTGGTAGGCCCGGACAAATCCGTTCATCCGATAGACCCCTTGGATATCGTCCACCTGGAAGATTCCCAGGATGCTCTTGTGGCCCAGCTCAAACAGGTAGCGCATCATGTTCTGCTCGGCGGTCAGGTCATCGGTATCCACGTAGGGAAAGTCCAGCTTGGGATAATGCGCGTTAATGAACAACGTCGGCAGCTCATCATCCTTGATTTCCTGGTAAAGGTCCTCGTTGGGATTGGGCAAGGCGCTCTGGGTGGGTTCGATAATCAGTCCGGCCACCTTGCTATCCAGCATGTTGATGAGACTCTTGCGTTCCTTATCGTGCATGTTATGCGTGTTACTGATCAAGATTGAGTAACCGGCCTTGGACAACACCTGGTCGATTCCAGAAATGATATTCGGGAATATGTAGTCCGCGATGTGGGTGGTAATGACCCCAATCAGCTTGGTATCGGTTGGCGTTGACCAGTCCTTATGCCAGTCCTGGACGAACATGCCGCCCCCTTGAATCCGGTAAATGAAGTGATCACTTTCCAGATCCCCCACTGCCCGGCGCACCGTGTAGCGGCTCACCGCGTATTGTTTCATGAGCTCGGACTCCGTCGGTAGCTTTTCATCCACCTGATATTTGCCCGAGATGATATCTTCTTTTAAGCCATCTTTGACTTTTTGATATTTATTTTCCATGTTAGCACCTCATCAATGCACTTATTCTACCGGTTTTCGGCGGCCGTTTCAAATAAATATCATAATAATCGGAATTCATTAGACAATTAACTATAGAAGGCAGACAACGCAATATTCTGATCATGGTTACCAAATCCTTGGCCAAAAATAGTACAGCCACCGGACTTTTTAGCATCTTTTTTAACCTCGAAACGAATGGTCCAGGTCTCCTGATCCGTTGGTAAATCATCCAAACAAACATCGGTGAAGGGTTGCCCATCCAGATAGGTCCCGTGGTCCGTGACCCGCAAGATTTTGAGAATCCCATACTGGTTGACATTGTCCGGCACCCAGTCGGGCGTATACTTCCCCCGGATGTCGGAAAAGTCGCCGGGACTCCGCCACGTGCCAATTTCCTTACCATTAATGGAAAACGTAATGTCGGACGGCCAGGTATTGTTGGAAAACGGAAATTCCGAGCCCAACTCGACAGACAGGTCGAGCATTTCCAGGTGCTCCCCGCGCTGTAAGAAGTTAGGCGTGCGGTACTCCACGTAACCATCGTTGAACCAGATCATGCCAGCATTCATGCGCTCGGGAAACATGAAGAACTTGGGATTGTCCACTTTGCCAATGTACCCATCGGGACCGGCCAGCCCACACGACGGCTGCACAGAGTACTCCGTGTAGTGGCCAACCGGGATGGTTGTTTGATGAACCTTGAAGTCCGGATAAATGGCCTGAGGGAACTTGACCTCAATCGTGTCGACATGTAAGGAAGAAATCTTCTGGTGACCGACCCGCTTGCTGGTAATCAGCCCGGCCGTCTCCAGCTTGCGCAGGTGTTTGGTGACGATGGCACTGCTTAAATCCAAATGACCAGCTAAATCCTGCACACTCATCGGTTGACCGGACAACAATTGAATGATTTTCAATCGGACGGGGCTTGCCAAGGCCTCGTAGACCGGTAAAGATGTTTCCGTTAAGTCTAATTGCATCGTAATGCGCTCCTCTTCACAAAGTTTTTTACTCTTTAATATTTACCATTAGGTTAAGTAAATCAAAACTAATCGGCAATGTATCCGCTAACATTTAACATTATAGTTAACCCAGCCGCGAAAAACAAACTTTTTTGTAGAAAGATTAACAAAAGTGGTTGACAGCGTTTTCATCCGGTTGTATATTTCATATGTACTTATTTATTAGGATTTATTTGGAAATAGCAATTTTAAGTCCTTACAAATTATTCAGCCAAAGGAGAGATTGATTTAATATGGTACAAGCACAGGATTACATCAACCCACTCATTGTTCAACGGGCAGATCCTTACATCTACAAGCACACTGATGGTTACTACTACTTCACTGCTTCCGTTCCTGCCTACAACTTAATTGAAATTCGCCGGGCAAAAACCTTAAACGGGTTGGCCAACGCTGCACCCCGGACTATCTGGCGTAAACACCCAGATGGTAGCGGTGCCATGAGCCAATTGATTTGGGCACCCGAATTACACTACATTAATGGTAAATGGTTCATCTACTTCGCCGCTTCCCACACCAAGGAATTCGACCACAACGGGATGTTCCAACACCGGATGTACTGTATTGAATGTGACAATCCAGATCCCATGCGTGACGAATCCGACTGGATCGAACATGGCCGGGTCGAAACGCCAATGGACACCTTCGCTTTGGATGCCACGGTCTTTGAAGCCCAAGACAAGCTATACTACGTTTGGGCGCAAAAGGATCCCGCAATCAAAGGGAACTCCAACATCTACATCGCTGAGATGGAAAATCCTTGGACGTTGAAGAGCAAGCCAGTTATGCTGACGAAGCCTGAATACGACTGGGAAACGAAGATTTTCTGGGTCAACGAAGGTCCTGCCGTGTTACACCGGAACGGTCGGTTCTTCCTCACCTACTCCGCCAGCGCAACCGACGAAAACTATGCCATGGGCATGCTGAGTGTTCCTGAAGATGCTGATTTGCTGGACGCCGCCAACTGGACCAAGTCCAAGACGCCCGTTTTCCAAAGCAACATGCCAATTCACCAATTTGGCCCAGGTCACAACTCCTTCACGGTTGCCGAAGATGATAAAACCGATATCTTGGTTTACCACTGCCGGAATTACACCGACATCAAGGGCGACCCACTGTACGATCCAAACCGTCACACGATGGTTCAGCCGTTCACTTGGAATGATGATGGCACACCAAACTTTGGCAAGCCAGTTCCATACAATTACAAATAGGGGCGAAATAAAAAATGGATAATGCAAAAACTGAATCAAAACATTTCTGGGGGTTCCCATTCTCTCACTTTAGTTACTTCTTTATCTGGGCTGTCGTCAACGGGTATTTAACCCTTTGGTTGGAACAAGTTGCCCATTTAAACGGGACTGAATCCGGGATGATCTTCTCCATGATGGCCGGGATTTCTTTAATCTTCCAACCAGTCTTCGGGGTTGTTTCCGATAAGTTACTCTTCAAGAAGACCTTGATCTTAACGATTTCTATCGTCGGGATCTTCATCGGGCCTTACTTCCAATGGGCCTTCATGCCATTGCTGCACATTAACACGGTATTAGTTGCCATTGTGACTGGGACTTTCCTCAGTTTCATCTTAAACGGTGGTGTCTCCGTTATTGAACAATACGTTCAACGTGCTAGTTTAGCCAACGGTTTCGAATACGCCCACTCTCGGGTTGGGGGTTCCGTTGCCGGGGTTGTTGCTTCATTAGTTGCCGGCCGGGTATTCCTCTGGAAGCCAAACTCAATCTTCTGGGCATGTACCATTGCTGCTATTATTTTAACTGGTTTACTGATTTTCTCTGACAAAGTTGATATGGACAATGCCTCCGCTGCCGGTGATACTTCCGACTCCCTGGACATGAAGACGGTTCTTTCCGTGTTCAAGATCAAGAACCTTTGGGTTTTGGCGATCTTCTACATGGGTGCCTCTGCCCTGTTCGATGTCTTTGACCAACAATTTATCATCTTCTTCAAGACTTTCTTTGACACGGCTGCTCAAGGGACCTTGGTTTACTCTTACATGAGTTCCGCCCAAACGGCCATTGAATTCTGCTTAATGTTCCCAATGCCTTGGATCATCAACAAGATTGGTTCTCGGAACGGGTTGATCATCTACGGGTTCCTGACTTGTATCCGGATCTTAGGGTCTGCTTTATCCCCTAACTGGATTTGGATCGTCGGCTTCCGTCTGTTGGCTGGTCTGGAAATGCCACTGCTGTTAACTTCTATTATGAAGTACATCGCTGGTGCCTTCGATATTCGTTTGTACGCCACGGTTTACGCCCTCGCGTCGAACTTCGCTAAACAAATTTCCGTCTTCATCTTCTCAACGGTTGCTGGGAGCATGTACGACAAGATTGGTTACCAACACACTTACGTTATCATGGGTGTCGTTGTCTTCTTCATTACCTTGTTCGCTGCCTTCATGTTAAAGAAGGAAGACCCTGTCCAAGCTGGTGAAGTTGAAGCACCTGACGACGCTAAAACTGAAACGGCGACTAGTCAGGAATGACCGTCAACGCTTAAATAATTAGATTTGAAATGGAGGGGAGGCCAATCGCGGCCACCCCTCTTTTCTTTGGGGTTACGGGTTACGCGGATGTTATTGTCGCCTCCGGGCTGGTGAAACTGAGCCTCGTCGCGGTGTCCGTCCGTTCCCGGCGGCGAGCTCAAAGTGCCCTGCTGTGGGGCCGGTTTCCGCCTGAGGACCGGGCTCCCACCTCAACTTTGCGCCTGAGAACCGGTCGCAAAGTTTGTCACGTGGACTAGGCTGGATAAGAACTCCAGCCAAGGCCACCGACACAGCTGGTCACTTTGGCCCGCCTCTGGTCACTAACATCCACCGACGTGGCCCATTTTCACCAGCCCTGCGGCTGACATCCGCTTAGCCCCCATTCACTCAGCTTTATTCTCACCAGACTTTCTACAGGTGTCCTCATTATTTCTTCACGCATCTATCCACTCCTGTAGACGTCTATCACACGTAAACATGTACCCGATTCACCGATAACTGACGCATACTTAATTAGGAGGAAAACTTTCATGCAAGGAAAATTAACCGTCGACCCAACCAATCAGATTTCTAAAATTGACGACCGGCTCTTTAGTGCGCTGATTGAACACCTGGGCCGCGGCGTTTATGATGGGCTTTATAACCCGGGGAATCCCCTGTCCGATGCCAATGGCTTTCGGCAGGACGTGGTCAAAGCCGTTAAGGACCTCAATATCGACTTGATCCGTTACCCCGGTGGGAACTTTGTTTCTGGCTACAACTGGGAAGATGGCATTGGGCCGAAAGACCAACGACCAACTCGACTGGACTTGGCCTGGCGGAGCATTGAAACCAACCAATTTGGCCTCCACGAATTCATGAACTGGACCAAGCAGACCGGTACGCGACCCGATATGGCCGTTAACCTGGGCAGCCGCGGTATCGACGCCGCCCGCAACCTGGTTGAATACTGTAACTACCCCGGTGGCACCTACTGGAGTGATCTACGGAAACAAAACGGCGCCGCAGAACCCTTTAACATTAAGACCTGGTGCCTGGGTAACGAAATGGATGGCGACTGGCAGATTGGTCACAAGGACGCCGAAGAATATGGCAAATTGGCCCACGAAACGGCCAAGGTCATGCGGCTGGTCGATTCCGACCTAGATTTGGTCGTCAGCGGCAGTTCCACCCGGGAAATGGCCACGTTTGGTAGCTGGGAAGAAACCGTCCTTGACCACACCTACGACGACGTGCAATACCTCTCCCTGCACCGCTACTACGATAATGAGGAAAACGACCTCCACAATTTCTTGGCCAAATCCGTCGACTTCGACGAATTTATCAGCGGCATCGTTGCCGTGTGTGACGCCGTCAAGGCCCGTAAACACAGCGATAAGACGCTCAATCTGGCCCTGGACGAATGGAACGTTTGGTACCACTCCCACAAACAAGACGATGAGACCGCGCCTTGGCAACAAGCGCCACATTTGTTGGAAGACCACTACAACTTTGAGGACGCCCTGATGGTCGGGACCATGTTGATCACGTTATTAAAGCACGCCGACCGGGTGAAGATTGCCTGCCTGGCCCAATTGGTCAACGTGATTGCGCCCATCATGACCGATGACACCGGCATCTGGCTGCAGTCCATCTTCTTCCCATTCATGCAGGTCTCCAAGTACGGTCGCGGTATCGCGCTCGCTCCTAAACAAACGGCGGATACCTACGACAGTAAAGACTTTACCGACGTGCCCTACCTCGATAGCCTGGCCGTCTACAATCCCGAACACCACGAAGTCGTGGTCTTTGCCGAAAATAAGGGTGAGGACGCCATGGACTTCAGCACCGAACTACGGGAATTCACCGCACAATCCGTGATTGAAGCCACCCAATTTGCCGGCTACGACATCAAGCAAACCAACGAAGATCAGGTCATGGCCATTAAACCTAACGACCACGTCACGCTGACCGACAACACCTTACAAACGACACTCCAACCCCTTTCCTGGAACATGTTCCGGATTCAGGTTGCTGACTAATTAGCTTCATTGATCGAACGACTAGCAAAAAGATTCGCATCCGCAACTTTGCGCGGACGCGAATCTTTTAGTTTTCATTATTTGTACTCACCAGCAATTAGTGAACTTTCACAGGCTGGAACCGCCCCCACCACAGAGCAGCTTGAATTCGCCGCCGGGAACGGATAGACACGGACTCGTTTACAAATACTATGCCGTCACCGAGCGTTCAGCCTGGTGGATGCCACTAACGGGGCCCTCGTACAGGACCTCGCCACCCTTGTCCCCGCCGTCCGGACCGATATCAATCAGCCAGTCCGCACTGCGCATGATGTCCAGGTTGTGCTCAATGACTAATACCGTATTGCCCTTATCCACCAAACGGTTAATAATTTGAATCATGACCTTGATATCTGAGGGATGCAGGCCGGTCGTCGGCTCATCTAGAATATAGAGGTTCCCGCGCTTGTTGAGTTCCTTGGCAACCTTCAACCGCTGGCCCTCCCCGCCGGACAAGGTGTTCAGGGGCTGACCAAGTGCTAGGTAATCCAGACCGACATTGGTCACGTGAGTCAACTTATTCGCCACCTTAGTGCCAGCAAAGAAGGTCACCGCCTCCTCAACCGTCATGGCCAAAATCTCGACGATGTTTTTCCCCTGGTAGGTATAGGTCAACACCTGCGGATCAAACCGTCCGCCGTGGCACAGTGAACAGGTCACCGTCGCGTTTTCCATAAATGACAGGTTCAATTCCACGACGCCCTTGCCGCCACACTGGGGACAAGCACCCTTGGAGTTGTAACTGAAGAGGCTGTCACTCACGTCATTGGCCGTGGCCAACAACTTGCGAATGTCATTCATCACGCCAATGTAGGTCGCCGGATTGGACCGACTGTTGGCGTGTAACGGCCGCTGATCGATTTGAATGGCGTCCGGCTGGTCATGAGCAAAGGCCTGCTCGACCAGCGTACTTTTGCCAGAACCCGCTACCCCGGTCACCACGGTAAATAGCCCCGTCGGTACCCGTAAGACAGCATCCTTGAGGTTATGTCGCCGACTGGGTTGGCTGGTCAAAAAGGTCGTTGGTTGGCGCGGATTGGGGTTAATCGGCAGGCTTTGACTCAAAAACCGACTGGTCAACGTGTCTGCCTTCAACAATTCCGGATAGGTCCCGGTGAAGGTGATCTCGCCCCCATGAATACCGGCGTGCGGGCCGACGTCGACCACGTAATCGGCCACCTTGATGACGTCCGGGTCGTGTTCGACCACGAGCACCGTGTTGCCATTATCTCGCAGGCGACAGAGCAAGTCGTTGAGTCGGTGAACATCGCGGGGGTGCAGGCTCGTACTGGGCTCATCGAGAATGTACAACAGATTCGTCAGACTATTGGCCAAATACTTGACCGTCTTCACCCGCTGCGATTCCCCACCGGATAACGTGGTGGTCTCCCGCGTCAGGCTGAGATAATCCAGACCAACGTCGACCAGGCTTTGAACCCGGTCGCGAATGCTGGTGATCAGCCCCTGCATCCGCTCATCCGTAAACGTTTCTAGCGTGACCAGCAACTGGTCCAACTGAAGGTCCGTCAGGTCAAAAATATTGAACCCGTTGACCTTGGCGGCTAAGACCTCTGGCCGGTAACGTTGGCCATGACAGGTTGGACACGGCTGCATCGTCGCAAATTTTTCGATTTTCTTGCGCGCACCCTCGCTGATGCCCGTGCTGGTCTTTAGATTTTGCCGATAGAAGAGGCGTTCAACGCCCTCAAACGTCACGTTCATCTGTGCCCCCCGGTAATCGACCGTTAAGTGCTTCTCACCGTTCATCAGCTGGTCCATTTCGGCCGAGGTGAAGTCTTGCACCGGCTTATCGAGGTCGAAGTATCCGCTGTTTGCAATCATTTGAAAGTAAAAGCTGGTTGCCCCATAACCGGGTAGCTGGATGGCCCCTTCGTTCAGGGATTTCGTGACGTCCAACGCCGCCTCACGATTCAGCACGTAGGTCTTGCCAATTCCCTCACAGTCCGGACACATCCCCGCCGGATCATTGAAGGAAAAGGCGTTACTGGCGTTTCCGTACTGGGGGCGACCGAATCGCGAAAAGAGAATCCGTAAGAGTGCGTTGATGTCACTGACCGTCCCCAGCGTCGAGCGCGCATTGCCGCCTAAGGGTTTCTGATCGATGACGATGGCCGTCGACAGATTATGCACCTCATCCACGTCCGGTCGGTGATAGTGCGGCAGGTACAGCCGGGTGAAACTATCGTATGTACTATTCAGTTGCCGCCCTGCCTCCTGCGCAATGGTGTCGAAGACAATGGAAGACTTTCCCGAACCGGATACCCCGGTAAAGACGGTCAATTTGTTCTTGGGAATCTTGAGACTCACGTTCTTCAAATTGTTTTCCCGGTCATTCACAATTTCAATAAAGTCTGGATTAGACATGGCGACCTCCCGTCGATTGACTAAGTAACTGACAGACTTCTAGATTACCATAGTTGATAACGTGAACAAAGTGAGACGTCTTGCCATTTTATGGCAGCAAAAAACGGTCAACGATGGCGGGAAAATCCCGTTAATCGTTGACCGTTTGTCGTTAGGCATTAAGCTTCCTTGGATGATTTTTCCTGTTCCGTCGCCACGTATTCGCGAATGATTGCCATGAACTCTTCGCCATACTTATCCAGCTTGCTCTGGCCGACACCCTTAACGTCGAGAAAGCTCTGGTCATCGGTCGGCAGGGCTTCACAGATGGCATGGAGCGTCTTGTCCGAGAAAATGACAAATGGTGGCTTGCCAATGGCTTCGGCCAATTCACGACGCAAGGCGCGCAGTTGCTCAAAGAGCTCATCGTCCTCTGGGGCCAGGCGTTTAACCTGCCGAGCCATCTTCCGGAAGACCTGTTCGTCACCCTTCAAAACGGCACCACCCTCGGCCGTCACCTTTAACGTGGGGTACTGGCCCCCAACGCTTGCCAGGTAGCCGGCCGCCGTCAGAAAGTCAATCAACTCCCCGACGGCCTTTTGCCGCTGCCCCTGCATGATACCATAGGTGGTCACTTCATCTAAATGATTCTCGCGAACTCGCTGGTTATGCGCGCCGGTCAGCACCTGCGCGACTACGGCCTTGCCATAGCGTGACCGTAACCGAATAACACAGGACAGAATTTTCTGGGCATCCGTCGTGACGTCTTGGGCTTCACGGTCATCGAGACAGTTGCTACAACGACCACAGGGTGCGGACTCTTCGCCAAAGTAATGCAGAATGAACTGCTGCAGGCACCCCTGCGTATTGGCGTAGCGGTTCATCACCTGGAGCTTGCGGTAGGCGCGTTGCCGGTGCTCCTCGTCCATTTCGGATTGATCAATAAAGAACCGTTGAATCTGGAGGTCCGAGGCCCGGTAGAGCAAAATGGCCTCACTGGGCAACCCATCCCGGCCGGCCCGCCCCGCTTCTTGGTAATAGGCTTCAAGTGTGCCTGGCACCTGCGCGTGAATAACGAAGCGCACGTTACTCTTGTCGATGCCCATTCCAAAGGCATTGGTGGCGACCATCACCTGAACCCGGTCGTAGAGAAAGTCTTCCTGATTCTGGCGCCGCACATCTTCGTCCAGCCCCGCATGGTATGGGGCCACGTCGATGTGGTGGCGTTGTAAGAGTTTCGTGACCCGGTCGACTTCCTTTCGGGTGCTGGCGTAAATGATGCCGGCCTCACCCTGATTGACCTTTAAGTAGTCTAAAATGTACCGGTCTGTGTCCTGGTCCTTGACCACGGTCAAATTCAAATTGTCCCGGGCAAACCCGGTGTTGACCTCGTTAGCCGCATCGATGCGCAATTGTTGACGGATGTCGGTGGCCACTTGTTCCGTGGCCGTGGCCGTCAGGGCTAAAACCTGCGGATGCGTTGGCAATTGTTCAATCGCCGTACTCAACGCCAGGTAGCTGGGCCGGAAGTCATGCCCCCACTGGGAAATACAGTGGGCCTCATCGACCGCCAACAAATCAATTGGCAGGCTTGACAGCGCCTGAATAAATGCCGCTGAATCCAACCGTTCGGGGGCGATATAGAGTAATTTAAAGACGCCGTTGTGTAGGGCGTTCAAGCGTTCCTGAATATCGGGCCAGTCCAACGAACTGTTAATGAACGTGGCGGGGATGCCACTGTCGTTCAACGCGTCGACCTGATCCTTCATCAAAGAAATCAAGGGGGACACGACCACGGTGATGCCATCAAACAACATGGCAGGGATTTGATAACACAGGGACTTCCCACCCCCGGTCGGCATGATGGCCAAACTATTATCGCCAGCCATCACATGTTCGATGACGGCCTTTTGCCCCGGCCGGAACTCATCGTAGCCGAAGACTGTTTTTAAAACCTTTTGTGCTGCCGCTAACTCCATCACGTCTACTCCTTATGCTTGTTTCTAATTTCTGCGGATTAACTCTAGGCTCCATTATACGCTAGGTTAGCCCGCAATACTCCCCTGGTCGTTAGACTGACCTGGCCAAATCTCAGTCCGGCTAGCGGGTCAGCTCGCTTTTAGCCATTTTACGCAAATGGTGCAAGCTAACCTTTTAGTGAAAAAATTTATTCAGCGTTTTTTTATTTATCCCATAACCCTATTCAACCGGGATTCGGTGACGGTTACAATGGTCTTAATTATCTCGGATTTTTCACAATATAACCCGAAGATAGTTGACAGGTAAGACAAATGCGCTTATAGTACAGTATATCGTACACAACTTAATTGGAGGCGAGGATACTGTGCAGGATGACTTAACTCTAGCCAATCAACTTTGTTTCTCAACTTACCATGCTAGCCGTTTGCTGATTAAACTCTATCAACAAGCGCTTCAGCCGTTTTCCCTGACGTATCCCCAGTATCTCGTTCTATTGAGTCTGTGGGAAAATGATCGGCAGCCCCTGCATGATCTAGGTGACCGCCTAGACTTTGGCAGTAACACGCTGACCCCACTGCTTCGGCGGATGGAATACAACGGTTGGCTCACGCGAGCCCCCCAGGTCGATGACCGGCGTCAATTGATCATCAGCTTGACGGAATACGGGCGAACATCCAAGCCAGCCATCTTCGACGCCATCCGAATCTGTGTGGATGCCCAAAACATCGACCCCGTTCAGTACAACGCCGCGTTACAGATGAACCATGCACTCATCGAGAAACTGCAAAAAATGCTAAATTAGTGTTTTTTGTCCTCCCAATCAATCGTTCACGACCAAAAACAGAAAGAGGTTATTTAGTCAATGTCACAATATGATGTCGCGTTTATCGGTAGCGGTCACGCCAATTGGCACGCCGCTGTCACCTTGAAACAAGCCGGAAAATCAGTCGTTATTATCGAAAAGGACTTGGTTGCCGGCACCTGTACCAACTACGGCTGTGATGCCAAAATTTTACTGGATGGGCCTTCAGAACTGATTGCCAAACTTCACCAATACGCTAACGTCGGGGTTCAGAGTACGACGAACGTTAACTGGGAACAGTTCATGGCGTACAAGCACCAGGTGATCGATCCCCTCCCAGACCAAATGACGGCCCTCTTCACCAAGCTGGGTATCGACGTCATCAATGGCCGGGGCATTCTGATGGGCAACCACCTCATCCAAGTTGGTAAGGAGATCATCAAGGCCGATAATATTGTGATTGGCACCGGGCAAAAGCCTAAGCGCCTCGCCATCGTGGGCAATGAATTTCTGCACGACAGTCGTGAATTCCTCAGTCTCCCGAAATTGCCTAGTCACCTCACCTTTATTGGGGCAGGCATCATCTCGCTAGAATTTGCTTCCTTGGTGCTGGCTCTCGGGAGTCAGGTCACCATCATTGAACACGGCAACCGGGCTGCTCGTGGCTTTAATACCGCGCACGTTGACAAGTTAGTGGCCCACTTAGAAGAAGCCGGCGCTACCTGCTACTTCAATGAATCAGCCTTATCCGTTGACGTCACCACCGATGGCTACCGGGTCACCACAGCTAGTGGCAAGAGCATCGACACCCAGTATGTCATCGACGCCACCGGTCGGGAGGCCAACGTCACTCGCTTAGGCTTAGAAAATGCCAGCATCTACTCCAGCGCACGCGGCATCGAAGTCGATGACCACCTGCGGGCAAACGGCGACAACATTTACGCCAGCGGCGACGTTCTGGACAAGGACCAGCCCAAGCTCACACCGACGGCGATCTTCGAGTCCAACTATATTGCCGGCCAAATCTTAGGTAACTCAGACCCCATCGTTTACCCTGCCATCCCCAGCGTGCTCTTCGCGCTCCCACGGTTGGCCCAAATTGGTGTCACCACTGAAGATGTGGCTGTCGATCCAGAGAGTTACCACGTTCAGACCATTCCCTACGGCAAACTCTTTGCCTTCGCCTACCAAAACGAAACCGATGCCGAACTGACGGCTGTATTTAATAATGCTAACCAATTGGTGGGTGCCTCGGTCTATGGCATGGATGCCCCAGATATTGTCAACGTCTTAGCCCTGATTATTGATCAACGACTGACCGCACTGGACCTTAGCAAAATGATTTTTGCCTTTCCAACGGCCACCCAGGGCATTATCGATGCGCTCTTACCAGCCATGATGCCCGCGCCGGTTGCCGAGATGGTCTAGTCTTCTAAATCTATGTAACCTGCTTGAGCCTGGGACTTGTCCTGGGTTCTTTTTGTCGCCCTGCCTATTATCTGGTCGAAACGTGCGGCTAAGGACAGCTGCTTCCGCTTTTCAAGTAAGCCCACCGTCAATACCAGTCGCCCCCACACTCATTCTCTGGCTAAACGTGTCATACTAACCTTAATATGCGGGACAAATGACTGTGGGGAGTGATTACATTGACGACCGTTAAAAAAATCTACAATTTAATCGTCGTGGGACTGGCCTTAGTCTCGATTAGCCTGGCCGTCTTTGATTTTTCCGGCGTCATCAGCATCACCCACTGGCCGTGGTCCGTACTGGATGACGGGATCCTGGCCTTCTTTACGGTGGATTATTTCGTTCGGCTATGGCGGGCGCCCCACAAATGGGCCTTCTTCCGCCACAACATCTTTGACCTTCTGGCCATCATCCCCCTCAGTACCATTTTCAGTTTCTTCCGGCTGGCCCGAATCACGCGCCTCTTTCGGCTAGTCCGCCTCTTTCGGTTCGTCCGGCTTGTGGGCTTCATCGGTAAGCTCCGTCATACCCTAAAGGGCTTCCTAAAGACAAATGGCTTCGTCTACCTCCTCTGGGCCTGCACCGCCATTCTGATTCTAGCGGCCACCCTGTATTCCTACGCCGAACACGTTTCCTGGGGCGAGGCCCTCTGGTGGGCGATTGCCACCACGACCACGGTCGGCTACGGGGACGTGGCCCCGCATACGGTCGTCGGCAAATGTGCGGCTACCCTGTTGATGCTGGTGGGGATTGGCTTTATTGGGGCACTAACCAGTACGATCACCACCTATTTCGCCAACCGCGGGCGTGACTCCGAGTATCAACAGGTCGTTAACCGCCTGGCCACCATTGAGCAGCAGAACCAGGAGCTCAGAGACCTCTTGCGTGCGCAACGCCCCAAGACTGATGGCACATCTGACAAACACGCTGAAACGGCTGAAAAATAGCCGGCTGGAATTGCCGAACCACTTCTCTTCACCCTGACGACAATGATATAATATGGGTTAAAAGGAGTGCTGCATTTATGGAAAAACGGATTAAAGGTTCATGTACCACTATTTTAGTTGGGAAAAAGGCCTCAATCGACGGCTCAACCATCATTTCACGGAACGACGATGGTCACGAAGCCCTCGACCCTGAGAAGTTTGTCGTGGTTAACCCCGCTGACCAACCCCGGGATTACCAAGCCGTTATCAGTGGTGTGCAAATTAAGCTGCCTGATAACCCCTTACGTTACACGTCAATTCCTAACTCAATTCTGACCAACGGTATCTGGCCAGCAGCCGGCATCAACAGCGATAACATCGCCATGTCAGCCACTGAAACCATCACCACGAACTCCCGCGTCTTGGGCATCGACCCTTACGTTGCCGGTGGGATTGGTGAAGAAGACCTGGTCACCTTAGTTCTGCCATATATCCACAGTGCCAAGGAAGGGGTCGAACGTTTGGGTGCCCTCCTGAAGGAATTCGGGACCTACGAACCAAACGGAATCGCCTTCTCCGATAACAACGAAATCTGGTGGTTAGAAACCATCGGTGGTCATCACTGGGCTGCTAAGCGGATTCCAGATGACGCCTACGTGGTTGCCCCTAACCGGATGAACATTGACGACTTTGATTTCAACGCCGATGACACGCTGGCTTCAGATGACCTGGCTGACATGATTGCCACTTACAACCTGAACCCCGACTTCGATGGTGTTAACCTGCGTCACATCTTTGGGAGTGCGACTGACAAGGACACGGTTTACAACAACCCCCGTGCTTGGTTCGGTCAAAAGTACTTCACCCCAGACGTTGAACAGGACCCACAAGGCCAAAACCTGCCATTCATTTGCCACGCCAACCGGAAGATCTCTATTGAAGACGTCAAGTACGTCCTGAGCTCTCATTTCCAAAACACGAAGTATGATGTTTACGGCGACGGCTCCGAAAGTGACAAGACGAAGTTCCGCCCAATCGGGATCAACCGGAACCACGATGTCCACATCCTGCAGATTCGGAACAACGTGCCCGACAGCATTGCTGGGATTCACTGGTTAGCCTTTGGTGCCAACACGTTCAACACGGTCGTACCTTTCTACGCCAACGTTGACGACACCCCAGCTGCCTACAAAGACGCTGACGGCACCTTCAACATGAACCACATGTACTGGTTGAGCTGCACCACGGCCCTCTTGGGTGACACGGACTTCGACCTGTACGAAGACTTCCGGAACACCTTTGCCTTAGACGCCATGGGTGCCTACCGTAAGATTCAAAACGATACGGATGCCGCAATTGTTAACGGTGCCGACGTCAAGATTTTGAAAGACGCTAACGAAAAATTGTCCAACGAATCATTCACCCGTCAAACCAAGTTATTGGGCGACATGGTGACCTTTGGTTCCGAACACATGAAGTTACGTTACAACTTGAACGACTAATTGCGCTGATTGAGAGTCTGGAATTTTTCCAGGCTCTTTTTCTATTTCAATCGATTCTTGCAAGTATACCTGGCCCCCACCGAAATAACTAGCGAACACCCGCAAAAAAGGACAGAATCGTTTTAACCCGCGAGCCATTGCAGGCAAAAACGATTCTGTCTCTTTTTTACTTAGGCACTGATGTCAGTTAGAATTTCAACTCATACGCAAACGCCAATTTCTTATAATAATCCTGTTCAATAAAGTCCGTGGGTTTGACCTCGCCATCTCGCTTGTCAAAGTAGGCGACGCCCGCCAACTTGAGCATCTTGTAAACGAACTGCGAACAGAATAGAATGTTGGGCTTCGCCGAGTGCTTAGAAACCAGGCCCACCATGTTGTAGGCGCTGCCTTCCCGGTTGATTTCTGCAATCTTGTCAATCACGAACTGTTTCTGCGCCCGCGTCACCGGCAAACTATAGACCAAAAGCGACGCGCCCTGTTTCTGGTGGAAAAACTCCAGCGTTTCCGCGTTCATCCCCGGCGGATAGACGTTGTCCCCACCGTTGTACGAAATAATCGTGGCCAGGTCGCGGTCAAAGGCCAGTGACACGTGATTAAACTGTTTGCGCGTGACCACCGAGATCATTTCGCTGGCGGCGCTCCCGGTATTGGAAACGGCCAGGTACAGGTGCTCATCGGCTAGCGTCTCGGTGGCGGCCACAAAGTAGTCGTCCGTCAACGTGCCATGATTGATGTACCGTACGGAACTGTGACGCGGCAAATCTGCCAGTATCGTTTTCAGATGATCAACGGACACCTTGTCTTTGGCGGCCGTCGCATCGTTCATCAGGCCGCTCAATTTGTCCGCGCTTTGCCGCAATTCATCGAAGCTGACCGTGGCCGCCTCTTCAACCGTTGGCAGGTAAAAGGCCACCTGATTGTTGGTCGTCACGAAACGTTCGACCCAAAGTGGTAACAACACAATGACGACCCCGATGATTTTTTCGGGGAAGTACACAATCGACCAACCGCGGTCCGGAAAAACCACGACCGAGACGAAGATAATCTGTAACGCCATTAAGAGACCGTAAACCGCCGTCAGTCCCCATTTAGCCAGTCGGGGAAACTGCGCCAACCACGTCCGCAGAATCATCATCGCGGCCAAGTAGATGTACACCAAAATTAGCATCGGTTGGGTTGCAAATAAATACAAGCAGACCAGCAACAGCCAGCCCATCCCCCGAATCCGAATAGATTGAAAATAATCGACGAGTTCTCTCACGCCATGCCCTTCTTCCACAATTGTTGTGCAAATCAAACTAGTTATGTCGTTCCCGGCGGTGGATTCAAGGTTCCCTGCTGTGGGGACCGGTTCCAGCCTGAGGGGCGGTCTGCCACCTCGCCTTGAAACCTCGCTGAAATACGCGAGTTTCCAAGGTCGTCCCGTGTTCTAAGCTGAGAAAGTCACTCAGCTAAGAACACCGACACAGCAGGGAACCTTGATCCATCTCTGGTCACTTGGACTAGCCTGATTTGAACACAATTATTTTACACTACTTCATTTCAACTTAATTGAGACTATCAATAACTCATTGTAGTATACCATAAGCCCCGTCTTCCCTTATCCAGAACCGAAAAAGCCCCCACCATTGCTGATGAGGGCTTCCGTTTCATTCAGTTAAGCTTTACTTCACCGTCTTGGCAACCGCAGCGTTCACGGCATCCTTTTCGGCTTCGACCAGGTCAACGCGGCTCTCGATGACCTTGGTGTCCATTTTAATTTCCCGGGTTAAGCCTGGGGTGTTGATCTTAGGTTCGAAGAAGGCCTTGAATTCAGCCAACCGTTCTGGCGTGTGGAAGACACCCGTCGTCACGGTGATGTAGGTGGTGAATTCCATGTCGCCACCGACCGTGTCTTCAAGCCATTGCCAGTCGTTCCGTAACCAATCCCATGCCGCCTGTTGCCCCTTGTGGGCTAACACGCCACGGTACCAAGCCCGCAAGTCTTGTGGCTTGATGGTGTCAGCATCTTCGAACGCGTTGATCAATTGCTTGATCAGGTCGGCGTCCGGCGTGGTTGGTAAGGCTGCAGCGATATCGGCCTTGTAGCTGGCGTCGCTGGACTTCCGGTAGTCGTTCAACAATTGGGCAAACAAGTCGGCGTTCCCGAAGTTTTCCACCTCGTTCGCTAAAATGTAGACCCGCACGGCAGCTGGCAAGCTAGCCAACTTATCCTGGTTAGCCGTGAAAATGGCGTGAGCGGCCTGTAACGTGGCTGGTTCCTTGGCGTACAGCACAGCGTTTAAAATCGTCGGCCGCGTCAACTGGTCATCGTTGGATTCGCCGGCTTGTGGTAACCACCCCAACCGGTCAGCCTGTGGCGCACTTAATTTACCAAACAAGGCCCGTAACTGGGTTTCTTCGGTCGAACCAGGCGTCACGAACTTCCGCAGGTTGTTGGCAACACCGTAGAGCACGTCGTTGACCACAGCGGAGTGACTCTTAGCGAACCGTGGCAATAATGGCACGATGTCCGCGTATGAAATTTGCCGACCTTCCGCGAGCAAACGCAGGTCTTGCAGCAATTGTAACTGCGTGATGGCGTCCAGGGACTCTAAGTTATCCAGGATGTCTTGCAGCAAGGTGGCGTCGTACTTCACGATGAAGTGGGAGTTGTTCCCGACGTTCAAGCGGAAAGGTTCGCCGCTGGCCTGACGCAACGCCGCGTAGTCGCCTAACGTGGCATCGGTGTCCGCGAAAATGGCCGGGGCAGCGTCGTAGTTGCTGTTCAATGGCACTTGCCATTGACGGCCGGCGTCCTTGCCCTCACCCACGAAGAATTGTTGTTGGTGAATGGTCAATTTGCCATCGACGACTGCGGCGGAAACAACGGGGTAACCGGGTTGTTCGAGCCAAGAGGTCATGATGGCACCGACGTTCATGCCGGAAGCGGCCCCCAGAGCGGCCCAGAGGTCGGCCCCGGTGGCGTTGCCATAGTGGTGCGTGGCAAAGTAGTTCTTCAAGCCGGCACGTAAGGCGTCGTCACCGATCAAGGCGCGGACCATGACCAGCATCCGCGCACCCTTGGCGTAGACGATGGCACTGTCAAACAGCGCGTCGATCTCGGCGGGGTCTTCAACCTGCACGTGAACGGATTGGACACCGTCCGTGGCATCCCGTTGGAGGGCCATTGGGGCTTCACCCGTTTGGAAGGATTCCCAGATGTGCCAGTCGGGTTCGATGGCGTTGATGGCCACGTATTCCATCATGTTGGCAAAACTTTCGTTCAACCAGAGGTCATCCCACCACTTCATGGTTACCAGGTCACCGAACCATTGGTGCGCCAATTCGTGGGCGATAACCGTGGCTACCCGTTGCTTGGTTTCAAATGAGGTGTTGTCGGGATCTAACAGTAAGTAGGCTTCCCGGTACGTGACCAGGCCCCAGTTTTCCATGGCGCCGGCTGAGAAGTCTGGTAAGGCCAGTTGCCAGGAATGTGGGAGTGGATATGGCGTTTGGTAAAAGTCTTCGTAAAATTCAATTGAGCGCTTGGCAATGTCTAAGGCAAAGTCGAGTTCCTTGGCTTGGTGGGCCTTAGTCGCAAAGACGCCGACCTTGACGCCACTCTTGGTGGTCGTCAGCTTGCTCTGCATGTCCCCGAAAGCAAAGGCAATCAGGTAGGAAGACATGCGAACCGTGGTGTCAAAATAGTGAACACCGTCAACCGTCTTAACTTCGGGCATGTTGCTGATGATGGTTTCGCCGTCATGCTCGTCGAACTTGATTGCCAGGTCAAACGTGGCCTTGGCTTCGGGTTCGTCGACACACGGGAAGGCTTGCCGGGCAGCGGTCGTTTCAAACTGCGTCCCGATCAATTGCTTCTTCTCCCCATTTAACTCGTAGTAGGATGGGTAAATCCCCATCATGCTGTCGGTCAATGGTGCGGTAAAATCAATGGCCACCGTGGTCTCGCCGGTCTTGCCCAGGTCGATGTGGATACCTTCGGACTCGTCATCAAAGGTGAATGGCACGTCCTTGCCATCGGCTTTAACGGCGCTGATGGTCATGTATTTCTGGTGAATGGCGATACTTGTCTCTTTGGCGTCACCGGTAATGGTAGACGTCCCAGAGATCAGCTTGGTCGCACGGTTGATATCAAGGTAAACGTTGTAATGCGTAGGTTGAAACAGTGCATAAAAATGTGTGGATTCTGCCATAGTTTTCTCCTTAAATTCTTAGAATAAACCCATTATACGACAATTGTTTGCGGGGCGCCACGAATCACGCGACGAGATTACCGATTCCCCCGTTTGATCCAGTCCTCGACCGCCGTGCCGGTGATGGCACTGGTGAACCGCTGGCTGGGTCCCCAATTGATAGCCGGATAGTCCGTGGTCAGCTTGTCCGTTGACTTGGCGATGGGTGTCTCGCCAGAGGTGCAGAACTGGCGGACGTCCTTGCAGCGGAAGAAGCCGGTCTCCAGCAAGGTGTTGATGACGTGTGGCACCTGGCCCCACCAGAGCGGTGAGCCCAGGTAAATCGTGTCGGCGTTGGCAATCAGCGTCTTGTCTGGCACCACGATGGCTGGCCGCGACGTTTCGTCATGGGTCTCCAGCGAGGTCCGACTGGTCGGGTCCTTGTAGTCGAGGTCGGCCGGCGTGTAGGGTTGTTCGGCCTGCAGTTGAACGAGTTGCGCGCCAGTCACGGCCGCAATCTTCTGGGCCACGGCAGCGGTGTGTCCGGTATTAGAAAAGTAGATAATCACTTGTTTTGACATGTAAAATCCTCCTGTGGTTGGATTTTTCTCTCTGCCTTTATTATACGACCAATTCTCGGCAAAAAAACACAATCCGATTGGGGATTGTGTTAGTGTCCTTATTTAGCTCGCGTCATGAAAATGTCGCCACCACGCTGCTGGCCGAAATCGAGTTTCTTACCCCGACGACTTAAGAAATTCCATTTCGTAAACAGCGCATCCCCGTGTAGCGTGACAACATCCTTACTGTACTGAAAGGCGTTGATCTTATGGATTTTATGATCATACCCCGTATCTGAAGGCAGGTAACCCTTCATCTGCCATTTGGCAGTCTTTTTGTAAACCACTAACTTCATTCTTGGTAACCACATGTTTTTCTTGATATGCGGCTTCTTATTGTACTGGGGCTTCGTTACCCAGGTTCCTCGCATGGACTTGGGAATCACCTTAACCTTAGCGCTAGCGGGTACGGTCATCACCGGTGCTAAAATCACGAGTGTTAACAAAGATACCCCAACTTGTTTGAACGTCATCTGAATCGCTCCTCCACTATGTATTCGGTACAAGCCCAGAATAGCACGGTGGACCTCACGATTACCAGTGTTGTGACGCACAATTTGTGGGTATTTACTTTCTAGTTAAAGAGACGACACACAATGACGTATTCGATTGAGTTAGTCTTCCGCTGCCCAATCACGAATCTCGTCTGCGGTCAGACTGGTGGCGAAACGACGGCCGGCATGCCAATCAATGTGCGGGTAATTTGCCCGTAACCGTTCAACTGCCTCAGCGATTGGTGTCGACCCAGATGTGCAGAAGGGATGAACCGCCTTGCCGGTCAAATCCAAACTGTCGAGGAGCGTGTTGATTTCCCGTGGCACAGTCGCCCACCAGAGTGGGAAGCCCAGGTAGATGACGTCGGCTGCCGCAACCGGTGCCGGATCAATCGCCTCAATAGCTGGCCGCACCTTCCCGGCATGCATCTCGTGATAACTCCGACTGGCTGGGTCCTCCCAGTCTAAATCGGCTGGTGTATAGTCTTCCTTGGCGTGAACCCCAATGAGCTTAGAGCCCGTCGTAACCGCAATCTGTTCAGCGATAGCCTGGGTAGTCCCAGTATTTGAAAAGTACATAACAACTGATTGCCCCATTAGTCATTCCCCCATTTTATAAATAGCATTCTAACTTAGTTATACACCCTTTTAGTCCGCCTGTGGTCATCCCCGCGAAAGATTCCAAAAATACGTGATTAGACATTTACTTTGGGCATGGCGGTTGACGCATTTATGGACTTAGAAATTCAACATAAAGGATGGTTCAGGTAGGAAGACGACGCTATCCTTAGCATTCCCACCTAACTTTTAACTCTTACGCCAGTCACTTAATAAAGATAATTTAAAAAGCACAATCCATTGGCGGACTGTGCTTCGAAGGACGTGGCTAGCTTGTTGGCGTGACTGAACGTGAAGTGACACATGTAGTCATTCAACTTGCCCTTCAACCGATACTTTTTGGCACTTAATTCTTTGTACGAGCACTTAGTTGTGCCACCACCTCTACTATAAAAAGTAATGACTTTTTTGGTTCTCAGCCGCTGAGCTGAAAGCACCATCGCAACCTTCAAAAAAGTTCGTAACACTCCTAACACACCTTTGTACTTGCAAAAGATCCATAGGTTCAGGTAAATTATGACTGCCATGATTAAACTCCGCTGGATATCGAAAAAAGTCCCCTTTTCGATCTAATTTGTCGAACTCGGATACCAAATAATCGACACTATCTAGTGGACTCGAAGCAGCACTGGAATTACCTATTTTTTCAACAACCGGTCTAATTTTCATCCAAAGCTTTGGTCTTAACCGATGACTCTTCAAACGAATTCGTAAATTCTTTATTTCTTGGAATTCTGAGCTCGCTAACTGCTTTAATTCCAACTCTATAAGATGTCTTAACGAAAAAAGAATCGGAAAAGGAAAAAACATCTCCTCAGAATTTCTTTCCATATAAATTAGAAATTCACTAACATCTTCATATCCTTCAATAACATCATAATAATTTTCATCGCAACTCCTGTTGTAACTCCCCCAGCCAATTCTACAGCCATCAACTCCATTACCGGCAGTAACAAAAAATTCAGGTGTTAATTCCAAATTATGTGAATTCGACTGAACCTCACAATCATGCAAAAGAGATTCGCTAATAATATCAAACGCTACCAGCATTCGATTTCCAACTTCACGAATGTCTAAAGAAGTCTCAGAATATTTCTTCAAAAAAGCCACTTCGAAGGGATAGCGAAACAGATTTGATTTTTTATCAAACATCTCAATTTCAAAAATATATTTTTTCAACCATTCTAAATCTTGTTCTGGAAAAGATACATTACTCTCAGCATTGACAATACAGTCTAGTAAGCCACTTAAATCATGTCGCTCTTCGACCAATACTTGTTGCACCCGACGCTTATCCGGAAATGCCTTATACACCTTTGCCTTAAGCATTAATTCAATCGACTGCCTTAACATAAAAACCCCCGCAAGAAACCATGTATCAGTTTTTATGTGATTATTCTCTGATTGAATGACCTCGTTCAGTACGGCATAACCCGCATCTTTGTACTGAGTCGCTAGATTAATATAATCTTCCACGTAGTTCCCTGTCCATTTAAAATCGGTCAATTCACTGTTATCTGACCTATCCCAAATGCTCGCATACTCGCCTGGCCACAATCCTTCAAGAGACCTATCATTAATCCACTTACCTATTTTCAATTCATTCCAACTTTCCTCAGACAACTAGTTATAAGAGCTGGCATTAATTCTTTGGTCATCCAAAAACGCATCCATCATCGAAACATGATTAGAGTTAAACGCTTCACTAGCATTCTCCACAAAGGCTTCGACATTACATATGAACTCATACTGCTTTCTCACCCCACCTGTTCGCCGCATGAGCTCTTCACATGCCCTCACAATATATTTTTCATCTTTTTGACACGTCCAGCGTTTTTCAACAGAAATCTCACTCATACGGTTTAGGTTCACTCCGTTAACATCATATACCTTAAACAATTCAAAAATATCGCTCATACAAATTTCCTCCACGACTAAGACAACCTTTTTTCTCTTACTCACACAGACTACGCTTTTTAGTTCTTATAGTCAACTAGTGTGGGCTTTTTTGTCTATAAAGCTAAACACCTATCGAATGCAGAACAAGGCTACTAAGGAGAAGGGAGGATACTCCCCTCATATTAGCAACTGCTTTACATCTATTTCCATCCTTTCTAAAATCAATAAAATCTTTTTCCATTGCTCTTCGGTAACTTCTTCTGCTACTTCCTTCCTGTAACTAGAAAAGATCTGAGAAACATCCTCCTCATCATGATCACCATTTCTTATCAATCCAGCCTTTAAAACCATCCTAATCACGGCACCAATGGTCACATTTCGCGCTCCTAGCTGCTCGGCCATTACAACCTTCAACTTTTTTATTCCATGCTCAACATCACTATTAATTTGTAATCTAGGCTTTAAAGCATTCGTCTTAATATCATACTTTTCACTAACCTTGACTTTCTTTATATATATATCTTGCCAATTACCTACCCATTCTGAATCATAATAGGCTCTATTTAAAGTTTCACCTTTACTGATTGGCGTACATTCTTGCTTTTCATACAATTTTTTAAGTTCTTCGAAAAATTCAGCAGTTTCGTAAGAAATTCTGACCTCATAGCTCATTTCACATGCCCCACTAAGTATAATTTAATTATCTACATTTCTATTTCTAAATTATTGTTTACAAAAATAGCTTAGAAAGCATACGCCCACTAAGCTAAAATATTACTTCACATTTTCATTATTCCCACTTACTCCCACTCAATAGTCGAAGGCGGCTTGCTCGTAACATCATACAGGATACGGTTGACGTGATCCACTTCGTTTACGATGCGGACGGAAATCTCCTGTAAGACATCCCATGGAATGCGCGCGAAGTCCGCCGTCATCCCATCGATGGACGTGACGGCCCGGATACCCACGGCATAGTCGTAGGTCCGGCCATCGCCCATGACGCCGACACTCTTGATGTTTGGTAAGACGGTAAAGTATTGCCAAATATCACGGTCGAGGCCGGCCTTCTTGATTTCTTCACGCAGAATCAAGTCACTATCGCGAACGATTTGTAACTTTTCTGGCGTGATTTCACCAAGAACCCGAATTCCTAAACCGGGACCAGGGAACGGCTGACGCCAAACGAGGTCGCTTGGCATCCCTAATTTTTCACCCAACTCACGGGCTTCATCCTTGAACAAGGAACGCAGGGGTTCAATCAGCTGGAAGTGCATGTCTTCCGGCAACCCACCCACGTTATGGTGAGACTTGATGGTTTGCGCCGTGTCCGTCCCACTTTCAATCACGTCGGTGTACAACGTGCCTTGGGCCAAGAAGTCGATACCGTCGAGCTTTTGGGCTTCGTCGTTAAAGACTTGGATGAATTCATTCCCAATAATCTTACGTTTCTTTTCGGGTTCAGTGACACCAGCCAACTTGCTCAGGAAACGGTCTTGGGCATCGACTTTAACGATGTTCAGGCCAAACTTCCCTTCCAGGCTCGCCATCACTTGTTCAGCTTCGCCCTTCCGCAACAGACCGTGATCTACGAAAATGCTGGTCAGTTGCGTCCCGATAGCCTTGTGCAACAGCACACCGACCACGGAGGAATCGACCCCACCAGACAGGCCCAACAAGACGCGCTTGTCGCCGACCGTCTCACGGATGTGTTCGATCTGCAGGTCAATGAAGTCGTCCATCGACCAGTTAGATTTTGCGCCACAGACATCAAAAGCAAAGTGCTTCAAGATGTCATTACCATATTCCGTGTTCCGAACTTCCGCGTGGAATTGAATCCCGTAGAAGTTGCGGTCAACGTCTTGCATGGCAGAAATCGGGCAATTTTCGCTCGTTGCCACGCGTTCAAAACCATCAGGCACCTGGGTCACTAAGTCACCGTGACTCATCCAGACCGTCTGCGTCTTTGGCGTGTCCTTGAACAGTTTGGCATCGTCACTTAATACCGTGATGTCCGCCCGTCCGTATTCCCGGTTATCAGCGGATTCAACTTTCCCGCCAGCCAGGCTGTGGGCCATCAGTTGCATCCCGTAACAGATACCCAAGATAGGAACCCCTAACTTGAAGATCTCCGGGTCAACGTTAAAGGCACTGCTATCGTACACACTGTTAGGTCCCCCGGAGAAAATAATCCCCTTAGGGCCCCAAGCCTTGATCTCAGCCGCACTCATGGTGTGGGCCTTTAGTTCAGAGTAAACGCCCATGTCACGAATCCGGCGCGTAATCAATTGATTGTATTGACTTCCGAAGTCCAAGACGATAATTTTATCGAATTTGGACATATCAACGTTTGCCAAGCCATTCACCCTTTCTTCTTTTTAAACATTGGTTATATCATACCGATTTCTGAAACGCGGGTCAATGTAAATCCACCACAATCGCTTCACCCGGTGATGGAAAATTCACTTGGTCTCCACCTGCGGATGACAGCCCCACGTTAAAATAGTGCGCAAGTCCGTTCCCGACGACAGGCTCAAGACGCCCTGCTGTGGGGAACGGCTCCAGCCAAAGACCGGTCTTCCGCCTCGCCTTGAAACCTCGCTAAAGTTCGCGAGTTTCCAAGGTCGTCCCGTGCTCTAGGCAAGGAAAATACCCTTGCCAAGACCACCGACACAGCTGGGCATCTTGGCCTGCCTCTGGTCACTAACATTGACGCATCCATTTATAACGGGTCAAAACCACCCCATGCCATCATTGTTCAAGTATGATATATATTTTCAACAAGCATAACCCTAGCAGCACACCAGCAAAACTGCCAACCAACTATCTGCGGTTCAAACCAGTGTCAGCCGCAGGGATGGGAAAACTGGGCCGGTCGTGGGAGTGACCAGAGGCGCGCCAAGGTGCCCGGCTGTGTCGATGGACTTGGCTGGCTGGGGTTCTATCCCAGCCTAGTTCCATGGGACAACCTTTGAGACCGCTTTTCAGGCTCAAAGTTGAGGTGAAAGCCCGCTTCACAGGCTGGAACCGGCCCCACAGCAGGGCTCCTTGAGCGTACCGCCGGGAACGGACGCGACCAGGCCCAGTTTTCACCAGCCCGGAGGCGCAAGTCACACCAGTTTCAACCGCAAATGATAGTAAGTTTGGCGGTCTAGCTGGCGGCGTTGTGTGGCGACGAAACCGAACTCCGCCGCCAGCCCCGCCAGTGAACTCCCCGGCCGCACGTCCATCCCCATCACCGGCAACCCACTCTGCCGCGCGCGATGAATGGCATCGCCCAGCAGCCACTCGTCAAACCATTTCTGCTGGTAGGTCTTGCCCTTGGAGCGGTTGCGAACCGTCAAGAGATCCAGGTACCACTCGTCCGGCAAGGCCCGCGGCGTCACCACGAGCTGTTGGGGTACCGTCAGCTGTTGCCGTTCAAACAACGTCGCCCATTGATTATCCAGCGCCCGCTCAGTTGCGGCGGGATACCCGTAAGCCACGCCAACCGCCACGCCCTGATTTTGATAAACTCTCGCCTGCGGATACCCGTAGCGAAAATCAGGCTGGTGGTAGCCGACAAATAACATTTGTGATAATTGTTCCTTGGTCACGCGGCGCAGGCGCCTGAGCTGCCGGCGTTCCACCTCGTGGAGTACCAGCATGGTCACGGCGTCCGCGTCCACAATCGTGGCGTCTCGTAACATCGCGCCGCCCCCTAGTACTTCCGCAACAGCAAGCGGTCGATGCGGTGGTGGAAGGATTTATGCAGAATCATGTCCGCCCGATTCCGGGTAGGCAAAATGTATTCCGTTAAATTTTTCAAATCAATGTCGCGCCAAACCTGCTTGCCCTTCGCGATGGCTTCCTCGTGACTGACCGTCGTATAAGGATAGTAATAGTTGGTCGGGTCCTGAAAAGCCGTTTGCAATAACAACTCGAACCGTTCCAGGAACCAGCTCTCAATCAGCGTTGGATCAGCATCGACGTACAACGAAAAGTCGGTGAAGTCGCTGACATAAATCTGTTCATTGGTCGGTAACTGCAGGGTATTGATTCCTTCAACAATCAAAACGTCCGGGTGCACGATGTACTCGAACTGATCCGGCACGATGTCATACACCTTGTGGGAGTATACGGGGGCCTTGATCAGCTCCTGCCCCGCCTTGACGTCGTTTAAGAACTGAATCAATGATGCCATATCATAGCTTTCCGGAAAGCCCTTACGCGCCATCAGGTTACGTTTTTTCAATTCCTCATTGCTGTATAAAAAGCCGTCGGTCGTAATCAGCTGAATGCGTTGCCCCTCAAAATAGTGATTGAGCAACACTTCCAGCAGGCGCGCCGCCGTACTCTTACCCACGGCTACACTGCCGGCGATGCCAATGATAAATGGGACCCGTCGCGGCTTTTGCTGGAGAAAGGCCGCCTTATCTTTTTGTAATTGGCGGTAGTGGTTAAATTCCAAGTGTAATAAATGCACCAACGGAATGTACACGTCCTGAACGTCTTGCAGGGAAATCCGGTCGTTAAACGCCTTGATCTGGCGCAGACTTTCCTGCGTCAGTGGGAGCGTTGCGTCATCGGAAAAGGCCCGCCACTGGGCGCGGGTAAACGCATTGTAATTGATGGGATCACTCATGGAGACACCTCTACTTTGGTTAAAATAAACTGTTGTGCTGGGTCTTTCCGCCTGCGGGCGTTTAGCCTAGCCGGCCTGTGGGGCCCACCCGAAGCCAAAGAGCGGTCTTCGGGTTCGGTTTGAGCCACGAAAGTCACGTATCTCAAACGCGTCCCGTGCTGTAAGGCCGGAAAATCACCGGTCTAACACCACCGACACAGGCGCTGGCAAGCCTAACGCCCTCCGGCTCCAAGACCGACCATACGTTGATTTGAACTCGTACAAGTGTCTAGGCTTCTAAGCCTCGGCACTGCTTGTTTTCTATGCACAACAGGTCAAACAATTAAATCCTATTATACCGCAGATACGCTGGTTACCGGGCATGATTTCACTAGATTGATAGCGGATTCAGTTGTGGCATGAGCGGATACAAAAACATCCCCCACCGGCCCGAAGGCTCGTGGAGGATGCGTGTCATTTCTTATTTAACAACTTTAAACCATTTCATACTCATCCGCCGGCACGTCGCTCAGCAGCGGTGACAACTCGCCGACCGCAATCAAGCTCAGGCGGTGCATGGCACGTGAGCAGATGGTGTACAGCAGTTGCCGCTCGTCATCCGCGCCGTAGCGGCTGGCCGAGGCCTGCCACACGATGACGCCGTCAAATTCCAGCCCCTTGGCCAAGAAGGATGGCACCACGATGGTTCCCGGTGCGAGCCGTTGATTTTCGGATTGAATCAACGTCACCGCCACGCCGGCCGCCTTCAAGCGCTCCGTCAGGTCGCGACAGTCCGCCAGGTCCTTGCCGATGATGGCCGTGGTCTCGTCCTCTTCTTCATTTTGCTTGATTTGGGCGATGACCTTTTGCAGGCCGGCTTCCTCATCGGCCGCCACCGTCATGGTTGGCAGCTCCCCTTCACGCGCAAAGGCGGTCACGGCCTCCCCATTTTTCAAAATATGCTTGGTGAAGTCGGTGACCTGTTGCGTTGACCGGTAAGACTGCGTCAGTTGAACGACGCGCGTCTTGTCGGGGTCGAACATGGTGCTCAGCTCCTGCAGCAGCGTCCGGCTATTTTCCTTGGTGAAGATGGCCTGGTTGAGGTCCCCCAGCATGGTAAAGCGGGCCCGCGGGAAGCTGAACTTCAGGAACGCCAGTTGAAAGGCGTTGTAATCCTGAATTTCATCCATGAAGACGTAACGCATGTCGCGTTCGCCGGACTTCCCGGTCATCTTGTCGTACAGGTACAGGTATGGCGTGGTGTCGACCAGTTGCATCCGGTGGTCACGCAGCTTTGCCACGGACTCCTCGACGCTGGCGTTCCAGTCGGCCACGGTGACCTGGTAGTCGCTCAGGTCGATGCGGTTCGGCATGTCGCGGAGCATGTGGACGTATTGGTTGTTGATGCTCAGGAAGCGGGCGCGCACGATGGCCTTCCGAATGGGTTCAAAGGCCTTCATGACCACCTTGCGTGCCAGGAATTGCATTTCCTTTTCGGAGGAATCAAACTCCCGGGGGTCATCCCCGTACAGCGTGTCCAACTGTTCCTTGCTCAAGTCTTGAATGGTATCTTCAACCCACTTGGTCTTCATTTCGCTGGTGATGCGGCGATTGAGGATCCGAATCAGGGCTTCCTTGGTGGCCTGGAGCCGGTTGCCCAGATGGTAATTGCGGTTGAAGCTGTAGTAAATTTCCTGAATTTTTTCCTTCGGGATAAAGACGTCACCCTGGAACTTGATGTTGCGGAAGACCATGTCCTTGGCTTCCAAATGGTCGGCGTAACCGGTCACGGCATCAAAGAACGCCAGGCTCCCCTTCATCTGATTGATTTTCTTTTGCGCGGGGGTGTTGGTCTCGTCAAAGCGTTGGGCCAACGTTTCCACTTCAATTTTTGGCAAACGACGGCCAGCGTACTGGTAATACGTCATTTGGACCATGTTGTGCTCGCCCAATTCTGGGAGCACCTGGTCGATATAATCGTTAAATAATTGGTTAGGCGAGAAGAGCATGACCTGGCCGGCGGTTAAATGCCCGCGGTACCGGTACAAGAGGAACGCGACCCGCTGTAAAATGGCGGCCGTCTTCCCGGAACCCGCGGCCCCCTGCACGAATAACAGGTCGGAGCCGGTGTCCCGGATGATTTGGTTTTGTTCCTTTTGAATGGTTGTCACGATGCTCTTCATCTTGGTGTCGGAGTGCTCGCTCAAAGCCGACAGGAGCATCTGGTCGGTGACCGTCTGATCCGTGTCGTACAGGGTGATGATGGTGCCGTCTTCAATTTGAAATTGACGCTTTAGTTTGACATCCACCGTCTGCTCGCCATCTGGCGTTTGATAGCTGACGTTTCCCAGTTCGCCATCGTAGTAGATGCTGGAGATGGGCGCCCGCCAGTCATAGATCAGAAAATGGTCGGGCGTGTCGGAGAAGGACCCTAGGCCGATATAAATGGTTTCCACCTTGGCCTTGGGACCTTCCTGGAAGTCGATCCGAGCGAAATAAGCCTTCTGCTCCAAGCGTTTGAGCGTGCTCAGTTCCGTGGTCGCGTGTTGCCAACTGTTCTGCCGTTCGGCCAGCATCTGTTGCTGTTGCCGCACGGAGAGTGCCGTTTCCAAAATCCCTTCGTAACTATCCGTCTTGATTCGTAAATCATTGACAAAGTTCTTCCGGATCCCGGCCTCATCACTCTCGGCTACGTCGATCCGTTCCTTAGCTTCCTTTTCGGCGGTCTTGATCTTTGTGACCACCGCGTCTAAATGTTCTTGCTCGTGGGCCTTGATTGAATCTGGCAAGCCAATCCCTCCTCAAATAACTGGGTAAACAACTACCACTCAAAATTACTGCGTTTCAGTCCGTTCTGCCTGCGTCAGTTAGGCATTCCACCCCTGTGTGGCAACCCTTTGAAGCCATAGTTCGGTCTTCAAAGGCGGCGGTGAGCCTTGCAAAACCCACAAGTCTCCCCACACGACCCGTGAAGGCCGGCAACCCACCGGTCTAACAACACCGACACAGGGGTTCCATACCTAACTGTCTCCGGCGCCACTCACATGGTCATTGTAGTGGCTAAGTTAACTTATTTCATGCGACAACTTTATTCCATAACTCTATTTTAGTCTAAGCTACTAGATAAGTCATTGTCTTAACAGTTAGGCCGAATGATTAGTAAGGCGACCTACCGACACAAACAATGAAATCAACAACATTAATCAACTATGCTTGACTACGGGCTAAACCAGTGAACGCCGCAGGGCTGGTGAAAATAGGCTCAGCCGTGGGACTTCCCTTAGTAGCGCTTTTCGCTGCTTAGGGAAGTGATAGCTTTGAGACTCGTTCTTAGAGGATCAAAGTAAGCCCGAAGACCGCTCTTTGGCTTCGGGCGTTCGCCCACAGCGTCACGGCCTATTTTCACCAGCCCGAAGGCACCAACAACGATTATTTTTTTGCCCGTATCAAGCATAATTCGACTTTCCATTTTACACGTGTTCGACCTATAAAGAAAGTAAACTGACCGGCGTCAAACCAGTTCCTTCACGCGAACTTTGGTATAATGTAGGGGAACTTTTTTTGAGGGGATGAAACGATGGATCAAGTATCCTTGTTAATTATTTTAACCGCCGCCCTGGTGACGCCACTAGTCATGGCCAAATTCAAACTGACCGTGCTACCAACTGCCGTGGTGGAAATCTTGGTGGGAATTCTGTTGGGCCCTAGTGTCCTCAACATCGTTCACAGCAATTCAACGTTGTCCTTACTGTCGAGCACCGGGGTTATTTTCCTCCTGTTCCTCAGTGGGATGGAAATTGATTTCAGTCTGTTCAGCCGGCGCAAGGTCCCGCAGACCCCGTTAGCGGCCAAAGCGGCCGGGAGCGCGCCCAAGTACTCGCCGGTCTTTCTCGCCGTCTCGAGCTACGCGGCCATCATGGTCAGCTCGCTGTTGCTGGGGTTCATTTGTCAGTGGACCGGGCTGTTCAAGGACCCGTGGCTGGCGGCCATTATCTTTATGACGATTTCTTTGGGGATCGTCATTGCCACGCTAAAGGAAAAGGAACTGCTGAGCAAGCCGTTCGGGCAGACCGTTCTGTTGATCGCGGCGTTGGGTGAAATCATCCCGCTGTTTTCACTGACGATTTACGCGTCCGTCTTCGGTGACAACAGTAAATCCCTGTGGCTGCTCCTGCTGGTCTTCCTGGCCGCCGGGGTGCTCTTCCGCCGCTTCAAGCCGTTCTTCACCTTCTTCGACAGCATCAACAAGTCCACGACCCAATTGGACATTCGGCTGGCCTTCTTCCTGATTTTTAGTCTGGTGGTCATTGCCGAATCCGTGGGGGCCGAGGGTATCCTGGGCGCCTTCGTGGCCGGCATCGTGATGAAACTCCTGCAACCACAGGAAAACACCATGGTCCGGCTCGACGGCATCGGGTACGGATTCTTCATCCCCATCTTCTTCATGATGAGCGGGGCCGACCTCAACCTACGCACACTGCTGGCAGACCCGGCAACCTTGCTGCTGATTCCAGCCTTCTTTGCCGCCTACCTGCTGGCCAAGGCCGCCGTTTACTTCATCTTGCGGCTGCGGTTCAAACGTGGCAACGCCTTTGCGGGGACCGCCATTTCCGCGGCCACCATCACCATGGTCCTGGCCGTTTTGCAAGTCGCCAAGTCCATGAAGGTCGTCACCTCGCAACAATCTGGGGCCTTCTTACTGGCCGCCATTTTAACCTGTGTGCTGGGCCCCCTGCTCTTTAACACCGGCTATTCCGCCGAGGCTGAGGACTTGAAGAAGTCGACCGTTCACTTCATCGGGACCAACCTGCTGACCGTCCCCGTGGCGCAACAGCTGGCCGATAGCTGGTACGACATCAGTATGTATACCGACAAACCTGACAATTACAAAACTTATAACTCCGAGGTCAACGTCCATCTGCTGGATTCGCTGGAAAGTGACTACGTGGAGGGACAAGACGCCTTCGACGCCGACATCGTGGTTCTGGGCCATTTCAATGCTAACAAGAACTATGAGCTGGCCAAGGCCGCCAAAGCCTACGGGGTCAAACGGGTCATCGCCCGCTTCGAGGACCGCAACGTGTTAGACGCCCGCGAAGACGAGCTGACCGACCTGGGCATCGAGGTCTACAACACGCCGAACGTGAACATCTCCATGCTCCGGAGCCTGATTGAAACGCCAACGACTCTGCGCCTATTGACGTCAACGACCGCCGCTGTCTACGAAGTGGCCCTTCACAACCGGCGCTACACCGGCCTGGAAATTCACAGTTTACCATTTGTTAAGGACATCACCATCAGTCAAATTTTCCGGGATGGTCACTTCGTCCGGCCAACCGGGAGTACCACGCTGAAGCTAAACGACCGGATCATCTTCACCAGTAACGCGGCAACGGCTCGTGAAATCCGGCGCGAACTAGGCATTTTAAACTAAAACTGTTAAGATATTAACCAGTTGTGTGAGTACTCCCCCGCCTTACCGGGCAGCGAAAATGAGCCGGAACGCTGGGGGCAGGACGGTCGAAGACAAAGAGCGGTCTTCGACCTCGCTTTGAACCGCCCAAACCGCGTTTCAAAGTCGCCATTCTCTGAAGAACACAGAGAATCCCCCGGCTGAGCTCATTTTCGCTGCCCTATCGGCTACACCGTGAGTATCCACACCATTGGTTATGTCTTTCGGTTAGTTATCATCACTCATGCATTGGCATCACCATTGTATTGGTAACTAACAGAAAGTAGCTAGCATTTAACGAACAGTTAAACTTATCCATGGTCTAACCGTTTATCAGCCGCAGGGATGGTGACAATAGGCTCAGCCGTGGGAGTTACCTTAGCGGCAAAGCCGCTTAGGTAACTGATGTCTTTGAGACTCGTACTTTGAGGCTCAAAGTAAGTCCGAAGACCGCTCTTTGGCTTCGGACGTTCGCCCACAGCGTCACGGCCTATTTTCACCATCCCGGAGGCAATGACAACGACCGCAGACCATGGATGAAGTTTTTTGAAGAATAGGAGAGATTGAGATGGCAACAGTTGAACTTTACTTGGTGCGTCACGGCCAAACTTATTTGAACAAATACCACCGGATTCAAGGGTGGTCCGACTCTCCGCTGACCGCTAAGGGAATCGCCGATGCCAAACGTGCCGGCGAGCGATTGGCGAAGATTCCTTTTGCCGCTGCCTATGCCAGTGACACGACGCGGGCCCAGAACACGGCCAAAAACATTTTAGCCGCTAACCAGGCCCCCGTTGCTTTGACGACGGAACCTGCCTTCCGTGAAGAAAACTTTGGGTACTTCGAAGGCCTCGACACCGGCCTCACCTGGCACACGCTGGGCACGCCGGTTGGCCTGGACTCGTTCAACGCCATGATCAAGGAATTGACGATTGAAAAGACCAAGGACATGTTCCACGCCCAAGACCCCTTCGGCGATGCTGAAGACAACGCGATGTTCTGGGCCCGGGTGCAACCTGGTTTGGACCACGCCATCGCCGCTGCCAAAGACGGCGACCGTATTCTGATTGCCACCCACAGCACGACCATCCGCAGTATCGTTTCCAAGTACTCGGACATCGACGTCTCCGTGCCGGTTGATAATGGCAGTATCACCAAGATTACCGTTAAGGACGGCACTTACAAGGTGAACGACTACAACAACTCTGAGGGTAAAATTAAATAGTTTCGTATCGGCCTACTGACAAGCTTTTGTTGGCGGGCTTTTTATAACGAAATTTGTAAGTGATTGTCGTAGTCGTCCGGGTTAGAATATGCTATATTGTAAGCATAGAAAAAGGCCGGCGTTGGACCGCCGACCTTACAAGCCGCTTCAAGAGCGGAGACAGTGACAACGAATGAGTCGCCCTAATTCTGTCAAAGATTTAGAGGGCGGCTTTTTGATTACTTCCGATCGTTATGACGATCAATTAGTATCATCAATGTGGCAAAAGCCAACATCAATGACAGCGCTTGGAACACGCTCATGGACTGCGAAACCTTTCTTTGGATTTGTTCCATGTACCTCACCTCAGAAGGAAAAAGACAGTCCCCGCTCACAAAACTTCCTGCATTCCCCAGTGTAACAGAGCGGTCGCCATTCTCCTGGTAATTTGCCTTATAAATAATTTGGTATGTGAATTTCAATTCTGCTCGTTGTAACGTCCGAATATTTTACAAACTGCAAAGCGCCTTTTCTCCTGAGAGTATGCTATATTATAGACGTAGAAGAAAAAAGCCGGTGGTTGGACACCGACTTTACAAGCCGCTTCAAGAGCGGAGACAGTAACGACAGATGAGTCGCCCTAACCTATCAAAGCTTATAGAGGGCGGCTTTTTGATTACCTTCGATCGTTATGACGATCAATTAATATCATTAACGTGGCGAAAGCCAGCATCAATGACAGCGTTTGGAACACGCTCATGGACTGTGAAACCTTTCTTTGGATTTGTTCCATATACCTCACCTCAGAAGGAAAAAGACAGTCCCCGCTCACAAAACTTCCTGCATTGCCCAGTGTAACAGAGTTATCGCCATTATTTTGGTAATTCGTCTTATAAATAATTTGACATGTGAATTTGAATTTAGACCGTTGCATCGTCCTAACATTTTGCAAACTGCAAAGCGCCTTTTCTCCTGAGAGTATGCTATATTATAGACGTAGAAAAAAGCCGGTGGTTGGACACCGACTTTACAAGCCGCTTCAAGAGCGGAGACAGTAACGACAGATGAGTCGCCCTAATCCGTCAAAGATTTAGAGGGCGGCTTTTGATTATTTCCGATTGTTATGACGATCAACTATGGATTTGAATGATGTTTAGTACTATGGAATTGGTTTCAAATTCTCTATGCTTTCACGCTAATTTGAGTGGCTTGAATAGTTATTCGAGTTAGAATGTGCTATATTGTAAGCATGGAAAAGGCCGGCGTTGGACCGCCGACCTTACAAACCGCTTCAAGAGCGGAGACAGTAACGACAGATGAGTCGCCCTAGCCTGTCAAAGCTTATACTGGGCGGCTTTTTTGATTACTTTCGATCGTGACGATCGATTAGTATCATCAATGTGGCAAACGCCAACATCAATGACAGCGCTTGAAACACGCTCATAGACTGTAAAACCTTTCTTTGGGATTTTTTCCATACGCTTCACCTCAGAAGGAAAAAGACAGCCCCCGCTCACAAAACTTCCTGCATTTCCCAGTGTAACAGAGTTATCGCCATTCCCTCGGTAAGTCGACTTACAAATAATTCAATAAAACGTTCCATCTCTATGGCCAGCAACTAATCACGGTTGCTGGCCCTTTTTGCATCCTCCAAGTACATAAGCTGTGTAGCCAACTGTGAATGGTTTGTACCAAGTCAGCAAATTAAGTTGGGCTTCGGGCTTCGGGCTTCGGGCTTCGGGCTTCGGGCTTCGGGCTTCGGGCTTCGGGCTTCGGGCTTCGGGCTTCGGACCAAACCAGCGGCCTGGTCAACGCACAACCAGGAGCCGGAGGAAGCCAGGGTGGAGACGGCTGTGTCGGTGATGTTAGGCGGGTGGGCTTGCCGGCCTTACATCACGGGGCGACTTTTGAGACGCCGACCCTGGCGGCTTAAAAGCGAGCTGGAGGACCGCCCCTCAGGCCGGAAGCGGTCCCCACAGCAGGCGGAACCCTGGAAGCCGCAGGCGGCCATCCCCCACTGTCCTTGACCCAAAAGCCTTTGACCTAAATCCCCAAACCAAGCCCGAAACCCCAAGCCCAAAGAAAAAAGCACCGCAGCCAGGAAAACAGCTGCGGTGCCAAAACACTTACTTGCGAATCAACGAAGCCTCGTGGGCCCGTTGGGTGTACATGTCAATTTCATCATCGGCAGCCCGCACCCAGTGACGTGGGGCGATTTCAACCAGGTGACGTTCCTTGCCATCGTTCTCACCGCTACCGTCGTACGCAATCTCTTCCCGGGTCCGTTCGAACTCAGGATCAGGGACAGGCACAGCGGACAGCAAACTCTTGGTGTAGTCATGCAAGGGATGGGCGTAGATTTCGTCAGAGTCGGCGATTTCCAACATCCGGCCGTAATGCATAACCCCAATCCGGTCCGAAATGTATTTCACCATGGAGAGGTCATGGGCGATGAACAGGTACGTTAAGCCCTGTTCGCGCTGGAGCTTCTTCATCAGGTTAACCACTTGGGCCTGGATGGAAACATCCAAGGCTGAGATGGGTTCATCGGCAATCACGAACTTAGGATCAACGGCTAATGCCCGGGCAATCCCGATCCGTTGCCGTTGCCCACCGGAGAATTCGTGGGGGTACCGGCTGGAGTGGTCCTTGTTCAGACCTACAGTTTCCAGCAAGTCTTCCACTCGCTTGGTCCGGTCGGCGTCGTCCTTAGCCAAATGGTTAATGTCGATACCTTCGGCCACGATATCCTTGACCTTCATCCGCGGATTTAAGGACGCGTAAGGGTCTTGGAAAATCATTTGCATGTCTTGCCGGAATTCGCGTTGGTCGTCTTTACTAGTAAAGTTATCAACGTTCTTGCCGTTAAACAAGATTTCACCAGAGGTGGGTTCGTACAAATGGATGATGGCCCGTCCGGTCGTGGTCTTCCCAGAACCGGATTCACCAACCAGCCCAAAGGTTTCCCCGCGGTAGATATCAAACGAGATATCATCGACGGCGCGAACCTCATCGGCCTTACCCACGTTGAAGTATTGCTTGAGGTGCTTGACCTCGAGGATTTTTTCGGCATTTTCGTAATCCATTATTGCTGTTCCTCCTCTTCTTCAACTGGGACACTTGGCCGTTGCTTGGCGACCAAGGCCTGTTGCATCTCAGCGTACTTCTTTTGCCGCGCCACGATTTGGGCTGGTGGCGTGACCTTTGGTGCATCCGGATGGAGCAACCAAGTGGCCGCGTAGTGCGTGTCAGAAACCTTAAAGAATGGGGGTTCCTGTTCCGTGTCAATCTTCAGGGCGTACGCGTTACGGGCAGCGAAAGCATCCCCGGTTGGTGGATCGAGTAAGTCAGGTGGCGTCCCGGGAATCGATGGCAATTCATCCCCACTCGAATCAAGCGTTGGCATAGAGCTCAAGAGGCCCCACGTGTACGGATGCTTCGGGTTGTAGAAGATTTCATCGACGGTCCCGTATTCCACGATCTTCCCGGCATACATAACGGCGACCCGGTCGGCCATGCCGGCCACGACACCCAAGTCATGCGTGATAAAGATGATTGACGTGGAAATCTTGTCTTGCAGTTCCTTCATCAGGTTCAAAATTTGCGCCTGGATTGTCACGTCCAAGGCAGTCGTTGGTTCATCGGCAATCAGAATTTCTGGATAGTTGATCAAGGCAATCGCAATCACGATCCGTTGCCGCATCCCACCAGAGAATTGGTGCGGATAATCATTGATCCGGTTTTCTGCGTCGGTGATTCCAACTAATTTCATCATTTCCAAGGCTTGTGCCAAGGCTTTTTCTTTCTTCATTCCCTTGTGGACCATCAGGGGTTCGGCGATTTGCTTACCGATCTTCATGGTTGGGTCCAGCGAGGTCATTGGGTCTTGGAAAATTTCGGCGATATCTTGTCCCCGGAATTGTTCCATTTCCTTGTCGCTCTTCTTCAACAGGTCTTGGTCCTTGTACAGGATCGAGCCACTGGTGATGTCGGCGTTACGGGCGTTTAAGCCCATAATCGTCCGGGTGGTTACGGATTTACCGGAACCAGATTCCCCAACGATGGCTAAGGTTTCACCCTTCCGCAGATCAAAGCTGACGTTCCGGATGGCCTTAACGTCACCGGCGTAAGTTTTGAAATTAACCTGCAGGTTGCGTACTTCCAAAATGTTTTTATCGTTCTCCATGACGTTAGTTCACCTACTCTTTCGTCCGCGGATCAAAGGCATCCCGTAAGCCATCACCCAGAAGGTTAAAGGCTAACATGATGATGGAAAGAATCAACGCCGGCCACCACATTTGATATGGTAGGAATTGGAAGTTCTTCTGTCCATCGTTCAACAACGTCCCTAGTGAAGCCTGTGGTGAGGAAATCCCAATCCCAATGTAGGACAAGGTGGCTTCGAAGAAGATGGCGTTAGGGATGGTAAACATCGTGTTAATGATGATGACACTGGAGAGGTTTGGCAGAAGATGCTTGAAGGCTATCTTCAGCGGTCGCTCACCCAGCGTTCTCGCCGCCAGAATGTATTCTTGTTCCTTTATCTCCATTGTCTGCGCTCGGACAAGTCGGGCCATGTTGGTCCACGACGTCAGCGCGATGGCAATGATGATTGACGTCATCCCGGGTTTCAGAATCAAAATCAACAGGACGATGACAACTAGGTTAGGGATGGACAAGATGATTTCAATGATCCGCTGCATAATGGTATCTATGCGGCCACCTTTCCACCCCGAGAACATCCCGTAGGTCACCCCAATCGTTAAATCAAAGAGGGTCGCCACTAACGCAATGATCAAGGAGATCCGAGTCCCGTAGAGAACCCGTGAGAACAGGTCCCGACCTAAGTAGTCGGTCCCCATGATGTAAAACTTACTGGAAGCCCCAGCCTGCTTATAAGCATCGATTCGTTGGCCCGCTTGAACCAACGTCCCGTTGAACCCATTGATGCCAATGCCAGGAATCTTAGATGGCAAGTTGGCGTATGACGGGTTCACGGCGTTTGGGTTGTGTGGTGAGACCACCAGGGACCCAAAGGCCATGATGAACACGATGGCTAAGACAATCAAGGATACCCAAGCACCCTTGTTCTTCCGTAACCGCCGCCATGCATCTTGCGCGAAGGTTAACGAAGGCGCCGCAATTTTTTCACTGTCGAGCGCTGCCCGGTCATCGGCATTGATTCGCTTAAAGCTATCTTCAGGGAGTTTAACTGTATCTGCCATTTATTTACCTCCTAGTTAGCCTTTCCTGTGATCCGGATCCGTGGGTCCACGATACCGTATAAGATATCGGTGAACAACAGAACGACACAGAGCATGAATGAGTAGATGATGGTCAAGCCCATGATGGTTGGGTAATCGTTCGTCAAGACAGACTTAACGAATTGTTCCCCGATACCAGGAATGGAGAAAATGTTTTCCACAACCATGGATCCAGTCATGATGTTCACAGCTAACGGTCCAACGATCGTAATCAGCGGAATTAAACTGTTCCGCAGCGCATGGTGGTAAATAACCCCCGTGCGACTCAACCCTTTCGCTTTGGCCAGTTCAATGTAATCCGAACTGAGCACGTCGACCATTTCGGTTCGGACGAACCGCGCCGACTCGGCTAGCGGTGTCGCGCCTAACGCCAGGGTTGGCAAGACCGTGTAGATAAAGCCACCCCATTCGGCGATTGGGAACCAGCCCAATTTCAACCCCAAGTAGTATTGGAGTAAAACGGCTAAGACGAAAGATGGAATCGAAATCCCTAAGATAGAAACAACCGTAGCCGTGGTATCAACCCACGAGTTCTGCCGCATGGCCCCAAAGGCCCCGACAACGATCCCAACAATGACCCCTAAGATCATGGCTTGCAGCCCAATCTGCAAGGATGGTCCGATCCGACTTGAAAGCAAGTAGGACACTGGTTGGTCGCTGAATTGGAAAGACGTTCCGAAGTTACCCCGCACAGCCCCTGCTAGGTACAGCAGGTACTGTTGCCAGACTGGCTTGTTCAAACCATATTGTTCGTAGATCAGCGCAATCTGACTCTTGGACAACTTAGCTTGGTTAGTCAGTGGCGTCCCGGGTAACAACTTCATTAGGAAGAACGTCAAGGTAATAACGATGAATAAGGTCAGGATCAGGTAAAAGATCCGTTTTGCTAGATACTTTGCCATTTGTTTACCTCTCAATCAGTAGACTTATTTGTTACCGTTAAGTCGTTAAACTTAACAAGAACTCCACGAAAACAACAAGATGATAAATGATTGCAATAATATCGAAAAGTAAGGACCAACTCGCGTTAATCCTTACTCCCCGATAAAGCTTATTTAAGTCGGGCCTTCGCCTGACCGTCATAACTGATTTAAACGTGTTGCTTACTTAGCAATGTAAGCGCGACTGAAGTCCCAGTTAGCACCGGTTGGGAAGTAAATCAATCCCTTGACATCGGACTTGACCAGTTGGGCTTTCCCTTGTTGGTAGACGGGGATGATCCCTTGGTCATTTAAGATAGTCTTTTGGGCGTTAACCATGTCATTCCAACGAGCAGTGTTATTGTTGGCATCCTTACCAGTGGCTGCGGCAACGTCCTTGTCGTAAGCCTTGGAAGACCATTTCCCGTTGTTGTAAGAGTTACCTGAAGTGAACAGAGACAGGAATGAAATTGGGTCAGGGAAGTCAGCACCCCAAGCAGAGATAACGGCATCGAATTGGCCATTTTGTGAACGGCTCAAACGCGTCTTGAATGGCAAGTTACTGTTGGTAACCTTTAAACCATCCAACTTAGCCCATTGACTCTGGATGAATTCAGCACTGTTCTTACCGGCTGGCGTGTCATCGGCCATTAAGGTCAGTGAGTAGCTAGAACGGCCCGTTTCCTTCAAAGCTTGCTTCCAAAGCTTCTTAGCCTTGGCCAGGTCTTGTGAAGTTGCGGATGGAACAGCAGCAGCGGTGTTGAAGTCTGTGCCCTTGTTTTCAGCTAAACCAGTTGAAACTAAGCCCTTTGCGGCAGTAGAACCATCAGCTAAGACCTTGTTGACAAATTGGTTCCGGTTGATAGCCAGTGATAAGGCTTGACGAGCCTTCTTGTTCTTCATCATTGAATCTTTCTTTTCGTTCAATTCAATGTAGAAGGTTGAGGCACTCTTGCGTTCAACGTATTGCTTGTCGTTCTTGTAGTTCTTAGGTTGTTGACCGCTCAAGTAAGTTGCGTCAAGCTTGCCACTTTGGTACTGACTCAAAGAAGTTTGGGGATCCTTCATCGTCTTGAAGTTGATCTTCTTTAGTTTAACATTCTTAGCGTCCCAGTACTTAGTGTTTTTGCTTAATGTCCAGTTATCGGACGTACCAGTCCAGTAAGTTAACTTAAATGGACCGTTGTAGACGTTGTCCTGGGCATTCGTTGCGTATTTCTTACCGTACTTTTGAACAACTGATTCATTTTGTGGGAAGAACATTGGACTTGCAACCAATGAAGGGAAGTAACTGGTAGCTTGCGTTAACGTTACAACGACTTTGTAATCCCCTTCGGCCTTAATCCCTAAGCTAGAAACTGGCTTCTTCTTGTTCATGATGGCGTTGGCGTTCTTAACCTGCGCGTACATGTAAGCGTATTGTGAAGCGGTCTTAGGGTTAACGGTCCGTTGCCAGGCGTAAACGAAGTCTTTAGCGGTTACCTTGTCGCCGTTACTCCAGTTAGACTTACGCAAGTTGAAGGTGTAAGTCTTACCATCTTTGGACTTGGTGTAGCTCTTAGCGACCCCTGGGTGAATGGAACTGTTCTTGCCGATCCGGAGAAGACCTTCACCGGTGTTGTTCATCGTTTCCCCAGAAACAACGTCCGTGGCGGTAGAAGAATCCATTGAAGGTAATGCGGAATTTTCCATCCAGTTTAACGTCTGCTTGCTAGCCTCGCTAGAACTGTTTGATGATGATCCACACGCTGCAAGTAACACAGCGGCAAATGTCGCGACCGTTCCGAGTTTGACTGCCGAATTGATTTTCATTTTATAATCCAACCCCTCTTAGTTGTTTGATAAATAAATTGACAACCTCAAATTTGATATTGCAATTGTATATTAGAAAACAATTAAAATCAATGGTAAAAGCTAATTTAATTTAAAAAAGTTTCTAGAAACGTTGTTGTAGCGCGTTTTAAAATAAAAAATTAAAATCTGATGTCACATTTAGAATTGGCTGAACTTTCGTTTTCTGTATACCGTATACAGGAAAACAGCATAAAGTTACGATGCTGAATGACTGTTATACCAGCAATGGTGACGATTACATAGAGTTAGTAAACCCTTTTATGAGAGTTCAAGGAGCGCACGCTGACGGGATTCAGTCGCTGATGGTGCCGCTACCAGTTAACTGGGTTACCCGTCCAAGTCGGTGAATTCTAATATTCATTTTTCTAAAATAATCATTCTAAGTTTTCCGTAAGAGTGGCCAGCTGAAAAAATTAAGGTGTTTATAACGCAGAGATAGGTTAGAAGCCCTCTCTGAGTCCACACACGACCGTTTATGCCCCGACCCCCGGTAAATTCCTACATATACAAAAACAGGACTGACACGCCCAGTTAGGGGCTAATCAGTCCTGAAAAATTATCAGTTGTTTAGTTCTTGAAAGATAGATGTTACCGGTGCCGTCAAAACGGGAAAATGAGATGGTTCCGACCAATGTGAGTGACCAGAGGTGGGCCAAGCTGGCCAGCTGTGTCGATGCTCTTAGCTGAGTGATTTTTCTCAGCTTAGAGCATGGGACAACCTTTGCGACCGATTTTCAGGCGCAAAGTTGAGGTGGAAGACCGCTCCTCAGGCTGGAACCGGCCCCATAGCAGGCCCGCTTGAGCCCACCGCCGGGAACGGACGTCACCGACCACCCTCTCATTTTCACTGCCGAAGCGGCATCTGCAATCAACTTACTTAGCGATGTAAGCTTTGCTGAAGTCCCAGTTGGAACTAACTGGGAAGTAAGTGACGCCCTTAACCTTTGACTTGACCAATTGTGGCTTGCCACTCTGGTAAACCGGAATGATCCCCTGGTCCTTCAACAGAACCTTTTGGGCATCAATCAGATTTTGCCACCGGGCAGCCGGCTTGTTGGCGTTGGTCGTCGTGGCTTCCTTGACCAGCTTGTCGTAAGTCTTGTTCTTCCATTTCCCGTTGTTGTAGGAATTGTCGGACGTGAACAGCGACAGGTCGGTGATTGGGTCTGGGAAGTCAGCCCCCCAGAGCGTCACCACGGCGTCAAATTGGCCACTAGCAGAACGCGCTAACCGCGTCTTGTATGGCAAATTAGAGTTGGTAACCTTGAAGTTAGGCAGCTTCGACCATTGACTTTGGACAAATTCGGTCGTGCTCTTGCCTTCGGCGGTATCGTCAGCCATCAGGGTCAGCGAGTAACTCTTACGCCCAGTTTCCTTCAACGCTTCGTTCCACAACTTCTTAGCCTTGGCCAGGTTGTGTTCGGTAGCAGCGGGAATCGTGCCCTCCGTTGCGAAGTCCTTGCCGTTGCGGATGGCCAGGCCACTCGTGACGATTCCGGTTGCGACCTTCGAGCCATTGTCGAGCACTTTATTGACAAATTGGTTCCGGTTGATGACTAATGACAAGGCTTGACGCGCCTTCTTGTTCCGCATCATGGAATCCTTCTTCTCGTTGAGTTCCAGGTAAGCGACCCGGGAACTGTTGCGCGCATGGTATTCCTTGTTGTTCTTGTAGTTCTTTGGTTGTTGACCACTCAGGTAAATGGCGTCAAGCTTGCCACTCTGGTATTGGCTCAAAGCCGTTTGGGGATCCTTAACAGCACTAAATTTGATATGCTTAAGCTTAACGGACTTGGCATTCCAGTACTTCGTGTTCTTGGTCAGCGTCCAGTTGTCTGACGTCCCGGTCCAGTAGCTCAGCTTAAAGGCCCCGTTGTAGACGTTGTCCTGGGCGTTGGTGCCGTATTTCTTACCGTACTTTTGAACAACTGATTCATTTTGTGGGAAGAACGCGGTTTGCGCGACCAGCGTTGGGAAGTAACTGACGGGATGAACCAGGGTCACTTGGACCTTGTAATCCCCGACGGCCTTGATGCCCAGCGTGGAAACGGCCTTCTTGCCATTCATGATGGCGTTGGCGTTCTTCACATCAGCGTAAAGGTAGGCGTATTGGGACCCCGTCTTCGGGTTGACTGTGCGTTGCCAGCCGTAAACGAAATCTTTGGCGGTTACTTTGTCCCCGTTGCTCCAGTTGGATTTCCGAAGATTAAACGTGTAGGTCTTGCCGTCCTTGGACTTGCTGTAGCTCTTGGCGACGGCAGGATGCGTGGTACTATTCTTGCCAAACTTCAACAGACCCTCACCTGTGTTGTTCAGCGTTTCACCGGAAACGACGTCGGTTGCCAACGAACTGTCCATGGTTGGTAACGCGGAGCTTTCCATCCAGGTCAAGGTTTGATCCTTGGCTTGGCTACTGCTGCTAGAAGATGAGCCACACGCGGCTAACGCAATGGTGGTTAGCGCGGCGACCGTCCCTAACTTAATGACTGATTTAACTCTCATAAAATCCGACCCCTCTAAGTTAGTATGCCTAAGCAACTTGTTGATAAAGACCACTATAGATTAAAATAAAATGAGAATCAATACCAAATTCTCATTTATGGCAGTTTCTGTGGGTCTTTGTCATCGCCTCCAGGCTGGTAAAAAATGGACCTGGTCGCGTCCGTTCCCGCCGGTGAGCTCAAGGATCCCTGCTATGGGGCCGGTTCCAGCCTGAAGAACGGGCTTCCACCTCAACTTTGAGCCTGAGAAACGGTCTCAAAGATTGTCCCGTGGACTAGGCTGGCAAAAAACACCAGCCAAGGCCACCGACACAGCCGGGCACCTTGGCTCGCCTCTGGTCACTTCCACAACCGGCCCATTTTCACCAGCCCTCCGGCTAACATCGGCCAACGCAACGATGGTTGTGGAGTTGCTTCTCAGAAATGACTTATTTCTATCGGGCTTTAGAATCAGAGGCCAATCAACAGTTTCACCAGTGTCGCCACAAATTGCCGCAGATTCACATTAAAAAACGATTGGCAACGTTCCCCCTACCACACTTTCAATCCAGTGAAAATGTGGTCATGTGTGAATGACCAGAGGCGAGCCACACACTAGAAAAGCTATCCACAACACACCCAACCACCAGCCAATACCAATCCAGTGAAAATAAGCGGTCAATGTGAGTGACCAGAGGTGGGCCAAGCCGGCCAGCTGTGTCGGTGTTCTTAGCTAAGAACACGGGGCGACCACCTTTCAGTCTGTAACTCACTCCCGAGAACAGATGCCAACCACCTAGGTGATTACCGCGCCCTCACACCGGAAAAATTATCAACGACACACCCACCAGCCAATACCAATCCAGTGAAAATACGCGGTCAATGTGAGTGACCAGAGGCGAGCCAAGGTGACCAGCCGTGTCGATGGTCTTAGCTGAGGTTTCTCACTCAGCTTAGCCCATGGGACAACCTTTGAGACCGCCCTTCGGCTCAAAGTTGAGGTGGAAGCCCGCCCCTCAGGCTGAAACCGGCCCCATAGCAGGGCACCTTGAGCTCGCCGCCGGGAACGGACAACTAACCGCCACCTGATTTTCACTAGTTTGGGACAGGTGGAATCCTAACAACGCTTAATTTTTCGGTGTTTGCAAAGGAACATGTTATACTCAACGTATAGACTTTAAAGGAGGGTGATCTTTTGGAAGAAACCCCACGAACACCAGTCATCACGATTGGGTTGAACGCTGGTCAAGCCACGTTCGGCTACTCGATGACTGAACTGAAAAACTTGGTAGAGGCCAACAACATGACGGTCGCTGAAGAAGTTCAGCAGTCATTGCCGAAGCCAAATCCAGGGACTTACTTTGGGACTGGTAAGGTTGAGGAATTAGCGACGATTGTTGCGGACGATGGTGTCGATACCATTGTCGTGAACGATGAGCTGTCCCCTAGCCAAATCCGGAACCTGGAGGCTGGCACCAAGGCCCGCATCATGGACCGGACCGGTTTAATTTTGGAAATCTTCGCTAACCGGGCACAATCCCGTGAAGCCAAGCTCCAAGTTCAACTCGCCATGTTGCAATACCAACTCCCTCGTTTGCACACCAGCGCTTCGCAACGGCTGGACCAACAAACCGGTAGCGGTGGCGGCGGTGGGTTCACCAACCGTGGTGCCGGTGAATCTCAAACTGAAATGAGTCGGCGGACCATTCAACGGTCGATCAACCACGTTAACCATGAACTGAAGGAAATCAACCAGGCGGCCGCCACACAACGGCAACAACGGGAACGAAATGAACTCCCTTCCGTTGCGCTGGTCGGTTACACCAACGCCGGCAAGTCCACGTTGATGAACGCCCTGGTTCGTGAATTTGGTAAGAGCGAAGAAAAACAGGTCTTCGTGAAGAACATGCTGTTCGCTACGCTGGACACCAGCGTCCGTCAGCTGACCTTCCCCGACCAAAAGAAGATGCTGCTAAGTGACACCGTTGGGTTCGTGAGCCAACTCCCTACCCAATTGGTCAAGGCCTTCCGTTCCACGTTAGCTGAAGCTGCCAACGCCGACCTATTGATTCAGGTCGTTGACTATGCTGACCCGAACAAGGAATCAATGATGGCCACCACGGAACAGACGCTGCAAGACATCGGCGTCACCGACGTGCCGATGATCACCGTCTTCAACAAGGCCGACCTGACGGAAGCCCATTACCCGAACCGCGTGGGTGATCAACTCATCCTGTCAGCCAAGGACCCAGCGTCCATCGATGCCCTGGTTACGGCCATCAAGGAAAAGGTCTTCCACAACTACGTAACGGCCAACTTCCTGGTCCCATTCGCAGACGGTGAAGTCGTTGCCTACATGAACGACCACGCCAACGTTTTGGACACCAACTACGAAGCAGAAGGCACGGCCCTGAAGGTTGAACTTCAAGAAGCCGACTTCGACCGCTTCAAGAAATACGTCGTCACCGAATAATTTACACACCAAAGGCATCCCCCGACAAATAGTCAGACGGATGCCTTTTTGTTTACGATAAATGAAAAGAGCTCACCCACGCCAGTTCCAACGAACTGAAGTGAGTGAGCTCAATTTAAACAATTTAAAATCAAAACGAAAACAACAACCACCCTGGTAAACGACCAGCGAAGTCCCGGGCTAAACCAGTGTCAGCCGCAGGGCTGGGAAAACTGGGCCGGTCGTGGAAGTGACCAGAGGCGAGCCAAGGTGACCAGCTGTGTCGATGGTCTTAGCTGAGGTTTCTCACTCAGCTTAGAGCATGGGACAACCTTTGAGACCGCTCCTCAGGCTCAAAGTTGAGGTGGAAGCCCGCCCTTCGGCTGGAACCGACCCCACAGCAGGGCTCCTTGAGCTCGCCGCCGGGAACGGACGCGACCAGGCCCAGTTTTCACCAGCCCGGAGGCGCTGCCAAGCACAAAAGTTCAGCCCAGAGGACTAAGCTTGGCGTTTTTCCAGGTAACGGGCCAGGACGGAAAGGCAGTAGCAAACCACAAAGTACATCAAAGCAATCGCCACGAACATCGGAATGATGTAGTTGGTGTTTTGCCCATAAATAATTTGTGACCGGTACAGCATTTCTGGCAAGAGAATGATGGTTGCCAGTGACGTATCCTTGACCAGTGAGATGAATTGACTCACGATGGCCGGAATCATTTTGACCATGGCTTGGGGCAAGACAATGTGCCACAGCCCTTGCCAGTAGGTTAACCCGTTGGCGCGGGCCCCTTCCATCTGGCCGGGGTCGACCGCTTGAATCCCGGAGCGGACAATTTCTGCCAGCATGGTGGATTCAAAGATGGTCATGGCGAGAATGGCCGCTGGAATAATTTCTGGTTTGACCCCCAGGTTCGGTAACCCGAAGTAGGTAAAGAACAGAATTAAAATCAACGGTAAATTCCGAATGATATCGATGATAAACCCAACGATAGCTGAAAAATACTTAATTTTTACGTAGCGGATGATCCCAAGAATCGAGCCAATAATGAAACTCCCAATGATGGACACCACGGAAACCAGAATTGTGATTCCCAGTCCACCAAACAGGTAGCGTAAGTTATCTGGGGAGTAGGCGTCAATAAAGTTTTGTAACATAATTTATTCTCCTCCCCTAAGCTAACCGTTTTTCTAAGTAACGCATGTAGTAACTGATTGGCATCGTGATGACCAGGTAGAGGACCCCGACCGCGGAGTATGCCGCAATGGTTTCCAGTGAGCTGGACGCGATAACGTTCCCTTGGTACATCAGGTCAAAGCCACCCACGAAGGCTAACGTTGAGGAGTTCTTGACCAGGTTCACGAATTGGTTACCCAGTGGCGGAATGACATAGCGAAAGGCTTGGGGCAAGATGATGAACCGCATGGCCTGCCAGAAGGATAACCCGTTGGCGCGGGCCCCTTCCATTTGGCCAGGATCAACGGACTGAATCCCAGCCCGCACCGTTTCGGCAATGAAGGCGGACGTGTAGAGCGTCAACCCAATCGTCCCGGCGGTAAACCCGTTCATCTTGACAACGTACAGCGGAAAGACCACGTAGAAGAACATGGTGATAACCAGCAACGGGATGTTCCGGAAAATTTCGATGTAGACCCGGGCCACGCCGCGGGCAAACTTACTTGGTGATTCTTCTAGTAAGGCGAAGAGCGTTCCCAGAATCAAACTGAAGATCAAGGCGAGCACACTGCATAGCAACGTCTGCCCTAACCCATACAGGAGGGTGCCTCCGTAATTTGCAAAGATATGAATCATTCTTTAGCCGCCTCCTTGTAGTCAAAGCCCTTCACGTTGTGGAACCACTTGTGCAGGAGTTTGTTATAAGTGCCATTGGCCCGTAACTCGGTCAAAGCCTGGTTCGTGGCGTTTCTAAACGGCGTCTGGCCCTTGTCCATGGCGATCCCGTAAGGTTCGGACACGAACGTTCCCCCGGTAACTTCATAACCCGGGTTTTGAACCGACATCCCGTATAAAATACCGTTATCGGTGGTCAGCGCTTGGCCTTGCCCGGACTTCAATGCCGTCATGGCTTGCGCGTAGTCGGTCAGTTGTAAGACCTTCGCGTCAGGCGCAACCTTGGCCACGTTTTCCACGGAGTCAGAACCAACGACCCCGAGGACCGTGCCCTTTTGCTTGTTTAAATCTTTGACGTTTTTAATGGAACTGCCCTTCTTGACCAGCAAGGATTGCCCGGCAAAGAAGTACGTGTTAGAAAAGGTGACTTGCTTGCGCCGCTCTGGCGTGTTGGTCATGGTGGCGATAATGGCGTCGATGTTCCCGTTCTTTAGCATGGGCATCCGCGTTGAACTCGTCACTTGAATGAACTTGGCCTTGGCATCCTTACCCAGCATTTGCTTAGTCAGTGCCGTCGCCAAATCCACTTCGAACCCTTTGATCTTCCCGTCTTTGGTATCCAGCAACCCGAACAGCCGGGTATCTGCCTTAACTCCCCAAGTAATCGTCTTGGTTTGTTGGTCGGTCTTGTACACGTTCCGCGCGGATAATGGCTTACTGCCACACGCACTAACCACGACCGTCAAGGCAACCAGGGAGAACAGCAGGCCCAAACTGCGAATTAATTTTTTCATAGTGAGCGTTCCTCCCCGTTTTAGTGTGTCAAAATCTTGCTTAAGAATTGACGAGCCCGTTCGTTGGTTGGCTGGCCGTCGAAGAAGGTTTCTTTAGAGTCGTCTTCCAAAATGCGGCCGTCAGCCATGAAGATCACCCGGTTGGCCACTTCACGCGCGAAGCCCATTTCGTGAGTCACGACTAAGGATGTCATACTGGAGTCACGGGCGATGGTCTTCATAACGTTCAGCACGTCGTCGATCATTTCAGGGTCCAAGGCACTGGTTGGTTCGTCAAACAAGAGGCACTTGGGCTTCATGGCTAACGAGCGTGCAATGGCGATTCGTTGTTGTTGCCCCCCAGAAAGTTGGGATGGCATCTTAGGTGCTTGGTCGGCTAACCCAACCCGGTCGAGCATTTCCATGGCGACCTTCTTGTTTTCCTCTTCGCCCCGGTGTAACACGATTCGGGGTGACAACATGATGTTTTCCAGAATCGTCTTGTTGGCGTAGAGATTAAAGTGTTGGAACACCATCCCCACGTTCTTGCGAATCCGGTTCATATCCGTCTTCGGATTGGCCAAGTCTTGGCCGTTAACGATCAATTGGCCATCGCGAATCTGTTCCAGCCCATTGACGGTCCGAATCAAAGTTGATTTCCCGGAACCAGAAGGCCCGATTAAAACAACCGTTTCCCCGGCTTCAATCGTTAAATTAATGTTATGCAGCGCGTGAAAATCGCCGTAGTACTTTTCCACGTTGTGAAATTCGATCATTGACATAAGTATTCCCTCCACTAGTGATTTGGTTGCCGTGCTTGCGGCGGACTAGCGCCTCATCCAATCCCTTGAGACCAGATTTTTACAGTGTCTAACGTAAAGTTTAAACCAAAAAATTTACCCGGTCAAAGTAAACCACTCCAGGTTACCCAACCCTACTGACCGTTTTGGGGTTCAAAGATTAGATGTACCACGGGTCCGGTCTGCTTTCAAAAATATTTCACGCTTGTGATTCCCATGAGGAAGCGGTGAGACCGTTTTCGGGTGCGGTTCATAACATCCCCTGTCACCTTCCCAGATTGGTGGAAATGAGGGGTGTGCCTTGGTTTTCGTTCCCGACGGTGGGCTCAAGCGGGCCGGCTATGGGGTCGGTTCCAGCCTGAGGACCGGGCTTCCACCTCGACTTTGTGCCTGAAATACGGTCACAAAGGTCGTCCCGTGGGCTAAGCTGAGAAAGGACCTCAGCTAAGACCACCGACACAGCTGGCCCGCTTGGCCCACCTCTGGTCACTGACATGGCTTGATCATTTTCACCAATTGCTCACCAATCCGGTTACCTTTATCCTGGTTATCCCCTTTTCGTTACTGCCACGTCTATGTCACTTTGCTCGCAGCACAAAAAAATCAACCTGCCCAGTCCGGGTCGGTTGATTTTTGCTGAGTCATTTTCAGTTTTGCCGGTCGCCTAACTTAGTGATGGTACCGTGACGTTCTGGTCATCGGTTCATCATCGTTGTTGGTCGACGTGGGTTGGTCATTATCATAACGGGCGCGGCGACTGGTGGTCGTTTGCGTTGGCGTCGTGGTAGCTTGACCATAGCCCCGGTCGTAGGTGTTCGTCGTGGATTGGTCGCTGTGCTTGTAGGCCAGTTGGACCGCTACTTGGAAGTCACCCGGTTGCTCGATCAGAGACGTGCGGCCTAAGACCTTGAAGGGACCACCGACCAGTGTAGCGTTGGCTAAATACAGTTCGAATTGGTCACGCACATCGGCCACATTTTGTAGGCCAACCGTGCTGACCACGCCAACCCGTTGCTTCTCTGCTTGGTTGATGCCGGCGTAGACGACCAGTTGGTTGCCTTCCGTTTGCATGTCGAAGTAGGGAATCAGGGTGCCGGGGCCAGACGCGTAAACGGGCTTGCCGTTCTGGCGTGTCTGTTCCATGATTTCACGGTCGCCCAACCCGGAATAATCCAGCTGTAAGAGCTGATTTTGTTGGAGTTGCGTGGCGAGGTTCTGCACGTTGCGCGCGTCCATCCCACTCATGGTCAGCTTCCCGGGGAGAATCTTCTTTTCATCAAAGTAGCCGTTGGCCGGAATATTGCGCCCGCCACGGACCGCCGTCTTAGCAGCGTCCTCTTCGGCTTCCTTGGGCTTCATGTGCAGCATCTTTTCAATCTTAGGCGAGATGTCGAACGGGGCCGTCTTCTCGGTAAAATAATAGATGGTGTTCAGGTAGACAAAGTACAAGAGAATGATGGCTACCAGTAAGATCAGTAAGCCCCAGAACGGATGGCCGTTTTGCAGGTAACGAACCGCGATGTAGAACAGGTAGAGGTCACCCAACGCACCAATGATCACGTAGATGCGATTTTTAATTTTAGCGTTGACGTTGATGTAGCCTAAATAATGGTTAACCATATCAAGGAAACTAAGCATTATCGGTCCCCCTTCCTTCGTTATTGATTTGTGCCGTCATTGGTCGTGCCATTAGTCGTTTGGCCAGCCGTGTCGGTATTGTCAGTCGTGTCGTTTGCCGTATCGGCGTCGTTCGTGGAACTTTCTTCAGTAGTCGCTGAAGAGCTAACGGCGCTCGATGAGGTCTTCTTCTTTTTAGACGTGGTCGTGCCGGTGGTCCCGGTCTTGTTGCCAGTGGTATTCTCCGCGGTGCTGGACTCGGTCGAAGAGGTCTTCTTGGCCGAGGAACTTTCCGTGTCCGTGGATGACTCGTCCTTGGATGAAGAATCACTGCTATCGGAACTGCTCTTAGAAGAGTCAGAATCCTTCTTCTTACTGTCGTCACTAGCCTTTTTCTTCGAATCGCTCGACGACAGATTGTTGACCAGTGATGAGCTGGTGTTCGACACCCGCGTGGCGCCTTCATTGGTCTTCGTCACCGTGTTTGTCACCACGTTAGTTGCCCCCAAGGCCAGCGCCATTGAGACAATTGCGAACGGCGTAATCAAGGGTGGTGTGCGATACCCCATGCGTCATTCCTCCTTCGTTTTGCCTAATTACGACCATTGTCGCATAGGAAACTCAAAAATCTTTCAAATTTATCTTAATTTTTCACTAAGTCTGCTTCCTGAACGCCGGCCGCCTTGCAGTCAGCGCAGAGGCCGTACAGTTCAAAGCTGTGCCCCGCAATTTCACAACCCGGTAATTGATCTGTGAAAAAGTCCATCGGACACATCTGTAATTCAATCACCTTACCACAATTTTGACACACAAAATGATGATGGTGTTGGTGATGCAGGTCACACTGATACTTGACCCGTGCCCGTTCCTGCTCCGTGTTTTGCTCAACGATACCAACCTCTTCGAATTCCTTGAGGTTGCGGTAAACCGTGTTGTGGCTCATCCCCGGAAACTCCGTCCGCATGTAAGCATCCACGGTCACCACGTCGGTGTAATGGGCTTGGTTCGTCAGCAGAAACTCCAAGAGAGCGTGCCGTTGCTTGGTCATCTTCAGTTTGTTCTTCTTTAAAATGGCGACGGCGGTGGTTAACGATTCTGCCATAGTGCCCAACCTCCTTCTTTCTCTGTTCATGGGTTTTGATGGAAATAAACGTTTTGGTGTGCGTGTGCTGGTCGTTCCCGACGGCGGGCGCAACCTGCCCTGCTGTGGGGTCGCTTTCAGCCTGAGGGCGGGCTTTCAGCTCGACTTGAAACCTCGCTGAGGTACGCGAGTTTCCAAGGTCGTCCCGTGGACTAGGCTGAGAAAGGACCTCAGCCAAGACCGCCGACACAGCTGGTCAAGTTGGCCCGCCTCTGGTCACTGAAAAGGTGTGGTGATTTCCACTAACCGCTTAGCCCTAACCAGTGGTAACCAATCAACTGTCTTTATATTCTAATTTAATTCATCTGAAATTGATTCACGAACTAAACACTTTCAGTTTAAACTCACTGACTAACCAACCCAGCCACTAGGCCTAACAGCCAATTCGGTTTAAACCAGTGTTAGCCGTGAGGACGAGAAAAACTGACTCAGCCGTGGGATTTCTAACGCGGTTCGCGTTAGAAATGGCGACTTTGAAACTCGCCCTTTGAGGTTCAAAGCGAGCTTCGAGACCGCTCTTCGGCTCGGAGCGTCCTGCCCACCGCGTTCCGGTTCTATTAAGCCTGAAAATCTAAGAAACAGACCGACCACTCGATAAGTCTAACAGCCAATTCGGTTCAAACCAATGTTAGCCGTGAGGACGAGAAAAAATGACTCAGCCGTGGGATTTCTAACGCGGTTCGCGTTAGAAATGGCGACTTTGAAACTCGCCCTTTGAGGTTCAAAGCGAGCTTCGAGACCGCTCCTTGGCTCGGAGCGTCCTGCCCACCGCGTTCCGGTCAGTTTTTCTCGTCCGGTAAGGCGACTTCGACCTGTGTAAACCCGAATTCCCTGTTAGTTTATCATATTTACTGGGAAACTCAACTATCAGCCGTCTCTCCCTGTCGCAACTGCGTCATCAATGCATCCAGCTTGACCTGGGTCTGTTGCCAGTCGTCGTTGTTTAACTGAATGGCTTTACCCCGCAGTGCCAGCGGCATGGTCAGGTCGCGACGATACTCCGGACTGGCCAAGCGCTGGGCCATCATTTCCTCATCATCGCCCCGTTTGCTCAAGCGATGGGCCAACTTGGTAGACTCGCTAACCGTGAGGAAAATGATCACGGCCTGGTCGCCCAGCTCTTCGGCGTAGGTGATGGCCCCCTTGCTATCTAACACGATGGCGTCAAAGGGTGCCCGTTCAAAACCGCGGGCCAGCCCTTCGCGTGAGGAGCCGTAGTGGTAGCCGGCGTACGTTACGGATTCCAGGTAATGGTTCTTGGGGAAGCTGGCTTCCGTTTCAAAATAGTAGTCGACGCCATCGACTTCACCCTGACGCGGCGGCCGTGTCGTGTGGGTGATGACCTTGGTCACGGGATAGTGGGCCACCAGATAATCTTGCACCGTGGTCTTGCCGGTCCCCGTCGCCCCGGTGATCACCAAAACTTTATTCGGCATGCTGCTCCTCCAAGTACGTGTTGGCTTGGTCTAATAAGCCCTTTAAGTTGTCATAACTCAGGCGTTCGCGGGCAATCTTGTAGTCGAACCAGCCAAATTCACTGATTTCTTCAACCTGCCGCTTAATTTTACTGTCGGCTGGCACCAATGACGTGTAGAGCACCACGTGTTTGTGATGGCCGTTCTTCATGTCGTAGTCCAAGTCGGCGTGAAACTCGGGATTGATGGCGACGACTAAACTGGTCTCTTCTTTAATTTCGCGCACAGCCGTCTGGAGATCCGTTTCATCCCCCTCGACGTGGCCCTTGGGAAAGCCCCAGAAGTTACTGGTGGCACTCTTTAACAGTAAATATTGGATTTGATTGTCGACGAGCCGGTAAACGACCGCGCCGCTAGCATTTTCGGTAATCATGTTGCATTGCCCCCTCGGAATTAAATAAACTCCTTCTATTTTAAATCGAAACCACTCAAAATGGGTAAAATAAACCCGACTTTCTCAAAAACAACCGCTTACTCTCATTGACTTTTAATTTAATTCCACGGTACACTATCCCAGACATCATCGCGAATGGTAGGCGAATGGTAGCCGCAGCCTACCAAATTAATCACAAAAAAGGCTGAAACTGCGCGCGACAATGTGTATCATCATTATATAAGGAAAGTTTTGGTTTAGGTGATTTTCGCTGGTTGGGCTAAATGACATGCGCTTTTGATGAATAATCCTAAGAACAACTATTTTAATTTAGCAGCCTCACAAACACATGGTAAGTTCACTCGTTCAAGTCGGCGAGTCAACCGCAGGACGGGAACCACTGACCGGTTTAGCTTTACCGCCAACGTCAGCCGTGAGGTCAGAGAAAATGGGCTCAGCCGTGGGAGTTACCTTTGAGACGTGAACTTCGGCTCAAAGTAAGGCCGAAGACCGCCCCTCAGGCTTCGGCCGTGCACCCACAGCGCCCCGGCCCATTTTCTCTGACCGGTAAGGCGCTGCCAACCACCGTTTAACCACCTAAACCAAACAGTTTCAACGACATAAGGAGGCTTTTTATGGGACTTGCGCGAATATTTCGTCGCGAACGCTTAGATAATTACTTAAAGAGTGACCAGCACTTTGCCAAAACAATGACGGCAAAGGATCTGATGTCACTCGGCATTGGGGCCGTGATTGGGACCGGGATCTTCATTCTCCCCGGCACCATCGCCGCTCAGTACAGTGGGCCCGGCATCGTTTTATCCTTTCTGATAGCCGCCATCGTCTGTTCCACGGCCGCCATGTGCTACGCCGAATTTGCTTCCGTTCTACCGGTGGCTGGGTCCGCCTATTCTTACGGTAACCTGGTCTTCGGCGAAATCATCGGCTGGATTCTGGGCTGGGCGTTGATTCTGGAATACGTGCTGGCCGTGGCCGCCGTGGCTAACGCCTTTGGAGCCTATTTCAAATCCTTCTTGGCCGGCTTCGGGCTCAACTTGCCCAACGCCATCAGTGGCCCCTACAATCCGGCCGGGGGCACGTACGGCAACCTGATTGCCATCCTGGTGGTCTTCTTCATCAGCTGGCTGTTAAACCGGGGGATGCGCGAGTCCATGCGGATCAATAACACGATTGTCATCATCAAGATTGCCATTATCATTTTATTTGTGGTCGTCGGTGTTTTCTACGTGAAGCCTAGCAACTGGCAACCGTTCGCCCCATTTGGCTCCAAAGGGATCCTGCGGGGGGCCTCGACCGTGTTCTTCGCCTACCTGGGCTTTGACGTGGTTTCCGCCTCGGCTGCGGAAGTGAAGAACCCTAAGAAGAACATGCCCATTGGGATTATCGGCACGCTCATCGTGGCCACCGTGCTCTACATGCTGGTCGCCATCGTGCTGACCGGGATGGTCCACTACACCAAGCTCAACGTCGCGGACCCCGTGGCCTTTGCGCTCACGTTGGTCCACCAAAACTGGACGTCCGGTATCATTTCACTGGGCGCACTGGCGGGGATGTTTACCATGATGGTCACCATGATCTATAGTTCCTCGCGGCTGATCTACTCGGTCGGACGTGACGGTCTGTTGCCAAAATTCTTAGGCAAAATCGACGACAAGACGGGCACGCCTAAACACAGTCTGGCCGTGATTACCATCGTGATTGCTCTGCTAGGTGGCTTCGTGCCTCTGGCTCAGCTGACCAACCTGGTTAACATCGGGACGTTGGTTGCCTTCCTGTTCGTCTCGTTTGGAATTCTCCGGCTGCGCCATTTACCGGAAATGCCCCACAACACGGGCTTCAAGGTACCGTTCTACCCGGTACTACCCATCATCTCGGGCCTGCTGTGCTTCTACATGATGCTCCAACTCCCCGCAGAAACCTGGATTGCCTCATCGATCTGGTTTGCGCTGGGCCTGGTCATCTACTTCAGCTATGGTATCCGTCACAGCCGGTTGAACGAAGAGGAGTAACTCGCCTCCAGGATGCTGAAAACTGGCCGGATTGGCGGTGGACGGACGCCCCGAGCCAAAGGACGGTCTCAGGACTTAGGGTTGAGCCGAAGTTCACGTCTCAACCCGACCAATCCCCTAAGTGGCAAATACCGCCACAAAGGGGATTCCCACGGCCAGGCCAGTTTTCAGCATCCTTGCGGCTTACATCTGTTCACCCCGCTGATTGGTTTCTTCAATTATTTATTGTTCCAACAATTAATCTTTGCGTTACACTTACTGCAAGACAATTGTTTCACCCCGACTTCTAGTTTAAAAATCATGTACCACCCGGAAGCCAGGACAGTCAATCCAATGCAACCTTGAGCACCAACATTAACCATTTTATTCACCACTCGTTGGCACTTAAAATCAGTGTCAGCCGCAGGGCTGGTGAAAATGGGCTAAGCCGTGGGAGTTCCCTTAGCGGGGGAACCCGCTTAGGGAACTGCTATCTTTGAGACGTGAACTTCGGCTCAAAGTAAGTCCGAAGACCGCTCCTCAGGCTTCGGACGTGCGCCCACAGCGTCACGGCCCATTTTCACCAGCCCGGAGGCGCTGACAACACACTGTTTCGAGTTCCAACCACAGTTACGTTGATTTTTAAAATTGATAAGGTAGGCGATATTTATGCGTAACCAACAATTTGCCATTCGGCCCACAGCACCCGCTCAGGCCCTAGACGAACTTCAACGAATCCATTTCTTAAACGAACAAACGGAAAAACTCACCACCCCGAGCCAACTGCTCTGCAACTTCTACGACCGGAGCTGGCCCGAATTTACCACGCCCGACGCCGTTTCCCAACAGCTCAGTAACCTGATGGCGACGCCCGACACCGATGGCCTGGACTTTCTCAGCAACCACGACAACGTTCCCGTCACGGTCTTCTACAACCTGGCCCTACAGCGGCTGGAATTTTCCGTCGACCTCGACTTTAAGCTGAGCGACCCCTTAGCCGCCATGGCCAAGATGCAACTGCCCGTGGCCGACCACGCCGGTGCGAACTTCACCTTGGACGAGCTCAAGCAGGCCTGGTACTTGCTCCTGACGACGCACACCAAGAATGGCCAGAGCTTCCTGGATCACCTGACCACGAAGGGCTACTTTGACCCCTTCGTTCACGACGCCCACGTCGACAAGCCCCTGATTTTTAACGGGAAGTCGCAGGCCGTCTTCGATACGACCAAACTGATTCGTGAAGTCGTTTACGTGGAAAGTCCCCAAGACACCGATCACGATGGCAAGCGCGACCTGTTAAAGGCCGAGGTCATTCGCCCGGCCGAAACGGAAGCCGGTTTAAAGGTCCCCGTGCTCTACACCGCCAGTCCTTACAACCAGGGCACCAACGATGAAGCCGGTGACCAAATGATGCACAACGTGAACGTCCCGCTGCAACCGAAGCAGCCCAACGACCTCACGCTGGCTGACGTGACCGCCCAACCGGACGACACGCCATTGCCCGCCCCTCGCACCGTGACCGCTACGACCAAGGAAGCCGCGCAGACCTTTGCCCGGGAACAATCCTACACGTTGAACGACTACTTCTTGGCCCGCGGGTTCGCCGTGGTCTACGCTGCTGGTATCGGGACCCTAGATTCCGACGGCGTCCGCACGACCGGTGACCCCCAGGAAACGACCTCGACCATTGCCATCATTGAATGGTTAGCCGGCAACCGGACGGCCTTTACCAGCCGCGCCGCTACTCAGGCCATTCCCGCTTGGTGGAGCAATCACGCCGTTGCCATGACCGGCCGTTCCTACTTGGGAACCCTGGCCACAGCCGCCGCGACCACCGGTGTCGAAGGCCTCAAGACGGTCATTTCCGAAGCCGCCATTTCCAACTGGTACGACTACTACCGTGACGGCGGACTGGTCATCGCGCCCGGTGGCTTCCCTGGCGAAGACGCCGACGTGCTGGCCGAGGAAACGTTTAGCCGTCAGCTCCAGGCTGGGGACTATCATCGGATTCAGGCCAAATGGCAAGCCGACCTGGCCGCCATTACCCACGGCCAAGACCGCTCGACCGGGAACTACAATTCCTTCTGGGACGCGCGCAACTACCTAAAGAACGCCAAGAACATCAAGGCGGACCTCCTGTTAGTCCACGGCCTGAATGATTGGAACGTCAAGCCACGCAACGTCAACAATCTCTGGAACGCCGTGCGCGACCTGCCCGTCACCAAGAAGCTGATCCTGCACCAAGGCCAACACATTTACATCAATGCCTTTCGCTCCATTGACTACACGGACATCGTCAATCTCTGGTTGACCCACGAACTCCTGGGCGTCGACAACCAAGCGGAAACGCTGCTGCCAAACGTCATCATTCAGGACAACGTCCAGCCGGAAACGTGGCACGCCTACGAAGACTGGGATGCGCCAACCAACCCGACTCGTAACTTTAACCTGCAGGCCGATGAGCTGGTCGATCAAAGCACCCATGAGCCCCTGGCCTACGCCACGAGTTTCAACGACCAGTTACCCGTTGAGCAATTTAACAAGTACACCCACCATATCGATCAGTGGCAAACTGATTTGCTGGGTGACAAGCACAACGACATGTTCAATCACCGGTTAATCTTTAAGTCAGCCGTCTTGACGGACGACCTCCTGTTAGATGGGAAGCCGACTGTTGACCTGCGCGTGGCCGTGAACCAACCGGTCGGGATGTTGAGCTTCCAGCTGGTGGACTACGGGGATGCCAAACGCCTCGGCGTCTCACCAACCATCCTGGCGCGCAAGGCTCTGGACGAGGGTTACCGTTGGCGTGAGGACGACCTGCGTGAATTCAAGCCGGCCGCAACCACGCCATTTAAGATGATCACCAAGGGCCACCGTAACCTGCAAAACCGGACCAACGCCTACCACGTCGATGAACTCAAGGCCAACGAATTCTACGACCTCAGCGTGACGCTACAACCAACCCACTACCGGCTGCTAGCGGGCCACCAACTGGGCTTGGTCATCTACGCAACCGACTTCGGCATGACCGTGCGCGGGAACCAGGACCTGCAGTACTCCATCCAGCTCGGCAATTCCGCCCTGCACCTGCCATTCTTACCAGAAAACTAGGTTAGTGTGTGGGATTGGCTTTGCGTTCCCGGCGGTGGGCTCAACCTGCCCTGCTGTGAGGTCGCTTCCAGCCGTAGTGCGGGCTTCCAGCTCGACTTTGAGCCTGAAAGGCGGTCTCAAAGCTCGCCCCGTGGACTAGGCTGAATGAGAAACTTCAGCCAAGACCACCGACACAGCTGGGCAAGTTGCCCCACCTCTGGTCACTCAGACTGGCCGTTGTTGCTGGTATGCTGGCTGGTTGGACGTGATTGCTCACGTTCACATTAGCTTATCCATCAAATTATCTATAACGCTAAAGAGCTAACGCCAATGACGTTAGCTCTTTTTAGGTCACTTGGAGACACATGGAATCCATCATCAAGGTACATCCCCCACCATCACCACCAACAGAATGCTGGTTAAACAGGTATCAGCCGTGAGATCAGAGGAAACGGGTTCAGCCGTGGGAGTTACCTACAGACTACTCGCGAGGAACCCACCGAATGCTGACCAAACTAGTGTGAGCCGCAGGGCTGAGAAAATTGGGCCGGTCGTGGGAGTGACCAGAGGCGAGCCAAGGTACCCGGCTGTGTCGATGGTCTTAGCTGAGCGATTTTCCTCAGCTTAGAGCATGGGACAACCTTTGAGACCGTTCTTTGGCTCAAAGTTGAGGTGGAAGCCCGCCTTTTGGCTGGAACCGGCCCCACAGCAGGGTTCCTTGAGCGCGCCGTCGGGAACAGACGCAGCCAAACCCAGTTGTCACCAAATTAGTAAGACTCCACCCACGAGGAACACACCGAATGCTGGCTAAACTAGTGTCAGCCGCAGGGCTGGTGAAAATGGGCTCAGCCGTGGGAGTTGCCTTAGCGGGTTTCCCGCTTAGGCAACTGCTATCTTTGAGACTCGTTTCTCAGAGGCTCAAAGTAAGTCTGGAGACCGCCCTTCGGCTCCAGACGTGCGCCCACAGCGTCACGGCCCATTTTCACCAGCCCGGAGGCGGCCCAACAACACAAGTTTAACCAGCAAAGAAGGTTGGGTGTTTAGAAATGACGCCGTTAGTGATAAACTATTAATAACTCATTAGAAACGGGGGAATCTCTCATGAAACAAGGCACCACGATTATCACCTTAGACAACGGTTACCACCTTTGGACCAACACCCAAGGCACTGGTGACATCCACCTGCTCGCCTTACACGGTGGCCCTGGTGGCAACCATGAATACTGGGAAGACACTGCCAAGCAATTAGCCGCCCAAGGCCTGAACGTTCAGGTCCACATGTACGACCAATTGGGTTCTTGGTACTCCGATCAACCCGACTATAGCGACCCCGAAACGGCTAAGAAGTATCTGACTTACGATTACTTCTTGGATGAAGTTGAAGAAGTTCGGCAAAAGCTGGGCATCGACAAGTTCTACCTGATTGGCCAATCATGGGGTGGCGCCTTGGTTCAAATGTACGCTGCTAAGTATGGCCAACATTTAAAGGGTGCCATCATTTCCTCCATGGTTGACAACATCGACGAATACGTTGAAAGCATCAACCATATCCGGGAAACGGTTTTGACGGCTGACCAAGTGGCCTACATGAAGCAAGTTGAAAAAGATGGGAACTACGACGACGCCAAGTACCAAAGCTACGTCGACATCTTAAACGACGGCTACGTGGACCGCAAGAAGCCCGCTGCCATTTCTCACCTGATCAGCACCATGGCCACCGACGTTTACGGTGCCTTCCAGGGTGACAACGAATTTGTCATCAAGGGTAAGCTGAAGGAATGGAACTTCCGTGAACATTTGAAGGAAATCAAGGTCCCAACCCTGTTGACCTTTGGGGAACACGAAACCATGCCAATCGCCACGGGTAAGAAGATGGCGGAACTCATCCCCCACTCTCGCTTCGTGACAACGCCTGAAGGTGGCCACCACCACATGATCGACAACGCACCCGTTTACTACGATCACTTGGCAACGTTCATCCGCGACGTGGAATCCGATAACTTTAACGCCTAAGTTTGATGAAAAAATCCCGCTCTAATCACTGATTAGGCGGGATTTTTGTCTGCAATCAAAAACAGCGACCGGCCATCTCTGGCTAATCACTGCTCTGAAATTACCTATTTGTGCTTAATGGATAACAACTTTCATCCCGTAAGGCACGTGATTGTAGACCCATTTGGCATCGGCCACGGACAGGCGGACACACCCGTGTGAAGCGGCGGTCTTGCCTAGCTCCTCGGCTTCACTCTTGATGTAGTTCCCGTTCTGGTCGGTTGGCACACTGTGGAACAAGTAGATGCCGTGGTCCTTCCAGGAGACCCAGTACTTGGCTCCCTCACCAGAATTCTGGTTGAAGAAGAACTTCCCGCGTTCCTCCTGAATGGCGTACGTGCCGTGTGGCGTCTTGTTTTCCTTGCCCGTCCCGGTTGAGCAATACATGGTGTAAAGCACCCGGTGATTGCCGTCGCGAATGTACACCCGTTGCCGACTGGTATTCACGTCCAGCCACGCGTTGGGATGTTTATCTAAATTGGGATAAGGCTTGCTTTCCGACGGCTTGCGCCAATTAATGGTATCGGCCTTGGCCGTCTTCTTTGTCGTCGTCTGGGTCGTCTGCTGACTCGGGTGCGAAGTCGCGGTCATCTTCTGAAAGACCCGGTTGACCCCAAGTGCCGCAACGATGATCAGCGCGACAACCACGAGTAACTGTCTAAAACGTCTCATACTCTGCCGTCCTTTTCGAATTTTTCCTAACTACGACTACTGTAACGGATTTTTCAGAAAAAAGGAACGCCTTTTACCAAAACGTAATCTACATGCAACTTAGTTTGCAGAATTCTTTAAACTCAGCTTCTCCACGTTCAAAATCTTGTCGACGAGTCCGGTGTAGAAACTGGCCTCATGGCTGACGATGATTGCATTGCCTTGAAAGTTCAAGATGGCTTGCTTCAAGGCTTGCTTGGTCTCGTCATCCAAATGGTTCGTGGGTTCGTCCATGATCAGGAAGTTCGCGGGTTCAAATTCCATCAAGGCCAGCTTGACCTTGGTTTGTTCCCCACCAGATAGCTCGCCAATGGGCTTCATCGCGTTGGCGGAATCCAACCCACACTTGGACAGCTTGGTCCGAATGGCCTTTTGTGGCAATTTTTCGTACTTCTCTTGAATGATCTGTAGTGGCGTCTGTTGGTTGTTATCCCAGACCAGGTCCTGGCTGAAGTAACTGATACGCGCGGATGGCGAGAAGTGGGCTTCCCCACCCTTAGCCTTGATCAGTCCCAGAATGGATTTGATCAGCGTCGACTTTCCGACCCCGTTAAACCCGGTCAACCCAACCTTTTGGTCAGTCGTCACGGAGAAGGTCACGGGCTTCAACAGTGGCCGGTCGTAACCAACGGACAGTTGGTCCACCACCAGCGCGTTTTGCGACCCGGTTTCCTGGTAAGGAAAATCAAAGTGAGCTTGCACGTTGGTCGAAGGTGGATCGACCCGGTCCAACCGGTTGAGCATCTTTTCCCGTGACTTGGCCATGGTCGACTTGGACCCGGCCTTGTTCTTGCGGATAAAGCGTTCGGCCTTTTCGATAACGACCTGTTGCTTGTCAAATTCCCGTTGTTGGGCCTTTTCGCGTTCGTCCCGCTGACGCATGGCTTGCTTGAAATTGCCCCGGTACTTGGTGATCTGCCCAAACGCCACGTTAATGATACAGTTCGTCACGTTTTGCAGGAAGTCGTAATCATGGGACACAATCAAGGCGGCCCCATCAAAGTTGTTCAGGTAGTCTTCCAACCACGCAATGTGGGCAACGTCCAGGTAGTTAGTCGGTTCGTCCAACAGAATCACGTCGGGATTTTCCAGCAATAATTTTGCCAGGATAATCTTCGACCGTTGGCCCCCAGACATCTTCGCCACTTCATGGTCCCGGCCAATGTCGTCCAGGCCTAACCCGGAGATGACCCGTTCGATTTCAGTTTCGATGTCGTAGAAGTTCCGGGCATCCAATTCTTCTTGGAGCCGGCCGGCCCGTTCGAGCAGCTTGTCTTCCATGGTTTCGGCGTATTCCGTGTACAACGCCGTCATCCTGTCGTTCTTTTCGTACAGGTCAGCGTAGGCCGTATGGAGGAAATCAATCAGCTGCATGCCTTCAGGAATGTCTGCGTATTGGTCCAAATAACCGATGTGGGTCTTCTTTTGCCATTTCACAGAGCCCGTCAATGGCAGCTCTTGTTCCGTAATAATTTTAATCAGTGTGGACTTCCCCACACCATTTTGCCCGACAACCCCCATGTGTTCACCCTTGTTTAAGGTGAAGCTGGCGTTCTCGTAAAGTTTCTTGTCGGCGAAGCTCATGCTCAGGTCGTCGACTTCTAATAATGGCACTTGTAGTCCCTTCCCTTCTTCTCTCACGCAGAAAAGGCCCCGACAACGTCAAGGCCGTATCGTAAACATATATTAGGTAGTAATTTACCACGAAACGCCCGGGTTCGTCAACTTCCCCACCTGGGATTGCCCCCACATTCTATGCTATAATAGGTGAAATTCACCCGAATTGGCGTGGGTCTAAATAGTAAATTGTCTGAGTCGGACCGTTCCCGACGGCGGGTTCAAACTGCCCTGCTGTGGGGCCGGTTCCAGCCTGAGGGGCGGGCTTCCACCTCAACTTTGAGCCAAAGTGCGGTCTCAAAGGTTGTCCCATGCTCTAAATAGAGAAAATCACTCTATTAAGACCATCGACACAGCTGGTCAGTTTGACCCGCCTCTGGTCACTGACTGTGGTTGAATTCACGTTACGTTTTCTCTGCCAATTCTGGTGACTGCTGTGTGGTTAACGCCAACACGCAATTGCCGGCTGACATTCCGGTTGACCAAACCGATGGATGAGCGGACGATTGCTTTTATGGTGACACGCGTCGTTGCCAGTCACATCTACGTAAGCCGCAGGGCGGGTGAAAATAAGCTCAGCCGTGGGAGTGGCCTTGGCGGTTTACCGCTTAGACCACTGCTATCTTTGAGACGTGACTTTCGGCTCAAAGTAAGTCCGGAGACCGCCTTTCGGCTCCGGACGGCGCCCACAGCGTCACGGCTTATTTTCACCCGCCCGGAGGCGACGGCAAACACGTATCTCCGCACCAAACTAAAACCAATCATAAAAACCAAAAAAGGACTGACTCTGAATGAATATCCGTAACATTGATCACATCACCTTAACCGTTAGCGACGAGGAACGTTCCGTTCGCTGGTACCACGAAGTCTTTGACCTCCCCATCATTGAATTTGACAATGGTCGGCGCGGCGTCAAGCTTGGCAAGCAAAAAATCAACTTCCAGCAGAGCGATGCCCCTCATTTGCCAGTCGCTAAGCATCCCCTGGCCGGGAGCGCCGACTTCGCCATCATCGCGACCGACCCGCTGGCCAACATTCTCTCGCACCTAACCAACTATGCCGTGGAAATCGTCGACGGTCCGCTCCCCAAGGAAGGCGCCCTGGGCCCCATGACCTCGGTCTACGTCCGCGATCCTGACGAAAACTTGATTGAAATCGGCAAGTACGACAAGTAGGAGGTCCCCGCAGTTCATGAACAAATTAAATCAACTCCTGACGGCCGCTGGCAGTTGGCTGATTCGCAGTCTGAAATGGGTTGGCTTTCTTGTGATTTATCTGGCCGACTCGCTCATCCTGCAAGCAGCCACCAGCAAGGCCAGTCATCCCCAGGTGGCGACGCGCTTGATTGGCATCATGCTGATCTACTCGGCGTTTCTCCTGGCCTTTCTGACCTGGCGCTACTGGCAACAGTTAAAGAAAAACAACCCGCGCCACATTGGCAAGACGCCGTTCACGGCCAAACGCTCGTGGCAATTGGCTGGTCTTTTTATCCTAATGCTGGTCATTCAATTCGGCTGGACCATCCTGATCAACACCCACGTTCTGAGCAGTCCCGCCAATCAAACGGCGCTCAACACGCAGATCCTGCAACTGCCCTTCTGGAACTTGGCCTACGCGATTCTGTTAGCCCCATTCGTTGAAGAAATGATTTTCCGCGGTATCTTTTTAAACTATTTCTTCCGCGAAAACTCCCGGATGATGAACTTCCTTGGCGTCTTCATGTCTGGCTTGATTTTTGGCATGATGCACGTCATGAGTTTCTCGTTCACGCTCCTAATGTACTCGGCCTTGGGCTGGGTGCTGGGCTACACGTACCTAAAGTTCCGCGACTTGCGCTACAACGTGACGTTGCACTTCTTGAATAATGCGTTGTCATTGTTGTCCTTTATTTAAATTGATTCTATGCGAAAAAGCTCCGACTGCACACCAATTCTAGGTGTGCGGTCGGAGCCTTTTTAGAAATGTTTCTTAATTCATAGAGACATCGATTTTGTCAAATTGCACATTCAACGTCCGATGCGTTTTGATGGCAATATCAATTAACGTCTGCGAGCTAGCCTTATCAAAGCCCGTTTCAATTCGAGCAATCGTCGAAGTAGACTTACCAACTAGCTCAGCAAACTGCTTTTGAGTCAACCCAAGTTCAGCTCGCAGATTCTTAACCCCCATCGCGATTTTTAAATTCATTTCTGCGTCAGCCAGCTTGGCATCAAAGTTCGGATCTTCCTGCCGTAAGTCATCAGCATAGTCATCGATTGATTTCAACTTCATTTCCGATCATCTCCATGTTCTAAGTAGAATTTTCTTAACTGCCGTCCTCGACGCTTTTCCCATTCTGGCGTTCTATCGGTTTTCTTAGTAAATCCATGCGTGATAATAAACCCATCTTCATAAGCCTTAAAATAGATAACTCGTTGAATATTACTGCCAAACTTTGAACGAATTTCATAAAGATTACGCTCCAGTTTTTTTACCCACTGCATACGTTTAGCCGTTTCTAACCCATATTTTTCGATTAGCAAAATGGTTTGTACTAGCTTTTGAGCATCCCCCTTAGGTAAAGCTGCTAAATATTCTGCAAACTCCGACTGATCATAGTACTTAAACTTTACACTCCCCATAACTGTATAATAGCATTGATGCTATTATTTTACACCCCATTTTCCCTACTCTAGACAAAAATGTCTGAATCATCAGCATACCATCTCCCTATATTTGTAAAAGCGAACGTCCGTTTTAACAAAAAAGCCGCTGTCAATAACTCTCCCACACCGGGAAAAGTTATCAACAGCGGCCTTACTTACACACCGAGTTATGCACCCCTTGGGGGATAACTCATTATTTTCGAGAATCATTCACGTAGAAAATCGTTTGGAACGGTGGATAACTCCTAAAATCTGCCCAAGTTATCCACTATCAAAATCCGTTAAGCACAGTTACCTTGTTACGTGAACATCGTCCCAGCCAATTGAAGCCCACCTAGCAATTGACTAGCGTCATACACGCAGCGGTCGTTGTCAGCGACCAGAGACAACTTTGCGGACGCAGCTGTGTCGATGGCGTTGGCTGGGGTTCTTTCCCAGCCTACACCATGGGGCAACCTTGGAAACTCGTGCTCCTCAGCGAGGTTTCAAGACGAGACGGCGGACCGCTCCTCAGGCCGCAGGCGTTCCCCACAGCAGCGGTAGCGAAGATTGTCGCCAGGAGCGCTGGTCTCCGCCAATCGAAGCCCACTAAACAGTAACGTGAGGGTGGCGAAAATAAGCTCAGCCGTGGGAATTCTCTTAGCAGCTTGGCTGCTTAGAGAATTGGCGTCTTTGAGACGTGGTCCGCCGGCTCAAAGCGAGCCTGAAGACCGCCCTTCGGCTTCAGGTGTCCGCCCAAGCGTTCCGGCTTATTTTCACCACCCGGTAAGGCGTTGCTAAGGACCGCCAGCTAGTCGGCGAAGAGGGACATGAGCTCCTCCTGCCGTAACCCATCCTTAGCCGCCCCGCGCACGTCCAGCTTAATCTGCCCATCCTGGACCATGACCAGCCGGTTGCCATAGGTCAAGGCGTCGCTCATTTTATGGGTGATCATCATCGTGGTCAAGTGGTTGGTCTCAACAATCGTTTGGGTCAGGTCCATCACCTTTTTACTGGTCTGGGGATCCAAGGCCGCCGTGTGTTCGTCCAGCAACAACAAGTCCGGGTGACTCAGCGTGGCCATCAACAGGGATAACGCTTGCCGCTGCCCACCCGATAAGTATTTGACCTGCGTCGTCAAGCGGTCCTCGAGTCCCATATTCAGGGACTGTAACAACTCGCGATACGTCGCTTCCTGACTGGCCTTGCGGTACCGACTGAGACTCATACTGCCGTTGTGTTGTTGCGCCAGCGTCAGGTTCTGGGCCACGCTCAGTTCCCCCGCCGTGCCCAACTTGGGGTCCTGGAAGACCCGTGACAGCCATTTCGCCCGGTACGCCACGGATTTTTTGGTCACGTTATGACCGGCCAGGGTCAACTCCCCGTCATCGGCGGGTAACGTTCCGGCAATCGTATTGAGCAGCGTCGACTTCCCTGCCCCATTGTTCCCGATGACGGCCACGAAATCACCTGGTGCAATCGTCAGGCTGACATTTTTCAGGACGTGACGCTCATTTGCTGTCCCGGGAAAGAAGACCTTCTGGAGATGCTTGACGGTTAAGACTGCTGGTTGATTCTGCTTCATGTTCATCGGCTCCAATCTGTTTGAGGTAACGTTTCAACTGTTGACGCGTGCGGGTCTTGGTCCGCAGGATTGGCAGGCAAATGACCACGACCAAGATGCCTGCGGAGAGAATTTTCAAATCGTCGACCGGGAAGCCCAGGCCCATCGCGACCGTTAAGAGGAACCGGTAGATGATGGCGCCGAGGACCATGCCCGTCAAACGAACCCACATCTGCCGCCCGTGAAGGAAGATTTCCCCAACTAGGACGGAGGCCAAGCCAATCACGATGGTGCCGATGCCCATGCCAATGTCGGCATAGCCGTTGCTCTGGGCGATCAGGGCCCCGGATAACGCGATGCACCCGTTGGAGACCATGTAACCCAAAATCACCATCCGGTCGGTGTAAATGCCGTTGGCCGCGCTCATGGCGGGGTTATCCCCGGTCGCCATCAGAGACAGACCCAGCCGCGTCTTGAACAGCCAAATGAGCACGGCAATGACGACACCGGTCACGACCGCCCCAACGATAATCGTTTGCAGGTCGACCGACCACGTGGCTGGCAGGTAGTTGGTCAACACTTTTTGCGTTAACAACGGCACGTTCGACTTGCCCATCACGTGCATGTTCACGGAGTACAGGCCGGTCATGGTTAAAATCCCAGCGAGCAGGGATGGCATGTGAAGCTTGGTGTCGAGCACCCCGGTGACCCAGCCGGCCACACAGCCGGCGAGGAAGCCCAGCGAGCTAGCGACCACCGCGGATTGCCCGCTGATCATGGCACTAACGGTCACGGCAGCCCCCAGTGGGAAGCTGCCTTCCGTGGTTAAATCGGGGATATCGAGAATCCGGAACGTTAAGAACACCCCAATAACGAGTGGTGCCCACAATAGTCCCTGTCCAATACTGGTGATTAACATAACTGGTTGCCCCTTTCTTAAGGTTCTTTGATTTGACTAGTTTGTAGACCAATGGCTTTCGTGTTGGCCTTGTTGACGTACAGGTGCAGCTTCTTCGCGGTTTGAACGGCCATGTTCTGTGGCTTTTGGTTCTTTTCCAAAACGTTGTAGGCCATCTTCCCGGTCTGCTTCCCTAAGTCGTAGTAGTTCAGACCGTAAGTCGCGGTCCCGCCATCTTCGGCCATTTCAATCGAGCCGGTGACAACGGGTAGCTTGGCCGCCTTGGCCTTGGCCCCGATGGTCTTCATGGCGCTGGCCATCAGGTTGTCGGTTGGTAAGTACAGACCGGAAATCTTGCCGGTCAGCCCTGCCAGGACGCTGGAAACGTCGTTGGTGCTGGTGGCACTGACGATCTTTAATTTTAAATTGTGCTTTTTGGCGTAGGCCTTAGCCAGTTTGACCTGGAGCACGGAGTTTTCTTCGGATGAGTTGTACATGATGCCGAGCGGTTGATTGCCCTTGGTCATGCTAGCCAACAATTTCAGCTGGAGGCCAACCGGCGTCAAATCGCTGGTCCCACTAACGTTGGTCTGGGGCTTGCTGTCGGATTTGACCAACCCAGCGGCTTTCAAATCGGTCACGGCGGTCACCAACGTTGGCATGGTCGTGGTCTTCTTGGCCAATGCCTGAGCGGCTGGTGTTGCGATACCCAGCAACAAATCATTCTTTTGTTGAACCAATTGTTGGCTCATGGTGTTCAGGTTAGATTGATCACCCTGCGCGTTTAAGTAGTGGTAGGTCACCTTGGTTGATTTGCCGTGGGCTTTGAGTTCTGCCTTCAGACCGGCCTTGAAGCCTTGCCGCGCCTCATCCAGCGAACCATGTTGCACGACCTGTAAAATTCCGACGTTCAAGCTGCTCTTGTCGGCGCTGGACTTGCTGGTGCACCCGGCTAAGACGAGACCCAATCCCATTAAGGCTAAACCGCTAACTAATAATTTCTTCATAATCAATTCCTCCAAGGTATGATGGTGCTTTTATTTTCGGGCCGGTAGAACTGTCACCGGTCAACGATTGACTGGTCCTTTAATTGGTAAATTTAACCAATCTTCCAGCGAGATGACACGTCCTGCGTCCAAGGTTGTCACCGTTTCTCGGAAAAAGGCCTCCGGGAAAACAAAAAACACCAGATAGATTCTGAGTAGAATCTACCTGGTGATATCGGGCCCGATATATTTTCTCCAGATAGATTATACCCGTATCTATCTGGCGCTAAGTTCATGCTGAAAAACTTTAGCTATTCGATAGATACAAACGCAATTGAGCGGCGCGTTCGTATCCAACGAGGTGAATACAAACGCTATCTAAAGAAAAAGCTAAAGGCAAATTGGTTATTTAAATGAGTTAGGCTATTGAGTTTCATAATGGCAAAATCCCTTTCATTTATCAATTTACTCTCTCAGTAAACCATGAAAAAATAAGACTGTCAACCCTAAATTTTAATTTGATTCTCATTTTCGGATTATGTAGTTGTTGCCACCGCCTCCGGGAGACTGCCAATGGACCGGAACGCTGTGGGCGGACACCCAGAGCCAAAAGGCGGTCTCTGGGATGCTTTGAACCGCTAGGGAACGCGTTTCAAAGACACCAATTCCCTAAGCGGCCCAACCCGCCACTAAGGGAATTCCCACGGCTGAGTCCATTGGCAGTCCCCCTGCGGCTAAACAACGTTCAACCCGAAAATGAGATTTCTGACAATTACTAAGTTGGTGAGCTGATCATTCTGTGAGTGTGTGGAACAGGTCTTACTGGTCAAACTTGTCCAATCTGTAATTGAAATAGGACGACTCTCTCTATAACATTGACGGCCAGAATGAAACTGACCATCAATCACGACACAACGGCAACCACCACAAACGTCACCCGCAACTGCGGGCTAAACCAGTGTTAGCCGCAGGGCTGGGAAAACTGGGCCAGTCGTGGGAGCGACCAGAGGCGAGCCAAGGTGCCCGGCTGTGTCGATGGTCTTAATAGAGTGATTTTCTCTATTTAGAGCATGGGACAACCTTTGAGACCGCACTTTGGCTCAAAGTTGAGGTGGAAGCCCGCCCCTCAGGCTGGAACCGGCCCCACAGCAGGGCGCCTTGAGCTCGTCGCCGGGAACGGACGCGACACGGCCCAGTTTTCACCAGCCCGGAGGCGACTGGTTTCCGCCCTAAAGTTCGCTGACGTTTGGGTCGGGGGTGAGGAGGCTGCGGTAGTCCTGGCACCAAGCCAGTCCCATCGCCCCATCCCCAACATGCACCCCAAAGCTAGGCCCAATCAAGGCCACATCAAATTTAACCGTCGGGAACCGCTTCTGCGCACCGGCGAGCCAGCGTTGCGTGGCTTCCGGTTGGTCGGCGTTTAAGACCGTCGCCTTAACCGGGTCGGCCCCTGCCAAGTCAGCGGCCAGGTCGTCCAGGAAATCCGCCATGGCGCCCTTCAACCGCAAGGCACTCCCTGCCACCCGCATTTTACCGGATGGATCAAAGATCAAGATGGGTTTGCCCGCCAACAAGGGCGTACTGCCGGGGCTGTGGCTGGGATTGACTTCCCCCGTGCGCAACAACGGCTTGATGGAGTCCACCACAAACACGCTGTGCGCGGTTGCCCGCAACTTGGTGAGCTGGGCGAAGACTTCCTTAACCGAATACCCCTTCGCGACCAATTCAGCGGCCAGGCGCACCTGGTCCCCCATCGTCGTGAGGATGCCGCGGGAGTCCCACGGCCAAACGTGGACGCTGGTAATATTTTCAACGTAAGCGGCTAACGTGTTCACCAACCCGGAAATCCCGAGTGAAGGTCCAATCACGATGACGTCGGTCACACCCGTTTTCGCCAAGGCATCACAGGTTGCCTTCACGGTCTTCATGGAAACCTGCGGCGCGGTCGGCACCATTTTTTTCGATTTGGCCAGCCGCATCAAGCGGTAGTAATCGGCCGTGCTCAGGTCTTGATACTCATGGTACTGCCGGTTGCCAAACATAATTGGCGCGGCCAAGAGCGTCACCTGGCGCTCCGCCGCCTCGTCAAAGTCCATGCCGGCAGACGTATCCGTTAGAACTGCAATTTTCATTGATGCAGCCTCCTTGTGTCGTTTCATTCGGGGGTATGCATCCCCCGCAACTGTTATCGTCCAGTATACCAAAAATCAGCGTCACCCAACGCCAAAGTTTGTGATTTCCTGGCGACGATTCTTCTCTTTGTCTCTTACACACCCTTCCATACGCTGAACAACTAATGACCGTATCTAACTCCCACAGTTTCTCACCAGAAAAAGGTGCGACAACTCACACAACCCACACGGACAACCTCAGTGACCAGAGGCGAATCAAGTTTCCCGGCTGTGTCGATGTTCTAAGCTGAGCGGGCTGTTCTCAGCTTAGAACATGGGGCGCGAGGTGGCAGCTCCCCCCACAGCAGGGATACTTGAATTTGCCACCGGAAATGTAGACAACACACTTAATCGTCTTACACCCCCACCAACGACCACACGATGACTAAAATTAAATTGCTGCTCCGTGTCAGTGACCAGAGGTGGAGCAAGATGCCCAGCTGTGTCGGTGTTCTTAACTGAGTGATTTTCTCAGTTTAGAACACGGGTCGACCTTGGAAACTCGCGAAATGCAGCGAGGTTTCAAGGCGAGGTGGCAGACCGCCCCTCAGGCTGGCACCGGACCCCATAGCAGGGCATCTTGCAGCCACCGCCGGGAACGGCCACCACGGCAAATTTGATTTTTGGCCTGTTGGTCCAAACCAATTTGCTAAAAAATGAAAATTAAGGTTGACGCCTTTTAAGCGTTGCCGTAAACTAAAATTATTCAAACAACGGAAAGAAGGAAAAGTTAATGCAAATGTCTAACACAAAACTTAATGGACGTTGGCAAAGCCGGTAATCAAGTCGTCATCAGTGTTGATGCGACTTGAGCTCCCAGAGCGATTCTCGCATCTGCGCCGGCTAACTTTTCTATGCAAAAGCCCGCACGGATGTATCATTCCGGTTTTGCGGGCCTTTTTATTTGGGCACCCAGCCGGTCTGGGTGCTCTTTTTGTATAATCGACCGTTGCCAACCACCACTAAAGTGAGGTTAATCAAATGAAACGTCTATATGGACTCATTGCCATTTTACTTATTTTTCTCGGCTTTGCCTTCGTTCAGGAGAGCAAGCCCGAATCAGCTGCTAAAAAGGAAGTCCCCACGGTTGGGATTCTCCAATTACTGTCTCACCCGGCGCTCGATGCCATTCACAAAGGGATCATCCACGGGCTCGCCGAGGAAGGCTACACCGTGGGCAAGAACGTCAAGATTGATTTTCAAAATGCCCAAAATGATCAGAGTAATCTGAAGACCATGAGTGCCCGCTTCGTCAACGAAAAGGCGGCCGCCATGATTGGGATTGCCACACCATCCGCGCAGGCCTTGGCCAACGCCAGCTCGAACATTCCCGTTGTGCTGGGGGCCATCACCGATCCGATGGGCGCCGACCTGGTCAAGAGCAACACGCATCCCGGAAACAACGTGACTGGGGTGTCCGACCAAGCGCCGCTGAAGGCCCAGCTCAAATTGATTCAACGCATCATGCCTAAGATGAAGACACTGGGGATCATCTACACGTCTTCTGATGACTCCGCGACCGCCCAGTATCACCAATTCAAGGCCCTTTGCAAAAAGGAGCACGTCCAACTCAAGGCCTACTCCATCGCCAGCACCAACGATTTGAACCAGGTCGCCGAACAGATGGTCAGCCAGGTCGACGCCATTTACGTGCCGACCGACAACACGGTGGCCAGTGCCATGCAGACGCTGGTTTCCACGGCCAACGCCAAGAAGGTCCCCGTTTTCCCAGCCGTCGACACCATGGTCAAGGCTGGCGGGCTCGCCACGTTGAGCATCAACCAGTACAAGCTCGGGGTTGAGACCGGGAAGATGACCGCCGCCATTTTAAACGGTAAGAACCCGGCCGACACGCCCATTCATTTCGAGAAAAAGGGTGAAATGACCGTCAACCTGAAACAAGCCAAGAAGCTGGGCATCACGTTGCCCGCCGACGTCGTTAAAGAAGCCAAAGCACACGGGGAGGTTTTTAAATGAGTTTAGCAGTTTCCGCAATTGGACAAGGCCTCCTCTGGGCCGTCCTCGGGGTCGGATTGTTCCTGACCTTTAGAATCTTAGATTTCGCCGATATGACGGTTGAAGGCACGTTCCCACTGGGTGCCGCCACCGCCGTCGCTGCCATTGCCAACGGGATGAACCCGCTGCTCGCCACGTTACTGGCCTTCGTCATCGGGGCCCTCGCCGGCCTGATCACCGGGCTGCTCTACACCAAGGGGCACATCCCCATCCTGTTAGCCGGGATTCTGGTCATGACGGCCTGCTACTCCGTTAACCTGCGGATCATGGGCCGGGCCAATGTTTCCCTTCTGGGTAAATCCACCTTATTTAAGAACCATTTCTTAGCCTCCCTGCCTCAATACTTTGACAGCGTGGTGCTGGGCACCCTGATCATGGTGATCATCACGACCATCGTCATCTACTTTCTGCAAACGGAGCTGGGTCAAGGGTTCATCGCCACGGGGGATAACCAGACCATGGCCCGCTCACTCGGTATCAACACCGACAACATGAAAATCATGGGCCTGATGGTCTCCAACGGCCTGATTGCCTTTGGTGGCGCGCTGGTCGCCCAAAACAACGGGTACGCCGACGTCAACATGGGCATCGGCATCATCGTCATCGCGCTGGCCTCCATCATCATTGGGGAAGTGGCCTTTGGCGATTTGACCCTGAACCAACGGCTGGTCGCGGTCACGCTCGGCAGTATCCTCTACCGCTTCGTCCTGTTGCTGGTCCTCAAGTTGGGCTTCAGCGCCAACGACCTAAACCTGATTTCCGCCATCATCCTGGCACTCTGCATGATGCTGCCGGTCTTCAAGAACGTGTTGAACTTCAAGCACCTTGTGAAACGGGGGTTAGATACCAATGACTAAACCATTATTGCAATTAAAGGATGTCGTGTTAAAAGTCAATCGCAACACGCCCGAAGAAATCACCATTTTAAATAAGCTCAACCTGACTATCAACGCCGGCGATTTCATCACGGTATTGGGTTCCAACGGGGCGGGGAAATCCACCCTGTTCAACGCCATCGGGGGCGACCTCAGTATCGACAGCGGTCAGATCCTCCTGAATGGCAAGGACATCGCCCACGAATCCGTGGAAAAACGGACCCGCTTCCTGGCCCGCGTTTTCCAAGATCCTAAGCTGGGAACCGCGCCACGGATGACGGTCGCCGAAAATCTGTTGCTGGCCGAACGACGCGGACAACGACGGGGCCTGTTACCTCGGGGGCTGAACCACCACATGGCCCACTACAAGGAATTGACGGCCACCATGCACAATGGCCTGGACGACCGGCTGACTACGGCGACCGGAAACCTCTCCGGTGGTCAACGCCAAGCGCTTAGTTTCCTGATGGCTACGCTAAAACGCCCGGAAATCTTACTGCTGGACGAACACACGGCGGCCCTCGATCCCCGGACCGGTCAGGATCTAATGCATTTGACCAATGAACGGGTCTCCCAGGATAAATTGACCTGCTTGATGATCACCCACCACATGGAAGATGCTCTGACGTATGGTAACCGCCTGATTGTTCTGCACCACGGCAAGGTCACCTACGACGTGGCCGGCGCCGATAAACAAGCCCTGACCAGCGAAAAGCTCTACAGCTTCTTCGCCGAGATTGAATAGGAGGTCCCCCTTCTCATGGAAATCGTCATTTCAAATGCACCCTTCAACCGCGCCGCTGCCCTATCGCTGCGGCAGGCCATCTTCGTCACCGAACGTGGCATTCCCCGCGACATCGAGTTTGACGACCGCGACACGCCGGACCGACTGTACGTGGTCGCCTATCAACGGCCAGAACTGCCGGTCGGGACCCTGCGGCTAGAACCCCAATCGACCACCGAAATGCGCTTCGGTCGGGTCTGCACCAGTCAGACGTTACGGGGCCAAGGCATCGGTAGCCAGGTCCTGCAGACCGGTGAGGATTGGGCCAAGGCTCACGGCTTCACCAGTGGCCTGATTGACGGCGAACTCACTGCCAAAAGTTTCTACGAACGCTGCGGCTATCACGTGGTCGGCGAGCCCTTCGAAGAGGACGGCGCCCCAGTGGTGACGCTGAAGAAGACGCTGTAACTTAAACAAAAATTGTATTCAAAAAGCCGTATGACAAAATTCCTGTCATACGGCTTTTTCAGTCTCAAATAAAGTCTCGTTACTTACGTTGCCACATCGCATCAACCGCAACAATCACCGGTGCCGCAATAATCACAAACAACCGCAACACAAAGTCCGTCCCCCAGCTGGTCAGCCAACTCTCTTTGCCACCAGCATTCCCAACGCGGGCTGTCCCAAAGCGCCCGGTGTTGGCGTAACTGGCCCCATCACGCAAGGCCTCCTCTTCGGCATTGCCCCGCGGCCGCTGAATCTGTGGTCCCTTATCCTTACGAGAAAACCGCTTCATGATCCGGTAAGCCCGTGGAAAACAGAACCCGTAACTCAGAACCACATACACGGTCCACCACGAAAAGGTAAGCTGCGGAGCCCCATGCACAACGGGCACACTAAATAGGACGACCCAAAAGAGACAGGGAATGATTCCCTTTAAATATGATTTAACCATCAACTATTTCTCCTCTATTTCTATATAGCTTAAAGATACCACCGGACTGCCAACCGGACAATCCATGACCGTAAAAAGGCCGCCAATAACGGCGACCTTGATTTATTATTTTATTAACGTTAAACAGTCATCAGGGTGACCAACTAAATAGATAACTACCAAGCCCCCCAGCCGAAAGGGCTCAATCCCCAGTCAACGACCGAAATAGGGCTAAACCCGCGTCAGCCGCAGGGCTGGGAAAACTGGGCCGGTCGTGGAAGTGACCAGAGGCAAGCCAAAGTGACCAGTTGTGTCGGTGTCAGTAGCTTAAAACCACTACACATCAATCCCATTCAACGCCCCCCGACCACACAGGACTCAATTCCCAGTCAACGACCAAAATAAGGCTAAACCCGTGTCAGCCGCAGGGCTGGGAAAACTGGGCCGGTCGTGGAAGTGACCAGAGGCGAGCCAAGGTGCCCGGCTGTGTTGGTGAACTAGGCTGGAGTTCTTTTCCAGCCTAGTTCACGGAACAACCTTTGAGACCGCACCTCAGGCTCAAAGTTGAGGCGGAAGCCCGCCCTTCGGCTGGAACCGACCCCACAGCAGGGCTCCTTGAGCTCGCCGCCGGGAACGGACGCGACCAGGCCCAGTTTTCACCAGCCCGGAGGCGAGGACTACACACAATTTAACCCTTATTTCTCGTAAGTCTTGATTAAGCCCTGGGTGCCGTCGTTGCCTAAGCCGAAGTCGTCCACCATCGCCTCATACAGCAACTTAGCCTGCGTAGTAGCCGGCAAATCCAGTCCCATCCGGTCCGCCTCCTGCAAGGCAATCCGCAGATCCTTCAAGAAATGCTTGGCGAAGAATCCCGGCGTGTAATCCCCCTTCAAAATCCGGGGCACGTAATTGTCCATGCTCCAGTTGTCGGCGCCACCACTGCTCAGCGTGGCCAGCACCTGCGGCAGGTCCAGCTCGGCGGCCTTGGCGTAGACCAGCATTTCTGTCAGTCCGGTCATGGTGCCGGCAATCATGATTTGATTGGCCATCTTGGTGTGCTGGCCCTTACCGGCGCTACCGAAGTAGTTGACCCGTTGACCTAATTGTTGAAAGACCGGCAGGACTTGATCATACGCGGCCTTATCGCCACCGACCATCACCGTCAGCGTGGCGTTCTTGGCGCCGACATCTCCACCGGAAACGGGGGCGTCCAACGCTTGAACGTCGTGGTCGTGCGCCAGCTGCGTTAATTTTACCGCCAGCGCTGGGGTACTGGTCGTCATGTCCACGACCGTACTGCCGGCTTGGATTCCGGCAAAGATACCGTGCTCGCCGGTGTACACCTCTTCGACGTCGCTGGGATAGCCGACCATGGTCATGACCAGCTGTGATTGCGCCGCCACGGCTTCGGGCGTCTCGGCCCAGGTAGCCCCGGCGGTCAAAACGGCTTCGGCGTGCGCCTTGGTCCGGTTGTAGACCACGACCGTTTGCCCCGCCTTCAAGAGATTCAAGATAATGCCGGTGCCCATGACGCCGGTCCCAATAAACCCAATTTGCATAAGCGTTACCTCCTGATTGTCACTTACTGATTAAGCCATTTCCACGAGCTCGCCGTGAACTGAAAGGTGTGCAGCTTGCTCTTCACCAAATATGTGGCGCGCACCTGTTTGCGAGACACCAATAACGTTTTAAACGTCGTCCCGCCAATCTTGCCATGATAGGTTTTGCCCCGTGTCAATCGCCGGCCATTGACCGTGACCTTCCCCTTAGAAAAGTTAATCGCCTGAATATATCCGGACCCCTTCAGGCTGGTGGACACATCAAAAATCTGATGGTTCCCGTTCATCTGAATATTGGTCAACTGAAGTGACTTTTTGCCCCATAGCCGAAAGAATGCCAAGGCCGATAGAAAATTGTACTGCACGTGAATCGTCTTCTTGGTAAATTTACCCTGAGACTTTTTCGGTTGCTTTTTATTCCACGAATACTGCCGGGAATCTATTTGCGCATTCTTATACGTTGTCCGGTAGTGATGCCCCACCTGTCCCGTCAAGGTTTTTCGCGCCAAAACAGTACCGTCCGCCACCTTATATGTGACGAGCACCTTTCCCGTCGTTGTTGCCGCCTGCGCACGGGTCATTGTGCCGCCGACGCCTAGCAGGATGCCCACCAGGATTAACCAATTGAAACGCTGCCACCAGGTCCGCATACCTTCATCTCCAATTTACGGGTTCAACTCTGCTTACGCCTCCGGGCTGGGTGAAAAGGAGCCGCGTCGCGTCCGTTCCCGGCGGTGAGCTCAAGGTGCCCTGCTGTGGGGTCGGTTCCAGCCTGTGGTGCGGGCTTCCACCTCGACTTTGAGCCAAAGTTCGGTCTCAAAGATCGTCCCATGCTCTAAGCTGAGAAAAATCGCTCAGCTAAGACCATCGACACAGCTGTGCACCTTGGCTCACCTCTGGTCACTTCCACGACTGGTTCCTTTTCACCAGCCCTGCGGCTAAACCAGGTTTAATCCGCAATGATATTTCGTTTCACTACTCCATTCTGTTTTCTTCTATTGATTCAGCGTCTACTGGCTAGCCATGACCAAAGCTAACGACTAACCAGCACCGTTTTCACCAATGGCTGAATCCACAACCGACAAACAGAACTATCCCATCCCCCTAAAGGACCTAACCTTCAATTGAACAAGAACTAAACATATCTTCAGTATACCCATTTCTCTAGCTGGGCACTACAAAAAGGCCGCGAACATTTTCTGCTCGCGGCCTTGGCATTAAGATTCAGTTGATTTTGATGGCTTCTCTGTAACTTTTTCGGTCTTAGTTTGTGGTTGACGCCGCTTGCGGATCACGTGAATCAGCAACGTGATGACGATGGCCCCCAGCACGACAATCCCAAACAACGTGGCCGGAATTTCAATGTTGATGGCGGGAATCGAGACAAACAGCTTCAGGGCGATAATCCCAATTAGGATGTACGCCATTGGCTCCAGCTCGGGGATCCGCCGCATTAATTTCATGATCACTTCGGCGACACCCCGCATGGCCAGGATCCCAATCAGTCCCCCAATTAAGACGATGACTGGGTTGTTGGAAATGGCCAAGGACGCCAGCACGGAGTCCACGGAGAAAATGATATCCATCATTTCAATCTGCATGACCACCGACCAAAATAACGGCAGGAAGCGGCGTTTCTTATCCTTGACCAGTTTGCGGGTATGCTTAACCCGGGTTTTACTGAAGTATTGGAACACCAGAAAGACCAGGTAGAGCGCCCCGATGACCTTGATTTCCCAGAAATTGATCAGGTACGTTCCCAGCCCAATGATGATGAACCGGAAGAGGTACGCGCCCCAGATACCGTAAAACAACGACTTTTCCTGTTGTTCGCGGGTGGGCAGTGACTGCGTTTGGGCGGCTAACACGACTGCGTTATCCACCGACAATAGACATTCAATTAAGACCAGTGAAAAGATGATCAGCCAGTCGTTGCCGGACGTGATCACCGTTTCCCAGTTGTGTAAATCAAAGAATGGCCCATAGAGTTGGCCAAGAAAATGTAACAATGCTGGGTTCAGCTCCTCATAACTAATTTTATATTGGGGCTAAGTTTACCACACTCCCCTAAAAGTTGCGACCCATTAAGTTGCTTCACCCCATACTCTTTTAATGCCTTGGTTAAGTATCTTAACCCTTTTATAAAATAAATCGTTGAAAATGTTACTGAAAAGTGACAATCTTGTTACCTCTTCGCAACCATCCAGCGGTACCATGGGACTTACAACTAAGGGGAAATGGATGATGATTGTGAAGAAAATATGGTTAATCTTGGGGACGCTTTTGATTGTTGGGGCTTTGTTACCTGCCACCTCAGCGGATGCCAAAAGCTACCTGCAGATCACTAGCAAACAAAGTGTCAGCTACAACGCGCGGTTCACGAATCAGGCGAGCCGCAACGACGGCATTTATTATTACGCGCCGTACTACACGCAGCGCTCGGCTAAGACCCGCGATGCCAGCGGGAAGAACTGGCAACACCGCTTCGTCAAGGTCACGCAAACGGCCAAGCTCTCGAATGGGACGACCTACGTGAAATTCGCTTGGTACGGCAAAACGATTGGCTGGGTCAATCAAAACGCCCTGCAAAAGTACAGTCGTTCGCAAAATGCGGCCGCGTTACTAAACAACGCCCATTTCCAAGGAAGCGCGATGCTGTTCAACCACTACGCGACCGGTGCCAGCCTGGTCAGTGTCGGCAATGCCGATGCCACCAGCAAGTCAGCCAACAGCGCAACGACCCTCTTTCCCATCGCCTCGCTACAAAAGGTCATGACGGGGGCCATCATTGAACAATTGGCGGCCAGCAACAAGCTTTCCTTAACTGATAAACTCAGCAAATACTACCCCAGCGTTTCCGGTAGCGGCAGCATTACCCTCCGGCAACTGCTGAACCACCGCTCCGGCATCGACATGGACGAAAGCACGCCCGACAGCGTGTTGAGCACCCAGGCAGCCGAACTGAACTACACGCTCAGCCAGCTCAAGAGCACCGGTGGTCAAAAGTTCAATTACACCAACGCCAACTACACCCTGCTCGCAGCGATTGCGTCCAAGGTCACCGGCCAAAGCTATGATAACCTGGTGCAAAGCCGGATCATCAAGCCGCTGAACCTACAAAACACCTACGCCTGGGACAGCCTGCCTAAGGACAGCGTCGTGGCCAACGGTTACAGCTACAGCAATGGCAACAGTGTCGCCAATGGCGTGTCACAAAAGCTGATGTCCTCGCTGCTGGGGGCCGGCAACTACTACTCGACCCCATCGGATTACTACAAGATCCAAAAGGGCCTGCGTAACGGTAAAATTTTGACCAAGAACCAATACTATGACTTAGCCAACGATTACAAATTAAACTACGCCGGCGGACTTTACCACTACAGCGGCGGCATCAAGCGCGTCCGTGGTGCCCTGACCGGTTCCGGTTACGAAACGATTTACTACGGCTCCGAGGGCAACAAGAAGGGTGTCGTCTTATTCGCCAACCAGAAGCCAACCAAGTCCATCGATACGTTGGCCAAAACCCTCTACGACCTCGCGCGCTACTACAACGAAAACTAACGATTCGGTTAGTCGCTGACACTGCGCCTGCGGTAATTCAAGCCCTTCACCCTGTGGGGACCGGTTCCAGCCTGAGAAACGGTCTTCCGCCTCGACTTGAAACCTCGCCAAGACCGCGAGTTTCCAAGCTCGTCCCGTGCGGTAAGTCGTCAAAAGCGACGACTAACACCACCGACACAGGGTTCGGCCTTGATTACCTCCGGCTCCGTTAGGCAACAACCACGTGAGTTTCGTGGTCATGACCAAACTGTATTTGTTTGACTGTACTAAGAATCCCCGTCATCAACAGTCCTACTTGGACGTTGGTGGCGGGGATTTTTTCAATCTCTTATTCAATTAGCTTAGATTCGAGAATATCTCGCCGAATGTTTGGGTGACCAGCTGTAACATTAACATAACTACCAACCCACGTCAGAACCGGCAACGCCAGACAACCGACAAGTCAACCCACCACAACAGAACCAGCACACACCTAACGGGCTAAACCAGTCTCAGCCGCAGGGCTGGGAAAACTGGGCCGGTCGTGGGAGTGACCAGAGGCGCGCCAAGGTGCCCGGCTGTGACACTCCCCAACTACCAATCGCCAGGAACGGCTACGCTAGACAACCGACAAGTCAGCCCACCACATACAGAACCAGCACACACCTAACGGGCTAAACCAGTCTCAGCCGCAGGGCTGGTGAAAATGGGCTCAGCCGTGGGAGTTGCCTTAGCGGGTTTCCCGCTTAGGCAACTGCTATCTTTGAGACTCGCTTCTCAGAGGCTCAAAGTAAGTCTGGAGACCGCCTTTCGGCTCCAGACGTGCGCCCACAGCGTCACGGCCCATTTTCACCAGCCCGGAGGCGCTGCCACCAAACAAAACCAGCCCGTTAAGTGTCGTACTGGTTTAGGTTGTAGGTGGCGATGACATTGTCGAGTTTCTTGGCATAATCCGGATCCGTGGCGTACCCGTTGCTCTGCAACAACTTCGCCGCCGTCCGGTAATCCGTCACGGTCTGCTTGAAATAACTCTCCTTCAACAACGCATCATGATCCAGAATCGCCGCGGTCAAACTAGGATAGTCCCGGAAATTGGCGTGAATCTTGATTTTTTTCCCATTAACATACTCGGTCGTGGGAAACGACTTGGTCTTGCCCTGATAACTGCCCTTCACCCCAAACGGGTTGTTGGCCTGAACAAACAGCGCGGACGTCCCCCAGCTCGATTCCAAAATGGCCTGGGCAATCACGATGCTGGGTAAGACCTGGCCATTTTGCTGGTACACGCGCACGGCCGGGGCCGCAATCTTCTTGATGAATTTCTGTTGCGTCGCCGTTTCGTCATTATTGCCGGCGCTGTAGCTGGTCTGCTCAACGTGCGTCGCCTGCATGACTGTCTTGATTTTGCCCCGCATTAACAGGCCACCGCCCAACACCAACAGGATCAGGACAAAGATCCAGGTAGCCATGGCGGGATTAGTCGTTGATTTTCGTTTTTTTCTCCGTCGTTTTGCCACCAGAATCCCCTCGTTTCCGTTATAATGGACTCAATTATACCGAGAAAAGTTTAAGGAACTGCTAAATTCAGAAAGTCTCAAAAAAACTTAACCTTTACGAAAGGAGCCGCGCGGATGCTGCTTACTGTGAGTGTCATTTTAATTTTATTAGCCGTCTTACTAACCTTCTGGCAACCCCACGGCCTCAGTTCCGCGGTGATGACCTGCATCAGCGGCGGCCTGATTATTCTCTTCGCCAGCTTCTCGCACCATCCCGGCTGGCAGCTGGTCGCCCACCTCGGTTGGGGCCTGATCACCATCATCGGCGTGGTCGGTCTCTTCAGTTTATTACTGATTCTAAATGCGCCCCGCCTGGTCGTTCGCAAAAAGGAACGGCTGACTTACGGCCTCCTGGCTGGCATTTGGCTCTGGCTGATTCTCGGCGTGGGTTGGGGCTTCCGGTTGGCCAGTGGCCACTTCGGCGAAAGCTGGTGGCCGTGGGTGACCTTCATCCCCGCCTTCAGCGCCTACCTGGGCGTACTTTACGGTGCCAGTCTGGTCGGCGGTCTGCGGGCAAACGTGTGGCGGGCCCGCCGCGCGGATACGATTCTGATTCTCGGCGCGGGCCTGCGCCACGGCCATGAAATTGGTCGGGTGTTGGGCAGTCGGTTAGACACGGCCTTAGCCCTTGCCCGACGCCAAAAAGGCCCCGTGACCCTCCTAGTTAGCGGCGGTCAGGGACCAGACGAAACGATTTCGGAAGCCGCAGCGATGGCGGCCTATTTAGAAGCCCACGACTGGCCCAGCGACCAAATTGTCCAGGAAACGCGGGCCACCAGCACGTTGACCAACTTACTTTACAGTCAGCGTTTGTGGACGAAACTGCCCCAGCAAGGTGGCCGCGTCGTCATCGTGACCAACAACTACCACCTGTTCAGGGCCGAACACCTGGCTAGTCAGCTCGGCATTCGGTGCGGCGGTTACCCGGCACCCACCCGGTGGGGCTATTTGCCAGCAGCGTGGGCGCGAGAATTTCTGGCGATCATCATGCTGCATCCCCGCCTCCACCGTAGCGTTTTGATTGGTATGGTCGCGGCTAACATTCTGTGGTTCCTAATTTAACGCGGTCACGCTGAGCTGGTTGGGCACGTTGTAATACTTGGGCTTGGTCCACGTCAACATTTCCGGCGTCAAGCGCAACTGGACCGTGTCCAAGCGGTTGTAGGGTTGGAAATAGTATGTCAACGATTCGCAAACGGTGGCGGCGCGGTAGACCGAGTACGTCGGCCGATACTTGGAGCTGCGCGGCACGGTCACGCTGTCCAGCAGGTGCCAGGCGCTGATAATGGCCTCGTCCTCGTTGTCCGGCAGATCGGCGCGTTCCTTGTAGTAAGCGGCGCGCACGAACCGGCCACCCGGTGTGAACGACCCGCTCGGCACGGGCTTACCGGAGAAGCGACCGGTCGTCACGCGCGGCGCGTTTAACGGCACGGTGCCGGCGTCAAAGTCGTCGGTGTAGTTCACGTACTGACCCAACCGTTCCAGCTGAAGCTCGAAGTCCTTACTGTTGGTGACGACGCCCAAGGGATTCTCGCGCACCTTCATGGGAAAATGCGTGGGCTCGATGACCACGGTCCGGCCGGTGCGGTCGACCACGGCAAAATGTAATTCGGAGTCGCCAATGTCGTTCACGGCAAAACGATTTGTCATCAATTGAATCTCGTCGATGTGGGCTTCAATATCGGCGACCGAGGCGTAGTGCCCCAATAAATAAAATGAAAATTCGTACGGGGCCAAATGAACCTGGCCCGGCGTTGGCGTTTCCACGAGGTGTGACCCGTTGGCAAACGTCAATTTTTGTACGCTCAGCCCCATTTCGTTGACGCCATCGGACACGTCAATTTCATGGTCATGTGCGCCCCCGCCGCCAATCATGGCGTAGCGGTTGGTGTGAACCTCGTTGTCGTATAGGCCCTGCCACTGGAAGTTGCGGGGCACGAACAGGGGTTGGACGTATAGGGCGTGCCAATCCATGGTGCGGGCTAGGATGTGGCTGCCGTCTTTCGCAATCTGTAATATGCTGGTACACACAGGTGTCAGCCTCCTTAAAATTGGTTGGGGTTGGTTTTCCCGGTCTCCGCCTGCGGTAGTCTGGTAGCTCCACCCCTATGGGGACCGCCTCCAGCCTGGGAAACGGTCTTCCGGCTCGCCTTTGAGCCTCGAAGATCACGAGTCTCAAAGACGTCCCGTGGTGTAAGCTGAGAAAATGCCCTCAGCTAACGCCACTGTCACAGGGGTTCCGTACCAGTCTACCTCCGGCTCCAACCGAGAAATCCAATTGAAATTTTATCGCGCGCCGATACCTGTGGGGTACCGCACGCGTTTTTGCCTTGGTTAATTAATTGTCTAAACTTGTTGCTGTAAAACTCGCTACTGCACATACTCACCCGGTCTGGTGTGAGTTGTATTGCCCGCTTCATAACCCGCCTGCCAACTCCCATTGGCGACAACACACAGCCAGTCAGGTTTGGCTTGGCCGTTGTCAGCGACCAGAGGCAACCTTGCGGACGCAGCTGTGTCGATGACCTTAGCTGGGAAACTTCACCCAGGTTAGGCCATGGGACGACCTTGAAGACGCGCTTTTCGGCTTCAAGGCGAGACGAAGGACCGCCCCTCAGGCCGCAGTCGGTCCCCACAGCAACGGGAGCAAGGCTTGCCGCCGGGAGCGAACCCCCAACGACCAAGCCAAAACCAAAAATCGGCCACCGCAATTAGCGATGACCGATAGCTTTATGCAGTTATTCTATTTTAAGCGAAATTAATCCCACCATCAACAATAATGGCTTGGCCGGTAATGTAATCGGACTTCTTGTCGGCTAAGAAGGAAACCAGGTTAGCGACATCGGCTGGTTGTTCGCCACGGCCTAAGGCAATGCTATCAATGTTCTTCTGTAAGGTTTCGCCTTCAGGAACGTTGTAGATTTTTGCCATGCGTTGGTCGATTTCATCCCACATTGGGGTGAGCACGATGCCTGGGCAGTAAGCGTTGACCGTGATTTGGTCCTTAGCTAATTCCTTGGCAGCGGCTTGTGTCAAGCCACGAACAGCGAATTTCGTTGCGGAGTAAGCACCCAACATTTCAAAGCCTTCATGGCCGGCGATTGAGGAAGCACTGATAATCTTCCCGCCAGTTCCTTGAGCCTTGAATTGTTCAGCAGCGGCTTGAATCCCAAAGAAAGCACCCTTGATGTTCACATCTAAAATTTGGTCCAAATCTTCTTCAGAGGTTTCAATGACGGGGTCGATCTTGGCAATCCCAGCGTTGTTAACCATCACGTCCAGGTGGCCCATGTCGGCAACGACGTTCTTAACCAGGTCAAACATGGCTTGCTTCTTGGAAACGTCAACGAAGTAGCCCTTGGCACCATTGCCCACTTCAGCAGCAACGGCTTCAGCATGTTCCTTGTTCAAATCAGCCACGGCAACTTGTAAGCCATCGGCAACTAATTGTTTAACGATACCTTCACCAATACCTTGGCCACCACCGGTAACAATCGCAACTCTTGTCATACGCAAAACACTCCTTCTAATCTGATTTTTTCGAAAATAACCAGCAAATCCAGCCCCGTCTCCCGGACGACGTTAAATTAAAGACGAATTATTTTCCGAACACCTTCATTAAATCATATATATGTAAGCGCTTCAATTTATTTCACAAACAAAAACGGCAGTCTAAGTCGCAATTCGACCAGTAACCACCGCCATATCAAGCATGTCCCCTCATTTATGACAAATAATTGCATGAAGGAATAGCTATTTTTACTTACCAACCACAAACCTACAAGCGTAAATTCTTGCCAACAGTATCTCCATTGAACAGCAACCATTCGACCGAAATAAACTAACCGCCTCACTAGACTAACCACACAACGAAAAACATAGCAGCAAGCCCTAGCGGCTATTGCCGCCCAGAACCGGAGGTAGAGGGGTACGGAACCCCTGTGTCGGTTTCGTTAGTCGGAGTCCCTTCCCGGCTTACGAAACGGGACGCCTTTGAGACTCACGATTTTTGAGGCTCAAAGACGAGCCGGAAGACCGCCCCTCAGGCTGCAGGCGGTCCCCACAGGGGTGGAGTACCCCTCTACCGCAGGTGGCGGGCTAAGGAACACCCGCTTAGGATTGCGAAGCGTCGGTTAGGAAGGACTGGAAGCGCCTGTCGATTTCCTTCAACCGGGCCTCACTCCCCAGACTGTCCGCCACGCTCGCCGTAATTTTCAGATAGGCAAACATGACTTGACTGGGATCCAACCCGGCCTGTGCGGCTAATGCCGTCGCAAACGGGTAACGTTGGTCAGTTAACATTTTCGCAAATGGGCTTTGGTAGGCCCGATGATGCTTAGCCATTGAAGTTCCCTCCCTTATTGGGTGATACAAGTGTTTCTAACCTTACCCCTTTAAGATTTTAAAGCAACTAAAGAGTTTCTTAAACTTCCCCAATTGTCAAATCAAGTGCAACACAGGACAGTAAGGCGTAAGCATAACCGGATGCATGTTCTTGAAGACCTGTG
>NZ_BOLM01000003.1 GCF_016861605.1 Levilactobacillus wangkuiensis
GTCACCTAACCAATACCCGAAACACTTCACTGTAAATCGTTAATTTAACAACATTCTTATTGACAAGCCGTAGAAAAAGAGCGCCCTCTTCCCAGATGACTTGGTGAAGAGGGCGCTACTGTCCTATGACGGTTCGACTTCTGCCGGTTCCGTCACCATTTCCTGGCTCACGACGGCGGCAGCTTCCTTTTGCTCAGCGGTTGCCTGTAACCAGGCCCGGCTTTCTAGGTGACTCAAAATAAACTGATTTTCCAGCAGATTACTGTACTCCTCCACGGAAATCAGTACGACGTTATGCTTGTTCTTACGAGTAATCATCAAAGGTTCTTGATTATTGGTCACTCGCTTCATGTAGTGCTTTAACTTCTTCCGGAAAAACGCGTAACTCGTTGCGTCCATAATGTCCCTCCCCAGGTTCATTGCTGCTGGTCTAAGTCAATCAGTTCTGGCACCACGCTTGTCTGACAATCATCATCAGACTCTCACACGTCATCAGTTGCTGGTCATCCCCTGAGCGCGCAACAAACCCGGTTCCGGCCGAAGGACCTGCCGGGTTGCTTTTCCCAGGAAAATGATTGCTCCCCCTCACCAATGATTACCCCAATGTTAACGGATAAAGTCCCCGACGTATAGCCCATTTACACAACATTTACATACAAATTTTGCAATAATGAAAGCACGGAAATCCTTGTATAACAGCATTTATACGATCACAAAAAAAGCCGAGAGCTTTCACTCCCGACCTAGTCATTAACGATGTTGATTCAAATAAGTGACCGTGTCCCGACCCAAGCGGTTCATGGCGTGATATTGCTGATATTGATTGCCCTGTTGTGCCATCACCACGACCGTGTAGGTGCCGTGGGACGTCTTAAACAGACTCGCATCGTTCTGGACACCCTTGGCTGGGAACTCCCCCGTCTTGTTGTACACGGCGGCGTGCGTCACCAGCTTAGGCAGTTTGCTATGATTCTTGCAATGATGTAACAGGTTCATCATTTGCTTATCCCGGGTTTTCCCTAACAACTTATGTTGCGAGACTAACGTTAAGAACCTGGTCAAATCATGCACTGATGTGTAATTGTCATGCCCGCGACTGATTGCCCGCGTATCCATCATGTACCGCTTTAAATGCGTGTGCTTAAAGCCATACTGCTTAGCGGTCTTGTTGACCAATTTGAACCCACCTAGCCGATGGATCAAGGCGTTGGTAGCCGTGTTGTCGGAATTATAAATCATCCGTTTCAAATTAGTCTTCACCGTCTTCGTTAATTTCAAATGGTGATTCTGGGCCCGTTTGAAAATCGTCAGCATTACATACACCTTAATGGTACTGGCCGAACGCTGCGCCTGGACCTTGTGATTGCCCGTGGTCACGCTTAGTGGTCGCTGGCCCAACCGCGTGACCTGGACCGACCACCGGCCGTGAACCGGTGCCATGTCCCGTTTGATTACCTTCTTAATGGCCGTTTTTTCGTGTGAGACCGTCGTTGCCTGGGCCGTTACCGTGGACCCCAATAGCCCTAACGCTAAGGCACCCACAATGCCGAGTCTAAGCCATTTTTTCACTGTCATCCTTACTCATTCCTCCAAGGCCGGCCCATCAAATTTCACGTGAGTCCGCGCGATTTATTTGCCATATTCTGTGGCGATAACTTTACTGTCACCCGTCGTGTTGTCGGTCAATTCACCCTTCGAATTGATGCCGTACCACCCCACTGTTGGGTCCACCATCTCCGTGACCCCTTGCTTCTTCATGTTCTCTGTGCTGTGATTTTCCTTGACCCGAATCGTCAGCGTGCCATCATCATTCGTGGTTTGCGTGAAAAACATGTCCCGAATCGTGATGTGCTTGCCCGCGTAATCCTGCTTCAAGTGTAACCAGATCCACTGGTCGACCTGATCAGTCGTTAAATTATGCGTGTCCACCGCACTAGTCGCGTCCGAACTACTGCTAGTGCTGGTCGTGGTGGAACTCGCGCGACGCTCACTAGAACTTGCTGTCGTGGTATCCCCCTTTTGAGCAGCCGCAGCGCCATAGGTCCGGTCGGCCTTGGCCTGCGTGGCCGTCAGCTGAGTCATCGCTGGGATATTCCCAAACACCCCGATCAACTTCAGCCGGTCGTTTGTCAGCTTCACGCGATAAACGTTTAAGGCCACTTTAGTTCCAATGCCATACGACTTCAACCAATAATTATGATGTGCCAATTTCTTATAGGAAGCCTGGTGATTAACACCCCAACCGGCGCCCTCAGAAACCAATTCCTTATGCTGATTATAGGTGTCATTGCGCCCATCTAACCTGTCAGTATTCACGTAGAAAGTCGTCCGCATAAACGCAGCACTCGACGATTCATAGGCGCCAGCCGGATCAACGAGACCACCCGGATGATAGCGCTTAGCCGCGTATAGATCCGTTTGCCAGGTGCCCTTTAATTCTTCAGGCACCCCTGTCGTCCATCCCTTGCCGTTATCGCCTACGATAAAATTACGATTGAACCTTGGTGACGTACTCTTCAGATTATAGGCCTGCTTGGCGTCGTCCAGCCAACTAAAGGTGACCGTGGCCGTCTGCTTTTGGGGCAGCTTGACCGTTAACTTCTTAAGGCCATCCTGTGACTTGACGCCGGTGATGATGCCCTTAATCACGGTGCGTTTGTTAGTCGTCAACGCCCACCGCCAATGATTCTGATGATACGTGAACCGTGAGTAGGTCACCTGCTGATTGGTGCGGGTCCCCGCATCCTCTGCCGAACTCTTTCGCACCGGCTGCAGCAACGTTGTCAGTTTTGATGGTTGTGGTTGATCGGCCAGTTTCTGCTGCGTGGTGGATTTCGCACGGCAACCGCTTACAATCACGACCGCCACTAGGGCGAGGCCGAGTAACTTCGCTTTCGTTTGCATGAGTAGCTCCCCTATCTTTTTGTCCGTTTGCCAAACAGTGCCGACACTCGTCATCCAAGTCTCAGCACCGTCGTGGTCCCTACCATATGTACTAGTTTTTGTTCTCGCTGATGACCCGCTTGACCCACCGCTGTGAATAGCCATACTTGTCGGCCAGCTGCTTCTCCGACATCTGCGGATACTTTTCTTGGATAGCCGCAACGGTCCCATTTCGGTCGTAAAGCTTCATTGGTAGGTTCAACTGGGTCCCGCGAAATTCCTGGTAAAATTTGAGCATTTCGTCGGTTCCCAGCAGTTCATTGAGCTTTTTATAAACGCCTTGCAGCGCATCTGTATCAATATCCATAGTTTTTTCAAGCCTTCCCAGTTGTTTAAAGATTCTTAAACAAAGGTTAGCAAATTTTAGTGGCAAATAGTAATAGCTTCGACACCTATCATAGCATACACAGTTATTTGCTGGGTTGATTGTACAGTTGCACGTCAAATACCGTCGTTTTTATTTTCGTGCTGAAGGTACTTGCGCACGGTGCGCTCCGCCAGCTGGTACTGCGCACTCAATTCATGCACCGAAGCGCCTGCGGAATAGTCGCCGTGAATCCGCTCCTGCAAGGCCTCACGCCGCATCAACCGCATTGGGAAGTTGACCGTACTTCCCCGAAAATCCTTAAAAACTTTAAGCGTATTTTCCTCACCAATCAACTCGGCCAAGTCCTGGTAAATCGCCTGCCAATCCTCTTTTGCCATGTCGTCCACCGCCCTTCTCTTAAAATTTTTGCTTACTTACAGTCTAAACTATTCTGGGGCTTGGGTGTCCACTTATTTTCACAAGACGCGCACTTTTTGCGAAATAAAAAGAATCCGTCACTTATTGGCGAATTCTTCTTAGGAAATAACTTAGAACGCTAAATGCTTTTGAATCGATAGTGGCGCAAAATATTGATGTTTCGTTTTAAAGTGCGTAAAGACCACCGGCTTCAGACTGGGATCCTGTTGGGGCGAGGCAATCACAGTCCGCTTCTTGCCGCGAATCTTCATGGTCATGGTAAAGTAACTAGCAGTATCAGCGGGATGCGTTTTACTGTTGAAATTGTATACTGCGCGCTTCCCCTTTTGTGACCACTTGGTAATCGTCAGACTTGGCAATGTATATTTAGATTGATTACCAAACCTAGAGGTGACCTGATGCTTCTTGATGACCAATTTGTACATGCCATCCTTCTTGCCCATGTATTGGTACCAGGTTCCCCGCATCTTTTTGGGCGTTGCTTTTACCGTCCGATACTTTGTTGTAGCTGCCTGTGCGGTGGTGCCTACATTAAGCGCACTGCCACCAACCAGCGTTGCCAATACAATAACAAAACTAATTAAAAATTTCTTCATCATTAACGACCTTCCTACTGGGTAATTGAATCAGGGCGCTTGTTCAATACTTTCTGAGAAACAGTATAAGTTCGCTTAGGCTTAGTCTTCGTGAAGACGTTTGGATTAATACCAGCACCTTGAGGAAGCTCAACTAAGACATGCCGCTTCTTCCCATTAATCTTCTTTGTATAATTAAAAAGAACTGTTCCACCACTTGGAGCCGTTTTACTATCAAATCCATACAAAGCAAGTTTTCCTTTTTGATAATCCTTCGTCACATCTAGCTTTTTGATTAAGGAATTCTGATCATCATATTTGTAATTGAACGAATGCTTCTTAATGACAATCTTAAACATACCGCGCTTAGCATCCTTATGGTACCAAGTTCCACGCATCTTTTTAGGGGTAGCTTTCAAGTGCGTAAATTTGGTTTTAGCTGCCTGCGCCGTCGTCCCCGGCGTCACCGCGCTACCCCCAACGATTGCGGCCAAAACGACCACCAAGCTGATCAAAAACTTCTTCATGCCCGACATCTCCCATTTATTATGTATGGCAATGATTTTGCCAATAATTGGTTCAACCACCACCCCATAAGGATACACCTGGAGCCGCAAAAAGCGTAGTCGAAATTTTTTCACTAAAAATGGCGCTCAGTCCCATCGGACCGGCGCCATTTTGGCTAATCATTACCAATTTAAAGAATTACTAGTTAATATTTCTGGGTTGTGGTTACTCATCAGATAGGCCTGACCGTTGTCGCCAAAGGTCAGCCCCTCGAACTCCCGGGTCGAGTCGAAGCCCGTCCAAGTCACATCATTGCTGGTCAACTGCCCCAGCTTGGATACTGGTAAGCTGGCAATCGAATCGTCGGCCACCAGGTATAACCGGTTGTTGTGCGGGTTGTACGCCATGCTTTGCACGCAGGTGCCCGGGCCGTGTTCCAAAATCTGCTTGGTCAATTGAAAATGCACGTGGTTATTTTGAATCGTTCCCTGATAAAGGTAGACGTTCACGGGGTCGGGGCGCGTCCAGAAGTAGGCGTGGCCGGCCTGGTCAAAGGCCAAGACGTGCCCACCAGGAACGTTGAGCGTCTTGGACTTCAGCCGAAACTGAATCTTGTGGACCGGCGTCAACGTGCTGGCACTGATTTGTTGGAGCACGCCGTACTTACTGAGGTTGACCCGCGGCGCCGACTCCTTGTCGCACCACATGTAAAACTTCTGCGTAGCCCAATCGTAGGCTAAGGATTGGCCGTGACCGGTCGCAAACGCGGGCCCCACCTTGATGGCCGCCCGAATCTGCTTTTCCTGTGCGGATTGGTTAGCCGCGGTCGTGTAGACCATCTGAATCTGCCGTGGTGTCGCGTTCAGTTGCGCCAAGGCCGACATGTCAAACCGCACGATGCGGCCACGATTCTGCCAAGCCGTGGGACAGTAGACCACGTAGAGGTACTGTCCGACCACCGCGGAACTCTGCGGGTCACCCCACGCCTGGTGTTGGTACCCCGGAATTGGCAACAGGTATTTCGTAGTAAAGGTGACCGCACTGCCCTGATCACTAGCAATCGTGTTCACCCCATGCGGATTGGTGGCATTGGCATAGGCCGTGGGTACCGTGACGAAATGAACCTGGGCATCATCCAACGACGTCAAATTTTTCGGTGTGGCCAAAGCCGCGACCGACTGCTTCACCAACGTGTCCGCCTGTGCGGGAACCGCCATCCCCATCAATCCCAAACTGAGGATTAACGCCCCGAGTAAATGAATTCTTCGCATAATCCCTCACCCCTCAATGTTTTCAGCCAGTATACTGCACTGGCCGCCAACTAGCGGAGATAAGGATTTTCTCAACTTGCTAAACTTACCAACTGACCCGGTTGCCCCGCAGGATTTCCGGATTGTGATTGGTCAACAGGTAGGCGTGCCCACCCTTGGTAAACGTCAGGCCTTCAAATTCCCGTTTGGATGAGAACTTGGTCCAGCGCACGTTGTTCTTGGTCAGATGGCCCTTGCCGGAGAGCTTGCTGACGGGCACACTGGCGATGGAATCGTCGGCCACCAGGTAAACCCGGTTGGTGTGCGGGTTGTACCCCATACTCTGCACGTGGGTGCCCGGACCGTGTTTTAAAATCTGCCGCGTCAGTCGGAATTTCACGTGGTGCTTCGAGATGCTCCCCTGATAAATGTAGGCCTGGTGCGTCGTTGGTCGACTCCAGAAGTAGGCCCGGCCCTGTTTATCAAACGTTAACACGTGCCCGCCCGGCACCGCAAACCGCTTGTGCTTCAGGCGGAACCGAATTTGATACCGCGGCGTCAAGGTGTTGGCCTTGATCTGCTTGATGTACCCGTACTGATTGACGGGCGTGGCCGCCGACTTCTCCTTGTCACACCACATATAAAGATGATGATTCTTCCAGTTATACGCCAACGACTGACCGTGCCCGGTTTCAAAGGGCTTCCCAACCTTAACAGCCGCATGACTGGCAAGTTGGGCCTTGGCGTTACTGGTGTAGGCCGTCTGTAATTGCTGCGGCGTCAGACCCAGTTTATTCAGCTTTTTCATATCATAACGCACGATGCGCCCACGATTGTGCCAAGCCGTGGGACAGTATAAAACGTAGAGATAACGGCCATTGGTGGTCAAGCCCTGAGGATTCCCCCAGGCCTGATTGTGATAGCCAGGCAGCGGTAACAGATATTTTGTTTTAAAGGTGATTGCCGTCCCCCGGCTACGTTTGATGGTGTTGATACCATGCGTATTCTTGGCGTGCTGATAATTTTTGGGTGCTTTAACGTAGTGCACGCGAGAATTATTCACGTGCCGCATCCGCCCCACGCTTAAAGCGGATGACTTCTGGTGATACGTCCCGTAAGCCTGCGCGGTCGTACTGCCGCCCAGCCCCAAGCTGACGGCCACCAATACCATTAAACCCCAATGTAGCTTTTTCATGATCAAATCCCCTCAACATTTTTTCGTTTTACAAACCTGCACACTGTTTGAATCCAAACCTTTTACAACGAATAATTGCCTACCAAATCAGTTCATGCAAAATACCACGACATTAACTGAAAATATCGCGGACAACTGCCAAACAATCAATATCCCGTAATCTGTTTAGCTGTCATTTTCACCAGCCCGGAGACACTGACAACGACAGTTTAACCAATCCCAAAAGCATTTATTATATTAATTATATCGCAAGCATTCCTGGCAAACAAAGATTCTGCTAATGTGATGCATTCAACATTACTAACTGGCTAAGGCAAAATAAAAGGAACCCGGCAGCCTGCCAGATTCCTTTGGGGTTTGCGTTTAACCTAATCTAGATAACCTCACGCTTGAATGGGTCCTTAGAAATACCCTTGTCCAGGATATCCTTGCTCCATTCCTTAGCGGAGAACAGACTGTGGTCGCGGTAGTTCCCACAGCTGTATTTGTCAGTGCCTTGAACGTCTTTCCATTCCGTATCAAAGGCAATCCGGTGCAGAGAAGCCTTCAAAGCTTTGGCAACTTCTTCAGTGGATTGTTCGCCCCAGGTGATCAAATGGAACCCGGTCCGGCAACCAAATGGTGAGCAATCAATGACGCCAGACATTTCATCACGCAGGTAACCTGCCAGTAAATGTTCAATCGTATGTAACCCAGCCGTTGGAATAGCGTTTTCGTTAGGTTGAACTAATCGTAAATCAAAGTTAGAAATGACGTCGCCCTTGGTCCCTGTTTCCCGAGTAATCAACCGAACGTAAGGTGCTTTAACAGCTGTGTGATCCAAAGTAAAACTTTCAACTTTTGCCATTATTTGCCAACTCCCTTTTCATTATATATGTTAATAACCAGTTTGGTGTGGGTTATCAAAAGTGTTTCTACTCGCCTCCGGCATGGTGAAAATGGACCGGAACGCTGTGGGCGAACGCCCGGAGCCACAGAGCGGTCTCCGAGCTTATTTTGAGCCTCACAAATCGAGTCTCAAAAATATCAGTTTCCTAAGCAGCCAAGCTGCTAAGGAAACTCCCACGGCTAAGCCCATTTTCACCATACCTGCGGCTAACACTGGATTAGCCCACACGAAACTTGTTAACGATACTTCCTTTACTGTACACCAAAGTAACCGCTACCGGCCACTAATTTCTTTTAGGGAATTATAACCATTTTTGTAAACGCTGATCTGCCAGCAACTTGGCTACATTCAGATAGGATTCACTAGGACATAATTGCCCTACTTGAAAATTAAGCGATAGTCATCTAGTTCTGTAATGCCCGCACAATCTGGCAGCCACCAACCAATTTTTCCTGCCGGCTAAGTCAACGTGAGCCGCAGGACGGGTGAAAATGGGTACGCAAACGTCAGTGACCAGAGGCGGATCAAGGTTCCCAGCTGTGTCGATGGCGTTAGCTGAGGTTCCTCACTCAGCTTAGGCCATGGGGCGACCTTTGAGACCGATTCTCAGGCTCAAAGTCGAGGTGGAAGACCGCCCCTCAGGCTGGAACCGGCCCCACAGCAGGGCACCTTGAATCCGCCGCCGGGAACGGCTGGCTGTTGCCGCTCCCATTTTCACCCGCCCGGAGACGTATACAACGACTTAACCCGCCAGATAAGATTTGGTTAAAAGACTACCTAATTAGGTAAAGGTCGCCGCCATTTGCCACGTAAATGACTATACTTGTCAGCGTATAAGGGGGAGGAATCATCATGCAAAACGTACCATTGCCGCCACGGGGACGGCATTTTACCAGTCGGCGGCACCGGGGACGCCACATCCTTTTGACCCTGCTCGCCCTCTTCCTAGTGGGCGGCGGACTTTACGGGTGGCACGCATGGCATACCGCTCAACAGACCTTTTCAAAGACCTATCACGCCGTGGGCAAGCCCAGCGATACCACCATTACCAGCGGCAAGCCCTTTGCCATTCTTCTGCTAGGCACCGATACCGGCGCGCTGGGACGGACCCAGGTCGGTCGGACCGACACCATGATAGTTGCCACAATTAATCCGCAGAAGCAGACGGCCAAGCTGACCAGCATCCCCCGGGACACACTGGTCAATATTTACGGCAGTCAAAATGACGAGGAAAAAATCAACGCCGCTTATCCACTCTATGGGGCTAAAACCACGATTCAGACCGTGGAGCACCTGGTCAACATCCCCATCCACTACTATGTACTCCTGAACATGGGCGGCCTGGAGAAAATGATCAACGCGGTCGGCGGCGTCACAATTAATCCGCTACTGACCTTCCACTATCAACAAGCCAACGTCACCAAGGGCGTCAAGATTCACCTAAACGGCGCCAGCGCCCTGGCCTACTCCCGGATGCGTGACCAGGACCCACTGGGCGATTACGGCCGCCAAGCCCGCCAGCGCCAAATCATCAAGGCATTGGTGCTAAAGGAAGCCAGCCTGAGTTCGGTTCTGCGCTACCAAACGGTTTTGAAGTCGCTCAACAGTAACCTGCAAACGAATCTGACCTTCGACGACCTAATGTGGCTCCGCACCAAGGATGGCCACACCAGCCGCCACATCGAATCCCAAACGCTGCAGGGCCAACCGGCCACCATCAACGGCATCGACTACCAAATCGCCCCACAAAGTGAGATCACGAAGGTCTCAACAGGTCTCCGCCAAGCACTAGGCTTAGCCACCACCAGCACATTTCAAACGGATGCGTTGGACCCAATTGGCTTTTAAAGGTCCTTGAGGACAAGCTAAAGTTCTCATCGTCTTGAAGCGAAAATAACTGATAAAAAATGCAGACTGGCAATTTCTATGAAATTGTCGGTCTGCATTTACTTTGTTTACATTTAATTGTTAAAGAACTATATCCAATGGTAAACAACCGGTCCATCCGGCCAACTAAATCAGAGACGATCAAGAGCGACCAGAAGCGGGTCAAGGTTCCCCGCTGTGTCGATGGTGTTAGCTGAACCATTAATTATCCGCTTAAAATTAAGCTTACTATGGAAGCACACCCAGCTACTCCGACTTAAACCAGAACTCGGTTAAAAATCAACCGCAGCCGCAGGAAGCCAGGGATGGAGTCAGCTGTGTCGATGGCGTTAGTTACCGTTCTTGGGTAACTTACGCCATGGGACGACTTTGGAGACAGGCTGGTTTTGCCAGGCTTCAAAGCGAGCTGGAAGACCGCCCTTTGGCTGGAGGCGTTCCCCACAGCAGGCGGAATCCCTGGAAGCCGGAGGCGGCTATTTTTAACCAGTTACTCTGATTTAGTTTGGCGGAGTTGCCAGATGTGCCAGCCGATGATTAGGATGCTAGCATCCGCCAGCACCGTTCCCAATGCAATCAACAGGTTCCCCGCGGAGGTTACCATCAACCCGGAGGTCAACGGGAACCGCGCCAGTAAGCCCAGCAGCGTCGTAATCCACAGGCTCCCCAGAATGGCGGGAAACCAAGAATCCGCGTGACGCCGGTGATGCCACCAGGTCAGACCAGTGACGGCCAGGGCAAAGACTAATAGGAACACACTACCGCCAACCCGGGTCAGGTAAATCAGCCCTCGCGCCGGGACGACTCGTGCGGCCAGCCACGTCGCGAGAAACAACGCGACAACGATGACCAGCCAACCGACTAGCTGCATTTGTGACGTCACCCGCCCGGCCAACCAGATACCTAGAATCATGGCAATCACGAAGATGCCAAACTGTACCGTAATCAACAGGCCTTGTAGCGGCACGGCTGGTAAAATCGCTGCGGGTAAAACAACCCCTAAGATGAAGATTAAGACAGGCACCAATAAGTCCCAGGTCAGCCACGCGGGTTTAGCCGTCGAAGCCGCCCCTACTTGGTTAGCGATGGTCTGCGGGTCCGCCCCGAAAAAGTCTCGGGCGGATTGTTCTTTTGACTGGGCCACTAATAAATTGGGCAAGACTTCCCGTAATTTTCGCTGGAGGGTATCCTCGTTAGCGAACTTGGGCTGTTGCCGCAAGGCCGTCACCAAGTCATCCCAGTAAGCCTGATTTTCTGGCGAAAGTTGCTCGCGTAATGCTTGATTTTGTTCCGCAATCGATAAGCGTTCTGCCAAGATTGCCACTCCTCTCGTTTCACTCAATATTCCCCATGATAGGGAAGTTTCCCCCGGAATACCACTGATTTATCGCGGCCTAGTGAAAGATCCAGCCGAGCCAACCACCACCGGCCGCCAATATCAGGCCACCGCCGACACTGAGTAAGAGATACAGCGTCATGGCACCATACCGGCGTTGGTCCGCCAGCATGATGACCTCGTGACTGAAGGTTGAATAGGTCGTGAAGCCACCTAGGACCCCGGTTCCAAGTAAAACAGCGGTTAAATTAGTTGCTTGCCAACCGGTTAAAAAACCTAACAATAGGCACCCCAACCAGTTGATCAACAGCGTGGCGAGTGGCCACCGATTGCCATGATAGGACTGCACCAATCGCGTCATTCCGTAGCGGCCCAAAGCCCCCACGGTCGCGCCCAGGCCAGCCACTGCGGCCATCACTCTTCCTCCAAGTGGAACGTCCACCAGCGCCGGGCAATCCACACACCCAGGGCACTGCAAATCATCCCACCAATGACGGTGATCAGCACGTAACTGATGGCCGCTAGCCACCGTTGTTCACTCATCAACCGCACGGCGTCGACGCTAAACGTCGAGAAGGTCGTAAACGCCCCGACGCCACCGACACCTAAACCCACGGTCACGGCTTCCGGCCACTGAGCCGTCAGGCGTTTGGCATGAGACAGCCAAGCCAATAGCCCACTACCGATCAAGTTAATCAAGATCGTCGCCCAGGGAAATCCGGACGTCGCGGGTAAAGCCTGCCCCACCAGGTAGCGCCCACTGCCCCCAAGAAAGGCAAAAACAATAATTGCAAACACGTTAGCCATTTGCTGGCCTCCTCCAAAAGTATCTTTCCATTGTACCAAAAAAGCCGCCATCAAGGCGACTTCTGGTGAAACTAGTTTAGATTGAGTACGAGTTGGCCGAGAAAATTTGAAGCAGTAGATCAATCAGCCAGATTCATTCGCAACTCAAATCACAAATCAATTGTCAATTCAGCCACAATCAATGTCAAATAACGAAGACATTGTCCTGGATTAAACCCACGTTAGCCGCAGGGCTGGTGAAAATGGGCTCAGCCGTGGGAGTTCCCTTAGCGGGGGGACCCGCTTAGGGAACTGCTATCTTTGAGACGCGTTTCTCAGCGGCTCAAAGTAAGTCTGGAGACCGCCTTTCGGCTCCAGACGTGCGCCCACAGCGCCACGGCCCATTTTCACCAGCCCGGAGGCGATAACAACGACCTTAGTGCGTCTTAACAACCAAATCAAGCGCTGTTTGTAATTCATGTTGCTGGTCTTCGCTGAGCTGGTCATCCGCGATGCACTGCTTGACGTTTTCAGCAACGACGACCCCAATCATGCGCTCCACGCCGGAACGAACGGCGGCGAGTTGCGTCAGGATGTCCTGACATTCCCGACCGTCATCGACCATCTTCAGGATGCCCTGTAGCTGGCCGTCCGCTCGCCGAAGCCGATTCTTTAATTGACTGGACGTTGTTTGAACCATTAAGCACTCACCTCAGTTAATTTTTCGTCGATGTACTTCTTGAGCGCGGCCTTCGGGTGAAAGCCCACAACCTTTTCCGTTGGCATCCCGTTCTTAAAGATCACCAATGACGGAATGCTCATGATGCCTAGAGATTGGGCCAGGTCTTGGTTCTGGTCGACGTCGAGGGACGCAAACTTCACTTGGTCACCATAGGCTTCGTCTAAACTTTCCAGAACAGGTGTCTGCATTTTACATGGCCCACACCAGTCAGCCCAAAAGTCCACGACCGTGACCGCGGTGTCATCACCAATGTGTTCAAAATCCTTACTTGTAATTGCTTGCATGTTCATTCATCCTCCTCAGTTTCTTAATCAGTGTCATCAGTATACCCCAAGGGGTATGATGACGCCAGCTTTTTGTTTTCAGCGTAGCCAAAAAAGGCGTGACACCCGTAGGCACCACGTCTCATTTACCAATTCGTTAATCTTTCGTCAGTTCTGGATCTTCGTCCATACCGGCCGTCAAACGAGGATGGTTGTTCCCGCGCTTGGTTTCCTTTTCCACGGCCTGTTGTGCAACCAAATTCAAGTAGTTGAATGGGTCGTCGAAGTTCGGATTGAACAGCATGTCCACGAAGGCCAAATCGTCAATCGTGTTGCGGTTTTGAATCGCAATCGAAATGGCGTTAGCGGATTGGGCCACTTCATGTTGACTGAACAACTGCGCCCCCAAGATCCGCCGGTTTTGCCGGTTATAAACCAAGTTGATGGTCAGGTCATCGGTTGATGGCATGTAGGCTGGCCGCCAAGTGCCTTCAAACGTGACCATGTCGGCATCAAAGCCCGCGTTCAACGCGTGGTCGATGGTCAACCCGGTTGACGCCAATGTCCGCCCAAAGATTTGCATCGCGGACGTAGCTTGCGTACCCATGTACTTCTGAATGTTACCGAAGATGTTGATTCCGGCTAACATCCCTTGCCGAACAGCGTTCGTTGCCAGTGGCGTGTAAGCTGGCTTACCAGTTGGGTTAAAGTTAACCACACTGGCGTCCCCACAAGCAAAGATGTCAGGATCAGATGATTGCACGTAGTCGTTGATGATGATGGCACCGTGCCGATCCATGTCGACCTGGCCCCGCAACAGTTCTGTGTTTGGCACAAAGCCCGTGCAGACAACGGCTAAGTCAGCGGTGAAGTCTCCGTTCGTGGTTTCGATAACTAATTCGCCGTCATCGTTCCCCGTAAATGAAGTTACCCGCCGATTCAACAACACGTTAACCCCTTTGTCTTCAAGGATGCTGACGATATGGTCAGACAAGCCCTTGTTAACGTAGTGGTTTAAGATGATGTCACGTGATTGCAGTAACTGAACTTCGTGGCCAGTCCGCGCATAACTTTCAGCTAATTCGGTTCCGATATAACCGGCACCGACAATCGCAATCCGTTTAACACCCTTAGCAGCCTTGTTAATCGCAACTGCTTGTTCATAATTCTTGCAAAGCATGACCTTATCTTCATCGATACCAAAAATAGGCGGTACCGTCACGGTTGACCCCGTCGCCATGATCAGCTTGTCGTAAGTGTCTGTGGTCACATCCCCAGACTCCATATCAACGACTTCGACCGACTTAGTTGCTGCGTCGATCTTAATCACGTTGTGTCGAGTTAAAACTTTTGCCCCGGCTTCCGCAAGTTGTTCAGGTGAAGAATAGAACATGTCCTCAAGATGCTTGACTTGCCCATCAAGAAACAATGAGATCCCACATGAAAGGAAAGAGACGTTCGTATGCCGTTCGTAAATGGTCACATCTGTGTCCGGATGATCACGCAAAATTTGTAGCGCTGCATTAGTTCCAGCGTGTGTACTACCAACAATGATGACTTTCATGTTTACCCTCCTACATGAAAAACGATTCTAAAGCTAGTCTACTTGAAAGTTAGCGAAAGATAAATGACTTCGTCTCGGAAAACCCGGTAAATCAGGCATTTTCCTCACACTTTCATTAAAATGGTGAAAGCATGTGCGTTTTGCACAGAAATAATTCGCCATTAGTTTATTATTCAATAAGTAAAAATCATAAAAAGAACAGCGTCAAAATAACGAATAGGCCCACAATTGCCGGTAGTCCGCGGTTTGGGCGGTTTATCTAATCTAAGGTCTAACGTCGATACCGTAACCTGTCTACTCCGCTAGTAATCTTCTTTGATTTTGACGATTGCTGATTCATTGTCCGCAACCGGTAACAACCCAATCCTTATGGGAACCGGCTTAGTTTCATTTCTAAATTTTAGTCCCGCTGCCAGCTATTAGCCTAACCCTCACACTTTCTAGCCATTTTTTTGGAACAGTTACAATTCGCTTGCGAATAACTACAAGACTCGGTATTATACCCGTAGTTGGTTCGTGATACGTTCTGACCTTAAGCACTGTGATAGATGATAGGAATCACTGTCTATAGATGCACTCCCCCCAAAACAAGTGATTTATTAACAGATTCCTAAATAGAGGTCCTGAGTAATCCGCATGTTGCTCAGGGCCTTTTCTATGCCCAAATCTCTCTGCGGGTTGTGCTTTGTCTTGCGCCTCCGGGCCGGTGAAAATTGAGCCGTGACGTGGTAGTTGGCCGTTCCCGGCGGCGGATTCAAGGTGCCCTGCTGTGGGGTCGGTTCCAGCCTGAGGAGCGGGCTTCCACCTCGACTTTGAGCCAAAGGACGGTCTCAAAGGTCGTCCCATGCTCTAAGCTGAGTGAGAAACCTCAGCTAAGACCATCGACACAGCTGGTCGCCTTGACCCGCCTCTGGTCACTAGCATCTACCTAGCCTGCTCATTTTCACCAGCCCTGCGGCTTATACTGGCTTAACCCACTCCATTTGGACATTGTTTCTAATCTCAACTATTCCTACCTAAACGAGGCTCCTCACGCATTTTTACGTGAGGAGCCTCGTTTACATCCTATTAGTATTTGTTTTCTAACGATTAGTCTTCACCGTCCGTGCTTCGCGGTAATGCTGCCAGCCCTGGCGCACTAAGAACGGAATCGCCAGAAGACCGATGAACAGCCACGTGAAGTTCTGGCGGATGAACGGCGTGTTGCCGAAGAAGTAGCCGACCGCCGAACAGCTGAAGACCCAGATGAAGCTCCCCGCCAAATTGTAGAAGCGGAACTGACGCCATTTCATATCCGTGGTGCCCGCAATGATCGGCACAAACAGCCCCACGAAGGGGATAAACCGCCCAATCAATAACGTTTGATCCTCGTTACGGGTGAAGACTGCCGTGGCCTGTTTGACCTTTTCCTCCGGTAACCGATCGATCAGTTTTTCCTGGAGGTCACCCCACTTTAAAGTCGTGACGTATTTGACAGCCGACCCGGCCGTGGCTGCCATCGTGAACATTAAAACCAGTAGCCAAATGTTTAGCTGGGAATGCGGGTTGGCCGCAATCGACCCCACCATGAATAATAGCGATTGCCCCGGAATAAAGGAAAAAATCAACATGCCAGATTCCAAAAAAATTAAAAAGAATAGCACCGGATAGATGCCTGTTCCTAACTGGTTCGTCAGTGGCACTAACACGGTCAGCGGGTGCCAAATGACCTCCCAAATCAACGCTATTAAACTCATCCTACGTCTCCCTCCGTTGTTGCCGACAGGTCGCTATTATTCACCTTATTCAAATGATAAGTGAATTTACTTTGAATCGGCGCCACGCTTTGGCCTAGATGGCCAATCTCCCATAAAATTGCTGCGGCTTTCTAATTAAGCCACGGTGCGTTTCGCCATTGCACCCATTAAAGCCCTTATTAACTATTGTTTTCATTAGTAAAACTATTATAAACGATTAACGGGTGACAAGTCTTTATTTTCCCATTTTTTCTTAATCTACTGATAACTGTCTCAATAATTGGTCTATGCTGGTGCCTCCCAGTTGATGACCAAGTCCCCGTTTACCAAATGGCTTCGTCCAACCAAGCAAATGTGTCGTCGCCAATCGGTCAATCCAGCGCTTGTTTCCTATTATACGTCTAAAACTCAAGTTGTCAGTACTACCCGCGATGTTAACCGCGATGCCCGCCAAAAATACGGCCACATCGCCGTCACCCCGGGATGTAGCCGTAATAATTTTATTTATAGTCACAGCGCTTATCAGGTGGAAACAGCCATTAAGTTTACCAACGATTGACAGCCAACGCCATTATTAGTAAATTTATGAAACCAATCAATTGCACCTAATTAGATTAGGGGTTACACTACAATCAAGTTAGTAACAAAGACTGTTGCTAACGGAGTCGTACCAAATTCTTAATACTCTTTTACGAGCAGCACTTAGCACTCCCCCAAAGTATCTAACCCTGCTCGTATCCCCCCTCAAGCCACGACGCGAATCGTGGCTTTTTTAGTGGAAAAAACTTTGCGCGTCTAGATTGTAAGAGTGACTAAGTTTCTGACCGAATTTATCGCTAATTTCTGGACAAACGTCAGTTGTTAAAAATTGTTTGATAGCGTGTCTAGTTTAAATATTACGGCTACCTGTTAATTCGATTAAACATAACTACAGATACGACACAATATTAGCTCAATTAACACGGGAACTAGCTCAGCCCCACCCCACCACAGTTAAAATCCACCTGGACTACACGCGGATTAAACCAGTGTCAGCCGCAGGGGCGGTGAAATGAGCCCGGCATGGACAGTGTCAGTGACCAGAGGCGGATCAAGGTGACCAGTTGTGTCGATATCTTCTTGCCACTGTTTGACTACAACCGCCATTAGTTAGAATCCACCCTGGACTACACGCGGGTTAAACCAGTGTCAGCCGCAGGGGCGGTGAAAATGAGCTCAGCCGTGGGAGTTGTCTTAGCGGGTTACCGCTTAGACAACTGCTATCTTTGAGACGTGGTCTTCGGCTCAAAGTAAGCTGGAAGACCGCTTTTTGGCTTCCAGCTTGCGCCCACAGCGTCACGGCTCAGTTTTCACCAACCCGGAGGCGCAGAAACCGTTCAAGCCCGTTAGTCCAAGACCTGGACGCCGACGCCGATGAGGCCCGGCCCCGTATGCACGCCCAAAGCCGGTGACACATCCCCGGCATACCAGTCGGTCACGTTCGGGTGAGCCGCCTTCAACTGATCCAACACCTGTTGCCGCAGGTCTGGGTCGGCCCCATCACACACGGCGACGTTGACCTTGGTGGCGTCACCAATAGCGTCATCGACCAAGTCCAGCAACTTGCCAATCGTGCGTTTAGCGCCCCGGACCTTGGCAATCGGGTAGTAAATGCCCTCGGGATCACAAGAAATAATCGGCTTCACGTTTAACAGGGTTCCGGCCATGCCGGCCACCTTGCCGATACGACCCCCAGCTTGCAGGTATTTCAGACTAGGGACATAAAAGAAGACCTTCGTCCGCGACGTCACGCGTTCAACTTCCTTAACGATGTCGGCAAACGCCAACCCCTGGTCCCGTAACTGAGCCGCATAGATGGCCGAAAAACCACTGCCGATACCGACGCTACGGGTGTTGATCACGTGAACTGTCAACGGCGAATCTTCCGCCAACAGCTGGGTCTCCTGAAAGGTCCCAGAAAGGGCAGCAGAAATACAGATGGCAATTACGTGGGTATAGCCGGACGCTTGAATTCGCTCCAACGCGTCCAAGATCCGTTTACCAGTGGGACTCGCCGTGGTCGCCTTCTCGGTCGCTTGGCGTCGATAAAATTCAGTTGGGGTAATGGTTAATCGGTCTTCGTAGACCCGGTCACGGAAGACCACGTTCATTGGCATCAATGCCATGTCAGCGGCGGCTAACACTTCAGCCGGCACATCCGAACAGGAATCGACTAAAATGGCAATTTTTTCTGGTTGCATGACGGTTACCTCGTTTCTCCTAGTTTCGCTCTTCGATAATAACTAAGATTATAACGCAATCATCTGGTTTTGGAAACTAGGTTATCTATACTTTGTTTTAAATCTAACGTAACGAACCGTTTCAGTTGCCCTTTCATGCGCCTGTGTTCTCATTAATGGTGGGACACAACTACCTAATCAAAAAATATTTTTCCGATTTAAATTTTAGACCATTCTAATCCTGTAATTAGTCGCAGCCTCTGGTTCTCATTGACCAGCCAGTAGACCCCCGACTTATCGGTTTTTTCACACGGTACGGCGGAGCAACCATGAAACCGTCACCACGTTACATTTCGCCCAAGGTCCCCCACCAGTAGTTAATATAAAAATTATAGTTACAAACATATAAAAACTTTTTTGGCCCACCAAAAATTAATCCCAACACGGTTGACATTACGGCTAAATGGCCTATACTTACGAATGGAATTGAAGCGCGTCACAAGAGTTAGCTTCGTTAATTTTGCCATTATTCGCACCATTTACGCCACGCTGACGCTGACTCGCGTTCACCAGGAAAGGCAGAAGTCAATCGACTACCTGAATTTCTAAGCCAATAGAAAAGAGGGATTTTATGAATAATCATGAAACCGACGAGAAGAAGCACCATATGATTCAGTCAACCGGGGGCAACCAAAAGAGCCTGGATGAAGTTAATGGGACCGTTGAAGTCCCGCAAAATGCGGGCTTCTGGCGAACCCTGATGGCCTACACCGGCCCTGGGGCCTTAATTGCCGTGGGGTATATGGACCCCGGGAACTGGATCACGTCGATCGCCGGTGGTGCCCAGTACAAGTACACGTTACTTACCGTGGTTTTACTTTCTAGTTTAGTTGCCATGCTGTTACAAGCCATGTCGGCGCGACTGGGAATCGTCACCGGAAAAGATTTGGCTCAGCTGACCCGGGAACATACCGGTAAGCGAACCGGCTTCTTCCTGTGGATCGTCACTGAATTAGCCATTATGGCGACTGATATCGCCGAAATTATTGGGTCCGCGATTGCGTTGAAGCTGTTATTCGGCTTCCCGCTGATTGTCGGGATCATCATCACCGCCATGGACGTTCTGGTCCTGTTGGTCCTGATGAAGTTAGGGTTCCGCAAGATCGAAGCCATTGTGGCGACCTTGGTTGCCGTGATTCTCTTCGTCTTCTTATACGAAGTTATCCTAGCCCAACCCCATATGAACCAAGTGTTAGAGGGTTACCTGCCTTCTAGCAGCATCATTACGAACCATGGGATGTTGTACCTCTCCTTAGGGATTGTTGGTGCAACGGTTATGCCCCATGACTTGTACCTGGGTTCCTCAATTTCACAAACCCGGAGCTTTGATCGTAAGGACCGCAAGAGTGTGGCCCAAGCCATCAAGTTCACCACGATTGATTCCAACATCCAATTGACGCTGGCCTTCGTGGTCAACAGTTTGCTATTGATTTTGGGAGCTGCCCTCTTCTTTGGCACCAATAGTGACCTCGGTCGGTTCGTTGACTTGTTCAATGCCCTGTCCGACAGTCAAATCGTTGGGGCCATCGCCAGTCCAATCCTGAGTATGCTGTTCGCTTTAGCCCTGTTATCTTCCGGACAAAGCTCAACCATTACCGGGACGCTGGCCGGCCAGATCATCATGGAAGGGTTCATCAACTTAAAGATGCCACTTTGGGCTCAACGGTTGATCACCCGGTTACTTTCCGTAACGCCAGTCATCATCTTCGCTATTATCTACCATGGTAATGAAGCGAAGATTGAAAATCTCCTGACGTTGTCGCAAGTCTTCCTGAGTATCGCGTTACCATTTGCCATGATTCCCCTGGTGATGTTCACTAGCAGCAAGAAGCTGATGGGTGAATTCGCCAACCGGACCTGGAGCCGAATTCTCGGTTGGATCATCGCGGTCATCCTCATTATCTTAAACATTTACCTGATTCTTAATACCGTCGGCCTGGTCAAGTAACCTCGCTGACATCCCCGTTCGCTGGCAGTTGTTGTCAATGAACGGGGATTTTTTTGCGCTTTGACATTTGTCCCCGACACGCGTATACCTAAAGAAAAAAGTTAACGAGGTGGTTAAATGTGTACGCCAAATATTCAGCTAAAGGACCCCAAAATTGCGGACGCCGCAGCGTTATATGCTTTGATTGACCAGGACCGCACCAATCTTTCTCGCTGGTTACCTTGGGCCGCCACAACCACTTCGACAGCGGATGAGCGCATTTTTCTGCGTTATTGTCAGGGCCAAATGGCCGATAAACAGCTGTGGCTCGCAGTTATTGGGGTCGACCAGCAGCCCGCTGGTATGATTGACCTCCACGAATTCAAGGACGGTCACGCCGATATTGGCTACTGGCTGGGCCGCGACTTCCGTGGTCAGGGCATCGTCTCGCGCAGCCTCGCCATGGCCGAAAACATTGGGTTCACCCGCCTAAAATGCCACAAGCTAGAACTCCTAGCGGCGACAGACAATTGGCCCAGCCGTCACGTTGCCGAGCGTAACCACTACCACCAAGACGGGATTCTGCGTCAACACATTCCCACCCGAGATGGTTACAGCGACGCGGTCGTTTACTCGAAACTCAAATCTGAATTTCACCCGAATTAAAAGACGTTACCTACTCTGCAAATTAGCAGAATGGGTAACGCCTTTCTTATATCGTACATTTTCTTCGACTGTAATCGCGTTAACCGCCACTAAACTAAGAGCGCCCCCACTAACCATCTGATGTTAGTGGGAACGCCCATTTACAGTTTGTTTAAAGGAAACTCATTAGCCAATATCAGTGACCAGAGGCAGATCAAGGTGCCCAGCTGTGTCGATGGTCTTAGCTGAGGGTTTTCACTCAGCTTAGAGCATGGGTCGACCTTTGAGACCGCACTTTGGCTCAAAGTCGAGGTGAAAGACCACCCCTCAGGCTGGAACCGGCCCCACAGCAGGGCACCTTGAATCCGCCGTCGGGAACGACAATCACCCATAGAACCAGACCATTTTCACCAGCCTGAAGGCGACTACCTTAAACCCAAGTTAAGCGCGTTGACCACCGTCGACGGTGAACTCGGCCCCGTTAGCGAACTTGGATTCGTCGCTACCCAAGTAAACACAAACTTCACCAATGTCTTCGGGCTTCCCCATGTGGCCCACAGGAATCCCAGCAATAATTTGTTGCTTAGCAGCTTCTGGGACGATGGCCGTGTCGATCCAGCCTGGGTGAACAGAGTTAACACGAATGTCGATCTTCCGTTGCGCCAAGTTCAAAGCCGTGGCGTGGGTCAACAGGCGTGAACCACCCTTGCTAGCGGAGTAAGCTGGGGCAAATGGTAAGCCGACCAAACCGGCAACGGAGGACACGTTAATGATGGAGCCCTTAGCGTCAGCCGTTTCCTTCATGGCGTTGATGGCAGCCTTTTCGCCCAAGAAATTAGCGGTCAGGTTGACATCAATCACCTTTTGCCAATCTTCTAAGGACAGGTCTTCGATGGCACCGTTAACGCCACCGATACCGGCATTGTTGACTAAGATGTCGACACGGCCAAACTTTTCAACCGTGGCATCAATCACCTTTTGCCAGTCGGCTTCTTTAGAAACATCTTGTTGGACAAACAAGCTCACCGCATCACCAAGCTTGGCAACGGCCGCATGCCCGCCGTCCACGTTATGGTTGGCAGTCAGGACAACTTTCGCCCCTTCACGAACGTAGCATTCCGCAACGCCCAGGCCGATTCCGGCAACTCCACCCGTGATGATAGCAACTTTACCTTTTAAACGATCTGACATAAATACGCACCCCTTTTGATTTTTAGTTCTCGTTCATAATATCACATAATGTTGCCCGTAAAAAATAATTCACTCAAATCGTGTGCGGGATCAGCTAATTATCTACAATAAGAGACTGACACCCGCTCCCCGCTTACTTAAGTCGAGAAAAGAATTAACCGAATCCAAACTGAACCTTTTTTATTTCTACTATTATATGGCCATATCCGACCGTCTAAGCTATCTTAATCCATTTCCGGCGTAGTTACCCTTTAGACAGTTTAATCTGCGTCACAAGCGGAATATTCATCATTTATATAGCAGGTTAGTTGAAACAGTGAATCGATAATTAGTTATTCTTACCAACCAGTTTCATATACCATGCTTACTAGGTTAAACAATTGTACGCAAAAAGGCACGCACCACCTGGCACGCGCCCTCAATCTCACTTAATTTTTAAAATTTGTGTGGCAGAATCAAGCCACCCGTTTCATCGTCGTTTGGCCGATCACGCTTAACCACTAACTCTTGGTTAATGAAGCTAGAAATCCCGTTTTGGCCCAATTCACGACCGAAGCCGGAACCCTTGACCCCACCGAATTCGAGCTCTGGTAAGGAGCTGAAGAAGGTGTTGACGAAGACCATCCCAGTTTCGATACGAGAAGCCAATTTAGCACCGGCCTCTTGGCTCCCAGCAAAGACAATGCCGCCTAAACCATAGTCCGCGTCGTTAGCCAGGGCAACGGCTGCGTCGTCATCAGCAACCTTGTAGACCTGGGCAACGGGACCAAACATTTCCTTGCCGTAAGCCGGATTGCTCTTATCGATGTCGGTTAAAATCGTTGGCATGAAGAATTGTCCTTCGTCATCGATTGGTTCGTGCACGTAGTAAGGTGTAGCCCCACCCGCAATGGCTTCTGCCACTTGGGCTTGGAGCTTTTCCTTGGCCTTCTTGGAGTTCATTGGCGCCAGCGTCGTTTCAGGGTCCATAGGGTCGCCCATTTTAACGGATGAGAACGCCGCCTTTAGGGATTCCAAGAATTCATCATAGTGGTTCGCCGTGACGATGAACCGCTTGGATGAGGTGCAGACCTGGCCGGCGTTGTATAACCGTGCCCGTGGCGCAATAGCCTTCACGTCAGCCATGTTGGCGTCGTGAGCAACGATAAAGGCATCGACCCCACCTAATTCCATGGTGTTCTTCTTGAGGTACTTTCCAGCCACCTCGGCAACGGCAGTGCCGCCCCGTTCGGAACCGGTCAAAGCGACCCCTTGAATTCGCTTGTCCGCAACCACGTCAGAGACTTGGTCGTAGGACAGGAACAGATTGGTTAAGGCGCCTTCTGGTGCGCCAGCACGGCGAACGGCGTCTTCAAAGGCTAACGCTGAGGCTGGTGTAATCGCAGCGTGCTTGTAAACAATGGGATCACCAGCCGCAAAGTTTGGGGCGAAGATCCGCATCATTTGGTAGTAAGGGAAGTTCCAGGGTTCAACGGCTAACAACACACCGAGGGGATGGTTTTCCAATTGGGCTTCACCGGCGATTGAGTCAATCTTCCGTGGAGCCAGGAACTCGCCAGCGTGGTCGGCATAGTAGTCGGCAATCATGGCACAGAGAATCACTTCACCCTTGGCTTCGGTGTAGAGCTTTCCCATTTCAGTCGTCAAGACTTTGGCAAGACTATCCGTTTCGTCCCGGAAAATTTGGGCCAGCTTGTGCAAAACTGGGGTCCGCGTAAATACGGGGTCATTCCGCCACTCTTTGTACAACTTTTGTGCTTTGGCTAAACTTTCTTCAACGTATTCTGGTGTTGCGTTCTCATAAGTTTTAACAACTTCATTGGTATAGGGATTGGTAGTTTGGTAGGCCATTCTAATTTCCTCCTTATGGGGTCATCCTGAATTCACAATGTAACCCCTTACGAGAGTTACTATACCTTTTAAAATAGCGCAATACCAGTGCTTTGTTTGTGACGTTTTAAGCAAATTATTAGTGAAACGGGCAGGCTAAACCGCTTTCAACCGGTTGCATTTTTCGAAATTGGTCTAGTAAGTTTTTATCCATTTTGGCCCGCAACCAATCGTTTGATTTGACAATTAGTCGGTAATTTTTTCGTCAAAAAAAGAGTCACTGACTGACAGTGACCCGCGGTGACGCTTATATAGGCGTTAACTCAACTTCCAACGATCCAAAATTCCGTTGAACAGCCGGTTAGCCGTCGTAATTTGGTCCAAAACCGTTCGCGGACTTGCCGTGAAGTTATCATTGGCCCATTTGTTGATGATGCCTAACGCCCCGGCAGCGATAAATTCCGCTGAAGTGTCAATGACATCTTCTTTTAAGTAACGGTACTCAGGCATTGCGTGGAGCAAAATTGACAGTCGTGACGCCACAAATTCATTCGTGGATTGCCGCCAAACACCATCGTCATAAGGATAAGCGTTTAGGAAAATCTTTGAATGGTCTGCGATCCGTTCCAGTAATTGAATTACTGCTGGTCGCCAGTTCTCTAGGGTCAACGTCATTGGTTGTTCGCGACGTGGCGCTTCCACAATGAAGTGCTCGTAGACAAAAGCTAATAGCTCATACTTGTCTGCGAAATAGTAATAAAACGTCTTCCGGTGAACTTCCGCTTCGTCCGCAATTTCACGGACCGTAATCTTATCGAACGTGTTGTGGTTCAACAACGAAGCCAAGGGCTCCGCAATGCGCTCCTTAGTTTCCGATGCAGCCATCGTGATACCTCCAATCATTTACACACCATTTAAGTTTAAGTATTAATCGTCACTGACTTATCCCCCCGGCAGTCAGTAACTTTAACTAACGTCCTAAGCTGATTAAAATTATACGCGTTCTTCGGTGAGAAGAAACCCCTTTCGCGCAATTTTATCAACCGATTATGTCTATTAATAATCGTACTCTTCAGTATTTGAACACGATTGATTATAGCATAACTGGGGGCCTATTGTGCGATAGATTTGCGCGCAATAGGTAATAATTCCGTAGATTTCGGAAAAAATGGTCAGTTTTCTTCGAAATTCACCTTAATTTCGTTTGATTTTAACGACCCTTCTAGCCGAAGCAAGGCCTGTTTCCGTGGCAAGCCACCAGCGTATCCGGTCAAATCGCCGTCGCCAGCAACGACTCGGTGACAGGGCACGACTAGACTGATGGGATTGTGTCCCACCGCGCCGCCAATCGCTTGGGCGCCAACGAAATGGCCCAGCTGGTCACCCACATCGGCGGCCAATTCACCGTACGTGCGCACCTGACCATAGGGAATCCGTTGTAGCTGTTGCCAGACGGCCTGCCGGAAGGGCGTTCCTTGCGGCCGAACCGGGAAATTAACGGGTGGTTGTTTCCCAGCGAAATAATCAGCCAGCCACGTCTCAACCTTCGCAAAGATGGGGCGTTCCGCTACCAAAGTCAGTTTAGGTAATGTACTCCCATAATACTTTTGGTCCGTAAACCATAACCCGGTCAAGGACAGGCCGTCAGACATCACGGTAACCGGTCCCAAGGGCGTCTCCAAGCGTTTTTGTAGCATTGTCATTCCCCTTTTTGGTCTAATTTTACCATTAAAAAAGCGCGTCGGCTAACTTACCCCCTCGTCTAGGCCAATCTGTTACCAATTTGTCACATTTCTCTGATTAGATTGACGAATAATGTCGCCTGCGGCTGCCAGGAGCTCCGCCTGCTATGGGGTCGGTTCCAGCCTGAGGGACGGGCTTCCACCTCGACTTTGAGCCACAAGGCCCGTGTCTCAAAGCTCGCCCCGCGCTGTAGGCCGGGAAAGAACCCCGGCCAACACCGCCGACACAGCTGGCTCCGTCCTGGCCTCCTCCGGCTAAAATTAGCCGTTCATGCCATCAGAGACTGAGACAAAAGTACCCGCTGTCCACCTGTGTCACTCCTGCGCCTTGCCGGACAACGCCAAGTGGGCGGCCGTCTGAAGCCTAAGAGCGGTCTTCAGACTTACTTTGAACCGCTAAGGCTCGCGTTTCAAAGATACCAATTCCCTAAGCGGCACTCAAGCCGTGCCACTAAGGGAATTCCCACGGCTGACGCCATTGACGTTGCCCTATCGGCTGACATAAGTGTTAGCCAGAATGTTGTCTCTCTATCCCTGCCAGTACCAACTCACATAAACGTCCAGCACAACACAAAAGGTGCAGACATCATCTGATTTTCAGACAATGCCTACACCTCTGATAAGCTCTTTAATTAGCATGCAAATCGTGACTGATCTCATCCATGTTAGCCGTGAGGGCAGTGAAAATAGGCTCAGCCGTGGGAGTTGTCTTAGCGGTTTACCGCTTAGACAACTGGTATCTTTGAGACGCGCTTTTCGGCTCAAAGTAAGCTGGAAGACCGCTCTATGGCTTCCGGCGGCCGCCCACAGCGTCACGGCCTATTTTCACTGCCCGGTAAGGCGCCCGGACAACGACCATGTAACCAGTATAAGCTTAGTGGTAAAGATCGAACCGGCCCTTGGCTAAGGTGGTACTCAAATGGGCACTTTCCATCAGGGAACGGTCGGTAATAATCTTCTTCATGGCCGAGGCGATGTAGCCGTGAATCTTCTTGTTGCTGCTGAAGATTTCACCGATTCCATCGCGGTCGCTCAGTGAGGCCACGGTCCCGACGGATTTGTAGACGAATGGCCGCGTTTCATGACCACGGAGCGCTAACCCAATGTTCTTGGCCGCATGTGACCCACAGGCCAAGGCAATTTGCGCCGTCGTTGGGTAAGGCCGGTTGCTTGCTGGATCCATGACCGCGGAGACATCCCCAATAATATAAACTTCGGGGTGGCCTTCCAAGGTCAAATCATCCTTCACCACGACCCGGTTCCGCCGCTGTTCAAAGCCAGAATCGGCAATAACTTGCGAGCCACTGACCCCCACAGTCCAAACAATCGTGTTGGCAGCGACTTCGTGTGGCGTTTCGTCGTCAGTATTCTTATCCTGGTAAACCACCGCGCCCGGCTTGATTTCGGTAATGGCGGCGCCCAGTTTCATTTCAATGTTGTGCTTATCCATGAAGGCCAGCGCGTAGTCGGCCAGGGACTTGTCAAACATTGGCAAAATGCTCTTGCCCATTTCTAGACAGGTCACCTTAAAGGCTGGCGTGTTGTAGCGCGTCTGGAGCTTTGGCAGGGACTGGCTCAGTTCACCGAGCAATTCGATTCCGGTAAACCCGGCCCCACAAACGGCGATTGATAAGTCGTTCGGATCCTGCGTTTCAGCATAATGCTTGGCCTTGGCCTCGATGTGTTGGTAAACGGCTTCAGACGTTTCCAAGTCATCCATTGGCAAGGCATTTTCCGCGGCGCCCTTTAAGCCGAACGTTTCGGACTGGAAGCCCAGCGCTAAGACCAGGTAATCGTAGGTCAACGGTTCGTGCTCCGTCAACGTGACTTGTTTTTGATCGACATCCACATTGGTGACCGTGTCGCGAATAAATTCAACGCGGCTGCCAATCACATCGTTGATCTCGTAAGTAATCCGGTCAGGCGCAATGGTCCCAGCCGCCACCTCATGTAAATTGGTTTTCTCGGTATGAGTCCCCGTCTTATCCACTAAAACAATCTTGTCTTCACTGGGAACCTCACGTTGTAAGAACTTGATGGCCCGCATACCGGCGTACCCGCCACCTAGAACTAAAATCGTTGCCATAATTAAACGACCCCTTTTCTATTAAATAAGTTCTCCCTAAGTACAGTCAGTTAACAATGTTCAGACCAACTAAAACGGTTACATTTTAGTTAACACTCACTGCTCCCCCCATTTGGAACCAGCAGGTGACCTAACTCGTCAGGGATATTTGTCTCTATTATACGGCTTATCAGGTGAAAAACCAGCTTGGAACTATCGTAATCTATTTCACAAATCAACCGTGCACAATTGAATCGTTGTGGGACCAGTCTTCACGGGTAATTATCTCATAAAATCCGGCCACTATTTCGGGTGGATTTTCCCATTTCTGCCAGGGCTGTCACCAGTTGCCAACGCCATTCTGAGTCACAATAGCTGAAATTAGCCTCCAAAACCGTTACAGTGGAAGTTAGTAAATTAACCTGCGTATAGGAGGAATTTTCATGACAACCTTAATTATTGGTGCTCACGGCCACGTCGGCCAGCACATTATCCAACAACTCGCCGCAACCGGCGAAACCGTCTACGGGGGCATTCGGAACGCGGAACAGGCTGAAACCATCACCAAGCTGGGCGGCCAAGCCCGCATGTTTGACCTGATGGGTACGGCAGATGCCATGGTGCCCGCCATGAACGGTGTCGACACCGTCGTCTTCTCCGCTGGTTCTGGCGGCAGTACCGGAGACGATATGACCCTGAACATTGATTTGGATGGCGCCATCAAGTCGATGATTGCAACGGAAAAGGCCGGCATCAAGCGGTTCATCATCGTGAGTGCCCTGGGCACCGACGACCGCAGCTTCTGGGAAAAGTCTGGGATTCGTCCCTACTACGTGGCTAAATACTACGCCGACCAATGGCTCCAGCACCGGACCAACCTGGATTACACGATTGTCCGCCCCGGGATGTTAACCAACGATGACCCAACCGGAAAGATTTCCGTGGATCCCGCTAACGCCGATTCTTCTAAGATCACGCGCAGCGACGTGGCAGCCGCCGTTGTGGCCGTCGTTAAGCATCCCCAATCCAAGCAGATCATTGCCATTGTTAACGGTGATGTGGCTATTGCTGACGCGATTAAGTAAGAGGCAAAACAAGTTCATCTAAAGACTAGCCCTAGCTGTTAATGAGTGTTAGGACTAGTCTTTTTTATTGCTAGCCAAAAAATCAGCAACGGTCCCGCCGCTACTGGTCTTTTTGGCTAACTTTAAGCTGCTGCCGGTATGCTTACTTCAGTTGACTATCCGTGTGTTGCCGGTCCAGATTGAGCGCACTAGCGTCAACGGCTGTCTGGACCTGATTTGAAATCTGCTTGGTCGTCGTCGGCTTGTGCAACTTAATCTTCACCACCTGGACTGTCGTATCGGGCTGCGGGTTAAATTGAATCGTCGTGCGCTCAACGCGAGGAGCGGTCGCCGTGGCAGTTGCCGTCGTCGCAGCGGAAGCCCCAGCAGACGTTCCCAGCAGTGTTGCTACCGTCATCGCCCCCAACATTACTTTCGTCATCATTGCTTTTACTTTAATCATTAAGACCACTCCTTCATTGATTTTCGTTCGTTATTAAGCATGTATTAGTTATACCATGCGTTTACCCGCTAAATCTTGAAGGCACGCTAAAGTTAATCTGTGAATTTCTTAGGTTCCGATTATTTTCAATTAATCATCATTTTAAGCACAAACAGACTTGGGACAAAAACTAGCTAGCAAGTCCGCTTTTGTTGGCTAAATCCCTATAAGCCATAAGGGTGGCGAAAGCAGATTCCGCCCACCGCGTTCCGACCTATTTTCGCCACCCGGTAAGGCGCAAACAAGCACGCCATTTAACCAGCAACAAATGCGTTTACATGCTACACTAAGCGTAACTCACTGCAATATTGAAGGAGCCCACTACAAAATGAAAAATACCATTCTACTCGTTGAAGACGAAGAGGGCCTGGCCAGTTACGTGGCTAAGGAACTCACCTTTGAAGATTTTAACGTCCTGACCGCTGCCGATGGCGAAGCCGCCTGGGAGACCTACCAACAGGAAAAGGATCACCTGTTGCTGGTTCTGCTCGACTGGATGCTGCCCAAAATGGACGGCATGGAAGTCCTGCGGCGGATTCGCAAGCACGACGAGTTACCCGTCATCATGATGACCGCCCGCGATTACCTGGGCGACAAGGTCACCGGCCTGGACAACGGGGCCGATGACTACATCACGAAACCCTTTGAAATAGAAGAACTGCTCGCCCGCATCCGGGTCATCCAACGCCGCACGGCCCATCAAAGTGGCCTGGATCAAACCTATACGCTGAGCGACCTGACGCTGGTCACCAAGACCCGCCAAGTCGACCGGGCCGGTGAAACCATTCAGCTGACCCAACGCGAATACGATTTACTCCTCTTTCTCCTGCAACATCCCGGTCAGGTCTTCACCCGTGACGAACTGCTCGACAACGTCTGGGGCGTGGACTTTCTCGGCCAACAGAACGTGGTCGACGTGTACATCGGCTACCTCCGGAACAAAATTGACGTCGCCGGTGCCCCCAACCTGTTCCACACGATTCGGGGTGTCGGCTACAGCTTGAAGGAAGATGACGCCGATGAGCACTAAACGCGCCCCGCGAACCTACACAGATATCATTCGTCACTCAATCACTAGCCTGCTGCTGACAATTGGCCTCATCATCGTGCTCACCGTCAGCGTCACGTTAACGGTCGACCAACTTCTGCGGGCGCAGGACCAGGCGGAGAAACTCAGCACCAGTCTGCAAACTACGCAGGTCAGCAATTTTAAGGACTGGCTCGCGGTCAATCAGGGGAGCGGTCTGAATTCCCACAACACGTTTGTCCTGATTAAACAGGCAGATGGTACGACCACCTCGCTCTTGCCACATACGAGTCAGCTTGCCAGTGCCAGCACCGTCTCAGTCCCCTTTACGCACTTGGTCTACATTAAAAAACGCGGGCTATACTTCTCGGAAACACTCCGAACTGGCACGCGAACTTACTATCTCTATATTGGCATGCACGTTTTGGTTGGAAATTTACACGTTCTCATTGCCGTTCTGATCATCGCTATCGGCCTGAGTCTCCTAATCGGTCTGCTCTACGTGCGGCGACTGGCCAAGAGTCTGAGCGCCCCGACGCTGGCCCTCGCAAATGCGGCCCAACAAGCCGCGGCCAGCCCGGAAAATACCCAGGCCGAATTGCCGCAACCCGAGGAACCCGTGGAAGTCGCCCAGTTGGCACGCGATTTTAACCAGTTACTGGCCGCCCAGAACGGCCGCCTGGAACGCGAACGCCAATTCATTTCCGACGCCTCCCACGAACTGCGCACCCCTATCGCCACGATTCGCGGCAATCTCAAATTGATTGAGCGCCGCGGCGACCAGCATCCAGAAGTCATCCCCGAATCACTCGGCTTCATCGACCAGGAATCCCTGCGGATGCAGCATTTAATTGAAAACTTACTCCACCTGTCGCGTGCCGACCGGGCCGACGTCAGCCTGCAGCCGCTGAATTTAAGCAAGCTGGGACAGGCCGTCGTTGACCATTATCAACCACTGGTCAGTCAGCCCGTGACCTTCGTTAGCCCTGAGACGCCCGTCATGGCTCGTGCCGACACGGACATGCTCCACCAAATTTTGACGGCGCTACTGGATAACGCGCATAAATATTCACCTGAAGATCAGCCGATCAATGTGATCGTCGCCCAGACCAAGGACGCCGTTACCTTGACCGTGGCCGACCAGGGTACTGGCATTCCAGAAGCGGAACGCGAACACATTTTTGAACGTTTCTACCGCGTCGACGCCTCCCGTTCCACCAAAATTGAAGGGAGCGGCCTCGGCCTGTCCATCGTTTCCCGGCTGGTTCAGCTCAACGAAGGCCATATTGCCGTCACGGACAACGACCCCCATGGTGCGCGGTTCACTGTCACCCTTCAACCGGCACCCGCTACGAAAAACTAAGAAATTCTCAGACAATCCTTAATCAAACTTGGTGGTTGCCGTAACCTTTGCTTGGTATACTGATTTCAACAAGTGAAAGGAAGCGTTCATATGCTGATTGATGACAACCCGCAAATTAAAACCATTACGCCCGCACAAATTACGAAGGTGTTCTACCCCTTCGTAATCGCTAAAACGGAAGCTGGGAGTTATGTCAACATTAACTTAAGCGACCAAGAGCGTCAGGACCCGCTGTTCTGGGAATCCATTACCAACATCGCCAAGGCCAAGCTTTGGGTGCCAGTTGGCGAACGATTCCACCAGCTGCTGTCGTACGATTGGACTTACGCTGCCGAGTAACCAACGGTAGTTTTGCCCCGTGCCTCCAGGCTGGTGAAAATAGACCGGAACGCGGTGGGCGGCCGGCTGAAGCCAAAGGACGGTCTTCAACCTTACTTTGAGCCTCAAACGCGAGTCTCAAAGATACCAATTTCCTAAGTGTCACCAAAAGCGTGCCACTAAGGAAATTCCCACGGCTGAGTCTATTTTCACCAACCTTGCGGCTTATACAGTGTTAACCACCGTTGCCAGCTCTGTGCCAGTTAAAAACTAAATATGCTAACTCAGCCTCAACCACCATTTTGGTAGTTGAGGCTTTTCTGTGTTCCAGGAAATTTCACCCATGCCATTTGGAACATAAAAAGACGGCCTCACAGCCGCCTTCTAGTCAATTCAATTCATTTTTCTACAGTCGCGAAGAATTCTTCAAAATTTCTGCCTTCTTGCGTAGGTCGCCCCGCGTTTGATCCGCTAGAATCTTGGTTGGCTGGGCCAAATAACCATCGATGATGCCACCGAAACCCGCGAGCCAGAAACTGATGAACCCCCAGATATTTGCCGACCATTCTTGCTTAAAGGCTAGCGTGAACGCCGCAATAATTGCGAATAATCCTAAATTAATCAACGCCGTCACGCCCTGGCGCCCTAACCGATTAAAGTAAGGGTACTGCCACGTTAAGAGCGCATCCACAATCAAGAATCCTAAAATGACCCCTAACGCAATCCGAACGCCGTGGAAGTTATCAACCGCCGTCGTTAAGCTCAGGAACACCATTAGGGTCATCAGAAACCAGAAGGAATGAAATGCATATCGCCAATCAAATTTCATGCCAATCGCCTCACTTTCCGCAGCCAGCTTGGGCTTTATTGGAAGTGAATTGTAGCACCTGCTAGCTTAAATAAACATAACGCCACCTCCCATAGTTAGGAAAGTAGCGCTACCAACGTGAGTCTCTAGCGACCGTTAATTTTTCGTAAAGCCACTAGATTTTACTCTTTTTAAAGGCAACCACCATACTGAGGAATGCCCCTGTTCCAGCAATCACCAGAATCAACAAGGCCAGCTGTGATCCGGTAGCCGTTTTGATTGCGGTACTACCGGCGTTCCCGGCTTGACTGGCCGCAATCACGGCCGAAACAATCGCCGTTCCCATCGCCCCAGCAAATTGTTGCATCGCATTCATCAAGGCGTTCCCGTCTGCTTTCAGTTCAGCCGGCAACTGTTTCAAGCCGTCCGTCATAATGTTCCCAAAGGCCGATCCGATGCCGACCATGTAGCCCACGTAGAGGCCAAGAATGGCCCAAGCGGATAACCCATGAGCCGTTCCAGTCATCACCACTAACATGATGACGACTAATCCCAGACCCAGTAGGATTGGCCGCTTAGCCCCGAACCGGTCCAAAATGTTTCCCCCAATTGGCGAAAACGCCGCCCCAATCACGGCACCCGGCAAGACCACTAGCCCAGCCACAAAGGCGGACTGTTGATCGACCAACTGAAGGTAATTTGGCAGGACGAAGGAGAGTCCCAGCGCCGTAATCTGAATCAGGAAAAATGCCAACAAGTGCCAAGCAAACGCGGGATTGGCAACCGCCTGAAGATGGATTAATGGGTGCGCACTGTGGCGCGTCCGTTGGACAAAGTAGACCAGGCCTAAAATCCCTAACAGAATGGCACCGCCAACGGACCAGCTCAAGAACGGCTGGCTACTCAGCGAACTGAAGCCGAAGATCAAGCCGCCAAACGTCACCACAACCCCCAACATACTCAGAAAATCAAAGCGTTCCGAGTGCGTGGTGGACACTTGCTTAATGGTCCTGATCCCCACGAAAAATGACACAATCAGGAACGGCAAGAGAATCCAGAAAATATACCGCCAATTCAGACTGGTGACTAGGATACCGCCATACGTGGGGCCAATCGCTGGTCCAATCGCGGTGACCAGTGTTCCCACGCCAGTCATCATACCGATTCGACTGAGCGGTACCTGTTCCAAGATAATGTTAAACATCAACGGTAAGGCAATCCCTGTGCCAAACCCTTGAATGGCCCGGCCCAATAACAACCAGGTAAAGCTCCCCGCGCAGGCATCGATGACGAGTCCCGTAATAAAGAGCAGGTTGGCCACAATAAATAACTGTTTCAACTTGAAGCGGCGTTTCAAATACGATGAAATTGGCACGATGCAGGCCACGATTAAGAGGTACAGGGTGGTCATCCACTGCACCGTTCCAGTGGTCACGTTAAATTGTTTCATCAACGTGGGGAACGTAATGTTCATCGCCGTTTCAACGATGACCCCACTCAAAGACATCAGGCCGGTCGCCAGTACCGCACCCACGACCCGTGGGTCAATTTTTTCTTTGCTCATAATCTACTCCTTCGTTGTTTGCCAGTGGCTCACATTCGCTAATGCGCGCCGGAACGCCGCGGCTTCGGCGGGTGTCAGGTCAGCCACCATCTTGGCATCTTGTTGTTCCAGGTGTTCATGGACAATTGGCACCAGGCGTTGGCCCTTCGTGGTCAATTGTAGTTGACGCTTGCGGCTATCACTGGCCGCCACGACACGCGTCACCAAGTCCCGTTCCACCATGCGTTTCACTAATAAGGACGCCGTGGACCGTTGCACATGAAATTCCCGTTCCAGATCAACTTGGAACACATCGGACGTTTGTTGCCGACTTAAGAAATCAATCACAGATAATTGCATCCCAGTTACGCCATAGGACCGCGCAAAGTCGTTCATTTCTAGGTTCATCTGGTGCTCGGCATCACGCAGCCAGGCCCCTAATCGTCGTTCAGTCACAGTTCATCACTCCTTTTGTTAGTCAGCTAACAATTCTAGCGTGTTATTTTAACAATTTCAAGGGTAAATTTGACCGGCGGCTGATTTATCTGTAAAAAATGACCCCATTGAAAAAGGCCTGGAATAAACTTCCAAGCCCAAGTCACTGTATATTTATACGATTACATTGTGACGCCAGCTAACCAAGTGACCACAGAACCGACTGTCACTGCCATAAGATCACACTCGTATCAGTCGCAGGGCTGTGGAAATTATGCCGCATGGACAGTCTTAGTGACCAGAGGCGGATCAAAATGCCCAGCTGTGTCGGTGGCCTTGGCTGAGGTTCCTTCTCAGCCTAGCCCACGGGGCAACCTTTGAGACCGGTTTGTGGCTCAAAGTTGAGGTGGAAGCCCGCCCTTCGGCTGGAACCGACCCCACAGCAGGGCGTTTTGAATCCGCCGCCGGGAACGCACCAGTCCATGGGACAGTTTACCAGAAATGCCGGTGACGGAGCATGAGAGCTACCACGCCCATGATGCCAACCATCATCAGCACCGTGAAAATCCAAGAAATAGCATCGTTAGCGAATGGCAATTTCACGTTCATCCCATAGAATCCGGTGATGATTGTCGGAATGGTCAAAACCAGCGACCAAATCGTTAAGAATTTCATCGTGTCGTTCAGGTTATTATTCAGCACGTTATTAAAGGTATTCGAAATCCGATCGACAACGTCCGCCTCAATCGCGGTCATTTCAGATGTTTGTCGAGCTTCAATGACGGCATCCATCAGATGTTCATTGTTCTTGTCCGACAGCTGCTTGCCAAACGGCGTACTGTTCAGGTTGACCACCATCATGGCGTTGTTGCGTGTGGCACTGACGAAATAGGCCAGGCTCTGTTGCAGGTTGGACAGCGCAATCAAATCCTTGTTGTCCGGTGCCTGATTCAGCTGCTTATCCAGCCGGTTTTGTTCCGCGTTAATCTTACGAATGGGTGGAATGAATTGGTCGAACAAAATGAACAAACCAATTAACATGAACTCATTGGTGTCTGAAATTTGGTCCAATTTCATTCGCTCACTCAGGGTCTGATTTACCCATTGCGTCCGCTTCGTTGTGATAGAAAAAACTTGATTACCCTTTAACAAAAACGTCACGGGTCGGGTAATATACCGTTGGGACACCTGGTCGACTACCACTGGCACGTGCAAAACAAACAATTGGGTATTCAAGTATTCGTCACGGTCATAGTGAGAGCGTTCGTTCACGTCGGTCACGTAGGTTAAAATTTCATCGGTCAGACCATACGTTACCTGCAACGAATCCTTGTCAGAATCGTCTTCGATCATGGCCATCACCCAGACGAGGTTCTGCTCCCCCGTCCCAATCTTTCGCTCAACAATCATGGGAATTCCTCTTCTCTGCCGTCGTTAACTTAAGTGTACCACGTCCCCTAACAAATTTTGTTAAAAATTGGCGAGACCGAAATATCCAAATATTGTGAACGTTTTCGGTATCCGACTTTATTCGCACACATTTGGCCGAGTGGATAAGAAAAGGGATTAGTCGCGTTCGACTAATCCCTTCTATTAACATATTTTGGGGTTATTTTTCTGATTCATCGGCGTCTTCCTTAGCTGTCAGCGCACCCAACATCTTGGTCAATTGCCCCACGGTAAATTGGCTGCCACTGTCATCTAAGTCGACTTGACTCATGGTATCGGCTGCCACCTTAAGTGCTTCGTGACAAGTAATTTCTAATTGCTCCCCACTAGCAGTTAAAGAAAGTGGCCGTACCCGGCGTTCTGAACTTTGATAACTTTGCACGACATAGCCGCGCCGAATCAATTGCGAAATTCCGCGAGAAACCGCGGCCCGAGAAATACCTCGGCTATCGGCAACCGTTGCCGACGTCAGCTTCCCTGGATTCTCTAAAATATGGTGCAGAATCGCATATTGATCCACTGAAATCCCCATGGTTCGTTGGAATCGGGTTGCTGCTTTCTCTAGTTCTCGCTTCAGCTCCATGAAAGATTCAAAGAAACTCTCCGCATGAACGACCTTACTCTTCATAGTATTATCATATCCTTATCTTCACTTTGCTAACCGGTGATATAGTTAACACGACTAGCAATACGCAAAATGGTTGACCCCATAGAAATATCTATATATTTAATAATAAAGAACAACTTACCGAATTGCAAGCATTCGACCACAATTTATTAAAAAAGTTTACGGTATAAAAAAGGAACCGAAGATTCGTTTCTCGGCTCCCGCCATTTCATTCTAGTTTCCGCAAATGATACAGTCGCGCTTCCCACGGTTGAATCTGTGGGTCGTCGGAGTCTGCATCGACTTCCGTATTGGTAAAAATTAGCTCGCTTGTATTTAAATCAAATTCTTGCGTGGTCGCAACTTGATTACTCATGTTCACAACAACCAGCCAGTTGTCCCCATTTAACGTCCGGCGGTAAACAAATAATTGGTCATCCCGTGTGTCGATTAACTCATAGCGCCCACGTTCCAAGGCTGGAATGGATTTCTTCAGACGAATGAGCTGCTGGTAAAACGTTAAGACCGAGTGCGGATCGTGACTTTCCCGTTCCACATTGATCTGCTCTGTTCCAGGCGTCATGTTGATCCAGGGCTGCTGATCCGAGAAGCCACCAAACTGCTGATGGGTCCACGGCATGGGCGTCCGAGCATTGTCCCGACTCTTCATGGCCAATTGACTCAGCACCTGTGACTCGGGCACACCGACCGACCGCTGTTGCTGGTAATACAGCCGGCTATCCAGGTCGCGGTACTCGCTGATTTGGGTGAAATTGGCGTTTGGTAGCCCCAATTCCTGCCCCTGGTAGACAAACGGTGTCCCCTTCATCAACAGGTACCATAGACCCAAGGCCTTCGCGGAACGCCGGCGATAGTCGCTAGCGTTCCCGTAATAAGAAACGGCACGAGGCAAATCATGATTTTCAATGAACAAGGCGTTCCAACCGACCTTTTCTAAGCCCAGTTGCCATTTCGAAAGCGTGGCCCGCAATGCGGCAACTGGGAGTTTGGGTTCGGCTCTTTCCCAAAAATGAACGTGGTCAAATTCCAAAAGGAGGTTAAAGAATCCCCGTTCCGGGTCTAGCCAACGCTGGGCAGTCTGTTGGTCAATGGTCCCCGCTTCGCCAATCACAAAGAGCTGATTGCGTTGCAACACGGGCTTCAAATCAGCCAGAAACGCATCCGTTCCGGTCACGTCCTGATAGTAATCCGTCCGCGGATGGGCAACGTTCGCAAAGTCCTGACGCTTCTTGAGATGGGTCACGCCATCGAGACGGAAGCCATCCACCCCACGGTCGGCCCACCACTGAATCGTTTCGGCCATGGCCTGACGAACGGCTGGGTTTTCCCAGTTCAGATCCGGTTGAGCTTCCGCAAAGGTGTGCAGGTAGGCTGCCCCCATTTCTGGGACGTAGGTCCACGCCGACCCACCAAAGATGGATTCCCAGTTATTAGGCACTTGGTCCGCCGTGGCCGACCGCCACACATAGTAATCGTGGTAGGGACTGGTGGCATCAGCCAGTGCCGCTTGGAACCACGGATGCTGGTTAGAGGTGTGGTTTAACGCCAAGTCGATGACCACTTTGATATCGGCTGCGTGGAACGCCGCGACCAACTGCATGAAGTCGTCAAGGGTCCCATATTGCGGGTCCACGTCACGGTAATCGATCACGTCATACCCGCTGTCCACTTGACTGGAGGGGTAAAAGGCCGACAACCAAACGAAGTCGATGCCGAGGGATTGTAAGTAAGAAATTTTCGCTTGGATGCCGGGCAAGTCGCCCACACCGTCATGGTTCGTATCAAAGAAACTCTTCGGGTAAATTTCATACCCGACCGCGTGTTGCCACCACTGTGCGTCAGCCATTGCTGTCTTCCTTTCGTTGCTAAACTGCAACCGGTTGTAATTGTTGTATTCCGGGGATTGTATTCGCCTCCAATTGTAACAATAATTATCTAATTTGTCGGCTGATTTAGCAAACTTTATGCTCAGTCGTTAATTTTTGCGGGTTGAACACGTTGCAGCGCCTCCGGGCGGGTGAAAATGAGCCGTGTCGCTGTGGGCGAACGCCCGGAGCCAAAAAACGGTCTCCGCGCTTACTTTGAGCCGCTAAGGTACGCGTCTCAAAGATATCAGTTCCCTAAGTGGCTTCGCCACCAAGGGAACTCCCACTGCTGAGCTCATTTTCACCCACCCTGCGGCTTACACTGGTTCAGCCCGCCATTAACTGACCTCCTCCATGATTCCTGGTTTTTTCACGTTTTTCCAGCGTTCGATTTCCCTGCATATTTATGCAGTTCGTTCCGCCTGTCTAAAACCAGAAGCAGCTCCGCCACCAGAATAGCTGATGGCGAAGCTGCTCGTTTGCTAATTAATTTTTAGATTTAATCAATCTTCCGTTTAGGATTCAACAGGTTCATTGGGTCGAACAGCGTCTTGATTTGGTGTTGTAACAGATCCACGGTTTCACCCAATTCAGGGTTGTTCCATTGGTTCTTCATCATGCCCACGGCGTGTTCCCCGGTGATCGTTCCACCAAGTTCCAGTGTCTTCCAGAACGTTTTCCGTAAGGCTTCGATGATGACTTCTGGGACCTCATCCTCATCTTCGGACCACGTGTAAGTTGGGTGTACGTTCCCATCACCAGCATGGCCAGCGGTGTAGATCTTAATGCCCAGTTCCTTACCCAGATCCTGCAGGAAGTCCATCATTGGGGCTAATTTTGACAATGGCAGTGCCATGTCTTCCATCAAATGGTTGTTCCCGGAGAAGACGGCTGGCAACATGTCCTGACGCAACTTTTCCAAAGCCTTTTGCTCGTCTGGATCCGTGGTGACCTGAACGTTTTGGGCATCGTGCTTCGCTAGCAGGTCGTTCAAAACGCCCACGCTTTCGTCACTGCTTCCGTCCAACCGGAAGATTAGCATGGACCCGCTGTTGTCCGCGTAGTGAGTGCCTTCATAACGGTCCAACGCCGTAACCGTGTTGCCATCTAACGCTTCCAACATGGTCGGGTAAACGCCTGACATCCGAACCGCTGTGACACCGGCGGCCAACGCGCTCATATCCTTGAAGAAGGCCACGCCCATGACGGACTTGCCTAAAGGAATTGGCATCAATTTGACCGTTATTTCAAAGATAATGCCCAACGTGCCTTCGGAGCCCACGAAGAGTTGCGTCAGGTCGTAGCCAAACGCCTGCTTCAGCGTCCGACCACCGAGCTTGACCACGCGGCCGTCAGCCAGCACGGCCTTCAAGCCCAAGACGTTGTCCTTAGTCGCACCGAAACGGACGGTGCTCATCCCACCAGCGTTGGTCGAGACGTTCCCACCGATGGATGAAAATGGCTTGGAACCAGGATCTGGCGCGTAGAACAAGCCTTGCTTCCGGGCAGCCTGGTCCAGGTCGCCATTGACGACACCGGGTTGAACAACGGCCACGGAATCTTCTTTATTGATTTCCAAAATTTGATTCATTTTCCGCATCGAAATAATAATGGCGCCATCGATACCATCGGAACCAATCACGGTACTGCTAAAGGTGGTTTGGGGAACGACGGCAATATGAAATTTCCGCGCTGTCCGCAAAACACCTTGAATATCCTCGACACTGGCGGCCTCAACGAACGCCCGTGCCAAGCCGGTCTCACCGCCAGAAGCGTTGGGATTGAATGACTGTTTCTTTAACGTCTTTTCGTCCGTGTAGATCGTCCCATCCTTGACTTGGTCTTGGAGGTAGGTCGAAATTTCTTCATCAGAATAAGCACTAAAAACTGTCACACTGAAGACCTTCTTTACTAGAATTAGTTATGCGTGCCGGTTGGTCCCAACCATCAGCAACACTGAAAAAAGGGCCACAAGGGCCACCAGCACGGGTTCATTATCAGTGATTATTCTAACACGTAATTTATAAAAGTACAGGTTTAACGACTTGAATTGCCTAACAATCGGCAAATAACTCTTCTACTGCCAAAAAGGATGCCCGCCCCCAGCCAAATGGCTAGAGGTCGACATCCAATTTCATGGGAAATTAATGCTCTACTTTGTTGAAGCAAACTGGCTAGTCACGCTGACAAATATTTCTGAAAAATATTATTGGGCAATGCCAGTCACCCACTCGTCTAATCAGCAGTAGTGTGGTACCGGAGGCGGCTAGATGGCGCAGACCTGTGTCGGTAGCGTTAGTTGGCGTCTTTTACCGGCTTACGCTACGGGTCAGTTGGAAGACGTGGCTCTTTCACGGCTTTCAACTGCCTCTGAAGACCGCTTCTCAGGCTTCAGAGGTCACCCCCACAGGCGGAGTTATCTAGGCCGCCGGAGGTACCCCACCGCGATTCGTCTGTTTAAGCGAGTTGGGTGAATTGCTTGTTTTCGAGGCGGTACTGGTGGTCGCACTGCGCCGCCACGTCCGGTTCATGCGTCACAATGATCACGCACTTCTGCCGGTCGTGAGCAATCTTTTGAAACTGCGCGATGACCTCCTTCGTGTTGTCCTCATCAAGGTTCCCGGTCGGTTCATCGGCGACCACTAACTGGGCGTCGCAGGCCATCGTTCGGGCAATCGCCACGCGTTGTTGTTGGCCCCCGGATAGGTGTTGGACGTTACGAGTCGCCAGGTCCTCGTTGATGCCCAGGTCGTTTAACGTCCGTAAGGCAAAATGTTTATCGCCCGCATGTTCCGCATCCGTAATCGCCATGGCCGTTAACAAATTGTTCAACGGTGACATATAGGTAAACAGGTTATATGCTTGGAACACAATGGACACATCGTGCCGCCGATAGGTCGTTAAGCCAATCTTTTTTAACGACCGGTCATCCAGCAAAATGTCGCCCGCTTTGGGCTTATCCAGACCCGCAATCAACGACAGAAACGTCGTCTTCCCGGTCCCGGAATGGCCCAGAATTGCGTAGGACTGGCCAACCTCAAACGTCAGATTAATATCTTGAAACAACGGTTCACTTTTATCCTGGTACCAATATCCCAGGCCTTCTGTTTTCAGCATGCGCGTTCCTCCTTAGGAAATTAAGACTTTCTTCGGCTCCAGTCGCAGGATGCCACCGGAGGCAATCATGATCGACAGGAACGTGATGGCTAAGCCAAAGCCACCGAGTTCCGCCAGGTCGACGGCACTCACGTTAATGTCCAGGTCGGTATCGGCCGCCTTGGCGCTGGTGGTCGATGTGGTTGAACCAGGACCCCCGGCACCACCACGGGTACCATTACCGCCAGGTTGACCGCTACCACCGGGTTGCCCGGTTGAACTGGTCGCGGTCGTCTGGGTGGTTGTACTTTGTGAGACCAGTTGCGAGCCCAGCTGGTCGCCGACAAATTTACCGCCGGCCCCCGCAATTGCCACGGCGACGACAATGACCATCAGCATCTCGGTAAAGAACTGTGCCATGATTTTCCATCGTGCTTCCCCTAAGGAGAGCAGGACGCCAATTTCAAAGCGGCGTTCGCGAATCATCAAGATGACGATCAACGCCAGGATAATTGTGCCGGCAATGGCGACCAGCCAGACGATTTTATTGGCAAAACTCTTCACGTTTGCCATCGACGCCTTCACCGTTTGATAACTGGCATCGTCCGTACTCAGCGCGTACTTGCTGGTGTTGATCAGTTGCTTACCAGCCTTCTTCACGCTGCTGACCTTGGCGGGATTACTGATGTTGAAGGTCACGGAATCCGCGGTATTCGCGTACTTACTGCCCTTAAAGGTGTTGGCCAGGGTGTACGAGGTGTACATCGTGTTGGCTGGGTCGGCACTCATCGGACTGGCACTAGTGCTGGTCGAGCTGGCCTTGTAGATCCCAACGACCTTCAGTTTGACCTTAGCCTTGTCACCCGCGATCTCCTTGACGGTAATCGTATCGCCGACGGTCAGATCATTTTGACTCGCCAGGTCATTTTCGATGACCACGTTGTGGGTATTCTTATCGGCTGCGGTGATGCCGCGACCCTTGGTGATTTTGCTTTGGCTGTTGCTAAATGCCGTCGTCAGACTCGTGGCCGTGACCCCATCGATCTGCGTGTCACCGGTACTGGCACTGGACTTCATGCCGCCGGGGCCGCCGTTACTGCTGCCCATCCCCGTGCTAGTCGAAACCACGTCGTAGGATTTGGCATTGACGGTCGTACTGCTGGTCACGTTGGTACTCTTGACGTTACTCAGCTTAGAAATCTTGGTCGCATCGCTCAGCTTCACCGGCGTCAGCGTCATCTTGGGCCGACTGCTCTTGCTGGTGGAACTGCTACTGCTTTGCATCTTCTTAAACGCCGCCTGCCGGTTCGCCGACAACGTCACGGTCGCACCAACGTCAGCCTTCGCTTGGTCGGTCGCCTTAACCGCGGCGCTTCGAATCAGCAAGCCCGCTAACACAAACATCAGAATGGCGGACGAGACCAGGATCAGTAAAACTGACCGGCCCTTCTTCGCCCACACGTTTAACCAGGCCCGTTTGAAAAAGTTCATTAGGGTCGCCTCCATTTCTTATCATGCTTTCGAGTATGCCAAAGCGGACTTTGCGGAAACTTAAATTCCGGCGTTACCCGTTTTCATTTGCAAAACCGTGGGGGCACAAAAAGCGGCGGTAACCCTGAAGGCACCGCCGTTTCGTTAAACTTTCTCTCATGATAACTGTGTTAATAAAGCGTTAAGGCTCGAGCTCGTCCGGCGGTAACACGTCCGGATAAAGCGCCGAGTATTCTTGATACCACTGGAACGTGGTGGTGGCCAGAACTTTCAGGACCGCGAAGCCCGGCACCCCGAAGATGACGCCCAGGAGGCCAAACATTTTACCCCCAGCCAGCAGGACGAAGACAATCGTAATCGGGTGCATCGCGAGGCTGTTACCCATGATCAGTGGCGACAGGACCTGCGTTTCCAAAACCCATTCAATCAGGTAAACGATGACCACACCCAACAGCATGGACGGACTGGTCACGACCCCGATGATCAACGCGGGAACCAGCGCGATGGCCGACCCAAAGTAGGGAATCAGGTTCAGTGGTCCGGCCAGAAAACCAATCAGTAGCGCGTAACGCAGCCCAATGATGGAATACCCCGTCGTGAAAATAATCATCACGCACAAGGCGACCAACAACTGCCCACGCACGTAGGAACTGACTTTGACGTTCATCTGATCGAGCATCGTGATGAACCGGCTCCGGTAAGCGGTCGGCACGACCTGACTGATGTAATGGGGGAAACGCGACCCGTCCTTCAACATGAAGAACAAGACCAGCGGCGCCGTGATAATCGTGATGACCCAGTCGCTCACGGTCGTCACCACGTTGCCCAGTGAGCTCAGCGTCCCGGTCAACAGGTTCAGCCCCCGTTTAGAAAAGTAGGTCGACACGCGCTCGTTAATGTCCGCCAAGTTACTGTTGGACACCCAATGATGCTCCTGGTTCAGGTGATTAATGTTGTGGAGCATATCGTTGGCAAACTGGGGTAGCGCGCCAATGATGCCGCTGGTCTGCTTGGTCAGAAACGGAATCAGATTGAGGAAAATCAACACAATGATGCCCACCGTCAGGAGCATGGCCACGGCAATCGCCAGGCCCGTGCGCAGGTGGAGTCGCCGCTCCATGAAGTGGACGAACGGATCCAGCACGTAGAACAGAATCCCCGCCACCACGATGGCTGGCATGGTAATCCCAATAAACTTCCAAACCGGCGCGAGAATCCAGGCGTTTTGCATGAGTTCATTGAGTACCAAGAGCAACAGAAAGATATTTAATAGCAGAATTGTAATGTGATTATTTAAAAATCGTTGGTAGAACCAGGAGAATCCCGATTCTGGTTGACGCAAATTTTTCAATGCGACCCCTCCCGTAAATGTGCATAGCTCTAGTTTAAGGCTCGCGAACCCGGGTGACTAGCTCTTTTTCCCGGAAAGCAAAAATAATTTTCCTGGGGTCGTCATACGCTACCGCCTCCAATAGCTGAACGCCAAGCCTATGGGGCAACCCTCCGGAGCCAAAGAGCGGTCTCCGAAGGCGTACTGAAGCCCCGCAAAAACCGCGTGTCTTCAGTACGACCCGGGCTGTAAGGCCGCAAGCCCAGCGACCAAACAGCCCTATCATAGGCTAGGCATTCAACTACCTCCGGCTATCGCTCACGATCCAGGAAAATTATTTATCTCCGCTTTCTAAAAAGCACAGCTCATCAGCTTTTCTTCAGCCTACATCTCAATACATCCCCATATCAAAAGGTGTTTGTCACTAATCCATACTAGTGACAAACACCTCTTCAATACTATATAAACAGACAAAACTAATTAACCATTAGCCACAGTCCAGTCGCCCAACAGGCAACACACAGTTACTGATGACGTTTGTGTCAGCCGGTAAGGCGCGGACAACCAGCAACCCTAGTTGTCCGCGTTTTGGGCGACTTTGACGGTGGCGTCGGCGGTGGTGCCAGTGACGGCGTACACCTGCTTGCCGTCCTGCCAGGTCACCTCATTGGCCTCGTCATCATCGGTCTGACTGTAAACGGTCACGGCGCCCGTGTCTGCGCTGGTTGGCAGACTGGACTTGGTGATCTGCTGGTTGACCTGCTTGGCAAATTGCGTTGGCGTCCCACTCTCATCGGCATTGCTGGTGACAGCTGTCACCGACCAATCGCCTTTGTTCCAGTGAACGTAGGTATGGCCCATAGTCCCCTGCACGACGGCCGTTGTCTGTTTGTTCAATTTAACAGTTGTCCCCGACGTGTTGCCGCCCACGTAGTCGACCTGTTTGGCAGCCGTGTTGGTGCTCCCGTACGTCGTTTTCTTATAGGTCGCGGACTGGCTGTCGCTGGCAGAATAATCGACCTGATAATTTTGTTTCGTTCCGCTGGCACTATTGGCCGTCAGCTTGGTGCCAGCCGCCGTTGCCGTGGTTGGCGCTGTCGTTTGGCTCACGGAACTGACATCATTAGCGGCGTGAATCTGTAAGGCCGTGCCTGACCCCAACGCTAGTAGCGCGAGGGTGGCCGTGACGGTCGTGATTATTTTCGTCTTTCGTTGCATATCTATTCAACTTCTTTCACTTAATTTTTGGTAACGTAAGCCGTTTGGGCCGTCACATATTTCCCATTACTCAGGACCAGATACCGTGACCCCGTCGAGCGCTTCTTGATACCAGTGACTTTCAGCGTGGTCCCCTTCTTAACGGCAGTCGACCGGTTGGCCTTCTTAAAGGAAGACTTGGTGTACTCGTAAACTTTCTTCTTCGTCTTTACGCTTGTGCTCGATCCCAGCGATTCATAGTAAGCATGATCCGAATATGCTGTGTTGGCAGACAAGTATCCCAGCTTCGTCTTGATGCGATACGACTTGCCACTTGGTGCCTTGACGACCTGTCCGGCCACCGTATCACCGGCCACGTAATACCCGCCAGTTTTGGTTTTTAAACTTGAATCAGAATAAATATTCAGTTTGTGATTCAGCTTAAATGAGCCGTGTTGCCCGACCCAGTAGCCCGTGGCATCCTGCGACAAGACCCATTTGCCCAGCGAATCAATGTAGAGTTCCTGCTTAGATTTGTCAGTTGTCACGCTCTTCACCTTAGAAATCGCATAGAATTTTTGCCGGTCCGAGGCCGCAATGGCCGTGCCGTCAGCATACTTGGTCGCACCATTATGTAAGTAGATGTGTTGACCCTTCTTATAGCTACTGTAAGCATAATTCGTGGTCGTGGCGGTGTTGGCCAGCGACGTCGCAATCCCATTAGTCCACCACGAAATCGGGTGCACGGTCGTCACGGCTTTACTGTTGTCGGTGTATTCGCCCAGTGCGGATAAATAATTGTGATCCGTGTACTGCCACAACGCGTAGGAAATCGTTGGCGTCGTGGAGTAGTTCGCAATCCATTGGGCATCAAAATTTTGGCGAGCGGTGTTGGCATAACTTGTAGCAAATGACTGGTAAGAATAGAAAACGAGTTTTTTATTGGTCAGCGCACTCATTTCCTCGTACCAGGCTTTAACGGCGGCGTTCGTGGTCCCGGACGTCACGTCATTTTCTTCAAAGTCTAAAACATAAAATTTTGCGTTTTTATTCGACCGGTTATAAAAATCCTTGGCTTCCTGCTTGGCACTCGCCGCGCTAGTGAACCGGGCGTAGTCGTACTCACCAAAGGGGATCCCGTACTTCACGTAAAGCGCGGTGTTGTTAGTGGCATAGAGGTCTGTGTACGAGGACCCATACTGTCGCCGATTGATGACAAAGGAGACCTGACTCTTCAAATTGGCAACTTGACTCGATGTTAATTTTCCTTGCCATTCAGAAATATCTGGAATGGCTAAGGTGCTCGCCTGGGCAACGGTCTGACCGCCTGCCACCGCGATACCGGCCAAGGCACTCGCCGCAACAATGGCTTGCGTCAGTCGCTTGGTCCATGAATGTTTGCTCGACATATTGTTGACACTTCCCTATCTAAAAATTGATTTTCTGTTCACACAATGTGAGACCCTTCTGGCGTTGCGCCACCTCCTCGTTTCACAGTCCTTTTCCACCATAACCGATTAAAATGTGCATTCCATAACAGGGTGATTGCAGTTCAGTTACCAGATTTTACGATTATATTTATTACAGGAAGACCGCTAAATCAACGATAGTCGTGATAATCCGGGCGGATAATGGTTCGCTCTTTGACTCGAATAAATGCGGAATCCCCCTATTTTGTGTAGTCTCGCGCAACGACCAGGTGGGCGGACTACGAGATAAAAATAGTTTTGCTAGTTAAAGCAAACATTGTTCTGATATTAATGAAATTATATTTGTTAACTGTCCTTTCTAAATTTAATATAGACTAATATACGAATATTTATAATTTATTCTTGTTGATTGTTCAGATGAAATCACGTATGATGGGGTTACTTCAAAAAAACTATTAGGAGGCCCCTTATGCGCCGTGCTTTGTTAAGTGTTTCTGATAAAACTGGATTAGTTGAATTTGCGCAAACGCTGATTGCTCATGACTTTGAAATTGTCTCAACTGGTGGCACCCAGTCCGTCCTCGCCCAGGCTGGCATTCCCGTTCTACCTATTGAAGACGTCACCCATTTTCCAGAAATGTTGGACGGCCGCGTTAAGACCCTGAATCCCTTGGTATTCGGCGGCATTTTGGCCAAACGAGATAACCCCGAACACCAACAAACATTGCTTGATCATGACATCACGCCCATCGACTTGGTCTGTGTGAACCTCTACCCCTTTGCCGCAACCATTGCACAACCAGGCGTGGCCTTGGCTGCAGCCGTTGAACAAATTGATATTGGTGGGCCTTCTTTGATTCGGGCTGCCGCAAAGAACTACGCAGATGTATTAGTCGTTTGTGACCCCGCCGACTACGATCAAGTCGGTCATGCCCTAGCCGAAGAACACGTTGACCTTCGCTTGCGTAAGCACTTGGCAGCCAAGGTGTTCCATCACACCGCGCACTACGACGCCTTGATCGCCAACTACTTAACGGATGAGGCCAAGCCTGATACCTTAACTCTGACTTACGAACGTAAGCAGGCCCTCCGTTACGGGGAAAATCCACAACAGACCGCCACTTTCTACCAAAACTGCGAACCGGTTCCCTTCTCCATTGCGGCCGCCGTTCAATTACACGGGAAACCACTGTCCTTCAACAACATCAAGGACGCCGATGCTGCGTTGGGCCTGATTCGTGAATTTGACGACCCCACCGTTGTGGCCTTAAAGCATATGAATCCCTGTGGTATTGGCTCAGCTGTCGACCTTTCAACGGCCTGGGATAAGTGCTACGAAGCCGATTCAATGTCTATTTTTGGGGGCATCATTGTCTTAAACCGGCCCGTCGACCTGGCGACGGCAACCAAGATGCACAAACTCTTCCTAGAAATCATCATCGCACCAGCCTTTGACGACGATGCCTACGACGTGCTGGCTAAGAAGAAAAATCTACGCTTGTTAACGGTTGATTTCAGTACGGCCAAGGATTCAGAAGAAGATGAACTGGTCAGTGTCCGTGGGGGACTCCTCCGTCAAGAACGTGACAACGTCTACGATGACCCAGCCAAATTCCAAGTCGTCAGCCATGCACAGCCAACCGCCAATCAATTGGCTGCCATTACCTTTGGTCTCAAGGCCATCAAGTTCGTCAAGAGTAACGCCATCCTGATCAACACAGCTGACCAAACCTTAGGCGTCGGTCCCGGCCAAATGAACCGAATCGATGCGGTAAAGATTGCGGTCGGTAAAGCCGAAGTGAAGCCGAACTACGACCAAGCCGTCTTGGTCTCCGATGCCTTCTTCCCCATGGAAGACTGCGTCGAATACGCCGCACAACACGGCATCACGGTCATCGCCGAACCCGGTGGCAGTATCCGTGACCAAGACTCCATTGCCATGGCAGATAAACTCGGTATCGCCCTAGTCTTTACGGGTAACCGCCACTTCCGCCACTAAATTGACGCCACAAGAAAAGGCCGTCGCGACCCAATTAAAGGTTACGCGACGGCCTTTTGTGACCAGAATATTTGAATTTTAATTAAATGCATCGACTTCACACTAACGGGTTAAGGCAGTCAGCAACTCAAAAACAACAGAAATACCAAGGAGCTCCGCAATAATTTCCGGTCACCACCATGTCAGCCGGTAAGGCGAATGAAGCCACCAGTAATTATTGGGCAGACATCCCGCCATCAACGACGAACTCGGACCCCGTTGCATAACTAGCATCGTCTGAAGCCACAAACAGCACTAACTTAGAGACTTCTTCTGGCTTGGCGATTCGACGTAACGGAATGGCCTTGGCAAATTGCTTAACGGCCTCTTCCGTTCCGGGTTGAGAGATCATCGGCGTTTCAATCACCCCTGGATGGACGGAGTTGACTCGCACACCAGATGGGGCCAGCTCCAGGGCGGCCGCCTTGGTCATCCCCCGAACGGCAAACTTCGTGTCCGTGTAACCCACGGCGCCACCGACTAACCCATTCAGTGATGAAATATTCACAATCGAGCCGGAATGTTGTGCGACCATTTCCTTGGCAACAGCCTTCAGGCCCAGGAAGGTTCCCAATTGGTTGATCTGAAAAATCTTCAGGTAGTCATCTTCGCTGATATCTTGCAGGCGCTTGGCAAAAGTAATACCGGCATTATTTACTAAGATATCAATGCGGCCAAACTTAGCTTTGGTCTGGGCAACCACGTTATCCCAGTCGGCAGCGCTCGCCACGTTGTGCTTGATGAAGAGTGTATTCTCGCCGAGTGACTTAGCCAGCGCTTCACCTTCAGCTTCTTTAATGTCGGTGATAACGACCTTGGCCCCTTCACGAACAAATAGCTTCGCGTGTGCGGCTCCCATTCCCTGAGCGGCACCCGTAATGATTGCAACCTTGCCATCTAATTTACCCATCTTGGAAAACCTCCATTTTGTGATTTTATGTACAATAACAATTATAGCGGATTTACTTATCAACCACTAATCAAATGCAACACGCAAAGTTAATCACCCTTAAAAATCGCCCAATTCTAAGTCCCTGACACCCCAAAACACTGTGCTTAGCTTATCATTGGGACACGTAGGGGATTACATGCTTAGTTTTTTCGGGGGAGACGATTTAAAATGACATTGAAGCAACTGCCACGACTGGCTATAGTGGTCCCGTGTTATAACGAAGAACCCGTTTTACCAACCACGGCACCCATTCTCGCAGATATCTTGACCCAGTTGATTCACGACCGTCTGGTGACCGCAGACAGCCGCATCTTATTTGTCGATGACGGCAGTCAGGACCGGACCTGGCGTCTGATTGAACAATTACGTAATCAAAATCCGCATTTTACTGGTCTGAAACTCAGTCGCAACTATGGGCAAGAGGCCGCTCTCATGGCCGGAATGGAAACCGCCGCCCGGCACGCTGACTACGTGATCACCATTGATGCCGACCTCCAGGATGATCCCACGCTCATCCCCGCCATGGTGACCCAGGCGCGCGCCGGATACGACGTGGTTTACGGCGTTCGTAATGATCGGTCCACGGATTCCTGGTTCAAGCGAACGACAGCTAACGGTTTTTACTGGGTCATGGGTAAACTCGGCGTCAACCTGATTCCCAATCACTCTGATTTTCGCCTACTAACGCATCCCGTTCTAACTGCCCTCATGCGCTGCCACGAGACCCGACCGTTCATTCGCGGCATCATTCCTCAGTTAGGTTTTCCAGCCACTAAGCTCTACTACAAGCGGCAACCCCGACAAGCGGGAGTCTCCAAGTATCCGCTGCGAAAAATGCTACGCTTCGCCTTAGATGGCATTCTTTCCTTCTCGGTCGCGCCAATTCGCGCGTTGCTAGTCGCTGGACTAACAATCTGTGGGGGTGCCCTTCTCATGATTCTCTGGATTCTCATCCAGCACTTCCGGGGAACCGTTGTCACGGGTTGGAGCTCCATTATGGCTTCACTTTGGTTCCTAGGTGGCTTTCAACTGGTGGCCATCAGCATCATTGGTGAATACGTAGGGCGGACCTTCACGGAGGTCAAGCACCGCCCACGTTTCATCATTCAAACGGACACGTATACCTCGAGTTTCACAGCGGCTTACCGGGAACCGAGCAATTCTGCGGCCGTTACGTTACACTTAAGTCAATTCAGAACTAAATCAGGAGAACGCTCATGAAAATCCGTCATTATCTCACCGTAACCCTAGGTGGTCTAATCAGCTGCCTACTTTTATTAACTTTTCTATTGGCCCTCTGGCCCGTCACGATTCGGGTAGACCACGACTGGCTCAAGCCACTAGCTTTACTGATGGCTAGCGCCCTGTACTTGGGTGGTGTCGGTCTGCTTTTTCGCTATCTACATCGGATTAAGCCGCGAACGGGTAAGTGGCTGAGTGGGGGCCTCTGGCTGGCCTTCTTAGCGATTCAGCTATGGGTCGCGACCACTTGGGTGGCGGCTCCCCGTGCCGACCTATACTTCGTTCATCAGCAGGCCCTAAATCTCTTGAACGGCCATTGGGACTGGTCACCTTACTTCTACGTATACCCGAATAACGTGACCTTTACGCTCCTACTCAGCGGCATCATGCGAGTGGGCCACCTTCTAACCGGCAGTTATTCCGGTGTTTGGCTAAACATGGTCCAATTTGCTTGGCTGGATGTCGGTCTCCTGGCCATCTGGCAGCAGTTACGGCGCCACAATCCAGCACGCGCCAATTTATTTTTGGTTCTCATCATGACCACGGTACCGCTCTACGCCTACGCGCTAAACACCTACAGCGATACCTACGTCCTCCCACTGGGGCTCCTAGCCTTTGCCGCCTTTCGCCATCTACAACGAGCAAAGAGTTGGGAACAAATTACCTGGCGGAGCATTCTGTTGAGCTGCTTACTGGTTGCGGCCTATCTATTAAAGGCCAACTTTATTGTGCTGGTGATTGCGGTCGTCGTAGCAATCTGGTTACGCCCCAACCAATCCCCGCACCCCAGCTTTACGCGCTGCTTGTTGACCCTGGTCCTCCTAGCCACGCTAGTCGTCGGCGGTGGCCTCACCACTAAATGGCAAAAGGCGAATGGCTATACCGTTGACGCCAATCAATCCCTGCCAGCGACAAGTTGGGTAGCGATGAGTTGGAATCCCCATTCCTACGGTCAGTACAAACGGGCAGACGTCGACGCCATGCGTCAACAACCAACCAAGGCGGCCAAACAAAAATTGGCTAGCCAAACGCTCAAGACACGGCTCCACGACCTGGGCTGGCAAGGCGTTCTCCAGCACCTCTTCCGCAAGGCACGGCTATTTTTGTCCAGCGGGACCTTCGACAGTTTTCAAATCAATCCCGCCTTCGACCGCGCACCTAACTGGTATCGCCAGCACCGCGCCACCAGTGACTGGTTCCTCGCCAACTGGTGTCAAGTCAGCTATCTAGCGCTGATCTTGGTTAATTTAGGCTGGGGCATTCAACAGATTCGCCGTTACCACCTGACTTCGGCCTATCTGCTAGGTGGCCTCTTCTTCATGGGTCTCATCTGTTTTCACGTCATCTTCTGGGAAACGGAAGAACGTTACGCCCTACCGATTCTCTTCCTATTGATTGCGGGCACGGCAGCCGGGTATCGTCAACCACTCAATATTTTGCGTTACTCGCAACGATCCCGCTGGCTGCCCTTGGGCATGGCCCTGGCCTTCACCACGTTGCTGGGCTTCGCCGCCTGGCAGAATAACAATCTGATGGTCCGCTCTAACAGCGACCCGGTCAGCGTTATCAGTCAAAACGAGGGGCGTTACTTCCAAAATCATCAGCTAACGCTCAAATCAAATCGTTCCCTGACCCAGCCTTTCACGGCGTCCCTCCCCTTTGACCAAATTACGGTCAACAATGGCGAACGACTAACTGGACGGCTGACTTTAAAGAACGCCCTAGGTAAGACGGTCTGGCAGTCTCGTGGCCGCCACCTTCGGCTCAACCAAGCGCTGCCCTTACAGCCCGCGGGTCTTTACCGCCTGACCGTCACCAATCGTAGTCCTAAAGATATCACGCTGACCACGGCCCCAGCCACGTACCGACTCCTACCGGAAGCACTCAGCGCTCATCCCGACCAGTATTTGCGGTTCGCCGTGACCCAACAAAGTGTGGCGCCCGTCCTTTCCAATGGAAAATTTTGGCTGCTTTTTGGCGCTATGTGGTTGAGCGGACTCCTAGTCATCGACCGATTCTACTGGTATCGGCGGCGGATTTAAACTTTTTTGTTGAAATCACTTGCCTTAAGGCCACTCGAAGGTACTAGAATAATCTTCATAGGGTCGCAGACTGACCCCGAATTCTAGTCCCTCATCGGTTCAAAAAGGAGTCGAAACAACAATTGACAACAGAAATTAATCAACAAACCTTAACGGGAGAACGGGCCCTTTTTCAAGGCCACGACCTCCATATTACCAATAGCACCTTCGTTGATGGCGAATCGCCATTAAAACACAGCCAAAACGTGGCCATCGACCACACCATTTTTAAGTGGAAATACCCGCTGTGGTACACGCACCACGCGCAACTCGATCACACCACCTGGCAACCAGACGCCCATGCGGGTATTTGGTATACAGACGACCTGACCATGCGTCACAGTCTCGTTCGGGCCACCAAGACGTTCCGCCACGCCAGCAACATCAAGCTAGATGACGTGACCTTCGCCGATGCCGGGGAAACCCTTTGGTGGTGCCAAGATGTTCAGCTCGACAACGTCACGGCGACCGGTGATTACTTTGGGATGAACAGCGAGAATGTCGTTGCCCATAACCTCAAGATCACCGGGAACTATGCCTTCGACGGCAGTAAAAATGTTGAAGTCCACAACTCCACGTTCATCACACACGATGCCTTCTGGAACTGTGACAACGTGACCGTGTACGATTCCACTATCATCGGCGAATACCTGGCCTGGAACACCAAGAACATTACCTTCGTCAACTGTTGGCTCGAAAGTGATCAAGGCCTCTGTTACGTTGACCACCTGACGCTGAAGAACTGTTCCTTGATCAACACCGACCTCTCCTTTGAGTACTGCACGGACATCGATGCCACTATCAACACGGCCATCGATAGCGTGAAGAACCCCGTTAATGGTAAAATTACAGCACCGGCCATTGGCCAAGTCATCTTTGATGATCCCGCCATTGACCCGCAGAAAACGACCATTACCACGACCAAGGAGGCCTTGAATCAATGAGTTATGATTTTTCAGAAATGATTGACCGACGGCACACCAACTCCGTCAAGTGGGACGTTAAGGACAACGAGCTCCCCATGTGGGTGGCTGACATGGACTTCCGGACGGCACCGGCGATTGTCGATGCCATTAAAAACAAGGCGGATGCCGGCATCTTCGGTTACGAAGAAGTCCCCGACGCTTATTTTGAAGCCGTTCAACACTGGTACGCTACCGAACACAACTGGGCCCCCAACACCGATTGGATGCGCTTCGTGACTGGTGTCGTTCCCGCCATCTCCTCTGCCGTTCGGCGCGTGAGTCATCTAGGCGACAACGTGTTGGTTCAGGCACCCGTCTACAACATCTTCTACAATTCCATCGTCAACAATGGCCGGCACGTTTTAGCCAACGACCTGCATTTTCACGATGGCAACTATGAAGTGGATTGGGCTGACCTTGAAGCTAAGCTGGCCGATCCACTGACCACGCTGATGATTCTCTGCAACCCCCACAATCCCGTGGGTAAGGTTTGGCAACCAGACGAATTACGGCGTTTAGCCGACCTCGCCCTGGCCAACCACGTCACGGTCTTCTCCGACGAAATTCACGGTGACATTACGGATGCCGGTCACGGCTATTACCCGTTTGCCTCCGTTAGCGATGCCGCTGCCAACAACAGCATCACCGCTGTTTCCCCCAGCAAGACCTTTAACGTGGCTGCCCTGCATGCCGCAACGCTGATCATCCCGAACAAATTCTTGCGAGACAGCGTCGACCGTGGCATCAACAGTGAAGAACTGGCCGAACCCAATGCCTTCGCTATTCCCGGGACCATTGCGGCCTACACGCAAGGCGCCGAATGGGTCCATGAGTTAAACGCAACGATTACCGCGAACAAGCAAACCCTCACGGCCTTCATTGAAAAGAACTTGCCGGACCTGCACGTCATCAAGGGCCATGCCACTTACCTGGTTTGGATCGACTGCCGCGACGTGACCCATGACACCCAAGCCTTATGCGATGTCATTCGCCAAACGACCGGACTGTTCATTACCGCCGGTGCCGTTTACGGTGGCGATGGTCACGACTTTGTGCGAATCAACGTGGCTTGCCCCGCCGAACGCCTACAAGACGGCTTAAACCGTTTGGCCCAAGGTATTCACACCTTTGAACAAAAGTAATTCCAGCGTCCGAATGTTAGCTAGCCTAACGTCCGGGCGCTTTTTCTTTGCCCAAGGGTTATCATTTGATAACTTAATAAGTGAGTCCCAACAAGTCCCGTGCTATACTAAATTTGATATCGTTTTCACGACCTTAAAGGAGGATGCTTATTATGCCAATCAACCCAGCTGATGCCCAAGATGTTTACCGTGACGCCGGCGACAATATTATGTTTACCACCTACGTCATCGACCGTGATCACCTCGAGGCTGACCGCGAAGCCATCGCCGAATTTTCTGACCGCCTGGCCGCTATCGAACGGAGCATGGACATTCGTTATCCCGATGCCAATCTCCGCGTGGCCTTTGGCTTTGGTGCCAGCGCTTGGAAAGACCTCTTCCCAAATGCCAACGTGCCCAAGGAACTCGTCGACTTTCAGGAAGTCAAAGGGCCCAAGTACACGGCACCCGCAACCCCGGGCGACTTGTTCATGCACGTCCGCGCCAAGGATACGGCGGTCGTCTACGAAGTCATGGACCAAGCCCGCGAATTTCTGCGCGACTGGACGACTGTCGTGGATGAGACCCCGGGCTTCCGCTACTTTGAAGGCCGTGCCATCATCGGCTTTATCGATGGCACCGAGAATCCAGCCGGCCCGGATGCCACGCAGTACGCGTTGATTGGCGACGAAGACCCCGAATTTATTAATGGGTCCTACGCCTTCGCTCAGAAATACGAGCATAACATGGATGCCTGGAACGCCTTGAAGACCGAGGGCCAGGAAAAATCCATTGGTCGGCACAAATTTAGCGACCGTGAACTCGAGGACGACGAAAAGCTCCCCAATGCCCACAACATTGCCTCTCAAGACAACGAGGGCGGTATCGAACACAAAATTGTGCGGATGAACGTGCCCTACGCGCTACCCGGTCAAGGCATCGTCGGCACCTACTTCATCGGCTATGCCCGCCACTTTACCGTGACCCAACGGATGCTGAACAACATGTTTAGCCAGAGTGACCGGCTGCTAGACTTTAGTACACCGATTACGGGGGCGGCGTTCTTTATCCCGTCCCGCCGCCTTCTCGAAACCATCGCGGACGGCAACTACGGCGCTTAAACTAGCCTCTGATTCGCCTTACCGGGAGACACCGGTTTAACCCCGTGTAGCCGCGCTACCTATTTACTAACTTGATCCTATTTTTTAAACCCAAACAGGTCCCAGCTCACGTTTTTTTCCTTCACGTGAACGGGGACCTGTTTTCATTCACCACATCAATGACCCCAATCGAAAGTTTTCAATTGCCGCAACCCCTTATTTCAAACCAATTGCGAGCGCATACAATCAAGTCGCTAACGTTGACGTTCCGGCATTATGGGCGTATCTTAGTAGAGTTACCATTACGGATAATTCACGATTGGTTTGCGTTACTTTGGGTAATCTCACCAATCAATTCAATCAATAGGGAGTTGAACTATTTTGGACGAGTCTGAAAGAGAATCCGGCCCATGGCGGCGTAATTTGCGGGTTCTCTGGTTCTGTACGTTCGTTGCCGGCATGGCTTTTAGTGAAATCATGCCATTTTTATCGTTATATATCAGTAGTTTAGGCGACTACACCAAATCACAGGTGACCATGTATAGTGGTTTGGTCTACGCTGCGGACTTCTTCGTGAGTGCGATTGCTTCCCCACTTTGGGGCATGGTCGCCGATCGCAAGGGTCGGAAATTGATGCTGATGCGGGCTTCACTCGGAACGGCCGGCGCCATGGCGTTGATGGGATTTGCCACCAGCGTTTGGCAGTTAGTGGCCTTGCGAGCCTTACAAGGGGTCTTCGCCGGATTCATTTCCAACGCGCAGGCCTTGGTCGCCTCGCAGACACCCCGCAAACACAGCGGGGCTTCACTCAGCACTCTGATGACCGGAGTGACCAGCGGCATGTTGCTGGGACCCGTCATTGGTGGGATCCTGGCGCAGGTCTTCTCGATTCGGCTGACCTTCTTCATCACGGCCGCCCTGTTGTTCCTCACGTTCATCATGAGTTGGGTGCTGGTCGAAGAAAAATTCAAACCGGTCACCAAGCAACCGGATGCGCCCAAGAGCCACAATCCCCTGGCCGCCTTCCCCAATCCCAAATTGATTCTGGTCCTGTTATCCTCAACCATGATTGTTCAATTCGGGAACATTTCAATTTCACCAATCATTAGTTTGTACGTGAAAGAGTTAATGCACAACGTTGGCCCGATTACAGTGGTCGCCGGAATCATCGCGGCTTTACCAGGGATCTCAAACATCTTTGCTTCCCCGCGCCTCGGGCGTTACGGGGATGAGCACGGCTCTGGTAAGGTCTTGATCTTCGGCTATGTGTTTGCCTTTCTGATGTACCTCCCACAAGGATTCGTCACCAGCGTCTGGATGCTCGGAATTTTACGGTTCATGATCGGGATTTCTGACGGAGCCCTGTTCCCAGAAATCCAAACCCTCCTGACGAAAAACTCGCCGGTCGAATTGACCTCCACCGTCTTCAGCTGGAACCAATCCTTCCAAGCCATCGGCAACATGATGGGCTCACTCCTCGGTGGCTGGATTGCCGGGGTCTTCGACTACAACGCGGTCTTCTTCTCCACGGCCCTGTTGATGCTGGTCAACCTCGCGTTAATCTGGTGGTTAGTCCCAGAGATTCGTAAAGCACGCGTCAAAACAGCTTAAGTTAAAAGCAAATTAAATGGACACGACAATTTTTTAATGTCGTGTCCATTTTTCTATCCACTACACTTACAGTTGTCGAGCTACGACAAATCCTTCATGAACTGCATCGTAAATCTGACGAACACGTTCGGAGTCCCCAATATTATAAATATCCATATCCGTTTGCTCTTCAAGTTTATCTGCCAATGAAGTTTGTGGGACGAAACCAGCCGCCGTCACAACTGCTGTCGCTGACAAAGTCGTTATATTGCCAAACCGATCCACTAAGTTAACCCCCTTGGTCGTTACCTCTTGCAATCTCAGCCCCGTCAATACTTTGACCTGTGCTTGTTTGATTGCAATTTTATAAACTAGGGAAGACTGTGCAGGACTTGCTAAAAACTCATCCATCATTTCAACAATTGTGACTTGTTTACCAGCAGCTTTCAATTCCAAAGCTGTTTCGGCTCCCGTCACGCCGCCACCAATAACGACAACATCATCCCCAGATACATCCTGACGACCACCTAAATAATCCATTGCCGAAATTACATTATCTTGATTAATTCCTGGCACGTCAAGTTTACGTTCGGCACCCCCTACTGCAACAATCACAGCTTGATAGCCTTGATTCACTAAATCTGCGTAAGTTGCTGTTTTCTTTTCTAATTTAATATTTTTACTCCGTGTCACATGCTCTTCGTAGTAAGTCGTAAGTCTACGAATATTGGCTTTACTCTCTGGCGCCGCGGCTTCAACCATGGCTCCGCCAAATGAACGCCGCTCATAGAGTGTGACCTGATGACCACGACTTGCCGCAACCAAAGCGGCCTCACATCCTGCAGGTCCAGCACCAATCACTGCGATATTCTTGCTGACACTTGCTGGTTCATAAGGATTTGATTCATATTTATAAAGCGTTGGATTAACCGTACAATGAATCGGCGTATTTGCCAACAAGCCACGATCCATACAGCCGATTAGGCAATTGATACAAGGATTAATATCGTGTGCCTGATTTCTCTGAGCCTTTTTTGCCCATGCAGGATCTGCTAAGAATGCCCGACCCAGAGCAACAAAATCTCCGGCATTTTTTTCTAAAAGCTGCTCAGCAATCTCTGGTGTAAAAACATTATGACCCGCAAATACGGGAATGTGGACGGCTTCCTTAATTTTCTGTGTATCTCCTGCATTGAAGGCGTTAGGTTTTAACATTTCCATTGAGGCCGTAGCGTGGGTACCACCCATCAAATTCAAATGGGAAACCCCTTCACGTTCAAGCTCCTGGCAAACCTTAATTGTTTCTGGCAATCGGATGCCATCTGGCTCCCAATCGTCCGTTGATAATTTCACGCCGACCGGGAAGTCAGGGCCACACTTTTGTTTAACATCTCTAATGATCTCTAGCAAAAAACGCATCCGATTTTCAAGTGAGCCACCATACATGTCTGTTCGTTGATTATCGTGTGGTGACAAAAAATTCGTTGGAATACAGCCTGCTGCCCCATGAATCTCAAGGACTTCAAATCCTGCCCGCTTACATCGCAACGCAGCATCACCAAACTTATGTACCAAATCATGAATTTCACCAACACTCAAAGCCCGTGGTAATTTTGCTCCGGCCTGATACCATGGTTCGTAAGTGATTGCTGAAGCACCAATGACATCTGCACTTCCTACGAAACCTGCATCACGGCCTGGGTGGGCTAGCTGCATGGCAGGCACAGCACCATGTTCTTTCAAGGCATCTGCCAACAATGATAGCCCAGCAATAAATTCATCTTTATCTGCTCGCAAACCGCAGGATGTCATCGGAACTGGTGTCGCATTATCCATGAAAATTAACCCCGCACCACCATCTGCTGCTTCGGCATAAGCTTTAATTTGTCTATCCGTGACCGTCCCATTAGGATTTCCTAAGTAAGTTCCCATTGAGTTACGCACAATTCTATTTTTGATAACAACATTACCAATTTTGCCTTTTGTAAATAATTTTGGATAATGGCTACTTTTCATCAGTCAGATCTCCTTATCAATCACTTATTTGAATACGCTTTCATTGTGCTATAATTCACTTGTTGCCACAATCACAAGAACTACCTAAAAAGTTGCTTAAGCAACGAAAAAAAAGAGAAGGTTGCTTAAAGGAGGAGAATTCATGTCCACAGACATTCGAATCGTTAAAACTAGACGTAACATTGAATATCACTTTGTTCAGCTACTCGGTCAATTCGATTTTAATGACATCACTATAAAGTTGCTGACAACAACTTGCCAAATTAATAAGACGACCTTCTACAGAAATTATGCTGATAAGTACGATTTACTAAACAAAATTTCAACGGATCTGCTTGAGCATTACATCCATGTGGTTGACCGTGAGCCAACGATTTTGACCGGCGACCCTTCCTACTTGGTACCCATTATTGATTACTTTGAACAAAATCAAGAAACACTGCTCATCTTGCTCCACCGTCCATTGCCAGTCACCTTATTTGATGACATGCTCACCGTTTTTCAGTCAGTTCTACTGACCGCATTTAACGTCAAAGAACCTGATGCTTCTGAAAAGCAGGTTCAAGTGATGTCTTTTTATGCCCGCTTAATTGCTGGCAATATCTTAACAACAATTAGGTGGCAGCATACTGAAAAACCATTGTTACGTAAAGATGAGCTCATTTCACTAATTATGGAAAGCTTCGAAGACGGTGTCTTACCAAGTATTCACGAAAAATTTCCTAATCTTTAGACATAAAAAAACGACAGTCTTCAAGCCATTCTCAGCTTGTGGATTGTCGTTTTTTGGCATCTTAATTTACATGGTAAATCACATTGCACTTTAAAATAATTTAGAGAGTGCTAGTAAAAATCATCAGCAAGTTCAGCCTATAAAGACCTTCAATGGCTATTTACCCCGCAAAACGTTCAAGGGGAACCTCTTCACCCGGCCCAAAAACCGTTGCCGACGTCGTGCTGACACCGAGTAAACTGCTGATGCCGCCGAAGCCGTCGACCATATCGAAAGCAACACCAGCTGCGGCTAAGGTTTGCCGGGCATGGCGTTCTTCCAGCGGCAACTCTTCGATGTCATCCGTGCGACTGATGATCAGTTGTGGATTACCAGCAGCCTGGACCGCCGTTGCCAACGTGCTAGCCGTTTTGGCCAAGCGAATTGTTGGCACCAAGGCCACGACCAGGTCCTGATCCAGCATGGCGGCGCTCAGGCCACCTTCATCCAGCACTTCTTCGGTCAACGCCGTCACAGATTCGGGCAAACTCACCGCACTGGAGGTGTAAACGGTCAGGTCTAACTGACTATTTTGGCTTAATTGACGGACAAAATTTTGACTGGCAGCATCGAGGGCACCAGCGAGTAAGAGTCGTTTCAAGGTCGTAACTTCCTTTCATTCATGTATCGATTTAAGCGCTGGTCATTTTCTTAGCGTATTAGCTGACCAGCGAATATGTGCGTCTTCAAGTGATTGGGTGTGGTTGAAATCCCACAGTGACGCCCGTTATTGGTCTCTTTTAAGCAACCAATCATGCGATGTCCCTAACCCAATGTAAATGATTATAAAGGGTTACAGTAGGTCGAAGGCAACCCCTATTTTAAAAAAATTCTGAGCGAATAAATAAGCAATTACTTATTAAAAACTCATAAAAATATGTTATTGTGTCGAAATACCCTGCAGGCCTGACACAACAACGATACGGTTACGTCCCGAATCCGTTTACACTAGAAGATTATCAACAGAAGGAATAGTTATCTTTTGGTAAATGTAACTCTTTCATGTACAATAGACCTAACTGCGAAACGAAAAACCGAATACGACCGGTCTCCAGGCTGCCCGTCTTGACGTGTGCTCCCGGCACACCGATCGTTATTTTTGTACGCGGACTAAGCTGTGTCGTCCAGGCCTCCGGGCTTACTCGTTACAGTTTATCACTACCTACAGGCCACACGAGTTTAACCACCGACACATTCGTCGCCGCCTTAAACTAGTGCCAGCCACAGGGAGAATAAAAATAGGCTCAGCCGTGGGAATTATCTTAGCGGCGATTTTTGCTGCTTAGATAATTGCTATCTTTGAGACGCCCTGGCAGTCCTATCATCATTCTGTCTTAACCCGTCCAACCACGCAGACCACCGAACACGGTCGCGTGATCACCGTTCACTCACCCCCATAAAAATCAACCTGTTGGGTGAGCGACCAGAGGCGGATCAAGGTGCCCTGCTGTGTCGAGAATATAAGCTGAACGCCTTTCTCAGCTTATATTCTGGGACGACCTTGGAAACACGCGCTTCACAGCGTGGTTTCAAGGCGAGACGCCAGACCGCTTCTCAGGCTGGCGTCGGTCCCCATAGCAGGGCACCTTGAATCCGCCGGCGGGAGCGGGCTTAACGCCACATTTGTTAATTTTTTTGCAACACCATCATACAGGAGGTTAATCTATGCTACTTTCAATGGAACATCTACGTAAGGAATATCCCAATGGCAAGATTGCCGTCGACGACTTCAATTTGCAAGTCGGCCGCGGTGAATTTATTGCGTTCATCGGGACGTCCGGCTCGGGGAAGACCACGACCATGCGGATGATTAACCGCATGCTGAAACAAACGTCCGGGACCATCAAGATCAACGACAAAGATATTTCTAAAATGGACCCGGTCAAGCTCCGGCGGTCCATCGGCTATGTCATCCAAAACATTGGCCTGATGCCCCACATGACCATTCAAGAAAACATCGAAATGGTGCCCAAACTCCTCGGCTGGTCCAAGGAAAAGCGGGCCGAACAAGCCCACAAGATGATTGAGCTGGCCCAACTGCCCGACGACATGCTGAAACGCTACCCCGGCGAACTTTCCGGTGGGCAACAGCAACGGATCGGCGTTGTGCGGGCCCTAGCCGCCGACCAAGAGATCATTTTAATGGATGAACCCTTCGGTGCCCTCGACCCCATCACGCGGGAATCGCTGCAGGATCTGGTCAAGCATTTACAAGAAGACCTGGGTAAGACCTTCATCTTCGTAACCCACGACATGGACGAGGCGCTACATCTAGCCACCAAGGTCGTCATCATGAGCCAAGGCAAGCAGGTCCAGGTCGACACGCCCGAAAATATCTTGCGTCACCCGGCCAACGACTTCGTCACCAACCTGATCGGTGAGGAACGACTGATCCGGGCCCAACCAAACATTTTATCCGTTAGCCAAATCATGTTAAAGAACCCCGTTTCCATCACACCCGACAAGACCGTCGACGATGCCATCGAACTGATGCATGACCGGCGAGTTGATACGCTGCTGGTCACCGACGACGCCGGCGTACTCCAGGGTTACGTTGACCTGGAAGACATCAACCGGATCACCGACCCCCACACGGCCGTGGGTGATTTCACCAACCGGCAAGTCTTCTTTGTGAAGGCCGACTCGCTGATTGGCGATACCGTCGACCGGATTCTGAAACAAGGAGTTAAAAACGTCCCCGTGGTCGACAAGGACAAGCACCTGGTCGGCATCGTCACCCGGACGGCGCTGGTCGACATCGTCTACGATGCCCTGCGTGGCGCGCCCGAAGCTAATGAAGAACCGGCCTCACCGATCAACGCGGATATCCACGCCGCTGCGACCCACGATGAAGGGGGCGAAATCCCACAATGATGCATTTTCTAGCAACTTATGGGACCCAACTGATCGCCAAGACTGGCCAACACCTGTACATCTCGGCGGCCGCCCTGGCCCTTGGGGTCATCGTGGCCGTGCCACTGGGCATCCTGTTGACGCGGATGAAACATGGCGCCAACTTTGTCATTACCCTGGCCGGCGTGCTGCAAACGATTCCGGCCATGGCGTTGTTAGCCATGATGATTCCCCTCTTCGGCATTGGCTCGACGCCCGCCATCGTGGCCCTGTTCATTTACTCCCTGCTGCCCATTTTGCGCAACACTTATTTGGGCATGCAAGGGGTCTCCCCGACCGTGCGTGACGCGGCCAAAGGTATGGGCATGACCTGGTGGCAAATGATGATTCAGGCCGAGATTCCCTTAGCCGCACCGGTCATCATGGCCGGTATCCGGCTGTCCGCGACCTACGTGATTGCGTGGGCCACCCTGGCGTCCTACATCGGTGCCGGTGGTCTGGGGGATTTCATTTTCAACGGACTGAACCTGTACCGCTCTGACCTGATTCTTGGCGGCTCGATTCCCGTTATCCTGTTGGCGCTTCTCGTCGACTATTTATTGGGTAAAGTGGAAACGGCCGTCACGCCACGCCAATTACGATAGGAGGCCGCTATGCGAAAACAGTTACGCAAATGGCTCGCTGCCTTTCTCGTTGCGGTCGTCCTCCTGCCTTTGGGCGGGTGCGCGCTGCCGGGACTGTCTGGCTCGGGCAATAACACCGTGCGAATCGCGTCACAGAATACCACGGAACAACAGATCATGGCCTACGTCATTGCAGGAATGATTGGTCACTATACAAACTTAAACACGACGATCATCAATAACCTGGGATCCGGGAACGTCAGCTTCAACGCCCTGAAAAACAAGCAGGCGGACATCTCATCCATCCGCTTCAACGGGACCGACCTGACGACCATTTTGAATGAAAAATTTGAGCGGGACCCCGCCAAGGTCAAAGCGACCGTCACGCGTGAATTTCAGCAACGTTACCAGATGACTTATTTCAAATCATACGGTTTCGCCGACACCTACGCCTGGATGGTCAAGCCAGCCTTCGCGAAGAAACACCACCTGAAGACCGTCAGTGACCTGCAAAAACTGGCTCCCACTATGAAAGTCGGGATCGACCAAATTTGGCAAAACCGTCAAGGCGACGGGTACCCGGCCTTTCAGAAGATGTACGGCTATAGCTTCGGCACGGTGCTGCCCATGCAGACCGGGTTGCTCTACGACGCCTTATCCGCCGACAAGATGGACGCCATTCTAGGCTACTCCACCGACGGCCGGGTCGCCAGCTATCATTTGAAACTGCTGAAGGACGACAAGAACTTCTTCCCACCCTACGATGCGAGTCCCGTCGCCACCGATGCTATTTTGAAACAGCATCCCGAACTACGCAGCGTGCTGAATCGTTTGGTCGGCAAGGTTTCGCTACAGACCATGCAAAAATTAAACTACCAAGTCGACGACCAACTGGAAGAACCCCAGACGGTTGCCAACAATTTCTTGAAAGAACACCACTACTTTGAAGGGGGGAACGACTAGTTATGAAAGACATGGGTTTACTCAGTCAGCTAGTTTATTACTTTAGCCACAACGGGATGTACGTCCTCAGTCAATTTAACCAAACGTTCCTCGTTTCCATCTACGGGGTGCTGCTGGGCGCCATCGTCGGGATTCCCCTGGGCATTTGGATTTCCCAGTACCGGCGCCTCTCGCCCGTCATTATTGGTATTGCCAACGTGATCCAAACGATTCCGTCACTGGCGATGCTGTCCATCTTGATGCTAGGCCTGGGCTTGGGGCAGACCACGGTCATCGTGACCGTCTTCCTCTACTCCCTGCTGCCCATCATTAAAAACACCTACACCGGTATGCTGAGCGTTGACGCCGACGTGCTGGATGCCGGGAAGGGCATGGGGATGACCCGCTTTCAGGTCATGATGACCATCCGGATTCCCCTATCGCTATCAGTGATCATCGCTGGGATTCGCAACGCCTTAGTCATCGGTATCGGGATCACCGTTATCGGCTCATTCATCGGTTCCGGTGGGCTCGGGGACATCATCGTCCGCGGGACCAACGCCACGAATGGTGGGGCGATTATCCTGGCCGGGGCATTGCCAACGGCTTTGATGGCGATTATCACGGACCTGGTCCTCTCCTTCATCGAAAAGCGCCTGACGCCTAAGACTTCTTCTGAACGGTAGTATTGGTTTGGGTCAAGTGCGTGTAAACTTGGCCGCCTGCGGCTTCCAGGACTACGCCTGCTGTGGGGCCGGTTTCCGCCTGTGGTGCGGGCTCCCACCTCAACTTTGAGCCCTGCGAGAACCGTGCAGGTCTCAAAGGTTGTCCCAGTCTGTAAGCCGGCACAAGACGCCGACCAACAGACTCGACACAGCCGTCTCCGTCCTGGCTTCCTCCGGCTCAGATTGTGACACCAATCTAACGTTGGTTTGGCGAAGTCTTAGGCGGCAGCCGTGGTCGTGGTCAGTTTGCTAGTGTGATGGGCTCGATGGCTGTCACGCTGGTTATTTGTTTCGATAATTTTAGCGCCACCTGCTTCGGTTAACCCGAGGTGGGTGGCGCTTTTCTATTGTCCGTAATTGACTTAACTCCCCAGCCACCTTTGCGGGCAATCAATGCTATACTGTGTAAAGTAATATTCGTAGGTGTCAATGACTATCGACGCCATATGTTAGTTAAATGCTGCCTGAACAACCCCCACACCCGGCCAAAGTACCAACCATCCCTTAATTTTCCTTTGGGGTCGGTGCACAACTCTCAGCCGGAGTCAGCTAGGTGCGAAGTCCCGTGTCGGTGGTTGTTAGGGCGAGTGGTCTTCTCGGCCTTACAGCACGGGCTGTGGTCGAGACTTACGGGTTTCAGTAAGACTTGACCGCAAGGCCGAAGACCGCCCTTCGGCTTCGGGCGTGCCTCATGGGACGAGAGCACCTAGCTGACGCAGGCGGTAAAGTTAGAACCAACCACAAAACGGAAAATCAAGGAGATGATTGGGTGGAGCGGTTACGGCAAGCGGGCATCGACTTTTCCGTCGGTACCCTGAACTTTCTAGCAAATATTGGCCTCATGTTACCCTACATTTTAATGTTATTGAAGTACCAGGAAACGCAGAGCGAGACGTATCTGATTGCCCTGGTGGCCTTCTACATTTCGCGGGCGGCCAGCATTTTTTATACCAAACGCTTAAATCTGCGGTCGAGCACCTACCTCATCGTGAGTCTGGTGCTGGGCGCGCTGGGCAGCTTAATCTTTGCCCTAACAAATGCGGTGGGTTGGCTCGTTATCGGCAGCCTGTTGTGGGGCTACAGTGCCGCCACGATTTGGCCGTACTTTTTGACTCTCAAGCTGCACCTCAGTCAGTCGAGTGAATTTAAAATGAAGCGGCTGTACTGGCTCATCTTCCTGGGGCTCGGCGTGATGCTGGCCATCGATCTGGCGGCCGGGTGGAGCTATACGCTGACCTTTAGCGTGCTGGCACTGCTCTACTTGGGTGCCCTGCCCGGCGGTATTTTGCTGGACAACTTTACCAACGATTTCTACCAGAACCGGCCAACGCATCCCCACGGTCTCCAACAGGGCTGGCGCTGGGCATTGTCTCTGATTGGCTTCGCGGCCATTGCCTTACTGACGACGTTACGGAAGGCCGCGCTGAACCTGCCAAATGGGTTGGTGCTCGCCATCATCGGTGTGGCGCTGGTGATTCTAGCCATCGAGCTGTACGGCGACCGCCACGTGCTGCCCAACTACAAGATTCGCCTGTTAAATCGGGGCTTCCTGATGAGCCTGGTGCTGCTATTTAGCGGGTTCTTCGCCTACTTCTACTTTGGGCATGCGGGGATGTACGTGGTCTTTGCGCTGTACCTCGTCGGGTTTGAGACCGGTTATCCCCTCTTTAATAAACTGGGACGTGGGTCGACCAAACGGGCGCTACGGCTCAGTCAGGTGAGTTTGCTGGCGGGGCACGTGCTCTTGCTGATTCCATGGCGCTGGTCCTACGTGGTGGGAATTTTACTGATTACCCTGTACGTCGGTTACGACAACCCGACCATCAACGCTACCCTGTATGGCGCGCCGGAGATTGACCACGATATGGCCATCGTTCACAAATACCGCTTCTCCACGTACGGCGGCCTGTTGTGCCAACTGGTCATGTTTGGCCTGTTGGTGGCGGTGAGCGCGGGTGCCCATTTATCAATCCTGTCATTCTTCAAACCCAGTGATGCCAGTCATTTCTGGCTGTATACCCTATCTATGAGCTGGCCGTTAACGCTGGCCTCGTTGGGCATTTCGCTGGGAAATATTTTGCACGAACCTAAGGGGTAGCCGGTTGGCTGTCCCTTTTTAATTGCTATCGTCTACGCCATTCAGTATGTAATTTCATCGAACAATTTGGCGCATTTCACTAGCTTTAGTTTTAGCCGTTAACCCCCATCATATCAAGCTTTCACTATCACCCACCGCGAGTCATTACGGTGGGTGATTTTTCACAATGCCAATCAGTTACTATCCAACAGATTAGGTGCTACGCTTAACTTGTGAATTATCGCACTTGAGAAGGAGTGACTTCTGATGAAAGGAAAAACATTTAGAGCATTTTGCTTCAGCGTACTTAGTTTCATTGTCTTGCTTACTGGGTTTTTACTGATTAACACGACTACTGTTCAGGCAGCAACGACGATTGATATGAACCAAACCGTTGACCAAGTCCTTCCCGATAATGGGTCGAACGATGAACAAATCGTCAAAAAAGCCTTGCTTAGCGCCAACTCCAAAACAAAAATCGAGTCCACCATGACCCTGACCCAGGTTCAGGAAAACAAACCTCAAATTACGATTGATCAGCCATTGACGGACTATACCCCACTCCTTAAGATTGCTTGCACACTTAACGGACTAACTTTAACCCATCAAAGTAGCCTGAGTGGCAGTACTGCTGAGACCAAAGATAACCTTCCCAACCTCATTTCTACTCTGTTAACCAATCATCCAACCTATTCGCCGGTTGAATTTTTAAATTTAAATCAGGACAACTTATCAAATTATGACCTTTCCGCGCTTTTAGATACTGCTAACCAGTTTAAATTTAGCACAGCGCATCTAATCCTCAGCCTCTACCAAAATAACATCAGCGATTTTTCTCCTTGGATGGACTATAAGGATTCACCGGGAGACAATAAGCCAATTTATAGCTTAATTGCCCCTAGCTCGCCGGAAGCCGAAGCACCCGTACTGACTGCACAACTCACTGGCACTACGGTCAAGATGCCATTTACAACACTCCGCGAACTTACGACACCATTTACCGATCCAAGTAGTATGGGAACTGCCACTTTTCACGGCGGGACAATTGCTTTCAAAGTTAACAATGGCCCAGACTTCTTTGACGACCCAAGTAATTTTGACAGCACCGGTAGGCTCATCTCCGGAAAAACCGTTCCCGCAACAACATTCCTAGAGGCACTAGCTAATTCTCCATTTGATCTCCAAAAAATCGATACCATTGACGCTCAGGGTGATGGTTACCATGAGCCAATACCTGCCAATGTGTTGGCATTCTACCAAGACGCACTGGCGGCCTCAAATTCAGAGGATACACTGCTACCACCGGCAGACCCAAACAGCCTCACCATCACCAACGTGCCTGCCAACAGCACCGTCCTGCACCTTCGCGTGTTAGTCTATCCCGAGCCAGAAGACAAGCCAGCAATAACGTATATTCAAAACTATACGGTTAAACTTCACCCGACTTCGAGTGCCGCTACAACTACACCAACCACAGACTCCTCATCTAAGGACACTGCCCCAATCGTCTCACAGCCAGACAAAGCTCAACCAGAGAACAAGGTTGTCTACACCACCAAGAAAATTGGCCTCTACAAATCCCCAACCTTTACCAGTAAAGATCGCGTTTGCTGGTACAATCAGGCGACTCGGACGAATCGGCCCATGTTCAAGGTCATCGGCTACGCCCGCTCTAAGAACGGTCTACTCCGCTACAAGGTCAAGGACGTGACACCGAACGCCAAGACGTACGGTCAAATCGGCTACATCACAGCCAACGACAGTTTTGCCGGTAACGCCTACTACCAGACAAAGGCTAAGAAAATCAAGGTGCTTCGTGGCCTCAACAGCTATAAGACCCAAGCCCTCACTGGCAAGAAAGTCCACTACCGCAAGAACCAGGTCATCCGGGTGAAGAAGCTAGTCACCCACAACCTGACCACGCGGTACCAGTTGCCCAATGGCCGCTATGTTTCGGCTAACAAACGACTGGTCATTCAGGTGGAGTAAGTCATTTCACCTAACTAGCCTAAGCGCTTAAATCCCTTTGTCTGAACACCAACAAAGCCTACGCCATCAAGCTTTCATAATCACCCACCCTGTATCATTTTGGCGGGTGATTTTTCATGTCCACAATCTATTCACTAGTCTTACCTCCCCTTCCACTTAGCTGGTATGCTTAGTTTGTAGCTAACTGCACATGATAAGGAGTGAATTCCAATGAAAGGAAACCTATTTAGAACATTTTGCCTCAGTATACTTAGCACAATTGTCCTGTTAACCAGCCTGGTGCTGGTTAACCCTGCCTCGGCACAAGCCGCAACACCCCCGACCGACGCTGCCACTAGCCTTGATTTGAACCAGACCATTGACCAAGCCTTTCCCAACTACCAAACAGATCAAAACGAAGCCATCGTCAGAGATGCCCTGCTTAACGCAGAATATCCGTATCCATATACCGGTCAAATCGACAGTACCAGTACCTTGAAGGACGTACAAAACAGCGTTCCCCGTGTCATCATCACCAAATCAATGACGAATTATGCGCCACTCATTAAAGTAGTCGGTCTCGCTCGCTCATTACGCCTAGCCAATCAGTTACAGTTGTCTGAAGATAATCTTTACGATATCACACAAAGCCTCATGATTAACCGTACCGACATTGGTTCCCTTGAATTTCCCAATGATGACCTAACTGATACAGATTTAGAGATGCTTATAGGCCTAGCAAAAAAATATACGCCCAATCAACAAAGTGATTATATTAGTCTGCTTGACCTCAGCCATAACAAACTTAGTAATTTCAATTCCTGGGCAGCTTTCAAAAATTCAGACGACAAGAACGTCATCGGCGCATTGAACGCGCCCATGCAAGATTCTGAAACTACGGCTATCCTACCCGCACAGAACTTAACTGGCACAAGCATTAAGATTCCCTTCACGGATCTTCCGGAAATAACGACTAATTTTGCCGACTCGTATAGTGACGAATACACACTGGTTAATGCATCGCTCACCTCTAATAAAGACTTTTTTGATAAGGCTGATAATTTTGATAATCAAGACAGAATTATTATTAATTTAGTAACTGATCAGCTTTCTCGTGATGATACCAATAACTCCTCAGACACAGACTTTTCAGATATGTACACTATTGTCTTAAGTCCAGATACCTATACACAAACGTTAAACATATCAACACTGCGTGACCTGCTGTCTGATTACGACCCACAAGACTATGTTTTACCAGCCGATACGACTCACCTCACAATCAATAATATTCCAGCAGGCAGCCACCAACTCACCCTTAAGATTGCCAACCTTGTTTACTTAACCTACCCCCAGATGTGGACCACCTACGTTCAGAATTACACGATTCCATTGAAATCACCTGCTACAAGCAATACTGTCACCAGTGTCGAATCTAACGAATCCAGTGAATCCACAACCGTCAATACGCCAACCCCAGTGGCAGACAAGGCCCAGTCAGAAAGCAAAGTCGTCTACGCCACTAAGAAAATTGGCCTCTACAAATCCCCAACCTTCACCAACCAAGCTCGCATTCGCTGGTACACCAAGGCTAAACGGACGAACCGGCCCATGTTCAAGGTCATCGGCTACGCCCGCTCCAAGAATGGTGTGCTCCGCTATAAGGTCAAGGACGTGACACCGAACACCAAGACGAACGGCCAAACCGGCTACATCACGACTAAAGACAGCTTTGTCAGCCACGACTACTACCAGACTCAGGCGAAGAAGATCAAGGTGCTTCGCGGCCTCAACAGCTATAAAACCAAGGCCCTCACCGGCAAAAAGATCCACTACCGTAAGCACCAAGTCATCCAGGTCAAAAAGCTCGTCACCCACAACCTAACCACGCGGTATCAGTTGCCCAATGGTTGCTACGTTTCGGCTAACAAACGACTGGTTATCCAAGTCAAATAGCGTCGACCAAGTCAGCCCACACACCGTGAGCTGACTTTTTTGGCGACTAGTTATGCAAATTAATCAATTCATAATTTAACCATCCGCTAGGGTAAAACGAAAATCAGCCTCACTTAAGGCCTGGCAGTATCGATAACCCGGCTGCCATGATATGATGTTTTCTGAATGAAGCGCTTACATAGTAAACTAGAAAGGCGGCGTTCCGCATGCTAAATTCCTTCCGTCCCATAATTCTATGCCTCACCGGCTGTTTACTCGGCACCGCCACAGCCACGCTGCCACCCGTTCACGCCCAATCGACCTCCAGTGCAACGCAGACTCGTGAGATTCCCGCGGCTGACACCCTAACCATTCGGGAGGCCTTTAAACATGACATCTACCTCCAGGCAGACATCGTCCGCACCCTCCAGCGGTATAGTTACGACGAGGTCACGGCCGACTCACCCGTGAGCGTAACCGCAAACTTCGGCCTTTACACCCCCCTGATTCTCAGCAATCCCCGTATCCGCGACTACCAGGACCTCCGCCACCTCGCCGCCTACCCCCGGTCCGTACGAATTTCTAATCAAACGCATCTTGCTGGCGCTGGCTTGCAGCAAGTGATTGTGGCCCTTAACCAGTTGCCAGCTGAGGCCAATAGCTCGTTTTTACTTTATCGTGACCAGCTGACCGACGCGGATCTGGCTGTGCTGGTTGATTATTTGAAAACACTGCCGTCGGACGGTGACACCCTGCCCGTTCACACCCTTAATCTGAGTGAAAATCAAATCGACGACCTGACCCCCGTAGCCGACCTCGCCGACAGCACGCGCCCTGGTGGTCGGATCATCCGAACGTTGGTGGCTTGGGGGCAGTCGCGCCACTTGAACCCACTCCCGGCACAACGCGTCGTTCACAACCAACTCACACTAAAAGCCGATGACCTATTACCGCTGCGGCTTTACCACCACACCCCGTCGGAGCCTTTCGACGATCCTAGATTCCAAATGGCTGCGTTTCGCGTCCATCCGGAGCTGAACGAAGACGGGCTCCACGCGCTAACAACGGATACGTTTGTGCCAAACGCACTGACAGCTCAAGAGATGGGCCAGCCTGTCCTACAGTACGACGACATTCCCATGGTCCAACCGGCGCCCAAACTGACGATTGATGAAGGGGCAAAAACGGTGAGTGGCTTAGCTAATTTTGGTGTGCTCGATTATCAGAACGCGACCCCCTTAGCTTACCGCCGCTGGCTGTCGCCGACCGAACAAGCCAGTAGCCTCAGTAGTCTGGCAACGGCCGGCTACTCGGCCACCGACAGTTTTCGTGCCGACCCGCAGATCACCAACATCCCCTCGGGCACGCCGTCCATCCAGGTGCGCGCGGCCTTTCGTTACATGTACAGCGAGACGTTCCGCGGCTTCACGCAGGACTACACCATCCCCCTGACCTGGCCGGACACCTCGACGTCCAGTAGCTCGGACGGAAGTTCAAGTAGCGACGCCAGTTCCGGCGGTAGCACGAGTGCCAGTCGGCCCTCCCTCAGCTCGGGCGGCGCTGGCGACGGTGGTGTGCCCGCGGGAACGGTGGTCACGGCTACCCGAAAGATTGGGCTGTACACGGATACGGCTTTCAAACGCGCCACCCGCCAACACTGGTATCGCCGCCAGCCCCGCGTCTATCAGCCGATGTTCAAAGTCACCGGCTACGCGCGCTCGGTCCACGGCACGCCGCGATACCTGGTCAAGGACGTCAACCACCACTCGAAAACGGCGGGCAAGACCGGTTACATCACAGCCAACCGTAAATTTGTGACGCCGACTTACTACCGGCAAGCGGCCAAGCAGGTGACGGTGATCAATCCGCGCGGTGTGAATGCGTACCGCCACCGCGGATTGACGGGCAAAGTTGCCCACTACCGTCAGGGTCAAACGCTGCGGGTGAAGAAGCTGGTCAAACACAACCTGACTACGCGGTATGTCCTCACGAATGGCCGCTACATCACGGCAAATAAGAAATTGGTACAGAATGGGCGGGTTGCCATGCCAAAGAAGCTTAAGGCTAAGACCGCTATCAACCGGTATCGTGATGTGAACTTTACTCGTCGGCAGAAACATTTCCGCAATGGCACCACGTTCACCGTGAAGGGTTGGGACTTCAGCGTTCATGGGACTAAGCGTTATCGCGTGGCTCATGGGTATGTGACGGCCAACCGCCACTACGTCAAAACCATCCATTAACTAAAAACGAGATGACCGGCCGCTTCAGACCAATCATCTCGTTTTTGCATACACTTATTTTTTAACAACTAACGTTTTGTTCGCCGTCACGTAACGTCCATCGGTTAAGACTAACCGCGTCGTTAAATGATAATGCCGAATGGCTTTTATCTTCAGTACCGTTCCCCGTTTGAAATGCTGTAGACGCTGGCCACTCAAATCAGCTTGACAATATGCATTGACCCCCAAGGGATTCAACACCCGAACGCGCCGTGGTTTAACGCGGAAATAGGTGTTGGTCATGTCACTATCGCTCGCCGTCACGTAGCCCGTCAGGCCGGCCGTCTTGGAGTGATGATTCACATCACGGACCCGATACCGCAAGACACCAGAAGCGTTCCGTCGGTACCCCATTACCACAAACTGAGGCCACTGATTCCGTGGGCGTTTGGTATACCAGTGCAGGCGGGTTTGCCGATTAAAATTGACCGTACGGTAGAGGCCAATCTTTTTAAACGCCGATACCGCCTGACCCTTAGGAACGACTTTGACCGGATCAGTTGGCGCTGGGGTCGATGGTGTGGGTGTAACTGTCGTTGGTGGCGTGGTGACCGCTGTACCACCGCCGTTCTCCGCTGGCACCTTCTTCTGGTAAATGTACGTGAACTCACCTGGCTTGGTGGCATCCGTTCGGGCTAAGTCATAACCAGCAATGGGTAAGACCGCCTTTTTCAACTCAGCGGTAAAATCGAAAGCTACCGTCACGTTCTCTGGTGCCCGTAAAGCCTTTCCCGCAGTATCTACAAAGTTAATGGTTAATTTCTGCATATCAGGTACAACCTGATTAGGATCCATAGAAAAACGGAACCTAACATCACTATCCCTAACCCAATCATGCGTACTAACTCGCCAGCTTTGGGAACCATCCATGAGATTCAGTTTTTCTGAATTCACGAACCAATCCGTTCCCTGCCCTAAGGCGCGTCCATCAATCAATTCATCTTCATCATTATAAAGATGAGTCACGTATTTTGTATTTTCTATTTCAATCACTGGAGTCGTGACGTACCCGCCAGTCGCATCCTCAACGACCACCTGACTACCAGATGTCGTTTCTTGCGGTTGCTCCGATGAATCCTCCCCCGTGACAACGTCACCGTGCGCGACAACTGTTTTCCCCACTACTATCAACAAAACGACTCCCACTAAAACACTAACCAGAATTCCCTTAATTCCAGTCTTCACGACTCCCACTTCCTATGCCAAAATGATTGGGTCAAGTCATGACGTTTTATAAAAATAATTATCATCACTGACTTTATATACCCGGAATGATTATCCCCAGTATAACGCAAAAAGGACCAAGCCAGTCAAATATCTCAGCTAAACCTGGTCCAAATCAGTTTCACTCCACCAACAAGGTCACACGCTTCCCGACAATCTCCAACAGCCCGTCCGCCACCAACTGGCCCAGCTGGCGACTCAACGTTTCTGGCGTGATGCCGAGGAAACTGGCGAGCTCCTTTTTCTTCACGGGCAAATCGAAGACCGTGGCCTGTTGCGCCTGGCCAATCTGCTGGAGGTAGGCCAGCACCCGGTTTTTCGCCGTCAGGTTGCCCGTTAACGCGCTCACCGACTCCAGCTCGGTCAAGCGGTCGCCCAGGATATTCAGGAGGTTAAACGCCACGTCTGGCTCCCGGCGCAGGAGGTCCTGAAAGTCCGCGCGGCCAATCGAACAGATTCGCGTATCCTCCAAGGCCTCGGCGTAGTTGAAGTGCTGGCGCTTGGCAAACAGCGCGGCTTCACTGTCGATGGTCCCGGCCCGCAGCATGTACAGCACCTTCTCCTTGCCGTTTTCGTTGAGCTGATACACCTTGACCCGCCCGGAATCGACGATCATCATCCGGTCCAGCTGACTGGTCGGGTCATAGAGCACCGTGCCCTTCTTGAATAGCTGCTGGTGCACGGAAATCTTGGCAAGCTCCGCAATGGCAGCGTCATCCAGCCCCTTGAAAATGGGGGCACTCCGCACACATTTAACTGGCGAATGCGTCATCTTTTTTCGCTCCTTTTTTGGTATTTTCTTGATATTTATCAATTTTTATTTCTTAAAACCATTATATACTAAACCCATCAATTCGAGGAGGTCATTTCATATGAAAATCTATCAAGCAACTATCGTGCCACTCAACGAACAGGTCATCGGGACCGCGGCCCACGGGACGGCGCTGTTCACCATCAACGGGGACACCCTGACCATTAATATTGAAATGTTTGACACCCCGGCCAACCTGCAACACTGGGAACATTTCCACGGCTTCCCGGATGGCAAGGCCGCTGATATCGCCACGAGCGCGCAGGACATGAACCACGATGGCTTCGTGGACCTCCCCGAGACGGGCGCGGTTTCCGGGACCACCATGGTGCCGTTCAACGACGCGCCCCACGAGATGGACATCCCCAACGACGCCTACCCCGTGGCGGACGCGAACGGCTACTTCGCCTACACCAAGGTCGTGCCGCTGGCGAAGCTGGATGAAAAATTTAAGGCCACCTTTAACGATAGCGAGTTGGCGCTCGACAAGCGGGTCATCTACATCCACGGTGTGACGGACGATGTCGTCCTGCCAGACACGGTTGCCGGTGCGGTCGGCCACTACTCCACCCACGTCACCCTGCCGATTGCGGTCGGTAAGATTGTGACGCTGTGATGGGCGGTAAGAAAAGGGGCGCCATCGTGGCAACCGCCTACTACGCGGTGATCCTGTTGCTGGTGGCGTTTCACTTGGACATGCTGGCAATGTGGGGCATGGCTGTGGGGATGCTGGTTGGCGCGGGATTGCAGTTGGTTCGGCGATAATAGATTTATGGGAGTCACTCTGGTCTAGTTGGACTGGGGTGATTTTTTTCGGTTGACTGAATTTTTGCAATAAAATAACCCCGCCGACTCACCATGAATGGTTGGCCGAAGAGGTTATCGTTATGCATCATATTTAATTACCCTTAGGCGCATCGGACAGAGTCCACGTCATCGATCCGCTGTATTCATTATCTGACCCACCAGCATAAACGTTGGGGTTAGCCTGCAGGTAAACGCCAGCCGGCACGGAACTTCCGGTATAAGAACCACCCTTCTGATTCCAGTCACTAGCCAAATCATCCGTGCTAGTAGACCGGTTACCCGAAGCCACTTGCACAGCATTGCCTGCATCTAATGACGTGACAGTGCCTTTACCATCCGCATAGACCACGTGACCACTAAATGTGTGCCCCGCGGCATCGGTTAAGGTAGAAGCCTGCGCCGTCAGGTACCAAGGTGAACCAGTTGCCCGTGAATCTGAAACGTCGACGTTGTATTTTCCAGGTGCATATAAAGTCTGCGTTGAAGGAACGGCTAAGTTTACACCATTACCAAATACCAACTGAGAGATTGTTGTGAACTGCATATTTCCCAGTCCACGAGTGACATTGATAGTTGCTGGATCGGTTGATTTGTCACCAGCAGTATCACTCGCGTTAATTTGAACGGCTTGTGTATCCCCACCAGCTAACGTCGATAAGTCACTTGCTGTATCAAAGGCTAGTCCATCACCACTTGCAGTTAAAGCTGTAGACGAATTTTGTTTTGTCACCACTAAATTCGACTGCTTTGCCAGCCAAGTAGCAATATCTGAAGAGCTCTTGCCCTTGATGTTTGCATCCCAGTCATCTGGACTAACGGTCAGGTTAGATGTTGCTGGTGTAATTGTTAAGGGCACTGAATCAACAACATTTGCAGTCGCAGACTTAGTATCACCAAAATCATTGCTCTCTGTCACTGTGATAGTTCCAACATTCAACATATCTGTTCCCAAGGAAATGGTGTAAGTTCCATCAGAATTAACAACTGCTGAATGATTCCCATCAACACCCGTAAGTGTAACTGTTGTGTTAGGCTCAGCCGTCCCAGTAATTTCACGGTTAGCAATGGGCACATCATTTCCGTCATTGATTGTGACATTAGCCATTGCAGAAATTGCAGAATTACTTCCGGTTAAAGTTAAATCTTTATACGAATTATACCAAATCTGATCCCCAGAATAACGCGTCGCCTGATAGGAAAACCCAATATAAATTGGCAGTTTAGGATCACTTCCTAAATTCTTAAGGTTCACTGGTATCGTAATGTAACCGCTTGGAGGTGTTGCTGTCTTATTTCCTGAGGACAGCGTCCACAATTTCGGTGATGATTGCAATGACACCATTTTATTGTCATTGTATGTTAAAACATCCGCGTAAAATTTAACATATTGCGCACCGGCCCACGTTTTACTAATCGTTGCTGACCCGGAGAACGCGACGTAAATATTCTTCGTATTTTTAGTAATCCGTCCACCATCGACGCCATCTGCTGTTACAGTGTCTAATGTGGGATAAGAAGAACCCAGCTCCTTACTATCCCCATCGATAAAATTCGGGTCCTGACTGAAAGCCCCAGCTTTTGCTGCATCAGGACCTTTAAGGTCAGTACCTGGTTGTGCATGAGCTATATCCACCTGCATGCCCAATCCAACAGCAGCGAGTAGCAGCAAACCAAGCTGTAGTAAAATTTTCTTCAACTTCATCTTAGCTCACTCCCTCTCCCGTAATAGGCGTGCTTGCCGATAAACTGTGACCGACAAGATTAGGACAATTAACAATAACAACCCGAAAATACTGGTTAAAAACATCCGCGATTCACTGGTCTGTGGTAACCGACCGGCAATCAAATCAGCAGAGCCAGCCTTCACAACCGTAGCCACCGCCGCGGCCGGTGAGGCCTTTTTATTGCCGGTTGTCGTTGCTTGATCATCTTGTGTCTGATTCTTAATAGAAGGTTTCTTGCCATTCGGAATGGTGTCAGAACCTTCATCGGCACCGGCGCCCATTCCTGAGCCGTCCAGCTTGGCCGCATTCGGATTAGCATGAATTGTGACAGCTGTTCCGGTATTGCCGCCCGTACCACCAACTGTGGTGGCGAGCGCTGGCGTTCCCGCGCCAAGGCCAATTAAAACTGTCAAAACGAGAACCAGTCGCATGAATATTCTTTTCATGACCAGCGCCCTCCTTTCGTACACAGCAGCCTATTCCTTGTTATCCTCATCATCCCGACGACGGCGACGAATCAGGTACATAATCAATAGAATCAGTAAAATTAAAATCAACATGGCCAAGGCACCCAAGCCAATCAAGAGCCAGATGTTCACACCCGGATCATCGACCGAGTCCTTGTTATACTTACTAGCTTGTGCACGGGTAATCGTGAAGTTGCGGTCAAACACCCAGGTTCGATTCGTATTCTTCACCACCATGTGCAAGTGATAATTACCAACCGCCAACTTGGTCTTCCCATAGAGCATGGGGTAGCTAAAACCAGTGTTAGGGGCCATCTGAACATTTTCCTTGGTGAAGTGGCCCACCGTCTTGCCGCCATCACGGTTAGTAATCGTGGTGGTCATGTTCAAGTTAGGCACGATGATGGCCGTAGGGTTCCGCAAATTAGCGATGACGCCACGGTGGTAATTACTGATGCCAGCGCCGACCTTGCCCAATTTCAAATCAGGGTTCGGAAGCTTACCCACGGTGTAGGCCATCCCCACCACGTACGCATACTTGTTGGTAATGTTGTTGGCCCCTTTAACGCTACCGGTCACCTTACGATCGACCCGTTCAAAGTACCAGCCACCGAGAATGGCGCCGTTAAAGTTGCTCTTGGGCATCTTAACCTTGACCGTCACAACCTTGGACCCTTTAGCAGGAACCGTCACAACCTGTTTGCCTTGTAGCTTACTAATATCGCTCATCTTGTAACGTAACGATGGGTCATAACTCTTCGCGGCACTCATATAGTTGATTGCACCCGATGACCCCGTCCAGGCGGTATTCACCTGGGACTTAACGCGAATATTTTGATTCGTCACGTTGTAAATCCGCGTTTGGAGCGTCTCCGTTTGACCCGGCTTCATGGCCAGATCAAAGAATGATTTGTTCTTATCAATCTGATTCTGTGGAATTTTGGCTTCCACGCTATAACCAATATCATTGGCCACAGCGGCCTTTGAAATCACTGGGACTGACAACCCCAGCATCACACTGAAAATTGCGAGTACCATGAGTTGAAGCTTCTTAAATCCTGACATCCTTACACCTCTGCCTTACCCTAGTTAGACTTTGTCGTATCAATCTCATGATACTACATATGTAGGCGAAAAAGGTGCTCATCTCTAAACAATGGACACCTTCACTCGCAATCAAACAATTATTTAATTGAATCTGAGGAAGTTGGGGTGTTGCTTAAGCTCCAAGTTAAGTTACCGTTGTAAGTCCCGGACTTGGCGTTAGGCGCCACGTTGTTCAGGGCAATCTTGTCAGTCCCTAATTGGAAAGCAGTGGCACCGGCACCATGGTCAGCAGCTGCGGTGTAGATGGTAGCTGGCGCGTTCGTCGCACCATCAGTAGCTAAGCTAACGTTGTTGGCAGTAATGCCAGCGTTGTCCGCAGAGTTGGTAATGGTTGTGTCACCATTGTTAGTGCCGGCAACACCAGTACCAAAGTCAACCGTGGCACCCTTCAAAACATCTTTACTTGCATTAGTCATTTGAGAACTCTGAACCTGAACTGACCAACCGGCGTTCGTCCCACGAGAGTCACCAACTTCAGTGACGAAGTTGGCGTTAGGCGTGCCATCCTTCATGAAGGTGCTTTCTGTGATGGTCTTAACTGGAATGGTTTGTGCTTTACTGATTGATGAAGTCGTTTCTTCAAAGGTCATGTCCTTCGTAACGTACAGGAAGGTTAATGGACCACTAACTTTAGCACCGTTATCTGCTGGATTGCTAGGACTCGTTGAATCTGTTGGATCCGTATTAGTTGCAGGATTCGATGGATCAGTTGGATCAACAGGATTAGTCATGTTAGCTGGCGCATCAATTTGAACGTGCGTAGCAGTATTCCCAGTCGAAGTTGGATCAGTTGTGTCCGCATTGGCAGCAACTGGTGCAACTGTCCCCAACAACAATGCACTGGCTAATACGATTGTACTTAATGTCTTCTTCATAAATAAAGCACCCCTTAGATTGATCTTTTACGGATTCCCAAAACACTGTGACAGACAACACATCTTATGGGTCGTCATGACTTTCGGTAAGAAGATGAGCACCTCAATCATTAAGACCAGTTGTGGAAAAGCAACTCCCCCTAGAAGGATGTTACGCTTCACTAACTATGTAACAAAGCTATTATAAGTCCAAATAGTTCAGTTGTAAACCATTTTCTTGCATATATTTTAAAAAGATTAATCGATTGATAAAAGTTAAGTGAATTACCGTACTTTAGGCATTTATAGCCTATTTAGCGGCACTATTCCACCTGTTTATCGTTTATACAAACTAGCCACTAAAACGATTGTGGATAGCGCTTTCTAAATTCCGTTAGGTCATCAATCGTATAGGGCCGTTTGCTTTCAATCCATAGTTTTACACCTTTATCGGCTAAAGTCACACTGGCTAATCAGTGGGTATGGCGACGACTATTGACGTTATGGTGATAGTATCCCGCTTCAACCAGAAATTATTGTCTGACGTTCAGGCTGGGATGGCTGTCCATAACTGCACCGATAACAGGCAATCAAATTCTCAATGGTGATTTCCAGCCAGAATCGGATCAACCTGATTTCCACCAATTTTAATCGACAGTTCAATAGTAAACTTAACAAAAAAACGTCCCAACAAGTTGGCCATAAATCCTTGTTGAGGCGTTCATTAAATTTAGTTTAGCCCTTTAATCAGGCGTGTTGTTCAACCACCACGTAATGTTGCCATCGTAATTTGCTTGCTGGCCGCCACCCGCGTAAATATTGTTGGGTTGTGCTTGCAAATACATGCCTGCTGGTGCAGTCGATCCATTTCCCGGGTACTGTTGACCAGAATGCGCCCAAGCACTAGCGACATTAGTATCATCACTTGACCGCGTTCCAGACGTTATTTTAGCCAAACTACCATCCAGGATTTGATTTTGCCCATTACCATCTGCGTAAACCAGATTCAGGGTATGGCCACTACCATCCGTCAGCGGCGTTGCTTGCACTGCCAAGTACCAAGGCGAACCTTTCGCCCGCGTATCAGAAATGTGGACGCTATAGGCGCCTGCATCTGAACCATCCGCGTTCAAGCTCCCATTGGGTGCAATCAAAGTCGACTGATTTGGAATCCGTAACGGCTGACTCTTACTACCAAATTCCAGTGACGTATACGTCCCAAACTGGAGCTGACCAGCACTCCGCAACACATTAACCGTCGCGTCACTCGTACTCGTATCACCGGCCGAGTCCTTGGCGTTAATCGCCACACTCGTGTTACCGCCAGCCATCACTGAGCTCAATGTGTCCGCCGTTGTACTGGTATTAAAAGTCAGATCGTCCTTCGTTTTCGTTAACGCCGTTGTGTCACCTTGCTTGGTGACGGTCAACCCAGCTTTATCAGCCAGCCAATCGGCAATATCCGCCGATGATTTACCCGTAATATGCTCGGTCCACTCATCTGGCGACACACTTACAGTCGACGTCCCTGGCGAAATCGCCAGTGGTGTTGCATCACTAACGTTAGCCGTTGCTGATTTGGTATCGCCAAATTCATCGCTCTCGGTCACCTTCACACTTGACGTATCTCCTAGACTCTTAAGCGTTGCTGTACCGAGGCTAATGCTGTAATTGCCATTAGTATCAACCGTCGCCGTATATTTATCATCCGGAATAGATTCCCCAGACAGCGTGACCGTCGCACCAGGTTCACCGGTACCCGTAATCGTTGCACTAGACGAAGGCAGGTCTGCCCCTTTATTAATCGTGACATCCGCCATTTTAGAAACAGCGTCACTGGCAGCGGTCAGCTCCATATCCCCATAGTGAACCCACTCCGTACTTGAGGGGGCCACGTATGAAAAGCCAATGTAGATTGGTAGAGGAATCTTCGTCCCTAATTGAGACAAATCGACGTTGATCGTTGTCGCAACCGTATTCGTGAAAATAAATCCTGTCGTTGGCGGTGTGGCCGTCTGACCAGAATTGGTAATCGTCCAGGGCGTCGGTGTTGAAGTTGCTAACGACTTCGGCTTGCCGTCTACCATGGCAATCACATCGGTATAGAACGTCCCATACTTCCCTTTAGTTGTGGTTGCCGTCCCATCATACATAATCTTAAACTGTGTTGTCTTGTTTGTGATTCGGCCATTAACCACCCCATTCGCAGATACATCGCCTATATTAGGGTAAGACGAAGTCCCAAAGGGAACACTATCGCCTTTAGCCAAAACGAAGTCGGTATTTCTGCCGTAAACGCCTGAATCTGTGGTTATTGGGGTCAAGGTATCTGCCCGCGCCACTTGCATGCCAGTCGCAAGTCCCGCAAATGCGAGTAGCAAAACCAGTTGTTCTAAAACCTTCTTGACCTTCATCTCGAAACTTAATTCCTCTCCCTGAGCCGACGTGCTTGCTGATAAACCAGCATGGCTAACATGACGACCATTAATAACAGCATGCCGAACAAGCTCACCAAAAATAATTGTGACTCACTCGTTTGTGGCAACCGACCCGCGACCAAGTCAGCTGAGCCAGATTTAACCGCCGTAACAACGGCCCCTGGGACAGTCTGCTTGTTCCCCGTCTTGGATCCAGTTTTCTTTGATGCGGCTGGCTGGGAACCGGTTAGCCGATCGCCATCCGCCCCGGTTATGGGTGTTTGCCCACTGGGAATTTGATCCACCAGGTCAGCTAACCGCTGTTGCTGGGGGTTGCCAATAATATGAACCCCCATCTGCGTCGTCCCACCGGTTCCGCCAACCGTCGTGGCGAGTGCAGGCGTACCAACGCCGACCCCCACAACCAGTGTGACAGCCAAGATGACGCTCATGATTAACTTTTTCATCACCCACGCCCTCCTCTCAGGCCGAACGTGCTTATTTTTCAGTATCTTCTTCATCCCGACGACGGCGACGAATCAGGTAGATAATCAACAAGATTAATAGAATCAATAACAGCATGACTAACGCACCGATCCCAATGAGTAACCACATATTCATCCCGGGATTGTCCACGGAACTGCGGTTGTACTTGTTGGCTTGGGCCTTGGTAATCGTGAAGTCACGGTCAAATACCCAGGTTCGATCCGTATTCTTCACGACCATGTGCAGATGGTAGTATCCCGCCTTTAAAGGTGTCTTACCATAAAGCATCGGGTAGCCAAATGTCGTGTTTGGGGCCATTTGGACATTCGATTGTTTCAGTTGCTTCACAACTTTGCCACCATCCCGATTGGTAATGGTGGTGTTCATCTTCAAGTTAGGCACAATTGTTGCCGTTGGGTTCCGCAGGTTCGCAATCACACCGCGGTGATAGTTACTGAGACCAGCACCCACCTTGCCTAAGGTCAAATTACCACTGGGAACCTTGCCCAGAACGTATTCCATGCCGACCACGTAAGCGTACTTATTCCGAACGTTATTAGCGCCTTTGACGTTGCCAGTCACCTTGGTGTCGGTCCGTTCAAAGTACCAGGCACCCAGAACCAAGCCATTAAACCCAGACATTTGGGGTAGCGTGGCTTTAGCAGTCACTACTTTAGACCCATGAGCTGGAATCGTGACGGTCTTCTGGCCCTGCACCTTCGTCAACTCACTCATCTTGTACTTCAATGAAGAATCGTAAGTCTTAGTTGGGTTAACGTAATCAATCGCCCCACCAGAGTTGGTCCAAGCCGTATGAATCGCAGACTTCACTTTGATCTCTTGATTTGTCACGTTAAAAATCTTGGTATGCAGCGTTTGCGTTTGGCCCGACTTCATTTTCAACTCGAAAAAGGAGTTGCGCTTGTCAATCTGGTTCTTCGGCAACTGGGCCGCCACACTGTACCCGATGTTATTTTGTGCCGCAGCGTTGGCCTTAACCGTCGCTAGACCACCCATAAGCACACCAAAAACTGCGAGAAAAATTAGTTGAAACTTCTTGAACTTTGTCATACTTTCACCCCTGATTTACCCTAGTTAAATACTTAACTCATTAATTTCATAATACGCCATATGTAAATAAAAAAGGTGTTCATTTTATCCAATGGACACCTTTTCTCGTAAATAACACATTTTTTTAGTTAGCAGGTGTGGTAACTGGGGCAGTCACTGGAGTATCAGATAAGGCCCAAGTTAACGTCCCGTCGTAAGTCCCGGCGGCGGTGTTCCCACCGACATTGGCTAATTTAATGTTCGTTGGATCGAGTTGGAATGAGGTTGACCCAGCACCGAAGCCCTTTTCAGCATTGTAAATAGTTTTTGCGGTAGCTGTCGTGGTTGGCACACTAACCGTGTAAGCTGAGATTCCTGCTGAGTTACCAGTAGCACCTGCGGCATCACCAGAGTTCTTGATGGTCGTCGTATCGCCAGCACCGTTGAAATCAACCGTGGCACCCTTCAAAGCAACGTTCGTATCTTTATCCGTCATTGGTGAGCTAGAAACGCTGACAGACCAACCGGCGTTAGATGCACGCGTGTCAGAGATTTCAGTAACGAAGTTAGGGTTGGCTTGCGCATCAGTAGCGGCACTGAAAGTATCTGTACTGATCTTGTCAACATCGATGTCAGGCTGAGTAGCAGTGGTAACAGCTTGAACAGACTTGAAAGCCATGTCCTTGGTTACGTATAAGAAGCTTAATGGACCATCACTGTTCGTAGCACCGTTATTACCATCAGGTGTGGTGGCAGAACCGCCGGCATCCGTATCTGGCTTGTTTGGATCAACTGGGTTGGTCTTGTTGTCTGGTGCCGTGAAAGTCGCATGCGTTTCGGTCGTACCTTTAGTTCCATCGACGGCTGCGGCATGAGCAGCAACTGGTGCAACAGTCCCCAACAATAATGCACTGGCTAATACGATTGTACTTAATGTCTTCTTCATAAATAAAGCACCCCTTAGATTTATCTTTTAATAAATTCCCAAAACAATGCAACAAGCTTATGGGTCTCGCTGATCTCAGTAAAAGCCTAAGCACCTCAACCATTGCGGCCAGTTGGATAAACGCAACGCCCCTGAAAAGGTGTTACGATTCACTAACTATGTAACAAAGCTATTATAAGGCCAATTGATTTCGTTGTAAACAATTTTTGTGCTTATATTTTAAAAAATATTAATCAGATGATAAAATCAGCCCAAATACTGTGTTTAAAGCGTTTATACTATGTTTTTAACAACTATCAAAGATGCTTATTGTTTGCAAAAATAGCCATATGGTCGACTGTGGACAAGGGGCCATAACCCCTAACAGCCCTACAATCGTACAGGGCTATCAGCATTCTAGCAATAGCCTGTTCCAAATAGCTGATTACGCTAAATTAGCTAAAAAGGTAATTAAACTAATAAACGCTACTTTATATTCGTTACGAACTCAAAAAATGGTGTCCACTGACGACCACCATCTTTACTGTCATTTTTGAAAAAACAAAAATCACCCGAGTCCTTGTCATAGCCGGCAAAAGGACTCGGGTGATTCAGGACTTATTTAGCTGACTTTACTCCAACTCACGCTGACTCAGTTTATCCAAGAGCATTGTTAACGGGTAAACTGCTTGAACTGCTCGTTGAACTATCGCTAGCTGGGCTACTAATAGCAGTATTACCACCGGATTCAGAGCTCTCACTTCCATGTTCCTTAGCATAATCCGCGCTAATATCCGTGCTAGCAACAGAACCGGGTGCATTTGTCAGCTCCCAATAGATTGTGCCTTGGTACGTTGTCGTATTACTACCCGAAAAGATTGTCGGCATCGCATCCAGGTACATCCCTGTAGCCGGCTGATTCAGCGTCTGTGTCGTTGTTGACCAACCGTCCGTCGCGTTCACGTCCTGAGTAACTGAACGGTCACGGGCACCTGCAGAAACTGCCACAGCAGAAGCCATTGATTCGCGGTTGCCGTCAGTGTCAACGTACACCATATGACCATCTAGCTTCCGTTGATTTCCATCAGTAGAAGTTAAGTCCGTTGTCTGGGCCAAAACGGTCCACTGTGTGCCTGAGGCTTGTGTATCATGTACTAACACTTGTGGCAGTGTTTTAGGTGCAATCAATGTTTCCTTAGATGGTACACTGATTGCGCCAAAGTCCATCTCGTTATCAACATGACTCAGGTAAAGCTCACCCGCATTCCGTTTAAGGGTAATATCAGCCGTACTTGTCGTCCCAACACCATCTGAATTTGTCGCCCCAATTTTAACGGTTAGACTACCATCGTTGGCCAGTCCAGCAAGCTGCGTTGCAATATCAGTCTGATCAGACTTCAGCGTCACCTTGCTTAAATCATATGGCGTTCCCAGATAAGAAACGGTAACCCCGGCCTGTTTAGCAATCCAGTTTAATACCTGGTTGTCGGATGACATGCCTTGCAAGTCCTCCAAGGTATCTGGATCGATGTCTAGGCTATTCGTAGGCGGCGTAATTTTCAGCGCCGGATTAATTGTCGCTCCAGCAGTTGCGTGATCACCCATGTCATTATATTCAGTTACCCCAAGGGTAGTTGTTCCCGTATCGGGCATGCTGACTAAATTTCCAATATAATCTGGAAAATCAATTTCAAATGTTCCATCTGCACTAACGTTATCGCCAGAATAGTCCGTATCCTCGTTACCCTTGGTCAAGGTCGCGGCAATCTTTAGCCCCGGATACCCGACTCCTGTAACTTTCTTGTCCGACGCCATGATGTTCTTAATATTCCCTGTACCTGTTGCTTTAAATGTCGAATTGATATACATCTTAGGATCAAACAGCCAGTCGGTCCCTTTCCAGGTAGTTTCAAGCGCATCATCTTCAGTGATTCTGGCATAAACTAAATAATCCGTTTTCGTTGAGTTGGTATAGGTAATGGCAAAACCCAGAGATAAGGGGAGCAAAGTATAGAGCTTTGACAAATTGACATCAATCTCATAATAATCACCCGACGTCGTCACACTAGGAACAGCAGATCCACTAATCAAATCAGTTCCCACAGCAAAAGGTTTAGCATCTCCAGCTGGTGCATTGGGATCCATATTAGATCGCATAACCTCTGGCTTGATGCTTTTAATCTTGCTGGTCGCACCACTAGCCATGCCAAAACTTCCAGACACCTGTAGATAGATTTTAGTCGTGCTCATTGTAATTCTATTTGTGCCTGATAGTCCGTTGGCCGCAACGACTCCCAACTTGGGCCTTGTTGGAACCGACCAAGTCGGCTCTATCTGTCCCATGTACATCGCACCTTTATCTGACCTCGCCGAATAGTAGGCACTAGCAGTATTTACCGGTTTAGCACCCGCTGGCATCGTTGCGGCATTGGCTGAACAATTCCCAACCAAGCTGAATCCCAACACCACGGTCAGCAGTAAGCCAAGTTGCATGATGAATTTACGAAACTTCATTTTGACTCACTCCTTCTCCTGTAGCTGGCGTGCTTGATGGTAAATAATCGCCACTAAAATCAACACAATCAATAGTAGAATACCCACTAAATCAGCTAGTAAAGATTGGACTTCACTCGTCTGCGGCAAGCGTCCGGCTAGAACATCGGACGCTGCGGCCTTCAATGCCGTGACACCAGCCTTCTTACCCGGATTGGCGTTATCTGCCGTACTGCCACCAGCGCCATCCCGCCGCAAGTCATGACCATGAGTCGCCGTAGTCGCCGCCCCAGAAGTCTTCGTTGGCGTTTTGCCATTTGGAATCTTATCATCGGAAATCCGAGTTGTGGGATTTCCCGTAAAGGTAATGCCCACCTGCGTTTCACCCCGACTAACCACGTTGTCAGCGAGCGCTGATGTCCCCATGCCTAGACCAAAAGCCATCGTGAGCACCAACACTAGTTGCATGATGAGTTTCTTCATGATCAACGCCCTCCTTTCCAGGCAGACTCGTTAGTCCTCGGCTTGTTCTTCTTGCTTCTTCTTGTTCCGCCGAATCAGGTAAATGATCAGTAAAATCAAGAGAATCAGAATCAGCATACCCAGAGCCCCTAAGGCCAGCACTAGCCACAAACTGATGCCGGAGCTTTCAACCGATCCACGGTTAAACTTGGCCGCTTGAGCCGCCGTAATCGTAAAGTTACGGTCAAAGACCCAGGTCCGGTCCGTATTTTTGACGACCATGTGCAGGTGATAATGACCCGCCTTCAATTCTTCCTTCCCAAAGTACATCGGGTAGCGGAAGGTCGTGTTCGGAGCCATCTGAACGTTTTTCTTAGTTGCTTGCTTGATAACTTTGCCGCCGTCACGGTCGGTAATCGTCGTCTTCATGTTTAAATTAGGAATGATCACCACCGTTGGGTTCCGCAGATTTGCGAACACCCCACGGTGATAGTCACCTAGCCCAGCGGCAACCTTGCCCAATTTCATATCGGGGTTAGGCGTCGTGTTGCCCATCGTGTATTTCATCCCAACCACGTAGGAATAACTGTTCCGCAGGTTGCTGGCACCCTTGACGTCACCGGTGACCTTACTGTCGACTCGTTTGAAATACCAGCCACCCAAAATAACGCCTTTGAAGGACGTCTTTGGCATCTGAACCTTCGCCGTGACAACCTTAGAGCTCCCGGCCGGAATCGTCAGCGTGGACTTACCTTGAATCTTACTGATATCGCTCATCTTGTAACGGAGTGAGGAGTCAAATGAACTGGCTGGCTTCACGTATTCGATGGCACCGGCACTGCTGGTCCAGGCCGTATGAATCGCGGTCTTTACCTGAATATCCTGATTGGTTACGTTGTAGACGCGAACCTTTAGGTATTCCGTTTGGTTTGAAGCCATTTTCAAATCAAAGAACGAGTTCTTCTTGTTGATCTGGTTCTTGGGAATCGACGCCTTCACGCTATACCCGACTTCGTTTTCCCCGGCCGCATTGGCCACCTTCGTGAATCCCAAACCACCTAAAATCAAACTAAAAACTGCTAAAACGAGAAATTGAATCTTCTTAAACCCTTGCATCTCTACACCCCTGACTACCCTAGTTAGTTTTTATCTATGATGATTATTGCTATGTGTTGGTTATAACCGTGTTATGTAAGGTAAAAAGGTGCTCATCCATAAACCAATGAACACCCTCTACCATATAAGAAACTTATTTAGCTGGGGTATCACTCAGCGTCCAGTTGATGTCGCCAGAGTAGGTCACACCACTCTTAGTGTTAGCTGGAATCGAAGCTAATTGGACGTCGCCTGGGTCCATTTGGAAGGTCGTGGTCAACATCCCACTACCAGCCTTAGCACCGTAGATTGGTTGCGTCGAGGTACCATCAGTGGTCATGCCGCTAACAGCACTTTGGGTAATCCCACTTTCAGTATCGGAAGAACTCTTAATAGTGGCAGCTTTCTTACTGTTCAAATTAAGCACAGCCCCGGTCAGTGTGTTGGACTTATCAGAAGTGGCATCAGCCTTGCCGCCAACCGTCATTGGGTCAGCACTCAAGCTGATTGACCAACCAGCGTTTGTCCCACGAGTATCCGTGACTTCAGTCAACAGATTGGTGTTCTCTGCAATAGCAGTACCAGTCCCAGAGGTCCGGCTGTTATCAACCTTTTCAGCCGTAGCATCTTGGGTAGCCGTTGAAACGTCATGTGACCCAAAGTCAATGCCCTTAGAAACGTAGAGCAAAGCCAAATCGCCGGCAGGATTAGTGGTATCAACCCCACCCTTGTCACCTGGGTCCGGCTTGGTTGGATCAGTTGGGTCAACTGGGTCGGTCGTAGCCTTTGGCTTGTTAAATGAAATTGAACCTACCGTCTTACCAGTCATCTGACCAGTGTCCCCGGTAGCCGCATTGGCCGTAATTGGTGCCACAGCACCTAACAACAAAGCGCTGGCTAATAAAATACTACTAATTGATTTCTTCATGAAGAATACACCCCTCTTGTATTTGTTATCTGCATGGTTCCCACATAATTAAGCACCATATGCTAGTTGTTGCCTTAATCCTTAACGGGCTTACGTTCCCAAGTAACGGATGCACCCATTCTGGCTAACAATTCGGCACCAGAATAGCGCCCAACTGCGTTACAATCAACTAACTATGTAACAACGACAGTATATGTCAAAATAGCCTGCGTGTAAACCTTTTCTGTTAAAATATATTCAACTTTTTTAAAGTTAACTTAAAAACGTTGAAACGCCGGTATTTAGGCTGTTATAGCCATTCTGAATGTTTTATACAATGTCTAATAGGCACTTTATTGGACAACAAAGTCCCTTAGTTGTCCAATCAACGAGACTATTCGTTATAATCACGATAAACGCCGGCATGCCGTGAATAGTGCGCCAATCAATGGTGAACAATCATTTATACTATATTTTCATGAAAGAAACCCTATAAACTATTGCTGGAGTAATTACAGTCAAATTGTATTGGTTTCTCATATTCTGTATAAACATTTACAGGCAAATAAAAAAGCCAGATCAACGGTATCTCCCGTCAACACTGGCTTCTAAACTATTCATCTAGTAATTTCCGAACCAACGATTGTGTAACACTTTCACGTTTTTCGCGCGCATCGGCCCGCCGCAGGGCAACCTGCTGGAGCGCCGACAGCGTGGCCGCTTCAGCCCCGTCTGGCAAGGCATACAGGCGATGATAGGCCCGTTTGATCTGGTCAAATTCAGTATTCTCGTGAACCAGTCCCCGAAGTTGGGTGGTCGTCACATGATTTTTCTTGGCTGGCACCCAGTCATTTGCGGGTTGAACCGCCAGACGCTGCGTGAACGCCTGCCGCAATTCCGCCGGCCAAGTGGCTGGCAACGCCTCCCCCGCCGTTAGCTGGTCCCGCAAGGTCTCACAGTCTCGGTAAACGCTCGCCGGCACCTGTTGACCCTCCCAGGAGTGTTGGAGCTTAGCCAAGCTCGCCGTCCGTTCCGCTGGTGTCAGGTCAAAGCCAATCGCCGCGTTAAACAGATCATCCCACCAATCACGTTGGCGTTGGTTGGCACGCTGCCGACTGGCCCGGTTCAAATCCGCCACCAGGTACCGTGGCACGATTTGGAGCCGCGCCGCCTGAATCTGACCGGTTCTGGCAAATTCCGTAGCCATCACCCCTAGTTGATAGGAGTTGACCAGTTTCTTCAAACTTGCCGGCATGGTGAGTGCCGCGACTTTTTCCTTAAACGCAGTCAGCGGCAAGTGGCGCGTAATCAAGTCAGCCACCTGCCGTAAATAGCTTCGGTACGGTGCCGACGCCCGCAATTCCTGGACCGCCGTACTTTCTTGGTGCTCGGCGTGTTGCCAAGCCGCCTGCGCCTCTTCTTCGGCCAACTGTTTCTCCCGTTCAGCTCGACGTTGAGCGGCCTGCTGGGTGGCCGTGGCGGCTTCCTGGTCAATCCCCGTCAGGACGTCATATTCCGTCAGGTACGGCTTTAACTGGGTTTCCGGCAAGGTCGTTTGAGGGCGTTTCAAATACCCCGTCACCGTATCCTTGGTCCCGTGTCGCACCCAGTGCTGGCGCCGTTGGTGGGTTTGGGGCAGGTTAGGCAAAGCCTCTGGGTCCCATAAAATTTCTGGCACCTGTGGATAATGGGCAGTCAAATCGTCATATTGGGCGACCGCGTGGATGTTGTCCTCGGTAGTGATGGTCATCAGGTACTGCATTTCATCACTCATGAACTTCTTCACGCACTCGGAACCCACGATGATCTTGTGGCCGTCCTTGCGCAACACCACGTGGTATTCGTAGCGCACCGGCTTGTGGCAAAGCGCACAGTGCCGCCAATCCAGCCGGTTATTGCTGGGATTGATCACGTACGGCGAGTCCGCCAATAATTTCCACGCCTCGCTGCTCTGAACTAGCCAGTCGACCCGCTGCTCCAGCAAGGCCTCTCGCGCCGAGCGGGGTAGAAAATCACTGCTGTCCTTAATCGTGGGGTGGTCGCGCAGCAGTGGCATCAGTCGGGTCAATCCCGGCAACGCCAGTGCGCGCTGACTCAGTTGTAGGAACCGGTTCTCGGCCGGCGTCAAAATGGTGGTTGCCATGCGTAACGTCCTTTCATCTAAAATTCGCGTTCTTTTAGTCTACCATAACTCGCCGCAAAATAGGGAACGTACGTTTATTTTTTCTTTCGCCTTCGGGATGGTGAAAACTGAGCCGAAACGCGGTCGCATCCGTTCCCGCCGGCGGGCTCAAAGCGCCCTGCTGTGGGGCCGGCTCCAGCCAAAGGTCGGGCTTCCACCTCAACTTTATGCCTGAGAGGCGGTCACAAAGGTTGTCCCATGGGCTAAGCTGAGGAAATCACTCAGCTAAGGCCATCGACACAGCTGGTCGCTTTGGCCCGCCGCTGGTCACTCACATCGACCCTGTCAGCTCATTTTCATCATCCCTGCCGCTGACACAGGTTTCACCCACAATCCTACTTCCCATCTGCGCACGGATGGATTATTGCCAGCTGAAATTCTGACTGGTTTCACCACTACGAATGTCCTAACCATGTAAAATAGACCGCTCATTTCACAAATACCCAGTGAGATGAACGGCCTACCTAACACACATATTCACTTACAAAGTCGGTCGCAAAACAATTTCATTGATATCCACATTCGCCGGTTGCTCAATGGCAAAGACCACCGAGGCCGCAATATCCTCAGGCCGCAGTTTTGGGACCGATTCCAGGTTAGCGTTGCGCTGGTCCGCAAAGAACCCAGTCTTCACAAATGCTGGAGAAACCATCATGGTCCTGATGTGCGCTCCGGCTTCTTCCGCGCGAACCCCATCCATAATGGCCCGCACGCTAAATTTAGTGCTGGCGTAAACCGTATTATTTTGCCCGACCTGATGGCCAGCCGTTGAATCAGTCGCAATGATCTGGCCGCCCCGCTGTTTTTCCATGACCGGAATCGCCGAAGCCAGGCCGTACAAGACCCCCTTCACGTTGATGTCGATCATTCTTTCCCATTCATCGACCCGGATCTCATTCATTGGCGCAAAGCTCATCACGCCAGCGTTCAAGTCTAAAACATCAATCCGGCCATATTCGGCTAAAGCAAAATCAATCAACGCCTGAACCTCATCCCGGTTACTGACATCGGTCACTTTAAAAATCGCCTGACCACCCGCTTGGTGAATGGCTGCCGCCGTGGCTTGCAGGTCCGCTTCCTTACGCGCAGCCAACACGACGCGATGCCCATGACTCGCGGCCAATAATGCCGTTGCTTGACCAATGCCACTAGTTGCGCCCGTAATAATAATCGTCTTTGCTTGTTCCAAACCCATTCGCCTCATTCGTTAAGTTAAAGTTACTTCAGTTTTCCGTTCATAAACTGTGCCTCACCGTTGCCAAAGCTCCAGTCCGCCCGTGTATTCCCCACGATATTGATCATCACATCAGCGGGGGCAACACCAGCGCCAGCCTCGAGTTCCTTTACCAGCCGCGCGTAGAAGCGTTGCTTATCGTCCTCGGCGCGGGGGCTGGAGGTCAGACTGAACATCAGGAACTGATCCGTCCGGTCGAAGCCCAAGCCAACGTCTTGAATGATCATTTCTTCCGGGTCGTGCTGGGTCACGATTTGGTACCGGTCTCGGGGCAACAAGTGTAGCTCTTCCGTCGCCACCTGATAGGAAATATCCAGAATTTTTTTGATCTCGGCTTTACTGCGACCTCTAAACATATCAATCCGCATTAATGGCATCGTAAAAACTCCTTTTTTTAATTTCATTTTCACCCTGAATCTTACCACGGGTGGCTTCAATAACTGATTTACGTGACTCGCGCCATCTCATCCGACGTGGCGCGCTAACAACAGAACCTAGTTTACTGCGAAACGGTGCCTAATAACTTGATAATTGTCAATTCCAGGCCGTTTCTGCCACTTTAAATAAAATCCGCCGTCCCCACACTCCCGGACAGCGGATTCCCACAAATTTTAATTTTCGGCGATCCAGCGCTTCAACGCCACCCCGGTCCGCGAATCGGCCACGTTGACGGACTCACGCGGCGTGCCGCTGTACTGGATGTGACCGCCGTAGCGCCCGGCATCCGGGCCGACGTCGATCAACCAGTCGGCCTGACCAATCACGGCGAGGTTGTGCTCGATGATGATCAGCGAGTTGCCGGCCGCGACCAGCTCATTGAACAGTTTCAACAGGCGCGCGGTATCCTGCAAATGCAGGCCGGCCGTGGGTTCATCCAGCAGGTAAATGGTGCCCCGCTTACCCAACTCGACCGCTAATTTCAGCCGTTGGAGTTCCCCACCGGACAGTGTCGTCAGGGGTTGGGCCAACGTCAGGTAACCCAGGCCCACGCGGTCCAGATTGGCCAACTGACTGGCCAGCTTCGGCGTGTCCTGGAAGAAGGCCGTCGCCGCCTTGACCGACAGCTGTAGCACCGCCGCGATGTTCTTGCCCTGATAGGTATACTGCAGGGCTTCCTCGCTGTAGCGCTGGCCGTGACACAGCTCACAGGTCTGCACGACCGGGTCCATGAACGCCATGTTGGTAATCGTGACGCCCTTCCCCTTACACCGCGGGCAGGCGCCCTTGCCGTTATAGCTGAACAGGCTGGTACCAACCCGATTGTTGGCGTCACTAAAGAGCTTGCGAATCTCATCCAAAATGCCCAGATAGGTGGCCGGTGTCGAGCGAATGTTGATGCCCACGGGCGCTTGGGCCAGGTCGATATAGTCCTCCGTGAGCTGCGACTTCAACGCCGTGACTAGTGAAGACTTCCCGGACCCGGCGACCCCCGAGATGACGGTCATCACGCCCAGTGGGACATCCACGTCCACGTTTTGTAAGTTGTTCTGCGTGACGTGTCGTAAGGCTAAATGCCCGGTTGGCTGCCGTTCCGTGCCCCAATGATGGGCCTGGCGCAACCATTTGCCGGTCAGCGAATCCGAGGCTAGCAGCTCCGGATAGGTCCCGGTAAATGTGACGGTCCCGCCGCCCTTACCGGCTAACGGCCCCATTTCAACCACGTAATCCGCGAAGTCGATCATCGCCGGATTATGTTCGACCACCAAAATGGTGTTGCCTTTATCCTTCAACCGGGTCAACGCCTGCTTGACCAACTGAATGTCGTGCGGATGTAACCCGACGCTGGGTTCATCTAAAATGTAGACCATATCGACCAAGGCGCTGGTCAGGTATTTGGCAATCTTGATCCGTTGGGCTTCCCCACCAGACAGCGAACTGGTGCCGCGGTCCAGCGTCAGGTAGCCCAGGCCGATGTCGACCAACGACTGAATCTTGGTGCTAAGTTCTCGCACCACGTCGGCGGCCAGCGGTTCGGTGATGCCCTGCAGAAACGCCAGCACATGGCGCAGGTCCATTGCCGTGACCTCGGCAATGTTGTGGCCGTTGAGGTAGTTGGTCAGGACTTCCGGCTTCAGCCGCGTGCCCTGGCAAACGGGACACGGCTTGCGCGTCACAATTTCCGCAATGGCCTCGCGGTGGTGTTCGGCTTCCTTCTTGCCAATCACGGAGCGGCGAATCCGCGGCACAACGCCCTCATACAGCGCCGTGCGAGGAAAGCCCTCGCCGGGATGGTCCAGCTTCTGTTGCGGCGCATGCATCAGTAGCTCGTATTCTTCGTCCGTGTAATCCTTGATTGGCTTGTCGTCGTCAAACAGCCCGCTGGTCGCGTACCGCCGCCAACGCCAGGTGTCTGGGCCAAAGCTAACAAACGTGATGGCGCCCTGATTTAACGATTTTTCGGGGTCAATCAGCTTGCTTTCATCAATGTCGTCCACGTATCCCAGGCCCTGGCAGGCCGGACACATCCCCTGTGGCAGGTTGAACGAGAAGCTGTCGGAATAGCCGATGAAGGGCTTACCGATTCGTGAAAATAACAGCCGCATCAACGAATAGATCCCGGTGTACGTCGCCAGCGTCGACCGGGCATTCTTCCCCAGCCGCTGTTGAGCGATGACGATGGCGACCGGCAAATGTTCAATGTCGCCGACGTGCGGTTGGCCATATTTGGGCAAATACTGTTGCGTGAAACTGGGGAACGTCTCGTTCAGTTCCCGCCGCGAGGCCGCCGCAATCGTATCGAACACCAGTGAGGACTTACCGGACCCCGATAGCCCGACAAACACCGTCGTCTGGTACTTGGGCACCCGCAGGTTTACGTGCTGCAGGTTGTTTTGCGTGGCATCCTTGATGTCAATGAAGCCTTGCTTGAAAGTTGGTTGCATCTTCTCTTCCCCTCTCATGGTTTTGGGCTAACGCTGTGTCATGGCCTTTGGAAAATGGTGAAAACTGCGCCGGTACGCGGTGCTGTCCGTTCCCGGCGGCTGGCTCAAAGCGCCCTGCTGTGGGGCCGGTTCCAGCCTGAAGAGCGGGCTTCCACCTCGACTTTGAGCCAAAGTGCGGTCTCAAAGGTCGTCCCGTGGGCTAAACTGAGAAAACCACTCAGTTAAGACCACCGACACAGCTGATCACTTTGGCCCGCCTCTGGTCACTCACATCGACCGCGTTGGCTTATTTTCAGCAATTCTACGGCTGACGTGGCGTTAGTCTGTACTCAATTCATGGATAACTCTTTAACTGATTTGACGACAGACTGTCTTGTAATGTTAGTCAGATAATTGCTTCCCCTGTCATCGGCGCTACCGTTTCACCTTACCATATTCTAAAATTTTGTGCGGGGATAGCGACGTTAGATTTTCTTTCATCATTTTGTTCCAAAATCCACAAACAAATCTGCCCCAATCCCATCCCCGAAAGGCTATAATTTAGGGCGTAGCAACTATTCCGAAGGAGGAATCTTCCATGTCTCTTTTTAAACGTCATCCATTGAATCTCCGCGCAGCCGTCATCGCTGGCGGCGCGGCCGGGATTGTTTCCGGCTTAGTTAAGCTCGGCTGGGAAAACGTCCTGCCACCCCGCACCGAGGAGCGCAACGCCACCAACCCACCCCAGCGTTTGCTGGAACAATTCGGCATCCCTGCTAAGGTAACGCACGCCACCTACACCTACTCCGGCCAACAATTGCCGTGGGTCAGCTACGTGATTCACTTTGGCTTCTCGACCACGTTTGCCGTACTTTACCAAATCATCGGTGAGAAGATTCCGGCCGTGAAAAAGGACGCTGGCACTTGGTTTGGCCTCGCCATCTGGGTCGCCTTCCATCTCGGCATCATGCCAGCCATGGGCACCGTTCCCGCCGCTGAGGACCAACCCACGGAGGAACACGTGTCCGAATCGCTGGGCCACATCGTGTGGATGGTCACGAATGATCTGGTGGGGGCGGAGGTCTACCGCCGTCTAACCCGCGAAAGCCAACGCTGTAAATAAACTGCTTGTCGGCCGGGGATTCCGGCTGCGGCAGGTCAAGGATTTCGACGCTGGTGGGGCAGCCCTGAAGCCTGCAGTACGGTCTTCAGGGCAACTTCCAGCCGACAAATCACGTCTGGAAGGTTGGCCCGTGTTCTAAGGTCGAGCTAAAATCGCTCGATCTAAGAACACCGACACCAGGTCTCATCCTTGCCTGCCTCCGCCGCCATCCCCTACACTGGCGTTTAGTTACGCTGCGGTTTCTGGTTTCTCTTATATTACGTATTAAAATCGTTTCGCTGGTTCGGTTAGCACTTACGTATCCTTTGGTCCCTATGACCGCTTCCGCTGACTGAACCTTTTTTGATACAACTATTTATGTGGCGCCAGCATCTCGACAACAAAAAACGGTGTGACCGAGAAATTTCTCAAGGTCACACCGTTTTTAATTTTACGCAGTCAAAAGGACGTGGAATGCCCACGCCTTTTCAACAGTTTACTTATTTACTAGTGATTCGTGTGGCTCCGGTTGGAGTTCCGGCGCTTGTCGTGCAGACTGTCGAAGCCGACGAACCCGGCAGCGACGGCCCGTTCGTTAGCTTGGTGAAGCACGCGAATGAAGCGTTCGGCTTCGTCCTTGCCACCGAAAAATTCTAACCAACGGTGGAACCGTTCGTCAGTGGCTTGGGAGAGGTTCCGTTGAACCCGGCTCCCGGCAGCCGTCAAGGTAATGTACTTCACCCGACGGTCGTTAGGGTCAACCTTTTGCATCACGTAGTTTTCTTTCAACAAAACGTTGACCTGGCGAGCAATGGCACTCTTGGAGACGCCTTCTAATTTAGCGAGTTCAACCAAAGTCTGGCCGTTCTTGCTTCGGGCGACATTGTCCATGACCATAAACGCTTCGAAGGTGAGGTTATACTTCTGCGTAGGGATGGAGACAAAGTCACCAATATATTTGAAAATGTGCATGTAAAGATCGTCAAATTCTTTTTTCAGTTCAGCTTCGGTTACAGCCTCATTAGTCGATTCTGTCATTATCAGTCCATTACTCCTTCTAGTCCAGCGCCAGGCGCTGTCATTTATGTCCTTTGATTGCGCACAGCTACGGGTCTTAATTCTAGCTGATGAAATTCCGCCCGTCACCGGTCAGCTTTTCCCAAATGGACAACCCTCCGTACATTTTACCATGAAATTAAGTTATCCAGTAGTATTTAAAAATTGGGTTTTAAAAAGCGAACGGATGTTCTATAATGAAATTAATCTTATTTCATCAAGGACGTGATGATTATCATGCAACGTGTTAGCCAGCCAATTAAGCACCTACTCCAACTAGCCTATCAAAACAATCAAGTGACCACGCTAATATTCAATAACGTTACGTATACGGGAACCGTCGACTACGTTTCAGCTTCCACCGTTTACCTCGGTTTAGCCGCGGGCCATTCTCGGGAAATTCCCCTGACCGGGATCAGCCAAGTGCGCTTACACCAATTACAATCTTGGTGGCATCTCTACGAGGGCTCTCGTCAGTAACTTCTTCTAGTATCGCCTCTCCCCAGCAAAAAATAAACCCCTTTTTGCTAAATTGTTGGCTTTTTCTTTACAATTCAAAGAAAACGCTGTCTTCATTTAATCCGTCTGGCTTTTTCGGCAATCCGCAAATTCCGAAAAAGTCCCTTTTAAGTTAGTCCTAGTCTACCTAGATTATAAACCCTCACGGCCCAAAAAATTGACCACAGTTTAAGTGAACTGGTAACAATTAGAAAGTTACATAGATTGATTAATTGAGTGGCCTAAACCAATTGCCCTAAAAAATCCGTGCACAGTCAATTAGATTGACTATCCACGGATTTTTTTAAGGCATTCTAACTTAAACGAATACTACCAGAGCTGGCTTGAATGGTCACACGGTGTTCAGCGTTCTCCCCCACAGTGCCAATCTTGTGGTGGTGGTCATCGAGGCTTAATTTCGCCTCTTCTGGCACCTTGACGCTAGCGCTCCAATTCTTCGCGTCAAATTGGTAGTCCGTCAGTAACGGCATCTGCAAGGTGGCACTGCCGCTACCACTCTCGACGGACACGTCGCTGGTCAGGCCCGTCAGCTGTAAATTCACGCTGCCGTTGCCGGTACTGAAGATCCCCCCGCCGTTCACGTTTCGCCCGCGAATGGTGCCGTTGGCCGTGGCCGCGTGCACCTGCCCCGTGACGCCATCCAGCTTGATGGCCCCATTGTGATTCCGCAGGTCGGCGTTCCCGACGTGATCGGCGATTCGGACCGCGCCGTTACTAGACTCAACGCGCACATCCCCGGCACCCTCACGCACCGTGACGCTCCCGTTCTTGCTAAATAAATCGGTGGTGGCCGTCACCTGGTCGAGCCGTACGGAGCCGTTGGTCGAGTGCATTTTCAACTGCTTCAGGTGGTCGTCGAAGGCCCGCACACTGCCGTTCGTGGCGTGCGCATCGACGGCTAAGTCGGCCCGCAAGTCGCTGATTTCCAAGCTGCCGTTGCCGGCGTGAACCAGAACCTTGCCCGCTAAGCTAACTGGTAGGAAAATCTCAGTCCGGGCATGAAGTGGCCACAACCGCGGCCGGTCGCCCTGCTTGATGACCAACAAGTTGCCGTGCCGGGCTGCCCGCAGGTAGTAACGGCTGTTGTCGCGGCTCATGTACTCGTTGACCACAATTTTATCAGCGCTGGCCGGCCCCAATTTGATAGCGGCATCGCGGTAGTTAATGTCGAGTTCATTGATGTCTTCGATGGCAAATGATTGCGTGTTGACCAACCGCAGGGATTCGACATAGGTCCGCCGGGGCCGCTCGCCGTTGATTTTGACGTCGTCGCCGTCCACGTCGACCAAGCCATCGGCCACCGTCACGTGGTCCCCATCGACCTGGACCAATTTGCCAAGATCAACCTTATCATTGTCCCCGTCGACCAGCACGTGGTCGCCCCAGGTCACCTTGTCGCCGTGAATTTGCAGCTTACCAATTTGGACGCGGGATTCATCACCGGTGTTGTCGATGTGGATGGTTTCACCGTCGCTGTCTTGGTCAGAACCGGACGCGGTCGTGTCGTCACGCTCCGTGGTGTCGGCATTTTTAGTGGTACCCTCATCGTCAGCCACTTCCTTGAGTAGCGTATCGATGTCCCCCAGTTGGTCCATGGCCTCGTCGATGGCGCTGGTTGGGTCCTGGCCCTGATTGACTTTATCCGTGACAGCCTCGGTCAGGTCACCGACCAACTCCTCTTTCAACTCGGTCAGTGCGCGTGACGGTTGGTATTGGCTGAATAGTTGGTCCAGCCGGGTGCGAATTTCCATTGTGATATCGTCCATGCTTAGTCTTCCTCCTCAGTAATCTTGCCTGTGATCAGATCATCAATAATTGGCTTGGCCACGCGCCAGGCCGCCGTGTTCACCTGCAACATTTCCGTGCCGGTTGCCGTAATGTGATAGTACTTGCGCCGTGATCCCTGTGACTCATCGCCCCAGTAATCCGTCAACGCGCCGTTCTTTTTTAATCGCCGAAAGACCGTGTACAGCGTGGCTTCGTTCAATTCATAATGGCCATCGCTAAGCGCCTTCACCTGCTTAGCCACCTGATAGCCGTAACTATCCCCCTGCTGAAGGATGTTTAAAATAATCGTATCCGTATGGCCCCGGATTAAATCTTTGGAAATAACCTCAGCCATGCTGCCACTTCCTTTTCTGTTTTGATGAGACTACTGTATCACGTACTACTGTGTGTGTCAAAGTAATTTATCTGAAATAGTAAAATTCTTGTTTGGTGCTGGTTGTGGAGGATTGGCCGCCTGCGGCTTCCAGGACTACGCCTGCTGTGGGGCCCGGTTCCGGCCTGAGGAACGGTCCTCCACCTCGCTTTGAAACCTCGCTGAAGTTCGCGAGTTTCCAAAGTCGTCCCAGGCTGTAAGCCGGCTAAGAAACGCCGACTAACACCCTCGACACAGCTGGCTCCGTCCTGGCTTCCTCCGGCTCAGGTTGTGCGTTGAATTTTACGATTTCAGCTAATTCGCTTTGGGTTTGGTTAGGCAATTCGCCTCCGGGATGGTGAAAATGAACCGGAACGCTGTGGGCGCCCGTCTGGAGCCAAAGAGCGGTCTCCAGACTTACTTTGAGCCTCACAACCCGAGTCTCAAAGATAGCAGTTGCCTAAGTGGCCAAGCCCGCCGCTAAGGCAACTCCCACGGCTAAGCTCATTTTCACCATCCCTGCGGCTAACACTGGTTTAACCCGCACCAAATCCATAGCTACCTTCCCACTCCACGACAAAAACGCTCAGCAAGTTTCTACTGAGCGTCACATTCTAAGTATTCAAAAATTTAAGCTAACCTAACAGTTCGTGGTTATCCACTAGACACAAGCAATCACGCCTCAACTCAATCTTCAATGGATGGAGCTGGCCCTAGTCGCAGGAAAAAGTGAAAAGGACAAAACCAAGCTCCTTGAACTAACCGTAAATGCCCACATCCGTGTCAGCGACCAGAGGCGGGTCAAGGTTCCCGGCTGTGTCGGTGGTCTTGGCTGGAGTTCTTTTCCAGCCTAGCCCACGGGACAACCTTTGAGACCGCACTTTGGCTCAAAGTTGAGGTGGAAGCCCGCTTCACAGGCTGGAACCGGCCCCATAGCAGGGCACCTTGAACCCGCCGTCGGGAGCGAACTTCGGATGGACCCGTTTACGATTAGTTCAAGTCGACGAAGGCGCCGGGGAGGATGCCCTCAACCGTGGTCTCCGTGAAAGCACCCTTCTGGTTGGTCAGGTAGATCGGCGCATCGGCATCAAAGAATTCGGAAATAACCTGACGGCAAATCCCACAAGGGGCAATTGGACCGTCCGTGTTCCCGGTCACCAGCAAAGCCGTGAAGTGTTTTTCACCCGCAGCGATACCGGAGAAGATTGCCGTCCGTTCGGCACAGTTGGTGGCACCGTACGAAGCGTTTTCAATGTTACAGCCACCGTAAATCTTGCCGCTGGCACCGACCGCTGCTGCTCCAACGTGGAAATGCGAGTATGGGGTGTACGCCTTGTCGAGCATGTCAGTTGCGACCTTTAACAATTCTTGTTTATCAGCCATGATGAATCCTCCTTCGTTAATAAAACGGTTTACGTCTTCATTGTTACATATTTTCACTGAAAACGCTACCATTTGAACGAATTTTCTTGGGGTTTACTTAATTTTTTCCTAAACGGCCGCCTAAACGGGCTAACGCTGGGGTCCACTATGCTAGAATTGACCACAGATATCCGCAACTTGAATTTAGCGGTCGCCGTGGGTGGTGGTCATCCTGCCTGCCCCAGAATCGATTGGCCCCTAATCCTAATTAACCAAGGAGAAATAACTTCATGAAAGTGTTACGCAGTGTTTTTAGTTGGATCATCCCCATTTTAGTGGCGCTCGTCTTAGTGGTGCTGGTGCGGACCTTCCTGTTTGAGGTCGTCAAGGTTTCGGGGGACTCCATGGAACCCAACCTCGTCGACCAGGAGCGGATGGTCGTGGTCAAGCCGCTTAAGTTAAAACGCCTCAGCGTGATTGTCTTCGACGCTTACGGCGAGGATCCCGCTGCGGCCAAGAACACCAACTACGTCAAACGCGTGATTGGCCTGCCCGGCGACAAGGTCGTCAGCCAAAATGGCTACATTTACGTCAATAATAAAAAAATCAATCAGTCCTTCATCAACCAGAATGAGCGGACCACGGGAACCGGCGATTGGACACTGAGTTCCCTGGCACAAAAGGGCAACTGGACCTACAAGGGCAACCGGGTGCCTAAGGGGCACTACTTCGTCCTGGGCGACCACCGCAGCGTTTCCGAGGACGGCCGGGCCTGGGGCTACGTCAGTGCCAACAAGGTGATGGGTGTCGTCAAAGTGCCCTTCTGGCAAGGAACCACTGAACATCGAACCAATGTGAATAGCTTGGCAAGTTAATTTCGCCGACAAAAAATGACAGCCACAATCAGCGATGATTGAGCTGCCATTTTTGTTTGGTTTGCTAATCTTCTGGATGCTCCAAAAAGGCAAAAAATTCTTCTACGCTACTAAACGTCGTGACGCGTCCCGCTTTCACATCAGCGAGCGCCTCCTCTAACTCTGTCAGTTTTTCGTGGTCTTGATCAGTTGATTCTGGTTGGGGATGGTTATTTTGTGCGTCTACCTCTGTCACGATGGGCCTCCTCGATGACTGTATTGGGGATAATCTAACATCCTTGGCGCAACAAGACTAGCCAGGCCCTTCAATTTCCAACAAAAAAGGAGCCAACCCAATCAGGTCGGTTCCTTCATTTCCAGGGTAAAGGCGTTGTGCCCACAACATAAGCGATGGCCGTCGCAAGGAGGACTGCCCCACTTAACCGGCCCCTACCCCTAATTATTTAGCTAAACATTCTTCTCGTTGCCTTCAACAATGTCTTCGGATCCTTGTCATACCGTGGCGTGTCGACTAAGTTATCCATCGAGATGCCCGTGAAGTGGTAAGCAGCAATTTCACCCGAACGAACGGCGCTTTGTTCCGTGAAGATCATTTGGTAAGGCTGTTCCGCAAATTCACCCGTGAAGGCCAAGTTCGTGGAGTGTGCCGGAATGACTTCTGGCCGGTCGGTCTTAGCCCGGTTGTTGAACAGAGCTGAGGCGTATGGCATGTAGACCGGAATGTTGTTGATGATGCTGTCCATGATTTCTGGTTCCTTGCTCTTAATGTTAACGGGACCAGGGTCGACCTTGGACAGTTGCCCAATCAGTTCTTGCGCCATTTCCTTACCGGTCATCTTGATGTACTGCTTGTGGACGAATTCACCCGTCCGGCGTGGGTACAGGAAGTAGCCCCAGATAACGGATTCGTTTGGCTTCTGGGTGGTAAAGTGTGGCTGGTGGTGAACCACGATGGACATGTTCACATCCTTCTGGCCCAGTGGCGTGATTGGCGTCGTGGACAGGAAGGAGTTCAACGCGTTCCCAGGAACTTGCGTGGTGATCCGGGTAATTTCGTTCAACAGCAGGTGGTTCTTCGTGGTCAACGTGAAGCTGACCCATTCGGAATTCTTCCGGTCGTTAAAGAACTTGTCTGGCGTCCCCAGGTTGTAGAAGCGTTCCGTGGCTTTCTTCCAGAGGGCGGCACTGATGCCGTATTCCATGTTTTCCCGGGCCGGCGTGTTGTAGTCCCCCATGGTGGCGGAGTCGGTGATGGAGCCGTTAGTAAAGATCACGGCGGTGTCGTCATCGATGTCGACTAAGTCTTCGCTGTCCGTTTCCAAATTCTTGATGTGTAAACCGGTAACCGTGATTTCGTCTTGTAAGGCACTGTCCGCAAACTCCCAGTCCGTGACGATGCGGTTATCAATAAAGGTCACGCCTTGATCTTTCAAGTAGTTGATCAATGGCAGCATGATACTTTCAAATTGGTTGTAACGGGTCCGGTTGACCCCAACCAGGTGTTCAATTTGCGTGAATTCATAAATCATTTGGTGCATGTAACGCCGTAATTCTTGGACGGAGCTTTCAATTCTGAAGGCGAAAGTCGTTTCCCACATGTACCAGAAATTGGTTTGGAACATATGCGGATCGTCCTTAAAGTATTCAGCAATCGTGATATTGTCTAGTTTAGTTTCTTCTTCATCTGGCATTAAGACTAACTTGGAGAGTAAGACGCGGTCCTTGTTGTTCAGACCCAGCTTGCCGCCGTCGATGATGCCCTTGCCACCCTGCAACAGACGCGCCTTGTCGTAGGTCTGGTGATGAGAATCAAAGTCGTGGGTATCTTCAGCGGCCGTCATCCCGTCCTCAGTAGCGGAAGGAATCCGGTCCAGTAAGTCCATCAAATCAACGTAAGTCCGGTAATTCAGCATCCGGCCACCACGGGCAACGTACCCCGTTTGGTTGTCTAGAGGATGGTTTTTGTTCCAGTATTCATCATTGAATTCGCTGGTCGTGCCGCCATCGTTGGCCCCATGCATATCGACCCCGTAGAACGTGATTTGCTTACCGCTCCAATGGGCCTCTTGAATCAGGTAAACCGCTGCGGCCATGTTCCCTAAACCTGCACCGATCATTACTGCTTTTGTTTTTACCATCAAAAACACCTCCGTAGATTCATGTGCCTTTTACGACTCCATTATGCTTGCTTTGTCATGCATTGTAAAGCGTTTACTTTGAAAATTAGCCATTTCTAAGAAACGCTAGGAAAGCTTAATCTAACGGCGATTGCAACAGGTCGTGTTACAATTTTCCGGCGAAATTGGACGGTCCAATCTTGATTGCCGGCTTATCTAAATGATTAGATGTGGGTTAAACTAGTTTCGTTCATCCGCCTCCGGGACGGTGAAAATGAGCCGGGACGCTGTGGGCGCACGTCCGGAGCCAAAGAGCGGTCTCCGAACTTACTTTGAGCCGCTAAGAACCGCGTCTCAAAGATATCAGTTCCCTAAGTGGCTCTGCCACCAAGGGAACTCCCACGGCTGAGCTCATTTTCACCATCCCTGCGGCTCACACTGGTTTAACCCGCAACCGGTCTCAGCAATCGAATTGGGCGCCATTTGCTCAACAGGTCTTGGACTGATTTCAGCCAGACTAACCGTGATGATTAGCTGGATGTAATCGCTCTGGTTGCCTGTGATTTGGCGATAATCGTTAATTTTCTACGGAATTTTTCGCAAAAAAAATAGCCTTCCCTGACACTTAGCCAAGTGACGAGAAAGCTGTTGTTCGTCGCCAATATCTCTATCGGAACAGTTCAAAGTCTACCACCTTTGCCTCACAGTTACCGCGTTGACCCCTTACAAATACTGTAATACCAGCCGGAATGGCTTCAACGTTTTTATAAGGAAATTTGTAAGACGTCTAGACCAGTTATCCAACCATTATCTGGTATGCTGGGTCTTGTGAACGTTGCGGGAACGGTGGCTGTTTTGTTTCTTAAGGGGATGGGTCTTTGACTAAATCCAACAAAAGAGGCTTCAGCTTTGGCTACATGGTGTGGCGTAGGTGTGGCGTAGGCGTATCGGTGCTTGCATTGATATTCGCAATCTACAAAGACCATCGTGATCATACTCAAAAAAAATAACCTTCCCACGCATCATTTAGGTTAGTAACGGGGAGGTTATTGGTGTTCGTTGCTGGCCACGTTTTCGTAACTGAAGCCAGGGAGGGTGGTCGTGCTGGTACGCGGCGGCCCTTTTTGATTGGCTCAAGTCTACCATGATGTTACGCAAATAGCACGGCGGACCCTTTACAAATTTTGTTATACTGGCTGGCCACACAAAAATGGCGTGGGACCGCATCCCCGCGCCATTTTAAAACCTACTGAGGTCTTTCCTTAGTCAGCCGCCATGAACTTGCCAGCAGTCAACGCAGAAGCCTTAACCCAGCCTTCCTTAGTGATGTACAGGTAGGCCACGTTCTTCTTGTTTTGCTTGATGGTAATCTTCTTCGTTGCGTAGAAGGTCCTGCTTTCTGGTAAAACGCCCTTCTTAGCTAAAGTCACTTTGGACTGGTTAGCAGCGAATTTGCCGCTAAAGACAGCTGGTTGGTTCGCCTTAAAGTGGTAAGCGGTCTTCTTCAAATTCGTTGCCTTTACCAGCGTGTAGGTCTTGCTAGAGATCTTGTCGGCAGCCTTGACCACTTTCTTGCCGTCTGCAGCCATAAATTTACCCGCAGTCAGTTTGGAAAGGGCGACCCAGCCTTTGACCTTGCCGTTAGCGCTCTTGATGTAAGCGTAAGTGACGTTCTTGGCCTTGGCCGTCTTGGTCGCCTTGGTTTTCACCACGATCTTCTTGGTTGCGTAGTAAGTGGCGCCACCAGCTAAGGTCCCCTTCTTAGCCATGGTAACTTTGGCTTTGTCGGCCGCAAACGCTGCGCTATACAGGGCTGGCTTGCCGCTCTTCACGTGGAAGGCCGCCTTCTTGATGGCCTTGCTACTTACCAGCGTCAACGTCGTCTTTTTCGCAGCTACTTTAGCGGCCGCAAATGCCGTCGTTTCGGCTTGGGCGGGTGCGATGGCGCCTAACCCTAAAGGTAATACCATCGCAGCTGCCGCAGCAATCATTGCAACTTTCTTCATCATAACAATTCCCCCCGTAGATTATATGTGAATCCATCTCTGAATTCACTTGGTATCATATCACGCACGGAAAAAAGTGACCGGGATAATCTCCTAAAAACGACTGAAAAACTGTAAAAATCTGACCCCAACGGTAAATTAAACCAACTAACGTTAAGGGGCGAAAAGGTGGCGGAAATTAAAGACGCCAAATCCCTGTTAAATCGGTATTCGGCAGTCAGTGAAGTCCCATCATCGCCCAGCGACTTCACTGTTTTTTCGCCGTACAATTTCCCTGAAAACGAACCCATTTTGCCTCACACACTGCACAAAATTTCAGTGAAAGCTGACCAAAACAAAACAGGACGTTCACCCAAAAACATGGGTAAAACGTCCTGTCGTAAAGATCATTTTATATTTAAGAGTTCAAAACGAACGTCCCACAACAAGCTCACAAACCCAAACCAGTCTCAGCCGTGAGGGCGGTAAAAATGAGCCCAGCCGTGGGATTTACGATGCGCTAGCAGCGTAAATGGTGTCTTTGAGACTCGCTTCTTGAGGCTCAAAGCAAGTCCAGAGACCGTCCTTTGGCTCTGGGCGTCCTGCCCACAGCGTTCCGGTCTCATTTTTACCGCCCGGTAAGGCGTTGCCAGAGACTATTTCGCGTTAGTGACCTTGGTGATGGTCTTGGCGATGAGGGAGGTGTAGTAGCGATTCCCATGGTCGTTCGGGTGCACGTGGTCGCTAACGAACCAACTACTGTGGTTCTGCGCCGTCGTGTACCAGTCGATCACGTGAACGTTCTTGTACTTGTCCGCCGTCTTGTTGATTCGGTTGTTCACGGAATTTTGCCATTCACGCGTTGGCACGTGAGCCGTGACCCAGAAAATCTGGCGATTCGGGCCAATGGCGTGCACGATTTGGTCAGCCTGCGCTGGCGTCACGTACCCGTTCGTCCCGATGTTGACCAGCACATTTTTGGCGAGCTGACCGCGTTGCGACAAGCTGCTAATGATGCCTGGCATGGCATCGGCCTGACGACCCACAGCCCCGTCGACGATGGCGCCTGGGAAGACCTTTTGCAGGTCACCGGAGTCATCCAACAAGACGGAGTCCCCGACCGCCGTCAATGGCGTTTGCTTACTGGTCATCAACTCATCGGCCGTTAAGAAGTAATACTTCGCCGTCTTCTGGTTGGCCTTGGACATCTTGGAGAATGCCACGGCCTTTTCGTGCTTACGTTTGGAAGCCGCCTTGGCTAAGGCCTTCTGCTTCTTGGCGGCCGCTTCGTTCTTCTTCTTAGCTGCGGCAGATCGTTGCGTAATCGTCTGTTGCAGGGCCGTTGGCTTGGCTGCGGCAGGCTGTTGGACAAAGCCGACTGCCGTTAAGCCAAATAGCAAGGCCGCGACAACGCCCAAACTGTTGACCAGCCGGTGCGCCCGTGGTTGTTGCAGGTAGCTTGCCACGTCATTGGTGATTTGCCCGTAGTGGTAGTGCCGCATGGGATTTTCGATCCAGCGGTAACTGATCTCGGTGACCAGCATGATCAGAGCCACTTCAATTAGCGAGTTTAACAACGGATGATTCCCAATGTTGATCCGTGATTCGTAGAAAATCATCACGGGGAATTGGTACAGGTAAATGCCGTAGCTTCGTTGGCCAATGTAGCTGAAGGCGCGGTTAGTCAGCACCCGGTTTAAATCACTCCCGGGATGGGCCACTGTGCCGACCAGGATACCGGACAACACCGTGAACCAGAACATGCCGCCCCGGTACGTGCTAGCCGCTTGGCCATTCATGGTAAAGAACATGTAAACTAAAGTCAGTAAGGACAAACCCCCGGCCACATCTAAAATGACCCGATGGGCGGTCGTCACATTTTCATTAAGCTTATGCGCTGGCCACAGAAAGGCCATGGCGGTCCCGACCAGAATCGCAAACATCCGTGTGTCCGTCCCGTAGTAAACCCGGTTAGTGTTGGCGGGATCGTACAGCACAGCCATTGCGATTGCTGAGCAGATGGCGATACCAAACAGAATGGCGGCTGCCCGTGCCCGTTTACGCAGGAACCAGAGGAGTCCCAGCACAACGAACGGCCAGATCAAGTAGAATTGGCCTTCAATGGACAGCGACCACAGATGGGTAAACGGTGACTCGCCACTGAACCGGTCGAAGTAGGACTGGCCGTGTTTAATTTCAAACCAGTTATACCCGTAGATCATGTTGGTCAGCACGGTCCCCCGAATATTGGCCAACAAACTCCGCTGAAACAGCGTGATGTACGCCGTGGTTCCCAGTAACATCGTGACTAGCGCGGGATACAGTCGTTTCAACCGTCGCCCGTAAAAACCTAAAATATTAATGCTATGGGTTGAATCCCATTCTTGTATTAGTAAATAAGTAATTAAATAGCCAGAAACTACGAAGAAAATGGGAACCCCTAAGTAGCCCCCTTGTAGCGTCGATGGCGCCAGGTGATAGATGATGACCCCCAAAACGGCTAGTGTCCGAATCCCGTCGAATCCGGTTATGTACCGCCGCTTGCCCGCGCGCCGGTTGCGGATGAGCTCCCGCGTAAGCCGCGTGTAAGATTGATCCATTTTAATTGCTCCTTCTCTTTTGAAACCAGTAACTGCCAAGACTGGTCATACTCCCCCGAATGGTGGTACGCCAAGTTGTTTAAGTTGCTAATGTTATTTATGATATTGACTTATTTTATGGTGATTCACTTGTCAACCAAACTAATTGCCATCCAAGCTGGTCTAATCAGCGGTCATAATCGCGCCAAATTAGCCTTTTTAATTAAACTAATCATATAATGTTTACCCCGCGGAAACAATGGTTTTGCGCCATTTAAAGAAAATGTAAAATTTGACATCTTAATCAGCATTTTCACGGGTAAAGCTGCCTGCATGAAACCAGTCAACTCACCTGCGAGAATCGCAAACCAAGAGTTCCTAAAACAGTTGGGTAAGCCTAAATATTAGCACGAAACCCGATAAATAGCACCCCTTAATCGTTCAACGGGGAAGTCAGCTCAGTCCCCAGCCCAACGCTCACGGGAACCCTAGCCACCGCCCACTCGCAAAAAATATTTTGGCTGGTACCAGCATTAATTAGGTCAACGAAACAACCGCCTCAGGACGTACGCAAGCTACCGTCAAATACTGACGTTTTTCTGAGGAGAAAGTCCGTTCTTCGCTGCGAACCCGTCAAAACCAACCTAATTTGCACTGATAGTTAAACGCTTACATGGTATACTGGAAGGAAGCTATTGGCTGAAATTTCATTTGATCATGACTAAAAACAATCAGCCACACCATCTGGGCTAAACCAGTGTTAGCCGTGAGGGCGGAAAAAATGAGTCCAGCCGTGGGATTTACGGTGCGCTAGCAGCGTAAATAGCGACTTTGAAACGCGGTCTTGGCGGTTCAAAGCGAGTCCAGAGACCGCCCTTTGGCTCTGGGCGTCCTGCCCACAGCGTTCCGATCTCATTTTTTCCGCCCGGTAAGGCGCCACCCAACGCCAAAGTTCAGCCCAGAATGGCGTAGTACGCTACATATTGAAGGAGGAGTTCAGCAATGTCCCACGTCAAACCTTTTACTAAAGAAAATGTCCAACAATACCCCAAGGTTGAATTGCACTGCCACCTCGATGGCTCACTCTCTCTGTCCGCCCTGCGGAAGATGGCCGCTGTCACCGGGGCCGAACTGCCCGCCGACGATGCCGCGCTTTACGATTTGACCACGGCACCCTTGGAAACGGACAGCCTCATCCAATACCTGAAACGATTCCAAATTGTGACCGACCTGATGCAAACGCCGGAACAACTGAAGATTGCCGGCTACGACATGGTCGAAACGGCCGCCAAAGATGGTCTCATCTACTTAGAAGCCCGGTTTGCCCCACAAATTTCCACAGCCAAGGGCCTTTCCGTTGAAGAAGTCATCGCAGCCTTGCTGGACGGCTTACATGCCGGCACCAAACATTTCGGCATCCCCGTCAACGCCATCGTCTGTGCCATGCGTGATCGCCCACTGGACGAATGCATCGACGTATTCCAGACGGCGGCGAAATTCAAGGACCAGGGTGTGGTCGGCTTAGACTTTGCCGGCGATGAATTCAATCACCCAGCTTTGGAAATCGCCCCCGCAGTCAAGGCTGGTCTCAAAACGGGCTTGCCATTCACGCTGCACGCTGGCGAAGCGGGTCCCGTGGATAACGTGGCGGTCTCTCTGACGTTAGGCGCCAAGCGTATCGGCCACAGCGTACACATGAGTGGCTTCCCAGCAACCATCGAACAAGCCAAGCGCGCGGGCGCCACGATTGAAATGTGCCCATCCAGCAACGTGCAGACCAAGGCCATCGACGGCTACGAAAACTTCCCGCTGGCAGAGTTCCTCAGTGCCGGTCTGAAGGTCACGCTAAACACCGACGACCGCACCGTCTCCGATGTTACGTTGACCAGCGAGGTCATGAAGATGCACGAACAATTTGGCCTGAACTGGTCCCTACTCGAACGGCTCACGCTAAACGCCATCGACGGCGCCTTCATCCCCGAAGACCAAAAGGAACAGCTCCGCGCCAAGGTCAGGGCGGCAGAAACCGTCACGGCTTAGGTATTAAATGATATGAAACGATTAGGGCACGCCGGTAAATTTAGGCGTGCCTTTCCTATTGAGCCAAAAGCGCCAACCTACGGCTAGACAGCCGTTGAATGGTATACTCAAGTTAACGTAATTATTGTTTAGCAAACCTACAGTAATTTTTTGCTAGCGAGATAAATTTAACCACCCAACCACCAACTCACCAGCCATCCACGACCACGTCTTTCAAATTAACGCGGCTGTGAGTGACCAGAAGCGGATCAAGTTGCCCAGCTGTGTCGGTGGCCTTGACTGGCGTTCTGTGCCAGCCTAGCCCACGGGACGACCTTTGAGACCGCCCTTCGGCTCAAAGTCTAGGCGGAATCCCGCTTTTCAGGCTGGAGCCGACCCCATAGCAAGGCAACTTGAATCCGCCGGCGAAATGTAACCCGCCCAACCACCAACACACCTACCACCCACGACTACGTCTTTAAAAATTAACGCGGCCGTGAGTGACCAGAGGCGGGCCAAACCGGCCAGCTGTGTCGGTGGCCTTGGCTGGCGTTCTGTGCCAACCTAGACCACGGGGCAACCTTTGAGACCGCCCCTCAGGCTCAAAGTTGAGGTGGAAGCCCGTCCTTTGGCTGGAGCCGACCCCATAGCAGGCCGGTTTGAGCCCGCCGGCGAAATTTAACACCCAACCACCAACACACCAGCCATCCACGACCACGTCTTTCAAATTAACACAACGTGAGTGACCAGAGGCAGATCAAGTTGCCCAGCTGTGTCGGTGGCCTTGGCTGGAGTTTTATTCCAGCCTAGCCCACGGGACGACCTTTGAGACCGCCCTTCGGCTCAAAGTCGAGCTGGAAGCCCGCCTCTCAGGCTGGAAGCGGCCCCATAGCAGGGCAACTTGAATCCGCCGCCGGGAACGCAATGAAACTAGCAAAGTAAATTTTAAAAGAAAGTGAGGCGGTTGGATGCCGCAAGAATACCCCTACCAAGACGCCTTCAACCGGTTACTAACCGACCGGGCCATGGCCGAAGCCACGCGCGACGAATACACGACCACGCTGAAGGATTTCTTCCATTACTTAGAGAACTTCAACCCAACTTATCAGAAGACCCACCGCGTGCGTGATCTCCAAACGCAGGACGTCGAGCAGTACCTCAGCATGTTGCTCACCGCCCGCCAAATCCAGAATCAGACCTACAACAAGGTGTTGTCCCACCTGAACATTTATTTCAAATTTTTGTTCTCGCACCGCTGGACGCCCTACTTGCCAACGCTGGACCTTAAAAGCAAGCCCAAGCAAGCGCCGCAACCGGTCAACTATCGCTGGGTTGACGACCTGACCGACTACCTCGCCGATGAGCGGCTCCACATTTATACGCGTCTGACCCTCCTGCTGGTGTCACAGGGCTATCCCGTGCAAAGCTTCCTCAAGCCCGGCGTGACGGAAAAAATCGATACCCACGATTGGCCAGCTACCGTCCAGCCCTTTCTCAAGGCCTTTCGGGACTTCATCGACCCGCTTCAGCAGCGGTTTCTTTGTGACGACTGGTTTCTCAAGCAACGGGCCGCGGCCGACCCCCATTTGACGTTGCCGGGCCTCCACAAGTATTTGAAACCGGACGAAGCGGTCATTGGCTTTGCCCTCAGCCCTACCGTCCTCTATCAAGGTTACTTAGTTAACTATCTCCGGCGCCACCCGCAAAAGACCGACAGAGAGGTCACCGCGGCGTTGAACCTGCCACCGGACTCCATCGATTATTACCGCCGATTGAGCCAACGGGCTGATTAGCCCAAGATTTTTTCATTAAACTATTTATAATAGAGGTAAGACTAGATTTTGGGGGAATCACTGATGAAAAAGAAATGGTGGCTACTGGGGAGCTGTCTGGCGTTAGTGGCCGTAATTTTGGGGACGGTCACGCTCACCCAGTTTCGCAAGACAAACGTTCAAACGGCACCGGCGACGCACAACCGGGTACCGCAGGAAGATGTTTCCGCAACTGAGGTCACGGTAAAAAAGCCCGAACCCTGGATCAAACTCAAGCATCCTTTGAAATTGCCAATCCTGATGTACCATAGCGTGGCAACCGGCAATCAACTACGGGTGCCCAAGAAACAGGTCGTGGCGGAGCTGACCTATTTGGAAAAGCACCACTATGAAACGCTGACCACGGCGCAAGCCATTCGCGCGTTGACCACGAATACCGTGCCGCAGAAAAAAGTCGTCTGGATTACGCTGGACGACGCCTACAAGGATAATCAGAAAATTTTGCCAACGTTGAAAAAGTACCATCAACACGTAACCATCAACGCCATCACGGGCTTCACCCACAAGGCCAACCACCTGTCCCTGGCGCAAATGAAGGCGCTCAAGGCGACCGGCCGCGTGGACTTTGCCAGCCACACGGTCCAGCACCTGAACCTGAATAGTTTATCAGCCACGCAACAACGACAAGAGCTGGTGAATTCTAAGCGTTGGCTCGACCGCGAACTCAATCAGGATACGCAAATGCTGTGCTACCCGGCTGGCCGTGCCAACAAGATCACGCACCGTTTGGCTAAGCAGGCGGGATATAAGCTCGCATTGACCACCCAGGAGGGATTCGCCCAGATGTCCGAGGGCCGCTACAACCTGTCACGGCTGCGAATCTCGCCGGGCATGACGACGGCCACGTTTGCCGACTTGATTCAGGTCACGAACTCTTAAGGCAAATAGATGAGCCTTTTCGTTCCCGGCGGTGGGCTCAAAGCGCCCTGCTGTGGGGTCGGTTCCAGCCTGTGGAGCGGGCTTCCACCTCGACTTTGAGCCAAAGGACGGTCTCAAAGGTCGTCCCATGGGCTAAGCTGAGAAAAGCCGCTCAGCTAAGACCATCGACACAGCTGGACACTTTGGCCCACCTCTGGTCACTTACACGGATCACTTTTTTCCTAAATATTGTGTTTCTTCCGAACGGGGTTCAATTGTCCGTTCAGATGTTTGATAAAATGTAAGCGTACCCATTGTCAGCTTTATCACTTCGGCGTACAATGAAGTTAGTTAAAACGTGCACAAGGAGGTCAACATTATGGGGAGCTTAGCCACATTATTAACCTGGTCCGCAATGATTGTTTTGATTGGTGCCGAGATTGTTCGGGGAATTTTTATGTTTCGTGGGTAACTTAAATTGAAGTTAAGTCAAAAGGAAGAAGCCAAGTCGGCCTCTTCCTTTTTTTGTGATCAACGCTAACTAGCGTCAATCCTTATAGCTTGCACTTACGGTAGCAACTCTCCATTTTTATCGCCCACACTTACGGTAGTGGCTCACCATTTTTATAGCTTGCACTTGCGGCAGCAACTCTCCAATTTTAACTATCTGTAGAATACCGAATCCGCGTGGCAAAGTAAAGCATCCTGATTCCTTACTACACCTGCCCCATCAGCCATTCAACTCAAAAATAGTTGGCAACCTCTTTAATTTGTCGCGTTGACAGGCTTGTCACCTCCTAATAGAATGATAATGTATTCTACAAGGAGGAATTCCATTGAACAAGGTAAAAATTATCATCACGACCCTTTTGGCCATTGTTGGTCTGCTGGGTGGCGTTGGGACCAACGCTGTCACTGCCACGGCCAGCACCACTCCCAGCTGGAAACAGCCATCCGAGAGCAAGGCGTACCCCAATTTGAAGAAATATAAGCACGCCTACCTCAAGGTCTCCATCGCCAAGCAACGCGTCTACGTGAAGACCAGCAAGCACCGGGTGCTCTACACCATGGTCTGCTCGACCGGGAAGAAATCATCCCCGACCCCGACCGGCACCTTTCACATCCAGAACCGCGGCAAGCACTTCTACAACGCCAGCTCTAAGGAAGGCGCCAACTACTGGACGTCCTTCAAGGACTGGGGGACCTACCTGTTCCACTCCGTTCCCGTCAACGTGCACGGCAAGTACGTCGTCAGCGAGGCCCACAAGCTGGGCAAACGCGCCAGTCATGGCTGCGTGCGCCTGAGCGTTGCCGATGCCCACTGGATCTACAGCCATGTGCCTGCTGGGATAAAGGTTGTTATTCGCTAAGAACCAAATCAAAAGAGTTTAGCCCACCTCACACTGGCTAAACTCTTTTATTTTTGAATCCTGTTTTGCGACGACAGACGCACCTTTAACCGCATTATAATATGGTATACTGAACTTATTCTAGTCTAAAATTACTGATAGGACCCGTTTGCGTCCCATCATTGAAGGGAGTTGCGCACACAATATAATAACTTTAGAAATTCATTCGAACTCGAAAATCTTTATACTGTAGATAAGCGGATTCGTAACCAATCTGGGGCCTTCTTAATGCCGATACTTCTCTCAGATCCGGCAACCGTGCAAGATAAGATTCAACACCTGATTCAGTTACGGATCAGTATTCCAGGCAAGAAGAAAGCGCAAGTGCTAAAGGACCTGGATGTGATTGGCATCAATCTGGCATTTATCTACCCCGATTTATCCAATGCCGCCCAATATCTGAAAGATCCTCGTTTGCATGACGATTTGAATTAAGAATTTTAGTAATCTGAGGAGCCTAATTTTTAGATAATAGACATTATCATTAAATACATCTATTAGATTAGCTAATCTTCCTTAATTTTCGCTCTCAGAAGGCCAATATCTTGATCTTGTACTTAACTAAAATCAATCTGTTTTTTACAATCGTCCAATCTGAGCAATTGACCTTAATGATCTCCCGGTTACCACGGTCAATCCAATCTACACCCACCGAAAGAACCTAGTCCAAATCAAGTTTGACCCAACGACACAAACGGTGAACGAGTTAGTCACCACTCTCTTTGGGCATGACCCAAATCATAATCGTAAGCGTCTTCTGTTGAACCTCTTGGGACATGACAATGACTTCAACTTAACGGTCGAAGACCTAACAGATTCATTTGCGACAAACGAGCGCGAGGAGTTAACCGACGATGATGTCGACTCGACAAATCAACAATCCGAAATAGAATTAAAGAATGACGAGTTAGACATCGACGAAACTGACAGTTTGCAAATTAAAGATGTCGTCATCTAACGTCCCTGACAAACCACAGGGGTATTACACCCGACACCTTCGTGTCATTTCTTCAATCATCACCCTATGCACTGCGTCACCCACTCCAAATTAGTGACATGTAAAGTTCTCACGAACACCATCACGTTCATGACTATCTTTACTACATAAATAATCAACAATGGGTTTGCAACAGAACCAACACGCGGTATGATAACTTTGTTGCTAAATGAGAACAACATCAAACGGAGCAACGAACCAATGAATCAAACACCAAAACAAAATTTGATAATAGTGAAACAAAAATCGAAAGGATGATTTAAAATGTTTAAGAGTAAATCGATGAAGCACAAGTTAATTATGTCAGTTATGGTAGCGTCAGCAACGTTAGGCTTAGCGCTAGTTGTTCCAACGTTTACTGGTTCTAACAACGATGTAACCGCGTCGGCTGCTGGTAAGTATGTATATAACGGTAAGACTTATAAAACTGAAAAAGCGATGTTTGCAGCTGCCGATGCTGATGACCCAGCATCAGTTAAAAAGACGATTGCTCAAGATAAGAAAGATGATGACGCTTATAATAAAGAAGCTAATAAAAAAGCAACTGCTTCAGCAACGTATAACGCACCAGCAAAGAAGACTACTTCTAAAAAGAAGGTAACTAAGAAGGTAGTCAAGAAGACCAATAAGAAGAAAGCAACTAAGAAGTACGCTTACAAGGTTTCTAAGTTAACTTCGAAGAAGACCAAGTCTAACAAGTACGTCAAGGTTACCGGTAAAGTAAGCGTAAGCACTAAAGCGTTAGCAGCAAAGCATCACGCAAAATGGGCTCGTATTACTACCTACAAGGGTTACAAGTATGTACGTCTCAACAAGCACAACAACTTCAAGGCTACTATCAAGGCTCCAAAAGCTAAGAATACTTGGGCCAAAGCAGGGTATTACACCAAGAACATGAAGCACGGTAAGGTCGTTAAGAAGCATGGTAAGATTGTCTACACTTTCCACTTACTCTCAGCCTCTAAGAAGGTAAGCGTTAAGGCTTACAAGTAATACCGACACAAATTAATAGTCACCATCATGTTACCGAAGAGCCTGCAAATATTTTGCAGACTCTTTTTTATGCGTTCTAAGTAACGAAGAACTAACACAATGTACATTGATGGGCTTTGATATTGGACCGATTGGGGTATTAAACCAATCAATACAGAATGTTGAGGTGTACTTATGATAAATAAATATAAACAAAATAACAGAGAAGAGAGGTTTTAGGTATGTCACATAAACTACCAGTGTTAGCCATAACCTTAGCAACATTAGGAGTTACTGGGTTATCAATGATGCAATCATCAGTTCAAGCAAATGCAAGTTCTTTTAATGATGTAAGAAAAGGTAATTCGACATATACAACATTTTATTCAGAACTAGCGAAAAATGGTTTTGCTACACGTCATTCACGTCATATTGATTTTGCAAAGGCTCCCGACCCATATTTTAATCCAGTATGGAAAAAAGGTAAGACAAAAGCGTATAAAGTACGTGGTACTACAATGAGTACGTACTATGATGGTGGTCCTGGATTTAGTGCTAACGGAAATCAAGGTACTTTCTACCGGTTAAGTAGTAACCCTGCAATTCGTTATACATATGTTGGTACTTTCCGTGGTAAGAAAGTCGATATGATTATTCAGATGGGTGGGTATAAAGGCGAACCGCTAAAGAAAACAGTTGGTGGTACTCATGTTTCATACAAAAATCAAGCTATTGTATTTATGACGAATAAATTTGGTATAGCTACACCTAAGTCACGAAATACTCAAGGTAAGGCATATAGAAATGGTAAGATTTATAAGAATATTAGTATGAATGATTCAGCTTCTCATGCTGACATTACTATCCGTATTGTTAATCATGGTACTAATACAAATGTTAAAGCGGATGCCGACCATACTATTGGACTAGGATTTATGGAAATGGAACCAGCATACCTTAAGGCAGCTGGCGGTCGTCATTACACATTGGGACAACGAGTAATGACTTATTCAAATCCAACTGAAGTTGGTAATTATACAACAAAAGCTGGTAAGTCTAACATTGACCGTGAGTTTGGTGAGTTTGGGGTATTGAAACTTAAAGATGACACCCACTTTCCTGAAAACTATTTCAACCATGACTATACCGACTTTGACGGACCAAAGACTCGTAATTCAGCATTAGCTGTATATAAAACATCAGAGATTGGTGTAAGTTGGCGTGGTCATGCGCCGTGGACAGATTTGCTTGATATTAGCGGTATGAAGCTACCTCAAAAGAAAGCTCCCAAGCAACCTGCTCCCAAGAAGTACGTTGGTCCTCAATCTTCAAATCCAAAAACTTACAAAGCAACATCATCAGCTCTAGCTGATTATACAAAGTCCTTCTCTTGGAGAATTGTACAAAAAACAAAAGCTGCTAAATTCTCTGGTAAAGGGTATACCATCACCGATACATTACCAGGCGGAACTACAATTTCATCAGCTACAGCACCTTCTGGTTGGTCCAAGTCTGTATCAGGTAATAAGATTACATTTAAGGCAACCAAGAACGTTTATAAGAAGTCTAATGCTAAGACTTATAGTTTTATAGTGACAACAACAACTACAAAGTCTCAAGCTATGCATCATACTAGTTTCAACAACCATGTCACATCACGGCGTAAAATCTCAAAATCTAAGTGGCAGACAAAAAACTCAAACACAGCAAAGTGGACGTTGAAGAACGAAGAAATCAAGGGGTATTTCATTGATTTTGACCATCACGACTATGCCGTTGCTAAGGGTTATGACATCTTCACACCTAAACAAATTTATAATTCAGGTGTAACGTCAGGTCAAAAGACGATTGTACCAAAAGCAGAAGTAGTAGCGCCAGATAATGGTAAGTTATACAAACTTGTTCATGGTCCTAAGGATGGGACATACGCAACCCCATCAGAAATGAAGTGGACTTCAGCTAGAATCAAGATTGTTAACAACTATTCAACTGGTGTTAGAACTATCGGGTATACCAAAAAGGGTAAACCAATTACAGAAACTTACCGATACGTTTCATCTCAGTCGTTCCCCAATGGTAATGACAAGCAAATCCACTACTGGTACTACAGAACTAAGTGGTACCATCAAGTTGGTCACGCTAAGCAAGGCACCGACCCTAACCCTTACACCGATTCAACCGACCCTGATGGTGATTTAATTAAGGCCGATGGTAATCAGGGTGAGTTCTACTAAATCGATAATTCTTCAGGATCAACACGGCAGTTGGGTTTGACTTGAGTTTGGGGTATTCACAGCGCTTTGCTCCGCTTCAATGATCTCCTCATCCCCACAATCCAACTCGTTCCCCTATCCCCCACCCCCTAACTACGGTAAACTAGAGGTAATTGCCTCACCACAGTCACTCACAAAGGAGTTTATCTATGCTTTTAGTTGCACTATTTGGTACCCTGACCGCACTGGGCATGACCATTCTGGCCTGCATTCAGCGGCCCACCCGCTGGCAGTTACTGGTCAGCACCTACGTGATCTTTTACCTGGTCGCGCTAGGCATCGTCTTCAGCTCACTTCCCAGCAAGACGCCCGCCAGCCTGATTGGCATGAACCTGATCTACGGCATCCTCTACCTGCCCCTGCTCCTCATCAGCAGTCCCCAGGCCAAGGTGGAAGTCGAGCGGAAGGCCAAACGCCCGCGTAATCTTTTTGAACAGAATTTTAATTTTCGCCTGCCACGCATCAATTTTGGCACAAAACTGGCCGCTGGTGTGCTGGCTGTTTTAGTCGTCCTCGGCCTGTTCGGATCCTTACAAACCCGCTTTGGCGTCAAGGCCGTCTACAATTCTCTGCGCATCAAGACGGTGAAAACGGCGCCCCTGCTGGACAAGAACGCCACGCCGATTGCCATTTCGCCCAAGACCGTTCGTAACAAGATGAACAAGGCGATGAGCACCGTGCCCAACACCTCCTACTACAAGCTGGGCGACCTGCAAACGCAAGTCGTGAAGGGCAAGACCGTCTACATCGCGCCGGTCGAGTTCGATGGCTTCTGGCGCTGGCAACGGGCCCGCAACACGCCAGGATACTTCATCATCGACGCCACCAACGTTAACGCCGAACCCCACTTCGTTAAGCAATCCATGAAATACACCCCGAGCGCCTACCTCTTCGACGACGCGCAACGGGTCATTTACAACCGCTTCCCCAGCTGGGTTCAGGAAGGCCAACCCCAACTCGAGGTCAATGACCAGGGTGAACCCTTCTTCATCCAAACCGTCTACAAGGCCCGCGGCGTTTCCCGGCGAATCAACTACCGCAGCCTCCACGTGGTCGTGTTAAACGCCAAGACCGGCGCCACCCACCTCTACACGGCGGCCGGTGCGCCCGCATTTATCAACGAATCGATTGCCTCCTCGACGGCCGCGGAAATGAACCAGATTTTCGGTCGTTACGGCAACGGGTTCTTCAACGCCTACTTCAACAAGACCGGCGTCAAGCTCCCCAACAGCAACGGGACCGAGGATGGTGTCACCCCCGTCGCCGACAAGCACGGCAACATTTCCTACTTCAACGACTTCACCTCGCCCAAGACCAGCGCCGACTCGACCATGGGTTACTCCATGATCGACGCACGGACCGGGACACTGACCTACTACACCGGTAAAAATATCGGGGTCATGGACAGTGATGGGGCCAAAAAGATTGCGGAAAAGGAATATGTCGCCCAGAAATGGTCGGCCACGATGCCAATTATGTACAACATCGACGGCACGCCGACCTGGGTTGTTTCCCTGCTAGACTCCACCGGGGCCTTCCGGAGCTACGCCTACATCAAGGCGGCCGACCAGAGCGTCAAGGCCTATGCCACTACGGCGGCCCAGGCGCTGGACCAATACCGCGTGCAACTCGCTGCGGCCGGCTCAACGGCCAGTTCCACCGCCACCAAGCTGACCAAGGTCAACGGGATTGTCACCCGAGTCGCCATCGTGCCCAACGGCAGTACCCAAAGCGTGCTGTTCGCCATCAAGGGCAACGATTACCTCTGGTCGGTCGGCACCGGCGACTACCCCAAAGCGGCACTCCTCAAGGCCGGCGACCAGGTCAAACTGACCGCCAACGTCAACAAGCAGGCCAAGACCGGGACCGTGCAGTCGTTTAAGAATGAGACGTTTAAATAGGCCCTTTCTCAATAATCTGAATCGGATTAACGTCAATTGTTTTATCGATTGACAGGAAGACGCAATGAGGTGAGTAATCATGGATAAGCAAACAACCCTAACCATTCGTCTCAACCAGGATGTCAAAAAAGCAGCTCTCAAAGTTGTGGCTGATATGGGACTCGACATAGACACGGTCATCAACTTATTTTTAGCCGAGCTTGTGCGCACCAACCGGTTGCCTTTCAACCCAACCGGACCAGGCTTTCCGACTATTTGGCATGATGATCCACGAGAAATTGCTACCTTTAACCAAAGCATTGGTTTAGCCGATGACGGGAAAAATTACGGTCATGAGCTATCTGATTAACAAATTATCTGAGTATTCAAAATGGTGTCACCCACAAAAATCGGGTGACACCATTTTTACGTTAATATTCACACCAATTAAATCATTCATGTGGTCAAGTCACGGTGGGCTAAACCCGTATCAGCCGCAGAGCTGGGAAAACTGGACTGACTAGGGCAGTGTCAGTGACCAGAGGCGAATCAAAGTGCCTGGCTGTGTCGGTGGGCTTGGCTGAGGTATTTTCTCAGCCTAGCCCACGGGACAACCTTTGAGACCGCCCTTTGGCTCAAAGTTGAGGTGGAAGCCCGCCCTTCGGCTGGAACCGACCCCACAGCAGGGCACTTTGAATCCGCCGCCGGGAACGGAAACGGCCAGGCCCAGTTTTCACCAGCCCAGAGGCAAGTACGCGGTTTACTCCGCCGTAAATGCTAGGCCACCGTGATTGACCAAGGTGTCGCCCGTCAAAACGGTCGCATCCGCCGTCTGAATCAGCGGCTGGGCCGCCGCTTGATACTGCTTGAATCCAGCCGTTTGGCAATGGGCCTTGAACGCCGCCAAATCCTGGTAAACCGTGAAAATCACCCACTGATCTGGCGCATCCACAACCTGCCCCACGGCACCGACCTGCAGACCCGGTTCGGCCGCCATGGCCGCCTGTAAATACGGCACCACCACTGCCTGATAGGCCGCCGTCTGTCCTGGCTGTACGGTTAATGCCATCAGCTGAATAAAGGCTTCATTCGCCGGATTACGGTATAGCGGTTGCGACTGTTCCAGCAGCAATTTGGGCGTCAGGTTCACGACCGTTTGCTGGGTCACAGCCCGTTTAGCTACCGTCTGAAACGCGGCGAACTGCGGTGAGTGCGCATGGATTTCATAACTGGCAGCATCGCGATACACCTCAATCACCCGGTTGTGCAGTCCGGCCGGGTCCACGTGACTCGTGTACATCGCCAACGTCCCCGGTTCATTTTGAATCGACGTCGTTAAATTTTGGGTGCCCACTGCGACAAAGTTTTCCCGTTCCACCGCGGTAATTTCTAACTTGAATAAGCGAAACAGGGGTACGACTGATTGCTTGGTCATCTGCTTGCTCCCTTTCTACAGCGACTTGAGTGCGGGCAACGGCTTGATGACGCGCGCGGGCACACCAGCCACCACCGTGTTGGCCGGCACATCTTTGGTCACGACCGCCCCGGCACCAACTACGACGTTGTCACCGATGTGCACGCCACCAATCACGGTCACGTTGCCACCAATCCACACGTCGCTGCCAATCGTAATCGGCTTGGTCGTCGTAATCAGGTAGCGACTGCCATCCGGCCGCACGCCGAACCGCTGCGTCGCGTCCAACGAGTGAGCGCCACAGTACAGCTTCACGTCCGGCGCAATAACGACCCGGTCGCCCAGGGTGATACGGTTGGAATCCTGAAACGTACAGTTACCGTTGATAAATACATCATCGCCAACCGAAATGTGGGCCCCATAGACCGCGCTAAACGCCCCATTGATTACGAAGCGTTGCCCGGTTTTGGCAAAGAATTGTTGCATGGCATCAGCCCGTTTGGCGGTGTCCTGACTGGTATTGATCACTGAAAGCAGACGCTTCCCCTTGGCAATCATTCCCTGCAGTTCGAGATCCCGGTAATCGTAAGCTTCACCGGCTAATAGTTTTTCGTGTTCCGTCTTCAAAATAGCTGGACTCCTTTTCGGGTTAAAGATACTTTGGCTAATGTTTCCGGAGTAGTGAGAATACAAGAACAATTCCGTTCCCGGCGGTGGGCTCAAGGTCCCCTGCTATGGGGTCGGTTTCAGCCTGAGAAACGGGCTTCCACCTCGACTTTGAGCCAAAAATCGGTCTCAAAGGTCGTCCCGCGGACTAGGCTGAGAAAGTCCCCCAGCCAAGACTGCCGACACAGCTGGGCACCTTGGCCCACCTCTGGTCACTCACATCGACCAAGTCATTATCACACTCTTAGGCCACTAATAAGTAAGTGTTTAACCCATAAATGTATTCCTTGTTAATAGCTAGTTGGTACTGATTACCAACTCTTCAATTCTGTTTAACCCTAGTCAATTTTTATCTATCAATTCTACTCTTCTAACTCAATTCATCTCTAACATAAACAATCAACCAACAAATGCCGACTAGATCAAAACCAGTCGGCATCAATAAACAAATTTATAAACATCCCCAACACGCCCACACCTAACCGGCCAGCCCACGGGCTAAACCTGTGTCAGCCGCAGGGCTGGGGAAAACTGGGCTGACTAGGACAGTGTCAGTGACCAGAGGCGGACCAAGGTTCCCGGCTGTGTCGATGGCCTTAGCTGAGGTTTCCCACTCAGCTTAGCCCATGGGACAACCTTTGAGACCGCCCCCAGGCTCAAAGTTGAGGTGGAAGACCGCCTCTCAGTCTGGAACCGGCCCCACAGCAGGGGACCTTGAGGCCGCCGCCGGGAACGACCAGCACCGCGTTCCGGCCCAGTTTTCACCAGCCCGGAGGCACTGACAACGACCAGTTTAGCCCATGAGTGCTTGCCAGTTGGTGGTGAAGATGGCTTGCTGCTGCGGCGCCGTCAGGTCCATATTCCGCACCGCCTGTTCAATCACCGCCGTCGGTCCCACCGGTGGAATTCCAAACGGTGAGTCCGTGCCAAACAGCACGTGATCCAGCCCAAAGAAGTCGACCGCAAGTGCCAGCGCCTTGGGATTGCCCAGGATGGCCGTGTCCACGTAGAACTTCTTAAAGTCCGCGTAGTTTTCAGCCGACTGGATGTACTTGATGCGTTGGCTGAAGTACGGGACCATGGCCCCGGCGTGGTGCACGATGACCTTCAAGCCAGGATATTTGCGGAAGTATTTGGCCGCCACAATGCCGTTCATGGCCTGCGTCAGCTCGTACTCCCAGCTAAAGGTCAGCTCGTTATCGGTCTTGTGCGTATCGAAAACGGGATGGAGCCAGATGGGCGCGCCGACCGCCGCCAATTTGGCAAAGATCGGTTCGTAGGCCGTGTCCGTGATGGGCTTACCCAATGCCTGGGTAAATAGTTGCACCCCAACCAAGGCATCGCTGCCGGCCACCTGGTCGTCAATCAGCTGCAAGGCGGCGGGCACGTTGTTCAGTGGCAACATGGCCACGCCAGCCGGGAAAAACTCACGGTTGGCCCGCACTAAATCAGCGATTTCCGCGTTGGCCTGGCGGCAGAGTTCGGCCGCCTGATCCGGACCCACGAAGTCTTCCGGGTTCAAATTGACCGCGGAAATAATCTGTTGATGATCCGCTGGCAGACTGGCCCGGTGTTGCGCCACATCCGTCAATAGATCGTTTTTCATATACGGAAAGTTGTCTAAAATATTCGGGTGGATCGCATTCATTTTGGCTAAAAAGTTCGCGGGTAAGACGTGTGCAAAGACATCGATGACCGTCATCGTGAAGCCTCCTTAGTACCAGCTGGGCTTGTCGCCGTCAGTACCGGGCTTGTCCAGACCCACGCTAGCGTTTTGATACGTGCTTGGGTCGGCGATGACTTTCAGCGCGAAGTCCGCGACACTCTGCCGGGAAACCTCGGTGCCCTTGAAACCATCGGCCAAGGTCGTGACTTCATAGGCCACTTCATCGTTGTCGGTCAACCAGGCTGGCCGAATTTCCGTGTAGGTCACGCCGGACTTTTCAACCAGGTCGCTGGTCCGACGGAAGGCTGGCAGGTAGGCGCCAATCATCTGTTCGTTCCACTCGCCAAATTTGCCGGGAACTTCACGGTGGGCGCCCAAGGAACTGATGTAGATCAGACGTTGCTTGCCGGTTGCTTTCATCGCGTCAACCACACTTTGGGTTTGGACATCGAGGTCCGCGCCACCCAAATTGGAATAGATGATGTCGGCGTCAGCCATGGCATGGGCCACAACCTCAGTAACATTTACGTCGCCGTCAATCAACGTTACTCGAGGATTGGCAGCCAATGGTAACAACCGCGAAGCGTTACGCAAGAACAGCGTCAGCGTGACGTCCGTTTCATCTAATAAGCGTTGGGTCAACAGCTGTGCCATAGCACCATGGGCACCAATAATCATTACTTTTGTCATCTGAAATTCCTCCAACTATTTTTGATTTAACATGTCTTTTAGTGTGTGACTGATTTATTCAATTTCGCAATAGCTTCATTGTACTCTAATTAGACCATAGGTGCTTCCCAGGAGCCCTTGGTATCAACATTAGCGGCTTGGGCCAGTGTTTCTAATTGGGTAATTTCTGCATCCGTCAACGTCAGAGACATGGCCTTGGCCTCGCTCGGAATGTACTTGTCCTTGGTGACCCCGATGATTGGCGTGGTCCCCTTGGCAATCGCGTAGGCCGTAGCCACTTCGGCAGCCGAGGCCCCTTGCTTCGCACCAATTGCCTGCAGGCCGGCCGTTAAGGCGCTCACCTGTGGTAGAACCTGGTTGTAAATGCTCCCGCGCATACTGTCGGCTGGCAGCGGATTGGCCACGTTGTAGCGGCCACTCAGCAGGCCCTGTTCGAGCACCATGTAGGCAAAGAACGTGATGTCATGTTCGCGGCAGTAGTCAATGATGCCCGCCTCTTCTGAGGAACGGTACAACAGGCTGAAATGGTTTTGCACGGCGGACACCTGAATACCGGCCTCGTCTAAAATCTCGTTGGCCCGCTTGATTTGGGCTAAATTGTGGTTGGAGACCCCGACGCGCTTGATCTTGCCGCTCTTCACCAGCGGAATCAGTTGGGGCGTCCATTTTTCCACGTCGGCCGGGTTGTGAATCCAGTAAATGTCGATGTAATCCGTGTGCAGGCGCTTGAGGCTGCCCGCCAGCATGTCGGCGACCTCGTGATCACTGTCGCCCGCGGCCATCTGTGGCGTGAACTTGGTGGACAGTTGGTAGCTCTCACGCGGATAGTCCTGGAGCAGCTCGCCCAATTTATCCTCGGAGGCCCCGGAACCGTAAGCGTAAGCCGTATCCCAGAGGGTTAAGCCCGCCCCCATCGCCGCCGTAACGACCGGTTTCAGGTCCGTAGCCGTCAAATGATTTCCAAAGACTTGGCCATCCGGCGTGTCGCCCCAAGCCCAAGTTCCTAAAGCAATTTTCGGTTGATTGTCAGTTAACATATTTAAAGCGCTCCTTTTGAGTAAACTTCATGTTCATTTTACAATCGTTAATGGTTGCCCGCCGCCATCGCGACTGGCAATGTAGCCAGCTTATCTTCCAGCCGTCCCAAGGTTTCCTGCAGCTGATCGATTTGGTCGTGGAGGACGTCGGCCTGGGTCGTCAGGATTTCCCGTTGCGCCAGCAGATTATCTTCACTATCTCGTAGCGTCATCAGCCGTTTGATTTCGGCCAACGTGACGCCACAGTCCCGCAAGTCTAAAATGTCTCGCAGCTGTTTCAAATCAGCCGCGCTGTAGTCGCGCATCCCACTGACGCGGGCTACCGGCGCAACCACGCCAATCTGTTCGTAGTATCGCAGCGTCCACGCACTCGTGTGCAACGCCTTTGCCGCTTCGTTGATTTTCACGTGAAGTCCTCCTTCTCATCCTGAGTTAACGCTAATTCGTGGGTAAAATTTCGACCGTTGCTGACCGCGGTCGGTCCTGAAGCATCGGCAACAGGTAGGCGCTCGCCGCATATTTTTCGCGGTAAGCCACATCGATTCGGGCCAGCAGCTGGGCGTCGTCCGTAACCGGGACGAAGGCCACTTTGAAATTATGACCGCTTAAATGAATCCGTCCGCCGCGTTGCTGAACGGCGGCTTGGTACCAGGATGACTGTCGACCGTGCCAGGCCCGGGCGTACAACCTTCCTGCGACCACTACGGACCAGATCCAGGTCGGCGTACCGTACGTTCGGCCGTCGCTGTAAAAGGGCGACACCCGCAGGTCATCGGCGACCGCGAATGCTTGGGCGCGAGCCGGTGTCCAGTGGCAAATGGCTGACGTCTGTTTTTTCTGTGGTTCCAATGGGCTGACCTCCTTTCGTTGTTCTCTACTGGGACTATCATAAGACTTGTCTAGACTCATGACTAATACTTAATCTAAATCGTTTTCCATGCTTTTGAGGTATACTAATGACAATAGCAAGCTTGCTTCGTCACCCCACCACACTAAGGAGTTGTGTCTCATGGAATTGCGTGTTCTCCGCTACTTTTTAATGGTTGTTCAGGAAAAAAATATTTCCAAGGCCTCGGAACGGCTGCACGTCTCGCAGCCGACCGTGTCGCGCCAGCTCAAGGACTTAGAAGATGAACTGGGCACGACCCTCTTTGAACGGGGAAGTCGGACTATTCAGCTCACCCCCGACGGCGAGTATTTTGCCAACCAGGCCCGTCAGATTCTCTCATTGACGGACAAGACGGTGGCCAATATTCATCAGGAAAACGATATCCGCGGCGCCGTCTTCATCGGCAGCGCCGAGGCCCGCAGCATGTTGACGGTCGCCCAGGCCATTGGCCGGCTGAACCAGCAGTATCCCCACATTCAAATCAATGTCGTCAGCACCGATGCCGCCGAGATTCACCAGCACCTGACCTCCGGCGTCTTTGACTTTGGCGTGGTGATGGAACCCCTCGACAAGTCCGATTATGACTTTCTCCGGCTGCCCGGCGAGAGTCGTTGGGGCTTGCTGGTCCAAAATAGCTCGCCCCTGGCCCAACAGGCCACCGTCAGCCTCGACGATGTCGCCCATACCAAACTGATCTTGCCGCAACAGGGGGGAAGTCGCCGGATTCACGCGGTCTTCGGTCTCACCCAGGACGACCTCGACGTCGCCGCCACCTACAATCTGTTGTACAATGCCTCTTTGCTGGTCTCCGCTGGCGTCGGTAATGCGCTGGGTCTTGATGGCATCGTCAATACCAACCAGTCCGATTTGACATTCGTGCCGTTGGCGCCACGGACGTCTTCTGGGGCTAGCTTGGTTTGGCTGAAGGGGGCGCGGCTGTCGTTGGCGGCACGGGCGCTGCTGACGCAGATCCGCGCCGAACTAACGCCAACTGAAAATTAGACTGGTCGTTGGTGGGCGCCTCCGGGGCGGTGAAAATGGGCCGTGACGCTGTGGGCGCACGTCTGCCGTTCCCGGCGGCGGGCTCAAAGCGCCCTGCTGTGGGGCCGGTTCCAGCCTGAGAAACGGGCTTCCACCTCGACTTTGAGCCAAAGGGCGGTCTCAAAGGTCGTCCCATGCTCTAAGCTGAGTGAGAAACCTCAGCTTAGAGCATTGACACAGCTGGTCGCTTTGGCCCGCCTCTGGTCACTAACACTTGCCACGCGTGACCCATTTTCACCACTCCTGCGGCTGACACTGGTTTAATTTTCTGTGCAAATGATTCCAGATTTCTGTGATGATTGTCTTCAATTGCCTACAAGCCGCGATTACTTCTAAAAAACCAATTGGATTCCACAGACTGCATTCGCTTTCCAACAATCAATTCATTCTATTCTGCTAACACAGCCTTATTCCTGCGACGTCCCCTTCACCCGGCGCAACACCCTGGCCGGGGAACCGACGACCACCATGTTGGCTGGGACATCCTTGGTGACGACTGACCCCGCGCCCACGATGGCGTTTTCGCCGACCGTGACGCCCGGGAGAATCATGGCGCTTGCGCCGATCCAAGCGTTGCGGTTGATGTGAACGGCCCTGGCCTGAACGTTGCGGCGCTTCGCCGGGTCCTCCAGGTGGTTGACCGTGATCAGCATGGCACCGGGCCCAATCAAGGCCCCCTCGTCCAGATAAATACCGCCGAGGTCCACGAACATCACGCCCTGATTGACGTAGACGTTGTCCTTGATGAAGATGTGCGGACCGAAGTCACTGTGGACCGGCGCGTTGATCTCCGCCGACTCTGGGACAGAGTAGCCCACGACCTGACTTAGCGTTGCGCGGCGTTGTTCCGGCGTTTGGTCAATGTGGTTGAACTTCTTTAACAGTTCCTGCGTCCGTTGCACAGTCTGGTTGATGATCTGAAAGTCTTCACCGTTGAAGTCTAACGGCTCGCCGGCTAGGGCTTGTTGAAAAATTGCGGGTTCTGGCATATCACGATTCCTCCATTTGTTTTGAATGTCCCTCAGTATAGAAGCTCGCACCATCTATATCCAATACTTAAATTAAATCGCCTCCTATGCCTAAATTGCATAGATTTTCGACTACACCTGGGACCAGCTAAAAGTAGTCAATCTTCATGTCTATCCTCCCCCAGCGGAACGTGTATAATATCTGGTATATCCTAAAAACTTTTGGGGGCCTTCATTTGACAACCAATCATCGATCCTGGTGGGGTGCACCGCGGACCATCACCAATACCATTGAAAACCGAAAAATCTCCTGGCTCGAACTCTTTTCGGACCTGGTCTACGTCGTCATCATTCACAGTTTCGTGGAGAATCTCTCCGCTCATTTCAACCTCTACGGCTTCGTGACATTCTGGGTGCTGTTCCTGTTCTTCTTCAACACCTGGACCAACATGGTGCTGTACTTCGACCTGCACGGGGAAAATAACCTGCGAAACGTTTGCTTCGCCCTGCTGCAAATCGTGGCCGTGGCCATCACCGCCACCTTCACGCCGGACGTCTTCGCGGGGCACTACACCGGGTTTATCCTGGCGTACTCGTTTAACCAGCTCATCTATATGTACCTGTACTTAAAAACCATGATTGCCGACCCGCTCCACGCCACGACGACGCGACCCTTCCTAATCGCCTATGTCATTGGCGAGGCGCTGTTCATCGGCAGTATCTGGGCACCTAGCCTGGCCGTCCAACAGGGAGTCGTCATCCTGAGCTTGGTCATTTTCATCAGCACGGTCATGGCCGAGAGCGGTAATTTTGACCGTGAATTTAAACTGCGAGACATTCCGTTTGAACTCAACTCGGCCGTGCTGGAACGCTACGGATTGTTCACCATGATTGTGCTGGGTGAATCGCTCGCCGGCATCATCGAGCACATGTCCGAGGAGCACACCCACCTGACCGACTACACCCACTTTGTCATCGCCATGGTCTGTATCATCGGCACCTGGCTGCTCTACTACACGTTGATGGACGAACGCGAAATCACCGCCCACCGCTACTGGCCAATTTCCCTGTTCCGGGGCGTGCACCGCTTTCTGATTGCCTGCCTGACGCTGCAGTCCTTCTTCATTGCCCAAACGGTGGAGTCCAGCGACCCAGTTTACTACCGCGGACTGATCATTGTGACCGTCCTGATTCTCTGTGCGTTATTGGCGTTGACCGCACCCAAGCTATACAACGTCACGCCCATCGCGTCTAGGCAGGTCACTTGGCTCTGTGTGGGCATCGCCGGGACCCTACTTATGATGTGGGTTCCAGCAGCTATTGGTTCCGTCGTCATCGACCTGATCCTGTTGACGCTGGGCGGCTGGACCTGGGTTCGCGCCGAACTTATTAAATAAAAATTACGTCGTTTGGTATCAATAGTCGCAATCGAAAATCCCTTCCCTGGCTTTGTCCAGAGGAGGGATTTTTTAATTTCACACAAAAACCGTTCCAACACGGGGGAGTGTCGGGACGGCTGTTGTGGTTGTTATGTTAGTCGTTATTGCTGGTTGCTTGATGGGAAACCTGTTGCGTTCGTTCTTTAAAAATTAACGTTGATAATTAATGTCATCGGAAGCTAAGGGCCCAACTAATTCGTGGGGTACATAGGGTTCCTCCAGGTACTGGACGTCCTCGGGACTGAGCGTTAAGTCCAGCGCCTTGACCGCGCCCGTTAAATGACTGCTCTTCGTGGCCCCAATGATGGGCGCCGTGACGGTTGGCTTCTGTAACAGCCAGGCTAAAGCGACCTGGACCCGTTCGACACCGTACTCGTCGGCAATTTCACCGACGCGCTTGATGATTGGCAGGTCTAATGGCTTGCTGTCGTCATACTTCGACCGGGCAACCTTGTCCGTCTTGTAGCGCTTGGAGTCGCCGGCCCAGTCACGGGTCAACCGGCCGGAAGCCAACGGACTGTAAGGCGTCACCGCGATACCTTGGTCGGCACACAGTGGCAGCATTTCCCGTTCTTCTTCGCGGTATAACAAATTCAAATGGTTCTGCATGGACACGAACTTGGTCCAGCCGTGAGCTTCGGCAATGGCCTGGGCCTTTTCAAACTGCCAAGCAAACATCGCGGAGGCGCCAATGTAGCGGGCCTTACCGGATTTGACCACGTCGTTCAGGGCTTCCATCGTCTCCTCGATGGGCGTGTTGTAATCCCACCGGTGAATGATGTAGAGGTCCACGTAGTCCGTTTGCAGGCGTTCGAGACTCTGGTCGATCTGTGACAGAATAGCCTTGCGCGAAAGTCCAGCTAAGTTTGGACCAGCTTCGGGCGTGAAAAAGACCTTCGTGGCCAACACGATTTTGTCGCGATCGGCCAGCTTGTTTAAGGCGTGACCCACGAACCGCTCGCTATCCCCGTGGGAATAGATGTTGGCCGTGTCAAAAAAGTTAATGCCTAGGTCAAGGGCTTGGCGAATGACCGCCTCACTCTGTTCCTCGTCAACGGCCCAGGGAAACATCCCCGTGGACGCGTTGCCGAAACCCATGGTGCCTAGACAGAGCCTGGAAACGTCCAGACCCGTGTGTCCTAGTTTGGTGTATTGCATAATTGTTGAGGGCTTCCTTTTGTTTGTGGCTTTGGTGAATTGGAGGCTGAGGGTGCGTGGTTGGTAGTTGAGCGTTGGGGGATTGTTTCGCTTAATAACGCTAAGTGATTTGAACCCCTTTTTTTGCTTAACCATGACTCTGGTTTGAGGCGTTAATCTTGTTCTCGCCTTTTTATCCCGAATCTGGCAGTCTCCGAAACGTGCTACGCGGGGCAGGTTCCTGCGCTTAACCCTGGTTCAAGGTAGACCTTAAATTCTACCTTGCTTTAGGGCATTTGACTGGTTCTTCGCGGAACTATTCCGGTCCTGGCAGCCTCCGAAACGCGTTCCACAGGGCAGCTGGTTCCGCTTAACAACGCTAAGCAAATAACCCAAAACCGGGGTTATTCACTTAGCGCCGTTAATGCTCGCCAGCTAACCGCCCTGTTCCACGCTCTTTCTTCTAATCACCAACCGGGTGCCAGCTGTTTTCGTCCGTCAACCGGTTCAAGAACGCCATGTCCTTGTCGTTGATTTCGAAGTCGAGTTGGGCGTTGGCTTCGACGTGGGCCATTGCCCGGGCCTTTGGAAGTGGTGCGACGCCATTTTGGATGACGAAACGTAAGGCCAGTTGTGGAATTGAGACGCCGTAGTTGCCAGCGACCCGTTCCAGTTCTGGACTGTCGACCAAGCCACCGGTAGCCAGTGGTGAATAAGCTTGAACCACGATGTCGTTGGCTTCAGCGGTCTTAACGATACTGTCCTGCGTGTGGCCGACGAAGTATTGAATTTGATCAACGGCCGGCTTGACTGTCAGACCATCCCAAGTCAACAGGTTTTCCAGGTCGTGTGAATTAAAGTTGGACACCCCAACCGACTTGGCCCGACCGCTGTTGTAAATGTCTTGCATGGCCCGCCAAACGTCGCGGTTCTCGGCATCATGGTTGGAACCCATTTGGGCCCATGGCCATGGCGCATGGATAATATAAGAGTCCACGTAGTCCAGGTTCAGTGCAGCCAAACTGCTGTTAAAATCGGCGATAGCTTCGTCGTAGGTCTTGGATTCAGCGGGCAGCTTAGTTTGAACGAAAATAGCCTCACGCGCCACGTCGCTAGCGGCAATGGCCTCGCCAACACTCTGTTCATTTTGGTAAGCCTTAGCGGTATCAATAAACCGGTAGCCAGCCTGCAGCGCATTGCTGACGGCATCGACCGTTTCCTTGCCAGGCTTGGTTTGCCAGGTCCCGAATCCAACCTTAGGCATCTTCAAACCGTTGTTTAAATCAAACGTATCCGTAATTGTTGGCATTTTTAGTTCCTCCTTCAACGCTAATAAGCTTGGTTTTCGTGAAAATAAAGAGTGGTATGTTGCCGTTCTCGGCGCCGGGCTCAAGACGGCCTGCCTCTGATCACTCACATGGATCACTTATTTTCACGAACTAACAGCCAAGCCTATCGCTTATATTTCTGAGTATAGTACCTTCGTGTTGGTCTAAGGCAAGGGGAATCAGCAACTTTTTTGTGATTTATCACCCAATCAGTTAATTTATTTAAATGATTTTTCGTCCTATTCACTAATCACGTACTAAATCGTCAAGATTCCTTTAATGGCGGTATTTTTAAGCACATACCACCACTGAATCGCCCTTAATATTCCATTCATATTTGCCAATATAATCAATATGGGCATTTGCAATTATATTTAAATGGCATATACTTACGAATTGTAAGTGACAAACAGAAAAACCTTCCCGTGTTCTCGCAGACACGGATGATAACCGTTGACTCGAACTCGCATATAAATGGAGGAATTTAATCATGGATATGACTACTACACAATGGACCACTGAACAATTAGACATCTTTTTAAACAACAAAACATTAACGATGAAGCCGTTTAACCCCGACATGACCACCTTTGAAGAAGAATCCCCCGTCTGGGAAGTCGTTGTCGATGGCAACGTCTACTCCCGCGGCTGGAACGGCGACCAGACCAAGTGGTTCATGGCAGCCACTGCCCAAAACGCTGGCGAAATCTGTGTCGGCGACCACGACTTTGCGGCCCAATTTGAAACCATTGACCACTCCGCTGAGCTGGACGCTAAAATCACTGCGGCCTACAAGGCCAAGTATGACGGGCAGAACTCGCTGCCTAAGATGATTTCGGCAGGCCCTACCTACGCCACCCTCCACGTCTTACCTCGCTAGGACAAGTGACGTTCAGCGCCTCCGGTCGGGTGAAAATGAGAGCGGAACGCTGTGGGCGGACGCCCGAAGCCAAAGTGCGGTCTTCGGACTTACTTTGAGTCACTGAGAGTCGTGTCTCAAAGATACCAATTGCCTAAGCGGCCAAGACCGCCACTAAGGCAATTCCCACGGCTGGCCACATTTTCACCCGCCCTCCGGCTAACGGCCACTTAGCCCAACGAGGCAACTAATCAACTTTGATATGTGTAACACTCTAAATAGATTCACGCAAAACAAGCAATCCTTCATAACTGGGGTTTGCTTGTTTTTATCATCTTTTGTAACCGTTTTCCGTTGTGCTAGTCCCGGTTTCAGCCTACAATTAACTTATTGCTAAACTTAATTTCAAAACAAAAACCTGTCCCCCATACCATCAGGCTAAACCAATGTCAGCCGCAGGGTTGGTTAAAATGAGCCAACCCAATCAGTGCTAGTGACCAGAGGCGGATCAAAGTGACCAGCTGTGTCGATGGTCTTAGCTGAGTGATTTTTCTCAGCTTAGAGCATGGGACGACCTTTGAGACCGCACTTTGGCTCAAAGTCGAGGTGGAAGCCCGCTTCTCAGGCTGGAAGCGGCCCCACAGCAGGGCGCTTTGAATCCGCCGCCGGGAACGAATGCCACAGCGTCACGGCTCATTTTCACCGACCCGGAGGCACTGCAACCAGCTAGTTTTAACCCAAAATCAATTTAGAAAGAGAGACCTGATTATGGCCTACATAGAAGTCAAACACGAAACCAGACAATTCACCCAAGGCGACCAACTCACCACCGCCAACCACGACATTTCCTTTAGCGTGGAACGCGGCCAGGTCGTCACGATTCTCGGACCCAGTGGCGCCGGCAAATCCACCCTGCTCAACATTCTCGGTGGCATGGACAGCCCCACGGACGGGCAAGTCTTGATCGACGGGACCGACATCGCCCAATTTACCGCCAAACAGCTGACCACCTACCGCCGCCAGGACGTGGGGTTTGTCTTTCAATTTTATAACCTGGTCCCCAACCTGACCGCTAAGGAAAACGTCGAACTGGCGTCGCAGATTACCAGTGATGCCCGCGACGTGGACGAGACGCTGGGACTGGTCGGCCTGACCGACCGGGCCAAGAACTTCCCGGCACAATTGTCCGGCGGTGAGCAGCAACGGGTCGCCATTGCCCGGGCCATCGCCAAGAACCCCAAGCTCCTCCTGTGTGACGAACCCACCGGCGCCCTGGATTACCAAACGGGTAAACAGGTGCTGCAGGTCATTCAAGACGGCGCCCGTCAGACCAACATGACCGTCATCATCGTGACCCACAACGGGGCGATTGCCAAGATGGGCGACCAGATCATTCACATCAACGACGCCCAGGTCCAGTCGATTCAGCAGAATCCCCAGCCGACACCGATTGCCGACATTGAATGGTAGGTGATGACCATGACAAAGAGTTATTGGCGCGTTTTATGGCGTGAAATTGGCCACTCCAAGGCCCGTTTCATCTCGATCATGCTGATTATTTTTCTGGGTGTGGCCTTCTACACCGGGATTCGGGCAACCGGGCCGGACATGCTGCAGGCGGCAACGGATTACTATGCCAACCAGAATCTGGCGACCAACAGCGTGCAATCCACGGCGGGGCTGACGAAAAAGGACCTGGCCGTCTTACATCAACACCGAGAGCAATTGCACTATCAAGCCGTAAAATACTTAGATATTAATCAACTAAACAATAATCAGGTCGTGCGGGTCGCGGAAATGCCCAGCGGGTCCCTCAATCGGGTGACCGTCGCGAGTGGCCATCTGCCCCGCCAGGCCAATGAAATTGTTTTGGATCAACAGGCGCGGACGCTTCAGCCGAAACTCAAGCTGGGATCGACCTACCGGATTGCCACGACCAGCGCGCTGAACCGCCAGTTCAATCGGCGAACGTTTAAAATCGTGGGCTTCGTCAACTCACCGCGCTACATCGAGAAGACCACCCGCGGCGTGACGACCGTGGGCAAGGGCACGCTGGATTACTTTGCGCTGGTCAAGCCGGGAACGCTGACGCAGACCGTTGCCAGTCGCATCGACGTGGGCTTTAAAAACCTGCGGGGCGTGACCCCCTACACCGCCAAATACAAGCGGTTGAATCGGGCCAATACGGCCAAACTCAAGCGTTGGCTAAAACCGCAGGCAGCTAAACGCCAGACCCAATTACAACGGCAGGCCCGCGCGCAACTGGCGCCCCAGGTCGCCAAGGTCCAGGCGTTAGCCCAACAACTACCGGCTAACTCGCCCATTCTGACGAAGGCCCAAGCTCAGATCAAACAGGCTCAGGCCAAGATTGCCGCGATTGGGCGACCGACCTACTTGGTGACCGGCCGCGCCCCCAACCCTGGCTACAGCGAATACCACGAGAACACGCAGCGGGTCGTCGCCTTGTCGACGGTCTTTCCCCTATTTTTCATCGCGATTGCCGCGCTGATCTGTCTGACGACCATGACGCGGATGGTGGCCGAGCTCCGGGTCCAGATGGGCACACTCAAGGCCCTGGGCTACAGCAATGCCGCCATCGGCAGTGAATTTCTCCTGTACGGTGGCCTCGCCAGCCTGCTAGGAACGGTGCTGGGCGTGGGCTTTGGCGTCAACTTCTTCCCTCGGTTCATTGCCCAAGCCTATGGCAGCATGTACAATCTGCCGGCCATCAGCGTGCAGGTCATCTGGGCCGACATTCTAATTGCGCTCGTGATTGCGTTGGCCTGCACGATTGGCAGCGCCCTGCTCGTTTTGCGGGTCGACCTCACTAGTCTACCGGCCACGTTAATGCAACCGAAGGCGCCCAAGGCTGGTAAAACGCTGTGGTTGGAACACTGGCACGGCCTCTGGAACCGTCTGAATTTCAATCACAAGGTCACGCTGCGCAACCTCTTTCGTTACAAACAGCGCCTCCTCATGACGGTGCTGGGCATCGCGGGGTGTATGGCCATGATGATCACGGGCTTTGGCCTGAAGGATTCCATCGGCGATATCAGTGTGAAACAATTTGATCAGCTCTGGCACTACGACGCCATCGTGGTGCGGAATGGCTCACAGACCGCTCAACAACGCCGAGCCCTCCACCGCCAATCCCTGGTGAAGAAGGACCTGGTTGTAAAACAGGCGCAGGTCACCGTGGAACGGGCGGACGTCGCCAATCAAACGGCCACGTTGAGCGTGCCGCAGCATCCCCAGAACCTCACGCAATTCGTCGTCCTGCGCAATCGACAGACCCACGCGACCTACCACCTGAACAATCGCGGCGCCATCATCGATGAAAAAATGGCCAAGCTCTATGACGTTCGGGTCGGTGACACCCTTCCCGTGAAGCTCGGCAACCGCCAAGTGAAGCGGGTGCGGGTGGCCGCGATTGCAGAAAACTACGTCAATCACTTCATTTATGTCTCACCCAGCTATTACCACCAGCTGTTTGCGACGACCCCCGTTTATAATGGCAACCTGGTCCAGTTCACCCACCACAGTCAGAAGCGGCAGAATGCCTTTGCCAACGACCTCTTGAAGACGCCGGGCATGTTGAACGTGACCCTACTGAGCACCGAGAAGAAAAATAACTTCCAGATGCTCGATACCATGGACCTGGTCGTCGTCATCTTCGTGGTCGCGGCCGGCGCACTGGCCCTGGTCGTGCTCTACAACCTGACCAACATCAACGTTTCCGAACGGATTCGTGAGCTGTCGACCATCAAGGTGCTGGGCTTCTACGACGGCGAGGTCACGATGTACATCTTCCGCGAGAATTTAATCCTAACCGGACTAGGCATCTTCTTCGGCTGTTTTCTGGGAAACTGGCTACACAGCTACATTTTAAATACCGCCGAGACCGACAGCCTCATGTTCTCGCCGGGCATTCACTGGGTTAGCTACGTCTACGCGGCCCTGTTAACGCTGGCGTTCAGTTTACTGGTCATGGCCATCATGCACCGCAAGTTGAAGCATATTAATATGTTGGATGCGTTGGCTTCGGTGGATTAGAAAATTTGTTTGAAATGGGATCAGGACTTAATTGTTCTGATTCTTTTTAATTTGTCATAGAAGACCTAAAATCATCTTCTCTAGATATTTAGACGTATAATCAATTTGACACCAAAATATCTTATACCTGGAGGCCCACCTTGGACACGGAAGCACGACTACGCAGCTACACCAATTGGCTCCGTCAACAGTATCAGATTACGCATCTACCTGACAGTAACAGTGATGAGATTTCCACCCCTTTTCTTAACCACCTCAACGATAATATTCGGCTATACGTCTCAATTTTAAATAACGACAAAATACAGCTTGATGACGACGGTGAAACCTTAACTAACCTCGAGTTATCAGGAATCAATCTAAGTGCACCTCTGCCAATGAGGATTATCCAGGAGACCTGTCAAAATTCTGCAATCACGCAAAATGAAGACACCCTTCAAGTTATCAGCAATACCACCAATTTTCCGGTCATCATGCACCAATTAATCTCGACAATTCTTCGTATTGATGACATTAGTTTTCTCAAGCTTCCGTGAATAATCTCGTTAAACCGACAATCAATATTATACAAAAAACAGGTTTCACCCCAAAGTTACGGGTGAAACCTGTTTGATTTACATCGAACTACTTTTAATTTAACCTTCAAACGCCGAGCCCATCGGTTTAATCAGCGTCTGTAACAGTTGGTCCACCTGTGGCTGGGTCTTGAACACGACGCGTTCAGCAAAAAGCGTGGCCGATTGTTGTGAATGGTACGTGACCTGTTGCTTGGCTCCGGTCTGCGTATCCGTCACCGTCGCTTGGGCAACGGGCTCGCCAGCATTGACGGTTCCGGAACTCATTTGCGCGGGGGTCAGCTTGGTAGCGACCGTGGTGGTCAACCCGGCCGTTTTATCTTGGTACCACACGCCCGCCTGACTGCTGGTGGGCGCCGCCGTGACGGTCGTGGCCAGCCCGGTGGCCAGGGAGATTCGCCGGTCCGTTAACGCGGTCGTTTCCAATTGGTACTGCTTTTTCAACTGCTTAATGAGCTTATTCATTGCGGTAAACGTGGTATCCCCACCCAGAATCGTGGCGATCATCCGTTGGCCGTTGACCGTGTAAGTCGCGGTAAAACACAGCTTGGCGTTTTCCGTGTACCCGGTCTTCAAGCCATCAATATTGGCCTTCTTATCGTAATGCGATTGGCCCTTCAAGCAGGAGTTTTCGTTATAAATTTTAGTGCCGTTGATGCTGGCTTCCTTTTTCCCAGAAACCTGGACGATGCTGGGGTCGGCCTGAATCAGATGCTGGGCCACAATCGTAATGGCCTTGGCCGAAACCAGATTTTCTTCCTTTTTCCCGGTGCCTGGCAAGACGAGATTGTAGTCCTTCAGGTCGGTGTTGTCGAGACCGGATGAACTGATGAAATGGGCCTCGATACCCCAGTCCGTGCTTTGTTGATTCATGAGCTGAATAAACTTGGCGTTGTTGCCGGCAACGTACTCACCTAACGCGGTCGCCGCACTGTTGGAGGAGGCAATCATTGCCGCCGCCACTAACTGTCGAACCGTGAACGTCTCGCCCTTTTTCATACGGAGAGACGAGTACGCATAGCTGTGACTGAGTTTCAACAGATCGTGACTCATGGGTACCTGATCATCCCAATTAATTTTGCCTTGATTGATGGCGTTGACCGTTAAATAGACGGTCAACAATTTTGATAACGACGCGATGGGGTAGCGCTTGTCTGCGTTTTGCTGGTACAGCACCTGCCCACTCTGCGCGTCCATCACGTAAGCGGACCGCGCCGCAACCTTCGTGACGGTTTTAGCGGCCGCGGTCGTTGTGGACCCGCCACCTAAAATGACCGCGATGAGGCCCAGAATCACGCCCCGCCGAAGCCAATGTTTAAATAGAACCACGAGCGTCAACGCTCCTTTCAATTTCGTACGTTCTATTATACAAAACCACGAGGCCGATGGCGTGCTAAAATCCAAACTTGCTAAAATTTTAACTTCTTACAAATCTATTTGTCATATTATTACCATAGTGTTATTTTTCGGGGTGTACTGACCTAGTTAACCCGATTGTTAAGTCCCCGCACCCACTCCATCAGAAAAAGTCGCACCACCTATCGGCCATCACCCGGAGTGCTACCCTAAGAAAGACTACCGGTCTCTACGCGCTCATCTGCGTGTCGACCGGCCCCAAATTCTCACCCGAGACTTCCCCCTTGACAGGTTACGTTTACAGTTGTAAACTCAAGTCACCAATCAAGGTTAGGTTGGCTCAAACCACCACCTTGATTTTCCCTCAGCCGCTCACTATTACCGCGGCTGACCCGCACCATTTCCCCTAACCAATAACCGTTCCACTAAAAAAGGAGTGTTCACCATGGCCACAGCAGAATTAGCCGTCACCATTTCCGACGCAGAATGGCGCGTCATGCGCATCGTCTGGACGTTAAAAGAGACCGACAGCCGCACCATCATTGACTTACTCGAACAACAACACGATTGGAAGCCCGCCACCATCAAGACTTTAATCGGCCGGCTGGTCAAGAAGGGCGCGCTGGCCACCACCAAGCAGGGCCGCCAGTTCATCTACACCCCGCTGATTCCGGAACAAGCCGCCATGGACACCGCGCTGACCAATGAGATCAGTCAGATGTGTGCGATGCACCGTGGGACCGCGATTGCCCACGTGTTGGAAGACACCGAGATGAGCCGCGCCGACGTGCAAAATTTAATCGACGTGCTCGCTAAGAAATTACCAACCGCCCCCGAGTCAGTCCACTGCGACTGTCTCCCCGACGGCTGCGAAGGGAGTTGTGCAGAATGAAAAATGAACGCGATTTAGGCATGTCTCATATGAACATGCAACAAGATCTGAAGGGCGGCCACGACCACCACGACATGGACAAGATGGACATGGCTAACATGGATATGAACATGGGCGATGGCCCCACTGACGAACACCAAGACATGAGCAACATGGACATGGCCCACATGGATATGGACATGGGCGACGGCCACATGATACACATGGGCAATCTGAAGCGCAAGTTCTGGGTCTCCCTCATCCTGACGATTCCCGTCGTTCTGATGTCGCCCATGATGGGCATGACGTTGCCCTTCCAGCTGATTTTCCCCGGGAGTGACTGGATTGTCGCCGTCTTAGGCACGATTCTCTTCTTCTACGGTGGCTATCCCTTCTTCAGTGGGGCCAAGGCCGAGCTCCAAATGAAGCGCCCCGCCATGATGACCCTGATTGCCATGGGGATCGGCGTGGCCTACGTTTACAGCATCTACGCCGTCATTGCTAGCAATCTCTTCCACGTCACGCCGACCGTGAACAACTTTTTCTGGGAGCTCTCGACCCTGATTGTCATCATGTTATTGGGCCACTGGATTGAAATGAACACCGTCATGAACGCCGGGTCTGCCGTGGAAGCGCTGGGTAAATTACTTCCCCAAGAAGCCCACGTTCAGGACACCCAAGGCAATATTACCGACGTTAAGTTAAGTGACCTACAAATCGGTGAAACTGTGGTTATTCGGGCCGGTGAACAAATTCCCGCCGACGCCAAGATTCTCAGTGGGACCTCAGACGTGAACGAATCCCTGGTCACTGGTGAATCCAAGGCCGTCAACAAGACCACGGACGACACCCTGATTGGGGGCGCCGTTAACGGAACCGGGACCCTGACCGCTACCGTCACGGGGACCGGGGACTCCGGTTACTTGGCCCAAGTCATGAAATTGATCAGTGACGCGAAGAATGCCAAGTCCAAGTCAGAAAACCTGGCCGACCGGGTCGCGGGCTGGCTCTTCTACGCCGCCCTCTTTGCCGGCATCCTGGCCTTCATCGTTTGGTTGACCGTGGCTAATTTAGCCGTGGCCTTACCCGTCGCCGTGGCCGTCTTCGTCATCGCCTGCCCCCACGCACTGGGCCTGGCCGTTCCACTGGTTGTTTCCCGGAGTACCGCACTGGCCGCTCAGAACGGCTTACTGATTCGTAACCGGAACGCCATGGAACAGGTTAACCAATTAAAGTTCGCCCTGATGGACAAAACCGGGACGTTAACCATGGGTGAATTCAAGGTCAACCACCTGGTTAGTTTAACCCCTGATTTAGACGAACAAGCTGTCTTACAACACTTAGCCAACCTCGAAAGTGGCTCCAGCCATCCCCTAGCAACCGGGATCTTAACGGCCGCCAAGGCAAAGGGTCTGACGGTCACCGCCGCTAGCGATACCCACCAAGAAACCGGGCTCGGCCAATTTGGCACCATCGACGGCACCACGTACGGCGTCGTTTCCGTCAACTATTTGGACCAGAAACACCTGACCTACGACCACGACCAATTCACGCAGTTCGCTGCCGAAGGAAACTCCATCAGCTACCTGGTTGCTGGCGACCAAGTCCTTGGCCTCGTCGCACAGGGTGACCAGATCAAGCCAGCTGCCAAGACGCTGGTCGCCTCATTGAAACGCCAAGGCATTACGCCGGTTATGTTGACCGGTGACAACCAGGAAACGGCGAACAAGGTCGCTGCCAGCGTGGGTATCACTGAAGTCCAAGCGCGCCTCCTGCCGGAAGACAAGGAACGTTTGGTCCAGGAATACCAACAAAAAGGTAAGGTCCTCTTCATTGGGGATGGCGTGAACGATGCGCCAAGCCTAGCCCGCGCGGACATCGGGATGGCCATTGGGTCCGGGACCGATGTGGCGATTGAATCCGCCGACATCATCCTGGTCTCCAGCGACCCAGCCGACGTCATCCAGTTCTTAGATTTGGCAAGAGCCACCCACCGCAAGATGACCGAAAATCTCTGGTGGGGCGCTGGCTACAACCTGATTGCCATTCCACTGGCCGCCGGCGTGTTGGCACCGATTGGCTTCATGTTGAACCCCATGGTGGGGGCAGTGGTGATGTCATTGAGCACCATCATCGTCGCCATCAACGCCATGACGTTAAAGATCAAAGCGGTCCCGACCGCATAGATTGGTTTTGCCGCGCCTTACCGGCTGAAAAAAATGGACTGGAACACGGTGGGCAGGACGCCCGAAGCCAAAGAGCGGTCTTCTGCCTCGCTTTGAACCGCCAAGAACGCGTTTCAAAGTCGCCATTTACCTACCAGCGTTGCACGCTAATAGGTAAATCCCACGGCTGAGTCCATTTTTTCCAACCTCACGGCTCACACAGCGTTAATTCGCGGGTCCGCTTGCTCCTTAACGTTGGCATCAACTAGTCTTTAATTTCATCCCATACAATTCAAAATAGCGTAAGACCTGCCATTGTCGACAAGTCTTACGCTATCTTTGTACATACTTGAAGTTACTGAAAACGTGCTAACATCACTTTTTAATGACCAACACTTTATTGGCTGAGATATAATGGCCATTCGATAAGACAAAACGATTCGTTAGATGATACGACTTAATAGCCTTAACCTTCAGACTAGTTCCTTGCGCATAATGCTTCAAGTGCTTACCACTGAGACTGACTTGATCATAGGCGTTGATACCATGCCGACTCAGAACCTTAATAGCCTTAGGCTTGGTCTGATAGTAAGTATTCGTCACATAATTACTATTAGCCGTGATAAATCCTTCTCGCTGTGGATTGCGAACGTCACGTACTTTATATCGCAGCGTGCCCTTCTTAGAACGGGCATAATTTGTGACTACAAATTGTGGCCGGCTCGTTCGCGATTGCCTATCATACAAGTACCGCCGACTCATTTTACTAAAGTTAGGTGTTTTGTAGAGACCAATAGCCTTTGTGGCGTAAACTGCCAAACCTTTGACTTGAACATTTTGCGGATCTTGATTGTTTTTCGAAGAAGAATCGCTACTGGAACTAATCGTATCAGCAGCTGGGGTGACGGTTCCACTGGGAGTAACGGGTGTGCTCTTTTTAACATAATGGAAAGTAGTCGTATAATCACCATCCGTAGTGACGGGATCAGTTGCCCGTGGTGTATAACCATCAATATTATAGGTCACACGGGTGAGATCATCACGCATAGCAGTCATATCATTAGCAACATCAGCGTTCATATAGCTAGTGCCATCACTATGTACTGAACTGATTGGTAATACAATGGGACTCTGAACCGTTTGCCCATTCTGATCAACGAAGTTCACGACAAAATTAGTAGGTGTGAGACCACCATTGTCAGTTAGCTTGTCACCACTGGTACCAATATTCAAGGTAACATTAGAATCAATCTTGAGCCAATCGTCTTCACCCACACGGACGAGAAAGTTGGCATTATGATTTGGTGTTAGTAAGAGCGTAAAGCAATCTGCATCAGTTGGATTGTCGCTCAATATGTGATCTGTCAGCTTGTCACCAATCTGGTTGTACAACGTATAATCACTAAAGTTTTTCAATTGAACTTTCGAAGTACTGCCTGCATCTGGAAGTTGAGCCCAAACGCCAGGACTATCATTTAAAATATCATGTGAAAAATTAAAGCTACTGATATCCCTCGTTAACGGCGTCGACAATGTATCTGAAGATGAAGCGCTTACGTTTGACTGAACGATAACACTACCAGTTACTAATGCTACTGAGAACAGTAAAGTAGACAAAACAATTTTATTTAATTTCATAAAACACTAATTCTCCTTTCTGTTAAAACTTTTTACACTTTAAGTATAGTTTTAGATAGCAATAAGAGCAACGAGTTTATTCAAGAATCATTACGGCTATTACAAAAGGATGAAAGGCTGCAACAACGTAAAATAGCGTAAGACTAGTCTTGTCGACAAGTCTTACGCTATTTTTGTACATCATTGAATTGCTTAACACTTCAGAAAACACAAAACACCAGGAACCAAGTGGACTCACCACCCGCACTAAACCAGTCTAAGCCGTGAGGGCATAAAAAATGAGCCCAGTCGTGGGATTTACGGAGCGTAGCGGAGTAAATGGTGATTTTGAGACTCATTTCTCAGAGGCTCAAAACAAGTCCAGAGACCGCCCTTTGGCTCTGGGCGTCCTCCCCACCGCGTTCCGGCCTATTTTCACCGCCCGGTAAGGCGAATCCAGACCCGTTTAGTCCGGGTTGGTGCGGAAGCGGCGGATTAGCCGAATCATCTGGCGCCCATTTAACGACAGCACCATCACCGCTAAGATCACCAGCGCGCCGCCAATCAAGTCGAACTTGGTCAGCTGAACGTTGAGGAACATCACGGAAAATACCGTGGCGGACAGGGGTTCGAAGGCGTCCAGCAAGCTGGCCGTGGTTGGCAAGATGTAGCCCAGCGCGTGGGCAAACATCAGGAACGGAATGACCGTCCCGAAGACAATAATGATGCCAATCATGCTCCAGCCGGCCCAGGACAGCGTGACGTGTTCCTGCCAAACGGGTCCGAAAGCATTTAAACAGATACCGGCAACTAGCAGGCCCCAGCCGGTCACGGAAACGGCGCCAAACTTGGGCAACAGTGGCCGTGGAATCAGCGTGTTCGTCGCAACCCCGATGGCTGACAGCCCGCCCCAGAACAGGACGACCGGTGAAATGGCCAGGCTGTTGAGGTGCCCGTGTGTCACAATCAACAGGGTACCGATGAAGGCAATCGCCATCCCCATGGCTTCGGGCCGGGTCGGCGTCACGTGTTTGAATACTAAGAAATAAATACTAATGATGAACGGTCCGAGGAACTGAATAATTGTGGCGACCGGCGCATTGCCGAATTTAACGGCCTCGAAATAGCACAGCTGAACCGGCACCAATCCCAATAGGCCGTAGCTGACGACGCGTAGGGCCGTGCCCCGCTGGCGCCAAATTTCAAACGGCTTGATGCCAATCACTTGGCCAAAGACTAATAAAATAATCCCAGCGCTAATCATGCGGACCTGGGTCAGCCACAGTGCCGTCACCTCGGGGCTCATCGTAAACAGCGTGCTCGCCGCAACCCCTGAGATGCCCCACAAGATGCAGGCCACACTCGCCAGTAACACGCCGCGTAAATGATGTTGTGGAGTCATAGTTGCCCCACCCGTGTCAGTCCAAATTTCATAATCAGTCTCCCTCTCTCTGTGCCGATTTATGCATTATTTTATAACGGCAAGGCTATGCCAACCATCGCCGTTCTTGCGTTCTAAAATTAACGAGCAAAGACCAGTATAACAAAAATGACGAAAAGTCCCGCCCATTTTTGAAAATTTTCACGAGATTCTTATTGTTAAGCGTTTTCTCTTTTGGCAAACAAAAACGAGGCCACCTTTGACGGTTAGCCTCGTGTAAAGCAAACCTATTTCCAGGTCGCACAATCGCGGTCAATTACGACAAAGCTAAGGAGTCCAGCTGGCTTGGAGCTAAACCGGCCCCACAGCAGGGCGCCTTGAGTGTATGTACACCGGTAACACTCTCAGCCAACAACAAAATCAAAGAGTCCAGCTGGCTTGGAGCTAAATCAGTCTTAGCCGCAGCGCTGGGGAAAATGAGCCAGTCGTGGGAGTGACCAGAGGTGCGCCAAGGTGACCAGCTGTGTCGATGGTCTTAGCTGAGCGATTTTCTCAGCTTAGAGCATGGGACAACCTTTGAGACCGCCTTTCAGGCTCAAAGGTGAGGTGGAAGCCCGCTCCTCAGGCGGGAACCGGCTCCACAACAGGGTACCTTGAGTGCGCACCAGTAAATTCACTCAGCCAACAGAAAGACCAAAGAGTTCGACTGGCTTTTGGGGCTAAACCAGTCTTAGCCGCAGGGCTGGGGAAAATGAGCTCAGCCGTGGGAGTTACCTTAGCGGGTTTCCCGCTTAGGTAACTGCTATCTTTGAGACACGCTTCTCAGTGGCTCAAAGTAAGTCTGGAGACCGCCCTTCGGCTCCAGACGTGCGCCCACAGCGTCACGGCTCAATTTTCCCCAGCCCGGAGGCAAAACCAAAGACTAGTTTAGACCCCAAACCAAAAAGGAACCTCGCATGCGCGAAGCCCCCCAATCTCAGCTCAGAACCCGTCAGTCACGTTGATGGTAGTCACTAGACACGGTCCACAATTTCTCTGATAAAGCTGAGTAACCAAGTCACGTCATAACTTTAGCCATGACTTTGGATTCATTTTACGATACTCGCCGCCAGCACTCCCGTAGAGTCATTCGGTTAGCTTGGCCAGCAAATTAAGGGGAACGACTGGTTAAGCGTCAAACGATTTTAGTCTCGGACCTTTTGCCCCATCGCTACGAAAGATTAGGCCCATTATCCCGCCAAAATTGGCGAATTGTCTTTATTTACTCCAAGACAAAGCCTGTCATACCAAGGAATTGACACCTAAAAATCACCACAATCAAATTTCGAAGGATTCACTTTGAGACAAGTAAATTGAGTTGTTCCGGTAGAATTGCCATGCTATACTAAATCCAATTAAAAAAGTTTCTGGGGATACCGTTTAAACGGCACGAGAGTAAGTTGTGAACTTTGACCCATTGAACCTGTCAGCTAACACTGGCGCAGGGAGAAACGCGCGGATGCTCTATCCAGGCGGACTTACTCCCCCGGATGGAGCTTTTTTCGTGAAGAAAGGTGGTTTTACATGAAACACAAGTTATACCCGCTGGGCAGCCTGGTCCTGCTGCTGGCTGCTTGGCAACTCGCGGTCACCCTCCTCCACGCGCCGGCGTTCATTTTACCCAGTCCGGTGGCCGTGAGTCAGGCGCTGGTGGCGGACGGACCCGGCCTCCTGCAAAATTCGTGGGTGACGCTGTACGAATCCCTGATTGGCCTGGGTATCGCCTGCCTGTTAGCCTTCTGTACGGCGCTGGTCATGGACCGCTGGCAGCTGCTGTACCAGTCATTTTACCCGTTGCTGGTCATCTCACAAACCCTGCCCGTCATGGTGTTGGGTCCCCTGCTGAGCCTGTGGTTTGGCTTTGGCATGGCGCCCAAGATCATTCTGGTCGTCCTCATGAGTTACTTTCCCATCATCGTGGCCTTTTCGGAGGCGCTGGGAAAGGTCTCCGGTGAGCAGATTCGCTTTCTCCAGACCATGGGGGCCAAAAGCTGGCAGGTCTACCGGCTCCTGAAGATTCCGCAAGGCATGCAGGGATTCTTCGCCGGCCTACGAATCGCCGCCACCTACTGCGTCAGCGGCGCCATCATCGGGGAATGGTTGAGCGCCGAGGCCGGACTGGGTTACTACATGATCCGCGTGAAAAACGGCTACCAAATCGACAAGGTCTTCGCCGCCATTCTCTGCGTGATTGTGCTGAGTTTAGGGTTAAACATCGTGACGCGCATTTTTCAAAAATTATATTATAAAATGTTTATTCAAGGGAGATTATTATGAAATTAACGAAGCTTTGGTTCCTGGTGCCACTCTTACTCTCACTGACAGCCTGTGGCAACGCTAAAAATCAATCATCCGATTCTAAATCTGCTAAAAAATTGACCGACGTTTCAATCGTTCTCGACTACGTGCCCAATACCAATCATACGGGGCTGTACGTGGCAAAGGATAAGGGCTACTTCAAGCAGGCCGGCCTAAATGTTAAAATCATTGAACCCGGCGACAACGCTACCAGTATCGGCATGGTCGGCGCCAACAAGGCCCAATTCGGGGTCAGCTACCAAGAAGACGTGACGTTCGCCCACGCCGATGGCAAGAATATCCCGGTCAAGGCGATTGGGACCGTCATCAAGCACAACACGTCCGGGTTCGTCTCGCTCAAGTCCAGCGGCATCACCTCGCCCAAGGATTTTGCGGGCAAGACCTACGCCGGTTGGCAAACGCCTAGTGAAGAGGCCGTGTTGAAGGCCGTCATGAGCAAGGCTAAGGTCGACCCCAAATCCCTGAAGATTGTCGGCGCGACCGGCGATGGTCCCAAGAGTCTGGGCAAGAAGAACGACCTGCAGTGGTGGTTCCAAGGCTGGGACGTGATTCGCGCCAAGGATGACGGCATCAAGGTCAACTACATGCCCCTTCGCAAATTGGATAAGCGGCTGGACTACTATACGCCCGTGATTATCACCAACAACACCCAATTAAAGAAGGACCCGAAGCTGGTCAAGGCCTTCATGAGCGCCACCAAAAAGGGGTACCAAGACGCCATGGCCCATCCTAAGGCCGACGCCAAGATCTTACACAAGTACGCCAAGGATGCCGACCTGAGTTTCCTGGAGGAATCGCAAGCCTTCCTCTCCGCTAACTACACGGATGACGCGGCCAAATGGGGCCAGATGGACGCCAAGGTTTGGGACAACTACACCGGTTTCATGAAGGACTACGGTCTGATCAAGAAGACCATCCCGGCCGACACCCTGTACACCAACCAGTACGTCGGGGACTAGCCATGCCGATTACCTTGCAAAATGTCAGCCTCACGCTAGATAAGCTGGACATTTTAAATGACGTGACCGCGACGATTGCGGACGGCAGCTTCGTGTCGCTGATTGCCCCCAGTGGTGCGGGCAAGTCCACCATTTTGAAATTACTGACCGGACTACTGACGCCGTCCATGGGTAGTCTGGCGGTCGATGGCCAGCCGATTACGGGGCTCAACACCACGTTCAGTTACCTGCCGCAGGAAGACATGCTGTTCCCGTGGTACACCATCGACCAAAATATCACGTTGTATCAGCGCATCAACCACCAACCCGTGGATCAGGAACGCGTCACCGAATTGCTCACGCTCTGTGGGCTGTTGCCCTACCGCAAGTTTCTCCCCCACCAGCTGTCCGGCGGGATGCGACAACGGGTCGCCCTGTTGCGCACCATGCTCAACCAGGCCGACTACCGCCTGTTAGACGAGCCGTTCGGAGCACTGGATGCGATGACGCGCGGCCTGATGCAGGACTGGCTGCTGGGACTGCCGGCCGAGTTGAAACGCACAACCTTACTGGTCACCCACGATATCGAGGAGGCCATCTACCTGTCCGACCGGATTCTCGTGTTGTCGGCGCGGCCGGCCCACGTGGTCCAAGACATCGCCCTGACGCCGGTCACCCGCGACCGTGCTTGGCTGGCGACGCAGGCCCCGTTGAAGGCGGAAATTTACGAACTGTTGCGCGCGGATTGTCTGGCGGCGGGAGAACACCTGTGATTCATCATTGAGCGTTACGAAAAAGGTCAGAGTATTTGAGAATTTCATCTCAGATACCCTGACCGTTTTATCGTCTATATCGATACACCGTAATTTGCTACTATAAATATTATTCTAATCATCTAAACCGTCTTATGTTCATTAATCATCAAGACCATCCCAGCACCTAATAGGGCAACTACCGCAAGTACCGGTAAAATTGGCATATAGTTCTTGCCAACCATGTCAAAGAGAATTGCGCCCAATACTGGTGCCAAAATTTGTGCCCCAGTGTTAGCTAAGTTCAGAATTCCCAAGTCTTTAGCTGCAGTTTCAGGATCAGGTAAGACTTCTAGGTTCAATGCTTGATCGACTGAACTAAAGATTCCTGAACCGGTACCAGCAATGACCCCATACCAAATCATCGTTGCAGGACTCTTAAAGATAAATGGGAGTACCGTCCCAATCGAAATCAGCAAGGCGGCAAACGCAACAACCCATTTCCGAGTCTTTAATTTATCTGAAACGGGGCCGGCCGTCGATGAGAAGATAATCGCCGTAACCATTGTGGCAGTCCCCATCAAGGAAATATACTTCCCTGCCTCAGAACTTCCAAGATTCATCCCACTAGTCAGGAAGAAAACTTGGTAAGTAGCGAACGCAGTCGTAGTAATCACAATCAACATCTTACCGAATAAAGCCAGATAGAAGTTACGCACCTTATGGATAGGGAAGATAAATGCCTTAACAAAACCACTCAAATCAAGTTTTTCCTTAGGCATCCCCAAGCTGGACTTTTCTTTTAACAGAATCGCCGCTACTGGACCTGACAATAAAATCAAAGCAGCGAAGATATAATAACCAGTATTAATCAGACCAGTATTCGTATTGCTTAAAAATTGCCCACCGACAACGGGACCACCATATTGGCCAATCACAAATCCCACTGCATAGATGGATGAAATCGTTCCCCGATGCATCGGGGCAACTTGATCTGCAATCACTGCCAATAATGGGGCAACAATCATGTTAATAAAGGTTTGAATCCCACACCACAGCAGAATGAAGATTGGTAATTGTTGTTCCGTCTTGATCATTCCCAGACCGACCATCACTGCAGCCGTTAAAACAGAACCCACAACAATCCAAGGTGTCCGCCGTCCCCATCTCGAATGGGTTCGATCAGACAAAGCCCCAATAATAATTGTTGTTAGCGTTGAAACAACGGCACCAATCGTTCCAAGAACCGCTAGAAAACTGTTGACTCTCGAACCAGCACCACCCATAATATTAGCCAACTTGGCTGGATTAAGAATCGAGCTCACACCATTAAATGGTCCCAACCACAGTAATACACCAATAGCTACGGCCACCCCAACCCGAACTGGAACTTTGGGTTGTTGCTTATCGGTATAGCTTGCATGCCATTCCTGGCTCATCTGCTTATTTTCCAACTTAAAAATCTCCCTTGTTATCGTTTCACTTCAAAAACTTTAACCGTCCAAGGTGCTAGCGTAAATTGACCATCCTTCGTCTGCTTTGATTCATCGTGAATTTCGGTTCCAGCCTGAGACTCAAATGTCACCTGCTGATTGTCATTTGAGTAATTAAAGTAGAAATCAAGAACGTTGCCATTTTCTTCGATTAATTGTTTATTGATAATTGGAAAACGCTGCTCTTGTCGACTGGTCCACAGCCCACTTTGCTTCAAGATATATTGATATAACACACGCATAGACTCATCATTTAAATAAGTGCCAACGTAGAAGGCATGCCCTTTTCCAAACGCATTCTCAGTAATTGCGGCATACTTCCCCCAGTACGGGTGATCGTACATAGCAAGTGGCTTACCAGTAGTTGGCGTTAACAGTTCCGCCCAATACTTGACCGGCTGCTCTTTTAAATCAGATAACCCAGCAACCCCAGAAATTGTCATGTCTCGTTCTGGCTTGCCAGTCGAAAAGTTTTGATCAGGTTCAACAAATAATTCATACGTCGTTCCAACCGCCTCAGAAATCTTAGCCGGTTGCGTATCAGTCCGAACCTTAACATCCTGATTCGTAAACCCAGAACGGAAAGAGTAAAGTACCGTCCCACCTTGTTCTTCAAAATGTTTGAGCTGTTCTAACTGACTATCAGAAGCGGAATACAGCATCGGGACGACCAGCAAATCATAATTGTCATTGGTAATTCTTGCATCGCCAACTTCTAAAATATCTGCCTCAACATTCATCTTATACAACGCATCGTAGTAAGAATGTAAAACATCATTGTATTGATGCTCGTTGGTACGGTCAAAAGCTGTGTTCTTGTATGGGAACCAGTCAACAGCACTTAACGCTTGATTGCTGACAACGAAGGCAACACGATTATTTTTATGAGAATTGACAAACAATAAGCCATTGTCAGCTAAATCTTTACCAATCGTTTTTGCTTCGTTGTAAACTGGATTAGGTTTGAAGTCCTGACTCAACAAACCTTTCCAATAGGTTTCATACCCATTGTGTGTTGAATGCCAGTGCCAATAACTAATCATGTTTGCCCCTGAAGCAATGTGTGAATACGCTTGCAATTTAAGCTGTCCTGGATATGGTACCCAGTGTTTAAAGGCTTGCGCTTCGGTTTCCATGACGATGTAATTGGCATCTTTAGTTGAGCGAGAAAAGTCCCCTGCGAAAGCGATTTCAATTCCAGTCAGATTATCTTGCGTCGGATGATAAATATCGACTGCCGTAACATCCATTGCTTTAGCCTCATCAAAATGATTGGCATCGGGTTGCAGTCCGTAAGAGTACCCCCGCCATTCCAAATCAAAGTTATTAGTCACAAACTGATCATCATGCTTATACTCATTAACTAAGTTCACCTGCCACTGCAGATAGTCAGTTGACAAGGTGCGCTTAAACTCATCAAACGCTGCACCCAAGCTCCCATTAATCGTTGAATTAATTGGTGGAAAATCTTCCCAAGCATTGATCCGGTTACTCCAGTAATCTAACCCATAGGCGAGGTTCAACGCGTCCAAATTCCCATTAAATTTCTTTTTAAGCCACTTTTGAAAAGCAATATAGACGTTATCACTGCTGGTATCAAAGTGTTTCGTCTCATTATCAACCTGAAATCCAATAACATTGGGCTTATCTGCGGTCCGACTGATAATCTGCCGAATAATTTTCTCAGCATGCATTCTGAAAGTCGGATTGGTAATATCAAAGATTTGACGAGCACCATAAACTTGTTTGCCAGCCTTATTCGTCAGCATGACTTCTGGATACTTCTTAGCTAACCAGGTTGGAATCGCATAGGTAGGAGTTCCAATGATGACTTGAATGCCAGCCTTGGCCATCGCATCAACGACTTTGTCTAACTTACTAAAATCAAAAACGCCTTCTTGTGGTTCGTAAGTTCCCCAAGTACTTTCACCAATCCGGACAACGTTAATGTTGGCAGCCTTCATCATTTCAATATCTTTATCTAAGCGGTCAAATGGCAGGTACTCGTAATAGTAAGCAGCACCATACAAAATTTTTTTGAATTTCAACTTAAATCGCCCTTTCTCAGCGTCATCGTTTAAGAAAACGCTTTCTTAATTGTTGAACTAAGTATCACAGGTTTAGCCAAACTTGTATAGATGGTAATTTGTCTTGAATTTATCCAAATATGATATAATAACTTTGCTAAGTACAGAACGTCTTAAGAAAGAGGACTAGTTATGGACTTCTTGGAAAACGCTAAAAAACTCCCAGTACTGGACTGGAATTTAACCTTCTTCGGTGCTCACGAGCAAAAAGTACGTGACGACTGGGCTGTTCCGGTTGAAAAACATTATGCTTTCGAATGTATCTACATTCTTGAGGGCACGGAGTTTTTGAATGTTTATGGGAAAACATATCCGCTTAATTCCGGTGATTTTGCTTTGATACCACCCGAAGTCTTGCATCGCGTTTGGGCTGGCAAGTCATTAAAATACTTCTGCTTTCATTTCGACTTAGATGACCCCACTCTTAAGGCCCAACTCATCGAAGGTCTCGACTATCATTACCCGAAAGATAGCCAGTTTACTGGTCTCTTAAAGCCACACTTATCCAAGCTGGATGGCCTTATTTCTGATCAGTCCTACGACTTCGACACCAAGATGATCATTCAAATCGAGCTATCTAAAATGCTCCAAATCTTTTTTCAAGATAGTAAGAAGGTCCGACAAAATAGTGAAACTAGTACAACTGAGTACGCTAGAATTATGGCTGATTACTTGAAGGATAAGCTCACAACACAGGTCTTAGACTATTTAAAGAATGGCTATATGGCTGACGGCAGCCTGGTCGAAGTGTCTGCAGCTATTGAAAAGGTCGGCTTCAGTGACGGCTACGGCTTCCGAATTTTCAAGAAAACGTACGGTATCTCCCCAAGAGAATACCTCACCAAATTAAAAATTAACGAAGCCAAAAAAATGCTGGCCAAACCACAGTATTCCATCAATGAGATTGGCAATGCCCTGGGATATAAAAATGTTGCAAACTTCAGCCGTCAATTTAAGCGCTGGACGCAAACCACGCCTTCTGAGGTTCGTAAGAACGGCCGAAAATTAACTTGGTAACACATCATTTAAGGATAAATAAAAATAGGATTAGGATACAAAAAGGTCAGGGTATTTGAGAATTTCTCTCAAACACTCTGACCACTTTTTAATTTCAGTTAATTCGACTTTAAGCCATCCACCCGCCGACGCTCAGCACGCTGACCTTGCCGGCTGGCGTGACCTTCACGTTGTAGGTGTACCCCTGAATATCAAAGTCCGATTGGGCCTTGAACTTCAGGTTCTTCGTGGTTTGCGTCACGGCTGTGGTCTGCTTGACCTTGCCCGTTGACGTCCGCGTCGTGAGCTTAACAGCCTTGCCGGCAGTAAAATCGTAAACCGCCGTTTCACTGTTTTGCTTCAGGAGGGCAACCCGTTGGACTTGACCAGCCTTCAGGGCAACACCGACCTTCACGTGGCCCGCCTTATCAACGGTAGTTAACGCCGTCGAGTCCGCGGACAAGTTCCGGCCCAGTTCCCGCTTCAGTAAGTCGGGGTATTGCCCCTTGATTACTGCGCTCTTAGGTAACCAGCCAATCGCCTTGCCATCAGCCGTTTCGAAGTACAAGTAGGACTTCTTGCTGGTGGTCGTTAACGATTCAACCGCGTACAACGTCCGGTAGCCATACGTGTGCCCGTAGTGGCTGGCCGCCGTTTTCCCTAAGGAATGGGCGGGCATGTTCCAGAAGTCATGCTTGGTGGTTGGCGTCCAGTAGGCGGCCTTCTTCACCGACTTCATGCTAGCAATCTGCTGGTGAAATTTCAGCTTATTGAGCGCCACGTAACCCCCAACCAATTTCACATTGGCCTTAGAGGCATTCGGCACAATCGTCCCGTGCGGCAAGGACTTGGCGCTCACCCGCGCCAGCCGCACGTAGCGCTGACCCTTGACGGTGATCACCTTGTCGACCGTCCACTGCTTCGTGGTGCTCTGATCCGTGCCCAAGACACTACTGTGCTTGTACGCCGCGCGGGGGTAACTGTAGACCTTAGTCCCCTTCGCTTTAAACGTAAACACCCGCTGCTTCGGGTACGCGGGTAACGTGACCTTTTTGGCCGCATTCGCAGTCGTCACGCCACCCCATAAACTCAGACCTGCCACACTAGCCAGGATTAACTTCGCCCATTTCATGGTTGTCTCCTCCTATATCTATCCTCAACTTTTAAGTCCTTACTCCGTCGGGCGTGGATAAAGATTTATCCACCACCCTTTTATGTCAAAATCCATTGCTGGAACTAACTATTGTTTGTGAGTAACGCCAAATTTTCCTTAGTCAGAGGATAGACTAGTGAAGCTAAACAGAAATTACAGGTTCTGACCCTTTTCCCAAGCCGTCTTGGATAATAACAAGCCGTGCTTGACCAGGTCATCGAACAATTGATGCGTCCGTTTAGAAATTTCACCGGCCGTTTCAGCGTTACTCTGCGTCAAGAAGTCCGTCGCGTCGCCCGTGATGGCTGCGTCGGTCGCTGCAACCCGGGAACGGGCGTAGGACTGGCAACCTTCACGGAAGGCATTGACGGCTTCCACATATTCGTGGAAATGTGGTTCAATGATAACAGATAACGTCTTATTTAGCCAGTAAACATTCTCAACATCGACGTCAGTAGTGGTGTTTTGGTAGTCCACCGGCGTATCCTTGATGTTGGTAAAGAATGGTACATAGGGTGCATAGGCGAAGAAGCCCATGGCAATCCATTGAATCGCCGCGTGATCGGCAGGAACATCATTTCTAATTTGTAAAATGGATGAACATTGGTTCCGGTCCATGGCGATTGGCCGGTACTTCTTCTGGTCGTCAGCCGAGCCGGAAGCGTAAGTGCCAAATGGATCGTAAGGTGTGCCATTGTAGTGAGAACTCAAGAAGAACTGCACGTCTTCAATCGCTAATTTCTTAGCGGGTACCCGGGTAAATGGCATGTCTTGGTCGGTGGGTTGTTGGTCCGTAATTTCTGGATTGAACAACTTTTGGCCGTACCAGGTCCGGGGCGTGTTGTAGTAAGCATCGTCTTCGCCGTGGGTCCCAAAGATTTCGCGGAAATTAAAGCTCCCCGGTGTCGGGTTCAAGTGATTCTTTTCCACGAAGTCAACTAGGTCCGTGGCAACCAAGAAGTTGTCGGTATCATTGAGGTCGACCTCTTGCATCAACGTCTGGTTAGGCGCGATGGCATAGCTGTCTTCTGGCAACCGCATCGCGGCCCAGTGGTGACCACCGGCCGTTTCGAGATACCAAATTTCATCGTTATCGTTAAAGGCGATACTGTTGCTTTCGCCAGTCCCGTACTTTTCGAGCAGGGCACCCAAGCGTTGGGCCCCTTCTTTGGCGCTCTTAATGTACGGCAAAACCAACGTAACCATGGCTTCTTCGTTGATGCCATCGTCAACCAGTGGGTCGTAGCCCAAGACGCGGGCGTTCGTGGCCGTGGTTTCGGTGGCACTCATCCCAACGTTAAACTCGTTGATGCCAGATTCTTCGTACTGGCCATCACTCTGGTCGGCTTGTGGCGTGCCTGTGTAGCGGAAAGCATGATCGGGTAAGGGAACGTTAACGCCAGTGGTGATTGACGTAAACGATGCGCCCGGTTGGTCCGTCGCTGGGTGGACCACAAATTTAATTGGATTAATCGGGCCGTAACCGTCCTCGTTACGCGCCACAATGGTAGAACCGTCAATACTGGCGGCCTTACCCACTAAAATCTCGGTACAATCGGAACTCTTCTTCAACATTTTGTTGTTCCGCCCCCTTTCTTACCAGTATAGGATTAAGTTTTGATTAGAGCCAGAGGTTTCCCAAAATATTCCTAGATTGTGTGGTTGGGGCTAAACGTATTGCCCCCGCCTCCGGGATGGTGAAAATAGGCCGGGACGCTATAGGCGGGCGGCGGAAGCCAAAGGGCGGTCTTCCCCCTTACTTTGAGCCGCTGAGAATCGCGTCTCAAAGATACCAATTGCCTAAGCGGCCCAGCCCGCCACTAAGGCAATTCCTACGGCTGAGCCTATTTTCACCATCCCTGCGGCTACACTTGTTTAGCCCTAACCGCACAACCGGCTCTTTGTCCTTTGCCAATTCCAGCAAATTTTCAACCACGAGTCGGTACGTCCAGCCCAATCAACACTATTATCCGCGCCATTCCATAGAAAAAGGAGCCCAGCCACAATGACCGAACTCCTCTATATTAACGTTTAAGGGTAACCATTCGGTACAGGCCGATGGCGACAATCAGGATCCACACAACCGTGAATCCCGTCACCAACCAGTCCGGTAGGCTGCGGCGGCTGAGGTCAACGATCACCGCCGCCAGTACCATGATGCCGATGGGCACCCACCTAATTTTTCGTTTCATTTGCGCACCTATTTTTATCACAACGTCTCATCCACTAGGGACTGATTAGAAATTCCGTTGCTCGCGGGTGATTGTGTTGGCGTCGAGGCGATGGCGAATGGCCTTGGCAATTTCCGTGACCACCAGAACGACGACCCCGGCCATGATTGGAATCCCCCAACCGTAGAAGAAATTGACGGACGTGGTGTGGAAGACACCCTGCATCGCTGGCCAGTAAATAATCATCGCTTGCAGCAACAGCAGGATGCCGACGATAACGAAACTCATCTTATTTCTGAAGAAGTACTTCGACAGAACGGGGTGGTCATTTTGCAGGTTGAACAGGTAGAAAATCTTCCCGAAAATAATCACGTTTAGCGTCATGGTACTGCCGATAACAGCGGAGAGGCCTTGGCCCGTTAAGAGGTCGTAGGCAAACATCCCCAGCCCGGAGATCAGCAGCGACACGTAGGTCACCTCGAAGACGTCCAGCTTGGAAAGAATCCCGCGCGTCACGTCTCGTGGTCCCCGTTTCATGATGCCGCTCTCGGCCGGTTCAAAGATGAAAGCAAACTGAATCGTCAGCGCTGACACCATGTTGATCCACAACAGTTGCGTTGGGAATAACGGTAATTCCTGATCCATCAGGATACTCAGGACCACGATCAATCCTTCGGCAAAACTGGTTGGGAGGAGGAAGCGAATCGTCTTCCGAATGTTATCGAAGACGTGGCGCCCTTCCCGAACCGCGCCCAGGATCGAGGTGAAGTCGTCATCGGCCAGCACCATATCAGCGGAGTCCTTGGCAACGTCGGTCCCCCGAATCCCCATGGCAACCCCGATGTCGGCCTGCTTCAAGGCGGGCGCATCGTTGACCCCGTCACCGGTCATGGAGACCACGTGGCCACGGGATTGTTGGGCCTTCACGATTCGCAGCTTATCGGCTGGCGTCGTCCGGGCAAACACGGTGTATTTATCAATCTGCGACGCCAACTCGGCATCGCTCATCTGGGCCAGTTCTGGTCCGGTAATGGCGCGTGCCTGCTCGGACAGGTTTAACTGTTCGGCGATGGCGGCGGCCGTTTCCGGGTCATCCCCGGTGATCATCTTAACCTTGATGCCGGCGTAACGTAATTGCCGCACGGCATCGGCTACCCCAGGACGTGGGGGATCAATGATACCAGCCATTCCGGCCAAATGGAAGTTCTGCCCAACTGGCAGGTCATCGACCTCGTCGGCATCGGCGGCAACCGGTTGATACCCTAAGGCCACCACCCGTTTACCCTGTTGCGTTAACTGGGATAAGCGTTCTTGCCAAGCGTTTTCGTCGACGGTCCCGCCCTGTTCTTGCATTAAGCGAATCAGCGTTTGTGGGGCCCCCTTGACCAACAGGTAGCGTTGGCCGCGGTGGTCGACCAGCCGCGCGGAGTACCGGATGGCGGAGTCGAATGGCAGGGAATCAATTTCGGCTGGATCTGGGTCGGCGCCGACCATCTTGTGGTAGAGCGCGGTTAAGGCCCCGTCGGTCGGTTCCCCGGTCAGCACCCATTGGCCGTCTTCCTCATGGAATTCGGCATCGGAGGTCTGCCCGGCAATTTGAACCAACCACTCCAGATCAGTGTCGGCTTGCCAGTCGACGTCTTGGCCCTCGTCATTTTGAATCTGACCCGCGGCATCGTAGCCCACCCCGGACACGGTGTAGGTATCTTGTGGCGTTAAAATGTCGGTCACGGTCATTTCGTTTTTGGTCAACGTCCCGGTCTTATCGGTGTTAACGATGTCGACGGCCCCCAGTGTTTCCACGGCGGGCAGCGTCTTCACGATGACGTTTTGCTTGGTCATGGCCTGGGTCCCCATGGCGAGGACCACCGACGTGCTGGCCGGTAGCCCTTCAGGCATGGACCCCACGACCATCGTAATCACGGCGATTAATAACGTCGGCAAACTGTAGACGTGGGTGATCATCCCCAGGACGAACAGCAGGACGGCCGCAATTAAAATCGCGATGGATAAACCTAAACCTAAACTGTTTAAGTTTTTCATCAATGGCGTGGTCTGTTGCTTAACTTCGGCAACATTTTGTTGGATATGACCAATTTCGGTTTGCGTCCCGGTCACGGTCACGATTCCTCGCCCAGATCCGTTGGTCACGGCGGTTGAGGCAAAGGCTTGGTTGCGCCGTTCGGCTAACGCGAGTTCTGCCACGTCCAAGGGGTCTTCGCCCTTTTCCACGGAGTCCGTTTCACCGGTCAAGGCCGACTCTTGGATTTTTAAGTTATCCGCGTCGATCAACCGTAAGTCGGCGGGGACGGTATCCCCGGCTTCCAGTTGAACGATGTCCCCGGTTACCAGCTCACGCGCCGGCAACGTAATTTTCTGACCGTCACGAATCACGACGGCCTCGGAGACCAGTAGGGCCTTGATGCGGTCCAAAGCATTATCCGCTGAGCGTTCCTGGAAATAACCAATAAAGGCGTTCGCAACAATCACTAGCCCGATAACAATGGAGTCGGAGTAATGGTGCATGAAGAACGTCATCAGGGCGGCCGCCGCTAGGATGTAGATGATGGAGTTGTTAAATTGCTTCAAGAAGCGCAGTAAATTGGATTGCTTCTTGGCAGTTAACTCGTTGGGGCCATTTTGCTTGAGCCGCTTTTCGGCTTCGGCGGTGGTCAATCCCTCATCTTCGTTGGTGGCAAAGTCGACGAGTAAGGACTCAGTCGAGCGTTGCCATAGGGGCGACTGCTGGCTGGGTCCAGGGTCAGTGGTTTCTGCTTCGGTTGGCGTGGTAACTGTTTCTTTAGGGTCTTTCGACATGTAAATAGGTCTTCCTTTCTATTCTTGAAAATTCAGTTTAGCGGTCGGGAATCGGGAATGCAGCGTACGGTTGGTGCAAGGCGTCCACCTCCAAATCTCATTTTTAGTTAATTAATTTTACCAAGTTTTCATGAAAATTGCATCCCATTAGAGTCGATTGCAACATACTTTTAATAATAGGATGAATTGATAACGGTCACAATCAAAACGCGACCTGTTTCAGGCCCTAAGATTGGCTCCCCTAATCGATGTAGTATACTGACTAGGGAGACTGGTTCTGACCAGTCATGATTAACGTCTGAAATTTACACAAGTTTAAAAAAGGATGACCACTATGAAAGCTTGGACGATTACGGGGCCCGCGCCCCACACATTAGATGATTTAAAATTCACGGAAGTGCCCGAACCAACGCCCCAAGACGATGAAGTCAAGGTTTACGTGCGCGCCGTGGGCCTCAACCCGGCCGACTACAAGGTTATCGAAAGCAGCGATACGACTGACCCCCGTGTGGTTGGCATGGATTGCGCCGGCGAGATTGTCACGGTCGGCGCCAACGTGACGGACTGGTCCGTGGGTGACCGCGTGATGTACCACGGAGATTTGCGCCGAGCTGGTAGTTTGGCTGAATTTACCGTGACCACGTCCCTGAGTCTGGCGCCGATTCCCAGCAACGTCAGCTTTGAACAGGCGGCGGCCAGTCTTTGTGGCACCTTGACCGCCTACCAGGCACTCTACCGCAAGGCTAACCTTTCCGAACTGCCAACCGTCTTGATTCACGCCGGTGGTGGTGCCGTCGGGTTAGCCGCCCTACAGTTTGCCCACGACCTACACTTAAAAACGATTGCCACCACGTCTGCGAGAAAACGGCCGCTGGTCGAACGCGTTGGTGCGGACGTCATCATTGACTACCACGAAACGGACGTGACCACGGCAGTTCTACAAGCCACGAACGGCCTTGGGGTTGGCCTGAGTCTCAACACTATTGGCGGCGACGAGCTCACAGCCGATACCGACCGCATGGCCTACAACGGCCAAATCATTGCCATCGGCGACGGGATGCCGGCCCACTTAAATTTAGACGACAAAGCATTGGGCCTAACGCGGTCCGCACTTGGCGGCGTCTACCGGTCGAACAATCCCCAAGAAATTGCCGACCTCGGCTTTATGGCGGGCATCGTTGGTCAAAAATTGGCGACCGGTGAATTCGACCCAGTCATTGACCGCGTCCTGGCCTTTGATGATGCAGCCGAGGGTTTGAAATTACTCCAGCGTGGCGACAACCTGGGGAAGCTCGTCGTCCGAATTGCCTAATTTACAACAACTCAAAAGAGCTCACACCCGCATTTTCTGCTGGTGTGAGCTCTTTTCATGAGGCGCTATTCAGCGGTAAGGTTGACCGTAAAGTTCGTCTGCGGCCGGCCAACAACGACCGGCTGCGCCACGAAGTACTGACGGATCAGCTCCGCCATGTCGACATTGACCTCGCGACAGACCTTGTCTGGCGAAAACATCGGGTAATCCCCGCCGCCATTGCCGCGGTACTGATTCATCGCAACGGCTAACGTCTGCGTCGCTTCGACCGGTTGCCCGTGGTACATCAGCTGTGTCACGCGCTGTCCCTCCGGCCGAGTCAAGTCGAAATGATAGTCAATGCCGCTGTAAACATCATAGTTATAAAGTGCTAGTTTAGGCGTCGTAAATGCCGGTGTCACGCCGACTTGACCATCATCAGTAACGGTAAAGAAACTGGCACACCGTTCCAATGCGGCGCGCAACTCGGCTCCCGTCACCCGCTCGACGACCAACGTATTGGCATACGGATAACTATTGAGGAGTTGGCGCAACGAGACCTGTTCTCCCAGGCCCCGGACCTCGTCGTTAAACAACGCTGTCGCCGCAATATCCGTCTGACCGGCAGCCATTTCTACCGTGTTGATAAACTGGAGGTACGGGTGGCCACACAGTCGTGCCGCCATTGGATCCGTGACTGCTAGTGACTCGCCAGTGAGTTGGCCGACCGGTTGATCTAGCCAGGTTTCAACTTTCTCTTGGATAGGTGCGACTAACGCGGCCAAAGTACTATCTGGTTGGGCTGTCGCCGTCGTCAGTAAGGTTGCCGACTGGTCGACTACCTGCTTTTCCTGATTCAGTGTTAGCGTAATTTCACCCATCGCGACGCCTTTTTCACCGGGCTGCGTCGTCGGAACACCCTGGTAGACGCCTGCTAGTTGGCGGTGCTGGTGGCCCGTCACTAACGCGTCAATCCCTGGCACATCTGCTAATAGCTGATAGCCCTCATTTTCTCCCGTCAGTCGTTCCGTTGGCTGCCCCGTCTCCAGGTCGGCCTCAAAGCCACCATGGTAGGCCACAATGACAACATCGGCCAGTGCCCGCAGTTGCGGGACAAAGCGCTTGGCCGTGGCCAATGCGGATGTAAAGGTTAACCCGGTTAGATGGTCCGCTCTTTCCCAAACGGGGACGTAGGCGGTGGTCAACCCCAAGATGGCAATCTTAATGCCCCGTTCTTCAACAATCGTGTACGGGCCGTCCAAAATTTCCTGCGCAACGCCGCCCTGAACGTTGGCGCCCAACAACGGATAGTTCCGTTGACGCTCACAATTTCGCAGGTAATCTAAGCCATAATTGAATTCATGATTGCCCAGAACCCCCGCATCATAGTGAATTGATCCCGTCAGTTGGGTAAACAACGCTTGCTGGTCGGCCGGCTGCTGGGCCAAATAACTGGCAAATGCGGACCCTTGAATCCAATCTCCATTCTCAATCGTGATCACAATTTCATCCGACGTCGCCTGTTGTTGGGCCTCTTGGATGATGGTCGCCGCCTTTAACCACCCATAGTCCTGGTGATCATCCCGCCGGCTATAGTTCGTTGGCAACACATAACCGTGAACATCACTCGTTGATAAAATTTTGACTTTCATTAAATCAGCCGCTTTCGTAACTGTTCGGATAGTGAGTCAATCAAGAGCACCATGATGACGATGCCTAACAGGATAATCCCGACCTTGGGCCAGTTCCGCGTTTGAATGGCAAAAATCATGGGCGTCCCAATTCCCCCAGCGCCCACCATTCCCAGGATGGAGGCAGACCGGACAGCAATTTCAAAACGATACAACGTATAGGAAAAGAATTCCGGCATAATGGTCGGCAGCGTTGCTAGGCCAAATACCTGACCGGGACGGCCACCCGCACTCACGATGGCCTCCTCCGGCCCCCGATTCATGTTCTCAATGGCCTCGCTAAAAAGCTTGCCCAGCATCCCAATCGAATGAATGCTAACGGCTAAGACACCCGCGTAAGATCCCGGCCCCACGGCCTTGATGAACATGATGGCCAAGACAATTTCGGGAAAGGTCCGGATCAACGTCAAAACGACTTTCCCGCTCCCTGAGCGTAGGAAGAATCGTTCATGGTCCCCGCGAGCTGCCCAAAAGGCAAAGGGCACACTGATAACCGCGGAGACAATCGTCCCCAGAAAGGCGATGGCTAACGTTTGTAGGATCAAGGAAACCAAATCCTCCCCACTTCCGTCATACACGTATGACCACTGCGGGTGAACTAAACCGGCCATAATGGACCGTGAGACGACACCAGCTGATTCTTGGAGACCGGTGAACTTCAACCCACTAATCGTCCAATCATACAGCGCACCAATCACGACGACCCACAGAAGCCAGCGCCACCGTTGCCAGATGCTTCGTGACGGCTTTTCAATCAATGTGGTTATCATTAGAGTAAGACCCTCCTCAGGTGATTACTAACGCCGTCAATGACTAACACCACTGCCAGAGTAGCCAGGATAATGACAGCGGTTTGACTGTAATTAAATTCACTGAGTGAGCGCTGGAGAAAGACCCCAATCCCGCCGGCACCCAAGTACCCCAAGACGGTCGATGCTCGCACGTTTATTTCCAGCGTGTAGAGAAAATAACTCACAAACTGATTGAGGATTTGTGGCAACACCGCGTACCAAATAATGGTGACCTTGCTGGCGCCCACAGAAGTCAACGCCTCTAAGGGCCCCATATCAATGGTTTCAATGACTTCATAGAAGAGTTTGGACACCATCCCAAACGAGAAAATCGCTAAGGTCACGACCCCCGCCGTCGAGCCAATACCAAAAACAGCCACAAAAATAGCCGCTAATAAGAGATCGGGTAACGTCCGAACCAAATCCAAAAATAACCGGGTCAATCCCCGCAAGAACCGATTGTGAATCAAATTACTGGCACTTAAGACGGCGAATGGCACGGCAAACGCCGCCCCAATCGTGGTTCCCAGGATTGCCATTTGAATGGTTTCCAACAGTGGCCGAACAATCACATTGGCATACTGCCAGTCTGGATGTGACATCCGCACTAATAAATTCAGAAACTGCCCGAAGTTACTGAAGAACATCCCCACGTCGACTCCGGTCATCCGCGATGATGTCACCAATAGAATCAGTAGTAGTCCGGTCACAACAATCCCCTTCACGTGCCACCGCTGAATCCACGAACGCCGTGGAACCTTTGGAATACTCATGCCTGGACCGCCTCCGTCACATAGATTTCGTTCAGGTCGGCCTCGGTGACCTCGCTGATTGGCCGGTCATAGACCAGTTGGCCTGCCTGCAACCCAATGATGCGATCCGCATACTGCCGCGCCAACGGAACCGAATGCAGATTGACGATGACGGTGATATTGTCCTCCCGGTTCAACCGTTGGAGGGTATCCATCACGGCCTTGGTCGTTAGGGGATCCAACGACGCCACGGGTTCATCCGCCAAAATGATCTTCGGTTCCTGCATCAACGTCCGCGCAATGGCGACGCGCTGTTGTTGGCCCCCGGACAGTTCGTCCGCTCGCGTATAGAGTTTATCGGCTAAATTTACCCGCTGTAAGGACCGGACAGCCATCTCGCGGTCCGCCTGGGTAAACAACCCGCAGAGGGTCTTCCAGGTCGGGTAATAGCTTACGCGGCCGGATAGGACATTGCGTTCGACACTCGAACGATTCACCAGATTAAACCCTTGAAAGATCATCCCAATCTTACGTCGTAATAGACGTAAAGCTTGACCCTTATACGTTTGAATGGGTTCCCCGTCAATCTTAATTTCTCCAGAAGTAATCTCATGCATCCGATTAATCGTACGTAACAAGGTACTCTTTCCCGCACCAGATAACCCGACGACTACCAAAAACTGGCCTTGTGGAATCTCAAGATTAATATCCTTCAAGCCAACGGTCCCGTTGCTATAAATCTTATTCACATTTTTAAAAGAAATAATGGGTGCTTCTACCATTTATTCGTTCCCCCGTAAAAAAGTAGCAAGGTGCCAGAAACGCGCTACCCCACTACTTTTTACCATCCTTGACGACTAGACGCTTAGATTTAGCTACTTGAAGCCGCCTACTTATCTAAGCTCTTAGCCTTTTTATCGTATTGGCGAATAATATCAAAGTTACTGTCCTTAGAATCGGCGTAGCCTTGGTGTGAGTACACACTGGAAATAATGTCATGACCTTGCTTGGTCTTGGCAATTTCCTTAAAGGCGGTCGCAATCTTCTTCTGCCACTTCTCACTCATGTCGCCACGTGCAGTGATCGTATCGTTAGGAATCTTACCCGTGGTGTAGATTGGGACAACCTTGCTCATGATGTCCTTCTCATCCTTCATCACAATGTTCCGGGCGCCTTGGAAGACAAAGGCGGCATCAGTGTTCTTGTTGTAGACGGACAATACCCCTTGGTCATGACCTTTAACGGTGACGGTCTGAATACCATCCTTGTTGATGTTGACCCCATGGTCTAGCATTTCAACGGCAGGATAGATCCACCCGGCAGTTGACGTCGTATCTTGAACGGCAATCTTTTTGCCCTTCAAATCCTTGATGGACTTGATACCACTATCCTTACGAACCAGAATTTGTGACCGGTAGAAGTTCACCAGTTCCTTAGTGGCCTTGTCATTAGGTTCACTGACGCCGTAACGTTGTGCTTGCAACAGCACCTTGTCGCCGTATTGCTTGTGCGCTAAGACGTAAGCATCAGGTGGCAGGAAACCAATATCAACCTTCTTAGAACCCATAGCTTCAACGATTGTGTTGTAGTCGGTTGAGACGCTGACCGTCACGGGAATCCCCAGTTGTTTCTTTAATAACCCTTCCAGTGGCTTGGCCTTAGCTTCGATGGTTCCCGCATTAGATGATGGCACAAATTCAACCGTCAACTTCTTTGGCGCGTAAGCTTCTGACTTGGAACCTGCACTACTGGATGCCTTCCCACAAGCGGCTAATGTCGCTGGCAAGATCAATAGCGTTGCCATAATTAAGAGCAATTTCCCCTTACTCTTCAAATGCATCGCATTCACTCCTCAAATATGTATTGTTTTTCTCTAGCAAGTTCTAGTGTAGCATAAAATACGAACGAAGCAACGATTATGTTATTTATAGTTCGTTATTAACTATTTTATATTCAGCAAAATCTGATTAATAGCCGCTACATTTCGTAACACAGGAACATTCATCGACCCTTTTCCGAACTCATTTAGCAATTTCATTCAAAAATGACCGGATTTCAAATCAGCCCGCCAGCAAAATAAATCTCAAATTTTTTTGATGTACCTTTTTCTGAATATGTATTCACTCATTCTCCCCGGTAATTGAAACGAAAGGCGACAGTCCAGTCTTTTCGTTTACAATATAACCTATTACAAAATAAGGCCGCCGAAATTGTAATATTACAAATCGTCAAATTCGCCCGCAAGCCTTGATTTCTCTGTTATAGTAAATATGTCGTAAACAATTGCTTAACAAACTAACGACAAACTAAAGCTTTTTTGGTAACAGCGATTAAGGTACCCGGAAAATGCCTTAACTCTGTCTGTCCCCAATTGAATAATTAACCTTATTGAATCAGACTAAATCCCAGTTCGATTCAATGAGGTTAATTTTTTTGCCCATTTTTTCATCAAAAAAGGACGGTCCTGATTGGATCGCCCTTTTTCATTTACTTGCTTACATAACCCACCAGCGGTCCTCCACTGGCCAATGCACAAATCCCAGCTGGTACACCTTGATGCCCAAACTGTTTTGATCAGACACGGGATAGCCCATCATCCCCAATAGGCCCGGTTCCGCCACCGCCGGATGTTCGGGTGTGTAATCTAGGTAGTGAGCATCACGTAATGAACTGCGGTCAGCACTGTATGTCCCGACAATTGCCGGATACGGGGAGTGGTACCCTGCCACGAATAGCCGCGCACTGGCCTGTGGTGACAAGAGGCACAGGCACGTTAGAACAGCCACGATACCGCCGACCCATTTTGTCGACCGTCCGAAGGCCAATTTCAGCTTAGCGGTTGCCAACACCCAGCCCGTCAACAGCGTGAGTCCGGGGAGAATGACCGCCGCGTAGCCACTCAACCACTGACTGGAAAGAACCGTCAGGGGTAATAAGGTTGCCGTGATCAGTCCGTATCCGCCTGAGAAAAAGGCGAACGATCCCAGGATCAGGACCCAAGGGGCTAAGAGTAACAGGCCCTCGCCAACCAAAAATACGATTGCCCAGCCCGACTCACTATTGTTCCCGTTAATGGCGACCCAGCCCACGGTTCGCAACCACCACAGACCGTAAAATCCGAGCACGATGGCGCCCCGTTGCCACAACATTTGTTGTTTCATGATCGACTCATCTCATCTACATTTATTCGCGATACTCGCCGGGCCCCGTCAAGGTTGTTGCCAGTTGCTGCAAGACCTGCAGTAGCGCAACCTTGTCGGCGTTTGAATAGTCCTGTAGTTTATCGCGTAAAGCAGCTTCTCTGGCAATTTTGATTTGTAACAGTGCCCGTTGACCCTGGGGGCTCAGCGTGACTTGCCGAATCCGCTGGTCACGCCGCTCGACCTCCACGAGCCATCCCGCTGTGACTAGCTTATCGACCTGGCGACTGATGGACGAATGATTCCGCCCAATCTGGTTGGCCAGTTCGCCAATACTGATTCCCGGTTGGCGACCGACCCGCACAATGATTGGCAGGGCGGCCGGTTCCAGCGAGAGGTTGGCCTGCTTTAACAGACGCCGGTCTTGCTGGGGCTGATTGAAAAACGTCACGATTTCAAAGAGTGCTTCAAAAATTTCATTATCCATGTTGCCATTATACCAGAACCATGCTAAGATGTGTGCATATTGCACCATTAACTTTAAGGAGACCCTTTATGACGAAAAAAATTGGCTTAATCATTGGCTCCACGCGTCCCAGTCGAATCAGTCCCAGCATCGCGACCTGGCTCCAACAAAACGTGGCCCACGACGGCCTAAATATTGATCTCATTGACCTAGCAACCATCGACCTGCCCTTCCTGGATGAGGCCGCCATGCCTTCCGACAACCAGTACGAACTGGCGCACACCAAGCAATGGAGCGCGTTGATTCAGGGTTATGATGCCTTTATCCTGCTGTTTCCACAATACAATTGGGGTTACCCGGCACCACTGAAAAACGCCCTCGACACCCTCTACTGGGAATGGCGCGGCAAGCCCGTCAGCCTGGTTTCTTACGGCGGTCACGGTGGCTTTCAAGCGGCCCTGGGCATGCAACTGGTGGTCCGGGGATTGAAAATGCCCATCATGACCAACAACCTCCGCATCGATTTGAAAAAGGACGCCTTGGACGACAACGGTCAGTTCAAAAACACGGACGACGCCTTAGCCCCCTACGCCTTCTCTGCGCAACAGTTAGGCGCAGAATTTGCGCACGTCCTTGCCGACTAATCTAATAGAAGTATGAAAACAGCGAACTCGAAAATTTCCGGGTCCGCTGTTTTTTAGACAGTTCCAATGTGGTGCAAGCTGTCGACTGCTGCTAGAACGGCCGTCTGATTATCACTCACGGGCGTCCACCCCAGCAAGTCACGTGCCCGTTGATTGCTGACCCGATGGCCCAACTTCAGGGTCAGCGCCGCCTCACGTACAGACCGACTGAACGGTGCCAGTGCCTTTACTAAAATGCTAGGCAGTAAATGTTTAGGCAACTTGGCCGCTAACTCAGGCCGCTCCCGGCGAATCAACGTGATCATCTCCCACATTGAAATGGCCCCGTCCTCGACTGCCAACACGCGGTGATTGGCTGCCGCCGGTGTGGCCAGCGCCCGCACATGAATGTCTGCCACGTCACGAACATCCACCACGTTGACTGTTAAATTTGGCGTTGGTCGTCCCGTCAGTAGGCGCTCAACCAGGCCAAAACTGCTGGTCACATGCTGGCCCAACGCTGGTCCCAACATGGCACCGGCATTGACCGTCACTAGTTCGAGCGCCGGATGAGCGGCGACAAAGTCCCAAGCCGTGTGCTCGGCAATCAGCTTCGATTTTTCGTAGGCAGACAGCCCGCGCTGGTTCTTAGCGGTCCAGTCGGTCTCTGTGATGACGTGCTGCGGGTCAAAACTGCTAAAGCTCACGGCCCCCAGATTCGCCGTCATCACGACCCGTTGAACCCCGGCCGCCAATGCCGCCTGCAAAATGCGCTGTGTCCCCACCGTAGCGGCCGTTGTCACAGTCTCGGTAACCCGTTTATCGTTCACAAAGACAGGGGCGGCGACACTCATCACGGCATCGATGCCTTGCATAGCCTCGTTCCAACCTGCATCCTGTGTCAGATCAGCCACGATGAATTCCAAGCGTTCCACGTGATCAGTGCCGGCCGCAATCAACGTCTGCCGGACACCGGCGGCCTTCGTCAACGACCGGAGTGTGGCGCGCACCTGATAATCGGCCGCCAATAATTTTTGGATGATGTGTAAGGCTAGGAAGCCGTTGCCCCCGGTGACTAAAATTTGTTTGCGCATACTTTTCTCCTCGCTTGTCAGTTCTACATGATTTGATTTACAATGAGTCTAAACCCTAGACCATACTCTAGGGCAACCGATTGGAGGAAAAAAGTTGACCTACACCATCAAAGAAGTGGCCGAAAAAACCGGACTCTCCATTTACACCCTCAGATTCTACGACAAGCAGGGGCTTCTCCCCTTCGTGAGCCGCAATTCATCCGGCTACCGGGCGTTCACCACGGGCGACCTTCAGTTACTCAAAACCATTTGCTGTCTAAAAGATACGGGTATGAAAATTAGTGACATTCGCCAATACATCACCTACGTCATGCAGGGCCCCAGCTCCATTCCTGAACGCAGGACACTTTTGCAGGCACACCAGCAAGCAATTCTGGCCAAGCAGGCCGCCATTCAAAAGAATCTCCAGGAGATTGAATTTAAACTCAATATCTACACCTCCCCAGAGGCAGAAACGCTGGTCAATCAAGAACTAGCCGTCGCCCAAGCAGAAAAGATCGCCAATGATCTGCCAAATCCATTCCAAGCAAAAAACGCGTAGGAACATCCTGCGCGTTTTCGTTTGGCATAGATTTTGATTTATAGCAAAGATTAATCGCAAAAGTCACCAGCACCGGTGCACTAACGCGACGTCAGTGGAGCCGGAGGAGGACAGACACGGCCCCACTGTGTCGGTGGTGTTAGACCGATCGTTCTCGGCCTTACACCACGGGACGAGCTTTGAGACTCGTGTACTTCGAGGCTCAAAGTCGAGCTGGAAGACCGCTCCACAGGCTTCCAGCGGTCCCCACAGTGAGGCCGTGTCTGTCAGCCGCAGGCGCAGCGAAGAAAAACGTCAATTCACCGTAAGCTCGTCGCGAAGGGCGGTCATGGTAACGAAATCGTCGGTGAAGATGCCCGCCACACCCTTCCGAAACAGTGCCGCCGCTTCCTTCGGATCATCCACGGTCCAAATCCGCTCATCCCCGGACACATCGTCTTGGTAATGGCTCAAGTGCAGTCCGGCCAGATGCTCGTTGGCCACGAAGGCCCCGGCATTCACGACCGGCTTGCCCGTCAACCAGCAGTAAGCCTCGTTAGGCGCTAGTTTTTGACAAGTCTTTAACGTGGGTAAATGAAACGAGGAGTAGATCACCGGATGCTTTAACGGCGTCGCGTGGACCATGCCCATCACAATTTTTTCAATGTTGGGGTACTGAATCTTGTCGGTCTTGAACTCCAGGTTTAATTGCACATCGTGGGTTCCGACCAGCGTTAAGAATTCAGCCAACGTGGGAATCGGTTCATTTTCAGCCAAATGAAATTGGCGGAGCTCTGCCAACGTGTAGTCGTGGATGTACCCGGTCCCATCGCTGGTCCGGTCGAGGCGCTCGTCGTGCATGATCACTGGCACCTGATCCTTGGTCAGATGCACGTCAAATTCCAAGCCCTCGATGCCGTGATCCAGGCCGTAGGCGAATCCTGCCAGACTATTTTCTGGAAACTTAGCCGGGTAGCCCCGGTGCCCAAATACTAACGTTTTAACTGTCATTTTACCGCTCCCTATTGCCATTTTATTTTTGCTTAACTCAGTAGCCATTCGCACGGTTATTGCCTTGAATGTACGCGTTCATCGACTTCTGAGCCGTGGCCAATGATCTCTGAATATCACTCCCATTATAAATCTGTTCCATCGCCGTTTGGGTTAAGTTTCGTTCCTGAATCAGCCCTTGTAAGAAAATACCGGAATTGGTGGCGTTGGGCGTGGCGGCCCGTAATTGTTCGCCGGGAACCTTCGTCGCGGGCAACTTCTTGTACAGATTCTGCAAGACGGCTTCCTTCTGTGAGTCTTTGTTCAAGGCCAGGTAGCCGGTCGCAACCTGCCACTGGGCTTGGCTCTTCGCCGTCATCAGATACTTGATGAACTCCCAGGCGCCCCGTTGCACGTTGCTAGGCTTATCGTTTGAAATCCAGAGTGACGCGCCCCCAATGGCGACCCCGTTACTCTTCTGGCCATCCGGATGTGGGTAGTAGGTAATACCCAACTGATCCTGATTACCAGTGGTCAATTGTCCGATTGAGGCGGAACTTTGCATAAACATGCCCAAACGACCGGACAGGAAGCTGGCCGTTTCGTTGTTCTGCGCGTTGGCACCCGCGCCGTAGTTCACAAAGTCACCTTTCTTCAGGTTATCCTGAATCCACTTCATGGTCTTGACGGTGGCGGCGTTGGTGAAGTTAACGGCGGTTGGGGTCCCCGCGTGACCATCTTGCTGGTTGGCCAAAGAGACGCCGGCGTTAGCCATGAACTGTTCAAACAGCCAGCCGTAAATTTCGACCGTCATGCCTTGAACCTTCTTGTGGGACCGGTCCGTCAATTGCGTGGCTACCCGAGTAATGTCACTGTATGACGGATTAACTGGGGGTGGCGTGATCTTATATTTCTTAAGCAACGTCGCGTTGTAGTACAGCACGGGTTGTGAGGTGTTGAACGGCATGGAGAGTTGGGTCCCCTTGTTGGCGTAAAACGCTCGCGCCCCGGCGGCAATCTGGTTCACGTCGTAATGGTCCTCGTCAATAAACTTCTGAACGGGCGTGGTGTAGCCCGTATGGTGAATCTGACTGGTCGAAATGTCCATCGACTGAAAGACCGCTGGTGAGGCATCGGTGCCATGTGTGTTGATAATCTTTTGCACGGCCTCGTTGTAGTTGCCTTCAAACTCTGACACCACTTCATACTTGCTCTGTGACTGGTTGAAATCCTTCACAAAGGTATTCAACTGTTGCTGGGCAGGTCCGGTCATTTCGTTCCAGAAGACCACCTTGGTCCGTTTAGCGCCCTGCGCCTGCGCGGCGGGTTTACTCATGACCGACCACCCGGCAAAGGCAGCAATTACGGCGACCAGAATCGCCCCCAGAATCAACAAGCGTTGCTGTGATCCATTTTTGGTTGTCATTTCGTGGCCCCCTCATTGAGCCCATTCTTGAAGTAGTGTTGCCCGACGAATAGCACAATCAGCGTGGGCACAACGACGATCACGGCACTGGCTTGAATCATACCCCAGTTGTTAAACGTTTCCTGCGACTGCAGTTGTCGCAGGCCGTCTTGCACGGGTCGGAATTTGTCGCTAAACGTGGTCAACATTGGCCAGAGGTATTGGTTCCAACTCTCCAAGAAGCTGTAAGCGGCCAGCGTAAATAGGCTGATGCGCGCGTATGGTAAGGTGACCCGCCAGTAGAATTGCCAGTGGTTCAGGCCCTCGACGTCCGCGGCTTCCTTTAATTCGGGCGGAATCTGCCGGAAGGCCTGCCGCAACATAAAGATCCCAAACGCTGAGGTCAGAAACGGAATCACCATAACGGCGTAATGGTTCAGCAAGTTCAGCTGCCGGACCGTGGCGAAGTTGGGAATGACTTCTGCTTCAAATGGCAACATCATCGTCGCCAAAATCAGGTAGAACAACAGGTCGCGGCCCTTAAATTTCAGGAAAACAAAGGCATAGGCGCCCAGTGAACAAAACAGGAGCTGGGCCGCCATGGTCAACGTGGAAATAACAAAACTATTGAGTAAATAGCGTAAGATGGCCGTTTGCTTAACGGCCTCGGCGTAGTTGGCAAAGGAAATATGGGTACTCCACAGCGCCCCTTTGGCAATATCCGCCGTTGGCAACAAGCTGGTCCAAAAGCCGAGGATAAAGGGCCCCAGGATGATGACGGCCAAGAGAATCAGCACCAAATAACGTAATGGTTTACGGGTTTTCGTCTGAATCATTAGTAGGTCACCCGTTTCTCTAAGAATTTGAATTGCAGTAAGGTAAACAGCGCAATGATCACGGCTAGGATGACCGATTCAGCGCTGGCGAGGCCGTAGTTCCCGTTTAAAAAGGCATCGCGGTAGACTTGATAGACCATCAGGTTGGTCGCGTTGTTAGGTCCTCCAGCCGTCATCAGGTCAATCAACCCGAAGCTCTTGAACGCCCCAATCAGCGTGACCGTTGACGTAAAGAAGAGCGTGGGTGAAATCATGGGCAGGGTCACGTGGAAGAACTGATAACTTGGCGAAGCGCCCTCGATGGCCGCCGCCTCATATAGCGGTTGTGGCACCATTTGCAGGGCGCCGAAGAGAATCAGAAAGGTGAAGCCCAGGTTCATCCAGACGGTCGAGATGATAACGGCAATCATAGCTGGACCGGGCGTCGTCAACCACTGAACCAGTGGCAAATGCAACAAGGTCCCAATCTGGTCAAATAGGCCAATCGACGGGCTGAAAATGAACAACCAGAAAATGGCAGCGACGGAGACGGAGACCCCCATGGTGGCGGAGAAAATCGTCCGGAACCACTGGATACCCGCCAGCTTGCGGACGGCCATTTGGGCCAGTAGTAACCCGAGAATCAGGGTAAAGGCCACGACGCCAATCACATAGACGGCGGTGGCTTGCAGGCTGGCCTGATAAGCGCTCGAGGTCAATAGGTTCACGTAATTTTTCAGGCCGATAAACACAGTTGGTCGCCCAACGTTATTGGTCAGAAAGAGGCTAAGATAAAGCGTTCGCAACATCGGATAGAAAACGAAGACACCCAAAATCAAGACAGATGGTCCTAGAAAGGCTAGCGCATACCATTTATCGTTGACGTGGAGGTTAAACCCCTTCACATTCGCTTGATTCAGCGTTTTCGGTTTTAGGCTAGGCTTGGACGCTGGCGTGATTTCCTGTTGCATGACGCGTTCCCCCTTCCACCATGAATTGGGCTTGGCCGTCATGGTCGAAAACGTAGGCCTGACCAGCAATTGCGACACTTAGCCAATCACCGACGTTGTACTGGTCCTTGGCCGCAGCGACCAGCTCCAGTGGCGTTCCATCCGCGAGTTCGGCTTCCAAAATGATTTCGGATCCCAGGTACTCCACGGTCTTCACCTGCGCGTTGGGTTCGCCGGCACCTTGTGGTAAGAGGCGCAAGGCGTTGGGCCGGATACCGACCACATAATCCGCCACGGGTAAAGGTTCGGGAACACTTAATTTCAAGGTGTTGGCTAACAAAAGTTCCTTATCGGCTTCGACGCGAGCGGGCAAGAGGTTCATCCGCGGCGTCCCAAAGAAGCTGGCCACAAAGGTGTTGGCTGGCTGATTGTAAATGTCGAGGGGCGTGCCAATCTGTTGAATCTCGTGGTTGTGTAACACCATGATGTGGTCGGCCATGGTCATCGCCTCCACCTGATCGTGGGTGACGTAGATGACGGTCAACCCCAACTCCCGCTGGAGGTTCCGCAGTTCCGTGCGCATCTTGATTCGCAGTTGGGCGTCCAAGTTGGACAGGGGTTCGTCCATTAAACAAATCTTGACGTCGCTGGCAATGGCTCGGGCCAATGCGACCCGCTGGCGTTGCCCACCAGACAGGTCACGCGGCTTACGGTCTTTAAACTCGTTTAAGTTGACCAAGTCAATGGCCTTGTCGACCCGTTTCTTAATCTCATCGGCCGGAAATTTCCGAGCCTTCAATCCAAAGGCCACATTGTCGGTGACCGATAAAAATGGGAACAACGCATAGCTTTGAAAAACCATGGTGAGCTTGCGGTCCTTGGGCGGCAGGTTGGTTGCGACCTGGTCGTCAATTTGTAATTCACCAGCAGAAATCGGAATCAAGCCCGCAATCATCCGCAGCAGCGTGCTTTTACCACAGCCAGAAGGCCCGACGATGGCAAAAAACTCGCCGCTTTCAATGTGGGCACTCACATCCTCTAGCACCCAATTACCGGCCGTATACTCTTTCCCTAATGCTTTTAACTCAATTGACATTTTGCCACTCCCCTTTTTGAGTCTGGACTTAGTGTACGCGGCCTATGTAACGGTAAGATGTTGACCCTGTAAATCCTGTGTAAAGTCCCCCGGGGTTGCCATTACGATAGTTATACTATTCCGCCTGCGGCTTCCAGGACTGCGCCTGCTGTGGGGTCGGTTTCCGCCAAAGTTCAGGCTCCCACCTCAACTTTTAGTCTTGAAGCCCACAAGTCTAAAAGGTTGCCCCAGGCTGTAAGCCGGCCAAGGACGCCGGCCAACACCCTCGACACAGCTGGCTCCGTCCTGGCTTCCTCCGGCTAAGATTGAACGTTATGGCAGCCGTATCGGAGACCGAGTTTACTCAGATTTACTAATTCTCTGTTGCCTTTCTTACCTCCCAACTGCAACGACTTAACCCTCAAAATTGCTCACGTTTCCATAATTTTCTGCGTAAAAAAGGAGCGAGAAATCATTAATTTCTTCGCTCACTTAATCAATTAACCTATCGAATTTACGCTTCCGGCCAGACGTCCTCGGCGATTTCCTTAACCAAGTTGAGCTTGGCCCATTGTTGGTCTTCCGTTAACGCATTGCCCTCTTCCGTGGAGGCAAACCCACATTGTGTGGAGATGGCCAGGTTGTCTAATGGCACCTGTTTGGCAGCGTCTGCGATACGGGCCTTGACCGCCGCCTTATCCTCTAGTTCGGGGAACTTGGACGTGATCAGGCCAAGGACCAGGCGCTTGTTGGCATCGTGGTTCCAAATCTTTGCTAACGGCGTAAAACTTCCTGCCCGTTCGCTGTCGTATTCCAGGAACAAGCCGTCGTAGTGCAGCTGAGCCAGGTAATCGGCCACGTCGTCGTAGCTACCCGAGAAGAGATACGTTGATTTGAAATTCCCCCGGCAAATGTGGGTCGTCACCGTCAAATCGGCTGGTAAGCCTTCCAGTAACGTGTTGATGACGTGAACGGCATCCTGGGCCAGGTTCACGTAGGTCTGGTGCGCCGTCACGTCGTCGGCCGTCGCGTTGAGCTTGCTGATCAGAAAAGCCCACGTCGTGTCATCGAGTTGAATGTACCGGCAACCGAGTTCATAGAAATGCAAAATCGTTTCATGGTACGCCTTGGCCAGGTCATCCAGGTAGGCATCCCAGGTTGCATAGAATTCATGCCAGTTGTCACTGCGGTTATCCCGGAACAACATGGTTGGGGACGGGATAGTCTGCTTAACCAGCACATCAGCTGGCACCAGGCTTTGTAAGTACTGAAAACTCTCGAAGAAGGGGTGATCCGGATTAAAGGCAATCTTGCCAACCAAATCGGCGTTGTCGGTCCGGGTCTTACTGCCATGAAATTTATAACTTTGTTTGTAATCGTAGTGGCCGACCCCCGTCAGTCCCCAGAGAAAGTCCAGGTGCCACCAACTACGGTTAAATTCGCCATCGGTCACGGCCTTCAACCCCAGATCAATCTGCTTTTGCACGACCCGCTTGGTCTCCGCGTGTCGAATCGTCTGCAATTGTTCTGCATCAATGGCCCCTTGGGCAAATTCAGCCCGTGCTTGTTTCAACTTGGCTGGCCGTAACAGGCTGCCTACAACATCGTAGCGGTACGGAAAGTTCGTTTTAGTCGTTGTCGTCATAAAGGTTTTCCTCCTAGATTAAATCACCGACTAACTAGTTCGACTGGCCCCGTGACTTTACGCCCATTGCCAGTCCAGCAAGTTAGTCCTCACCAATTTTCTAACATCCGTCACGGTAACAAAAAACGCGCTCATCCCCCAAACTAATTCCTTAGTTCAAGGGACGATCGCGTCGTTTTACCACCCTAATTCACAAGGCCCTCGCAGACTTTGCCTCACCGGTACCGATTGATACCCGGAAAGTTAACGGTTCCTACCGACCAAGCAGCGTGAACCGCTTGATAGCTATTGGGAGCTCATCTTCATGGTTGGTCGCAGACCCGTTTGCACTGACTCGGGCTCACTGCACAACGACAACGCCACTACTCTTCTCCTAGCTTTATTTATGACAGACATATTAGAAATTAATGATAATCTTACGGCTAGGGCGCATTTCTGTCAAGGGAGAATCGCTTTCAGTCTCTCTATTAGTCCAACAACCCATGGCTCCGCAAATAATCTCGCGCCACCGTGGCGGCCTTTTCGTGCTTGACCGTCACCTTGTAGTTCATCTGCTGCATGTCTGTCGTGGAAACTTTCCCCGCCAGTTTATTCAGTGTGGTCCGTAGCTCGGGATGTGCCGTCAATAACTTTTCCGTCATCAGCGGCGCGCCTTGATATGGTGGGAAGAAGCGCTTGTTATCCTTTAACACGACCAGGTGATATTCGCGAATCTCGGGGTCGGTGGTATAGCCGTCGACCAGGTTGACCTTACCATTGGCGATGGCCTTGTAGCGAATCGACGGCTCCATGGTCTTCGCACTGGCGAAGTTCAACCCGTAAGCCTTGCGTAACCCTGGATAACCATCCTTGAGTTGATAGAAATCGGGGTCAAAACCCGCGTGGATTTTGCCCTCAACGGCGACTAAATCAGACACCGTCTTCAGATTGTACTTCTTGGCAAACTGCTTCGTCACAGCTAGGTCATAGCCATTTTGATAGCTCATCGGCTTGAGATAGGCCATCTGGTACTGCGATTTCAAGCCGTTCTTCGCCACCTGATAGGTCTTGGCTGGATTGTGACTCGCCAGCTTGTCGCCCTTGATCAGCGACTCCAGAACGGTCCCGGTAAACTCGGGGTAAATGTCGATGGACCCCGACTTCAGCGCCTTAAACAGGAAGGAGGTCCCCCCAAAGTTGGCCTTCGTGGACACCTGCATGTTGGGATGGTCGTGTTCAATTAAATCCTTATACATATTGATTAAAATTTCTGGTTCACTGCCCATTTTCCCGGCAATCGTGATTTGCGTTTGGGGATTGGCTAGCTTCCGGTAACCCGCAAAGCCGCCAATCAGGACGACCAGCGTCAACAGGACAATTCCTGCCTTTTTAAACGACAGCTTGCCCAGCCAGTCGATGCCGGCGCCAAAAATCAGTGCCAACGCCGCCGACAGCACGGCCCCGATAATCAGGAGCGCGTTGTTGTTGGTTTCAATTCCCAACAGAATGTAGGTCCCCAACCCACCGGCGCCAATCAAGGCGGCCAGCGTGGCGGTCCCAATGATCATGACCGTGGCAATGCGAATCCCGGAAATAATCATCGGCAACGCTAAGGGCAGCTCAATCCGAAAGAGTTTCATCCGCCGCGACAAACCAAACGCCGTTGCCGCCTCTTCCAAGTTGGGGTCGATGGTGGTCAGACCGGAGTAAGTGTTTTGGAAGATCGGCATCACCGCGTAAATGACTAAGGCAATGATGGACGGCACCGTCCCAATCCCCACGATAGGAATCAGAATCCCCAGCAGCGCCAGGCTGGGAATCGTCTGGAGCACACTGGTAATCTGGAGCATCACCTTGGCCCACCGTTCGTGGTGCATCAAGACGATGGCCAGCGGAATCGCAATTAAGGCCGCAATCAGCAGTGAAATCAGTGACAGACCAATGTGTTGGCCAATCGCGTGAAGAATGTCGCCACCCTGCGTTTGTAAAATATGCATAATTTGGGCCAACTAGTCCGCCTCCTTCGTGGCTAAATAATCGATGACATCAGCGGTCGTCAGCTGACGGGCACCCTGGTCCGTCGCCACGACGACCGTGGCCGCCGCCTGGAGAGCCGCCGCCAGTTCACTGACCGGTGCCGTGCTCTTTAGCGTGGCTGCCGCAGTGGTCGCTTGACCATACCCCTTGACCACCAAATCCTGAATCGTGGCCGGCCGTGGTGTGTGTTCATTTTCAAAAAAGCCGCGCACAAAATCATTGGCCGGATGCTGCATGATAGCTTCGCCCGTCCCAATCTGTTGAATGTGACCCAGTCGCATCACCGCAATGTGTTGACCCAATCTGAGAGCCTCGTGCATGTCGTGGGTGACGAAGACGAAGGTCATGTTAAGCTCTTGATGTAGCTGTAAGACCAGGTCCTGCAGCTGTTTACGAGAAATGGGGTCCAGCGCGCTAAACGGTTCGTCCATCAAGACGACCTTGGGTTTGATGGCCAGCGCCCGGATGATACCGACCCGCTGTTGTTCCCCACCGGAAAGCTCGCTAGGCATCCGCGTGGCGTACTTGTCGGGGTCCAGGTCGACCTGCTTCAGTAGCGCCCGTGCTCGTTCGATTCGTTCCTTCCGTGGCCAGCCCAACGACTCCGCCTGAATCGCAATGTTTTCTTGAATGTTTAAATTGGGGAAGAGCGCAATATTTTGCAACACATAGCCCATTTGTTGACGTAACTGTTTGATGTCATAATCAATAATCCGTTTATCATTAAAGTAGATGTCGCCGCCGGTCGGTTCAATCAACCGGTTCAACATCTTCAGCGTCGTGGTCTTCCCACTCCCGCTGGGACCCACGAGTACAAAAAAATCGCCCGTCGGTATGGTCAAGTTCAAGTCGTCTAGGGCTTGGTTCTTGGCGTAACGCTTGGTAACGTTCTTAAATTCAATCAATAGTACCCCTCCAACCTCTTCTACTCATCTCATGTCATTCGGTGACTGATCAATTTGCCGTTCCCGCCGGCGGGCTCAAAGCGCCCTGCTGTGGGGTCGGTTTCAGCCAAAGAACGGGCTTCCGCCTCAACTTCGCGCCTGAAAACCGGTCGCAAAGGTTGTCCCGTGGACTAGGCTGGGCAAATACCCCAGCCAAGACCACCGACACAGCTGGACACTTTGGCCCGCCTCTGGTCACTGACGTTGATCACTCATGCTCACTAGCAATCGTCTCATTCATTACCGTTTAATCTTGCATCTGTTAATTAGCTAAAATCACTGCCATGTAGTCTAATTACCTGCAGCTCCTTTTACTTAACAAATACTCCGACTACCTCGACAGTCAATTACCAACCAGCAATCACAGTCCCATAATTAGTTTAATGGGACTTACTGCGTAGCCGTGAGGGCAATGAAAATGGATTCAGCCGTGGGATTTACGAAGCGCAGCGCAGTAAATGGTGTCTTTGAGACGCGTACTTCGGCTCAAAGCAAGTCAGAAGACCGCTCCTCAGGCTTCTGGCGTCCTCCCCACCGCGTTCCAATCCATTTTCATTGCCCGGTAAGGCGGACTAACGTAAATCCAATTATACTAATGTTTCTGGGATTACCGAAGCAAACGGCTTACAAATTTCCAAAAGCGATAACGTCTACTTTACACGTTAAAGCGACGACTGTTAATATTGAAACAAAAGGCTTTTAGCCCGAAAAACTTAGAAAACAAGGTGTTCACCATGCCAGACGAAATTGATATTGCCATTATTAAAGCTCTCAACCGGGACAGTCGCGTCAAGGTCAGCCATCTGGCGCAAATCGTCCACCTCACCGCTCCCGCCGTTGCCGCGCGGATTCAACGGCTGGAAGACGCCAAGATCATTTCTAAATACACGATTGAGGTCGATTTGGATAAACTGGGATTACCGCGACAGGTCTTCATTCAGGTGGCCGTGCAAGCCCCGCAACAAGCGGCTTATTTGGCGTTTGTTAAGCGGCACCACAACACTTTTCGCCACCATTACCGGACGACGGGCAAGTTTGACTACCTCCTGGAAGGCGCCTTTCCTACCCGCCACATGCTCACCGATTTTCTCCTCGAGCTCGGGAAATTCGCCACGTACGAGGTCATTGACGTGATCGACGATATTTAACTGCGGACATTCTTGACCCCTCCCCCAAAAAGTGCTGTAATCAAGTTGAGTACAATAGTTCTTTTCCTTAATCAGTCATAGTATCTGATGCTTGGGGTGGTCAATTGGGTTGCACCTGAAAATATGACCACTTCCACTGGGAGACTATCTCCTGATTAGCTGCCAACTATTGCTTTCAAGTTGCCCCTAAATTAATCAGGGGCAACCCTTTCAACTGGAAAATAAGGACATGCTGTTAAGTAGAACTATTTTCAATAGATAAATCGAACATTAACGAGTTAGATTCACGTCAGTCGCAGAATTGGTAAAATTGACCGCTAATGTTAGTGACCAGAGGCGGGCCAAGGTGCCCAGCTGTGTCGGTGCTCTTAGCTGAGTGTCCTTCTCAGGTTAGAGCACGGGACAAGCTTTGAGACCGCCCTTTGGCTCAAAGTTGAGGTGGAAGCCCGCACCTTAGGCTGAAACCGACCCCATAGCAGGGCACCTTGAGCCCGCCGCCGGGAGCGACAATGCGCACACCATTTTACCAGCCCGGAAGCGGCCGACAATGCCGAATCTAACTCAAAAAACAAAATCTAAGGTGGAATATATTATGGATGAAGTCGTCCAAGCACTAAGCGACGTTATTAAATTAAACACGGTCAACGGCCACGAAAAACTGGTTGCTGACTACCTAGCCGATCTGCTGAAGAAGCACGGGATCGACAGTAAATTGATTGCCTACGAACCTGACCGGGTCAGCCTGGTTGCCGAAATCGGTGACGGCAACGGTCCCGTTGTTGGTTTTGATGGTCATGAAGACATCGTTGCTCTCGGTGACGCTGCTAAATGGCAAGTAGAAGCCCTTTCCGCGACCATCAAAGACAACAACATGATTGGCCGAGGAACCTCCGACATGAAGTCTGGCTTGATGGCCGGCGTCTTTGCCATGATCAATTTGAAAGAACAAAATGTGCCATTACACGGTACGTTGCGTTTCATGGCCACGGTCGGTGAAGAATACGGCCAATACGGTGCCCAACAACTCGGTGAGGCCGGCTACGCCAATGACCTCGACACGTTGATTGTCGGCGAACCTAGCGGGGCTCACAAACAACTCCTACTTCAAAAGCAGATTCAACACATGCTGCAAAGCGACGAGGCCGGTGCCAAGGCGCTGTTAGCCGCCAACCAGACCAATGAACAACACTTCATTGAACTGGCGCACAAGGGCTCACTGACCTACACCGTTCATTCTAAGGGGGTCGCTGCCCACAGCTCTATGCCTGAAATCGGCAAGAACGCCATCACGCCACTGATGACCTTCTACCAAAAGGAAGAAGCTTACTTTGACAGCATCAAGAATTACCGTAACCCCGTTCTGGGCGCCATCACGCCGGTTGTAACGGTCATCAAGGGTGGCGAGCAGATCAACACGGTACCGGCCAGTGCCGACTTATCCGTGAAGATCCGGACCATCCCCGAACTGCCAAACGCCGACATCACTGCCGCTATCAAGCAAATCATCGCTGACATCAACGCGCAAGGCGCCGACCTCAGTTTGGACATTCTCAGTGACTTACGGCCAATGCACACCATGGAAGACACTGAACTCGTCACCACGGCCAAGCAAATTGCTGAAGACGTGCTGCAACAGAAATTGCCATTGATTGGCGTTCCCGGTGGCACCGACGCCTCTTCCTTCCTGGCGTTCAATCCGGACATCGACGTGATTGTCTTTGGACCCGGTAACATTACCGCGCACCAGGTTAACGAGTACGTGGATCTGGACATGTACCACCGGTTTATCACCATTTACGAACGCCTAATCACTTCCTTGCTGAAATAGGTTAATGGGTTAAACTGGTCGTTGAACTGCGCCTCCGGGCTGGTGAAAATGGGCTTCGTCGCGTCCGTTCCCGCCGGTGAGCTCAAGGCGCCCTGCTGTGGGGTCGGTTCCAGCCAAAGGACGGGCTTCCACCTCAACTTTGAGCCAAGAATCGGTCTCAAAGGTTGCCCCATGGACTAGGCTGGAAAAGATCTCCAGCCAAGACCATCGACACAGCCGGGCACCTTGGCGCGACTCTGGTCACTCCCACGACTAGCCCATTTTCCCAGCCCTGCGGCTCACACTTGTTTAACCTATTTTGGGTCGGGCTCTCTGCTATCATCAATCGGTATTCAGTCCATTCAACTCTGAATGTTTGGCCACCGAGACCCTTCAACTCATGTTTGTTTAACCTATTTCTGATTGGAATCTCTGCGACCAACTATAGTTCGAGCAGATTAACCAATTGGTAAGAAAGTCCAATCATGTATTAACCACTCTTTCGTCACAATGATTCCTCAAAATTAACCATTTAACCCAAAACAAGCCGAAGACTGTTCATCTCCACGATGACAGTCTCCGACTTGTTTTTTTATCCCGAACACCAAAAACAGCCGCCCTTTTACGGACGACTGCTTTTGGGGACATAAACTATTGGACTTGCCACTTCCAGACGGGCACCCGGTCACGTTGGCAGTTAGCTGCTTACTGAGTAGTTAACCGGTAGTCGTCTGTGGCTGCCTTTACGGGGTCAAAGCGTACCCGCGACATTCCGTGTTGACTGTTTGGTTTTAACGTGGCATCCGGTTCCTCTAGCCTGGTGCATTGGCCAGTGACCACGTGAGCGTTCCCTGGTAGCGACCTTGGCTGGAGCTGCTCTGGATGTGCAAGAACACACCCGTTTGCGGTGTCCAGCTACCGGCCACATCGACCAGCCCATCGTTGACGCTGTCGTCCGTCACGTGTGACAGAACGGGTGTCGGCGTTGGACCAATCGGTATCGTTTGGTAGGGCGTCACGTACACTGGATAACCGGCCATGACCCGACCATCCTGGGCGGTAAACGCTGAGGCCTGCGCTGATAGCGTCCAGCGTTCGCTCGTCCCCCGGGTATCGCGAATCGCTAAGCGCCATTCTCCGGCGCGTTTGACCCGCTGTGCCCGTCCAGTTAATCGGGCGGCTTGGAAGCTCTCACTCGGGGAAATACTCGCAAATGTTAAGTTACCCGCCACCGTTAAAACGAGGGTGACTGGGCGTGAAGCATCGCCTTGTTCCGTGCGTGCCACCAACTTCAGACGGTTGGTTCCGCCTTGGAGTTGCGCGGCAGTTAACGGTACCTGAAACGTGCCATCTTGGCCGACAACTTGTTCTTTGAGCGTCTGCCCGTTGAGCACCGGGGTGACGACCACCCCAGGCTGCTGGGCCTCTGACGTCAGAATACCCACGTGTCCCCTGACCGTGGTATCCTGACCGACCTTCAGAGCGACGGGATTGTCGCTCGTCACGCGTAGCTCAAGATCGGTTCTCGGATTGATGATAAAGTCCGGTGCATCCGCGGCACTAACCAGATCCGGAGAGGTAAACGTACTGGTCGTTGCCGGAACTTTGTGGGTTTGGGTGGCATTGGCTGCGTGCCCAGTCAACCTGATTGTCGCCGTCGGGTTTGCCACGTTCAGCTGTTTTGCCAGTTGAACCGGTAACCGGCCCTCCTGAATAGCCGCTACATCTAGCGACTGGGCCGTTCCGTCGGCATAAATCAGTTGACCATCCGTCACGTCAAAATTCTCGGGGATTTTTAAATCGGTGCGAACATCTGACCATGGTTGGTTGCCACCGTGGTAGGTCAGCTGGTACTCCAGCAATAACCGGTCGTTGCTGAGGACCTGATCCCCGGTTTGAATCGTCCGCCGCCGCGTTAAATCAGTTAACGTTGCCTGGCTCGTCGCATCGATTAGACTGGGAACATTTTCCAAAACAACGAGGTTATTTTCAAAATACCGACTGCTCGCAGACGTCAATCCCCAGCGGACTTTTCCGGTCTTGTTCGGATCAATTTTAGACGGCATGATCCGCGCCGATTGGCTGACGCCTGGTTGCCGTTCATTGGTCAGCGGATCCCGGTCGTCAAAGGTATAAGTCATGGTTTCGGCCTTAGCCGCCCACTTCAAGGTGAGGTGGTGCCACTGACCATTCGACAAGAAATCGGGCTCATTAACATTGGCAATCAGGCCATTGTGCGTCATGCTATAAAAATAATCTTTCTGTCCGAGAAACGCCCCGAAGAAGTTGGTTGCCGGTAAAAAATGTTGCACGTAAGTCGTAGGTTGGGCGGGATAATTGGATGCGATGTGTACCGCCGGATAGTTGGTATCAAAGGCATTTGCCTTGCCTGCCGGCCGATTGTCCGGCTGGTCGTTGAAGTGCGTGTCGAACTCCAGCGCCCAGCTGTTCTGAATGGCGGACTTTGCCAGGTTGACCGCTGAAGCCTCGGTGGCGTCGGTATCTTTGGCCCAGACGCCCAGCGTTTCACCGGGAATCTGACCACTAACTTTACCACCTGGCATGGCGGCCAATGCGGCCGGATCATTTTGCAAGACAAACGCTAAGCCATCACCGGCTTGGGCGTCCTGATCACCCAGGTACAGCCACATCCGTAGCGTTTGGTTCTGCGTCAGGTTCAGCGCCCCCACGGTCGTTGACCACAACGCCCCAAATTGGTTGGGACCCGTGGTCAACTTGGCCGCTTCGGTGCCGGGAGACTGTGGATTGGTGCCCTCAACGACGGTTGCCGAGCTCTTATCAGTCGTTTTCGTCGTGACAAACGGATCTGGCCGATTTAGGCGAATGCCCTGCGGTACTTTTTGGAGTGCCCTCGTGTAATCCGCATCGGCGTGCGCAACCACGCTGCCAAGGCAAACGACTAGTAGAATCAAGCTAGCGCTCAGCCACCATTTCAACAACGCCAATCCCTCCTATTTCGCTGATTTTTGGTGCCGATTGCGATACCACAGGTAGCCAATGATTGCTAACAATAAAGCAATCAACAGGCCTAATAAAGCATACAACCAGTAGTTAGGCTGCTGCGTTGGCGTCAAGACGGTCTTGTTCATCCGCTTGACGGTGCGGTTCGCAATGGTGAAGTTACGGGTAAACTGCCAATCTCGTTTGCCAGCTTGGGCCGTTAGATGCAGGGTGTACTGCCCCGCCGGTAAGTTCTGGGTCCCCCACGGAATCCCAAAGTTAAAGTTACTGTTGGGCGCCATCCCCAGCCCACTCTGCTGTTGCCGGATGAGGGTCTGGGTCGCGCCGACCTTGGTAACTCGCGCATTGATCTTCAGTTTTTGCATAATGCCTGGCTCAGGGTTTTGCAGATTGGCCGTCACAAAATTGCGGCGGTTGATCTGTGTCGCTTGAATCTGATGTAGTAACAGGTTCGGCGCTACTGGCTGGCGACTCTCTTGCAACTCGATGCCGATTGCATAGGCAAAGGCATTTTGGATGGTAAAGTGAGCCGTTGGCTTTTTCGTTTTGTCGGGAACCTGTTCCACATACACGCCACCGAGAATCATTCCCCGGAGCCGTTTGGCGGGCATCGTATAGGTGAGCGTCACTTGTTTCCGGGCATTAGCTGGGACCGTGACCTTCTGGTTGGACGCCCGACTGAAAATGTCTTTGATGCCGACCTTCAGCGATTGATCCAACTGTGGCTTGAGCTGACTGTAGTCGATCACCCCGTTATCGTTGGTGATGGCTTGGGTCACACTGACATTGAATGATTGCTGGCGGTTACTGGTGTTCGTAATATAAATCGTCAGGTGTTGTTGCGCCCGGGGTTGTGTCAGTAGGTCAAAGTAGCCGGCCTGCTTGTTCAACTGATTACTGGGTAACGACGCTTTAACGGTATAGCCTACGGAATCCGCGGCAGCCGTCGGTACGTGACCGGCTAACGTCAACATGGCCAGTCCAATGGCAAACAAAATTTTTAGTCCCCGATTCATCACTGACTCCCCCTCAGTCACCAAATTAACTACCGGTCAGCCATCATCATTGTGGCGTCTCACTCAGCTGCCACGTCAGCGTTGAGGTGTAGTCCCCAGGAAGTTGCCCAGCGGGAACCGTCAAGTTAACTTTGGCTGGGGCATAGGTCGCGTCCCACACACCTAAGCCACCCTTGGCTTCAGCGGCGAAGACTAACTGATTGATGCTGCCACCCTCGAGCGGCGAAATCGTCGCAATTGGTGTGGCCGAAGGGTTGCCCTCGTTGGCTGCATCTACGCTCGCGTCACCTAAACTCAGAACAGCACCGTTCAAGGTATCGCCCGCGGTATCCGTGAATGGCGTGTTCTTTAACTGAACGCTCCACCCAGTGGCTACCCCAGGATTAGAAACCTCAAGCGGATTGTCGACGGTCGTTGAGAAGTAATTCCCGTTGACCTTGCCGTTAGGTGCTGGGTTGCTCCCAAAGCTAATGTTTGGGGCACTATCCAGTGAAACAGCTGCGTTTGGATCCATGGTAAAGTCTGCAGACGTTGTCGTGTTTTCCATGGTAGTGGCAGATGAACTGCTACTACTGTCGCTGCTACTGCTGGTATCGGTAGTTGCCGCTGCAGCTGGAAGCGCACCGGCAAAGCCAATCCCGAGGCCTAGAATCGCTAGGCTACTCAGCAGCGAAACCTTTAATCTGCGAGTCATCATACTCACTCCTCTAAAAGTTAGTCCTACGATCTCCGGGCTGCTTTGAAAATAACGATTAGCAAATGGTTCGTTCCCGGCGGCGGGCTCAAACCGCCCTATTGTGGGGCCGGTTCCAGCCTGTGGGACGGGCTTCCACCTTGACTTTGAGCCTGAAGAACGGTCTCAAGGGTCATCCCCTGCTCTAAGCTGAGTGAAAAACCTCAGCTTAGACCAGCGACACAACTGAGCGGTTTGGCCCGCCTCTGGTCGCTAACATTTGCAGTTATTTTCTAACTACTCCGCGCATACGTTTGGGATAGATGAGTTGCCGTCCCGTTAATCAGTTAGGCCTGTTGCCGTGCCCCTCACCGACTGTTGCTATCATTGAGGGGGACCTGCTGACAAACTGGCTTTAAACCCATTACCCATCAATCATAGTCTCATGATTACCAGTTTTAGAGTAAACGAATAGCCCCGGTAATGGCTGAGCCACCCGTAAGTTGATTACCTAACTTGTTCCGTGTCGGCCACTTGGTCCGCCGACGGTCTTACTAAATAATTCCTTTAGTAGCCAATTGCTTGATTCACTAATGATGATAACCGGTTCCAAATAAAAAGACCAGCTTTAAGCCGGCCTTTCGTACCTAGTCGTTTAATGATGGAAGTCGGCCACGGTTAAGGCCAACAACCCGTTTAACCATTCACGAGTGGTGTCATCCGGGGTTCCCTGAATCTGATACCCCAAGGGACTAAACAGGGCGTCGACTGCGGGCCATTGTACCTGGCCATCGTGGAAGAAACTCTGCGTCAGCCGCTCCGGTTGTTCGGGCGTGATGGGCGTTGCCATGACAGTTAGTAAGTTCACGGCCAGTTGGTCGGCCACCAGGGCCGCATACGCCGTCGCCGTCAGGGGCTTCACGATTTGTCGGCGCGTGGTCAGTGGCACGGCTGGTCCCTCTCGCAACAGGAACTTTTGCCAGTTCATCACCTGTCCCAGCAGGACGCCGTAAAATTGCCACGGCACCTGATTGCCAATCCGCTTCAACGTGGTGGCCGTGGTGGACGCAATGTCCCACTGCACCTGTGACTCACCTTGCGCCAGTACAGTGGTCAGCCATTCACTGAAAAAGCGCTGAACGGTGGCGTCCACTAAGGGTGAGCGCTTGCTGCCCTGGGTCAAATGGTAACGGCCGAGGAGAAAGTCCTCTACCTGTTGCCAGTCGATGACGTTGCCGGCCTGGCGCTGTTTGCGGCGCTTTAGCTGGCGTAATTGTTTTAGACGACTCGATTTGCCGTAATTCCCTGGTCGACTCATATTCTTTTGCTCCTTCTTTGGGGTTTTCCTTTTTTGTTGTGTTAGTGCTTAAGGTCAAGTGCGTGTGTAATTGGCCGCCTGCGGCTTCCAGGACTACGCCTGCTGTGGGGCCCGGTTCCGGCCTGAGGGGCGGTCCTCCACCTCGCTTTGAAACCTCGCTGAAATTCGCGAGTTTCCAAAGTCGTCCCAGGCTGTAAGCCGGCTCAGAAACGCCGACTAACACCCTCGACACAGCTGGCTCCGTCCTGGCTTCCTCCGGCTCTGATTGGGCGTTATGTCTACTCTGGTTTGGAAAACCCAAAGCAGGCGCTGGTCATATTCGTCGCTGGTGGCGGTATAGATGGTCAACATTCTTATTGTGATTCGGTTGCCCTAACTCGTTGTTGGTAGTGCGGAATCGTGCTGACCTTTTTTCCTCAGTTACTGTATCATACCGCAACCTTGCGGTGAATTAAAAGGTTAATCAGCCATCTAAGCACATAGAAAGGCCCAGTCCATAACTACTGAACTGGGCCCCAATACACATTTAATTTTATTAAACTTACAGTGAAACTGTCGCTGCTAACGACACACAGATTGTCATCGCCGGAGTCAGCCAGGCACAGAGCCAGCTGTGTCGGTGGCGTTAGTCGTTCCCCATAGCAGGCGGCGTGCCTGGCTGACGGAGGCGTTAAACCCAGTTATTTCTTAGCCGCAGCCTTTTCCCGTGGCTGGTACTTGCGGAAGTAGATGATGGTCATGATGGCCAAGAAGACCACCCCAACCAAGATGGATACCCGCGTTTCTGGGTTCAGGAACATGAAGATCAGTGTAATGGCCAAGAAGACCAGCGTGATGTAGTTCGACCATGGCGCAAACGGCATCTTAAATGGATGGTTGGCCATTTCCTTCGGATTTTGCTTGCGGAACTCGATTTCACTGATCAAAATCACGAACCATGGCACCATGCCGGGCAGGACACTGGAACTGTAAACCATGACGAAGATTTGGCTCGCATCCTTGAAGAACATCGGTAGCACCACGTTTAAGACCACCCCAATCGCAATCCCCAAGGAAATCGCGATGACGGAGTAAAATGGCACCCCATGACGGTTAAGCAGCGTGACCTTTCGGGGCAGCTGACCCTTGTCCGCCAAGGTAAAGGCCATCCGGCTGGCACTGTAGATGCCGGAGTTAGACCCGGACAGCGCGGCCGTCACAACCACGAAGTTGATGATGGAAGCCGCTGCCGTAATCCCAATCTTAGCAAACGTTTGAACGAATGGTGAGCCAATTTGGTTCAATTGGTTCCACGGATAGATGGCCACAATCACAAAGATTGCGCCCACGTAGAAAATTAAAATCCGGGCAACCGTCGAACGAATCGCGGCGACCAAGGTGTGTTGCGGGTTCTCGGCTTCACCGGCCGTGACCCCAATCAACTCGATACCTTGATACGACGCCAACACGATGGCCAACGCGTAAATGAAGCCCTTGGCCCCACCGGTGAAGAAGCCACCGTGACTCCACAAGTTACTGATACCAACCGCGTGACCGCCATTCCCAAAGCCAAACAGGATGACCCCCAAGCCGGCAATGATCATTAAAATAATCGTGACCACTTTAATCAGGGCAAACCAGAATTCCAGTTCCCCGAACATTTTCACGGAGATCAGGTTGGCGATACAGAGGAACGTGATGGCGACCAGGCCGGGGATCCAGTCCGGTAGGTTGGGCCACCAGAAGCGGAAATACCCGCCCAGCGCAATCATTTCACTCATGCCGACCACGATGAACTGGAAGATGTTACTCCAGGCGGTCAGGAACCCAAAGACGGGGTGCATGTATTCAGACGCAAACGTTGCGAACGAGCCGGTTGTGGGGTGAACGTAAAGCATTTCGCCCAACGCCCGCATAATTAAGTATAAGAAAACTCCTGAAATAATATACGCGATAAGGACGGAAGGTCCCGTCCACTTGATTGTGGAACCAGACCCCATAAATAATCCAACGCCGATTGTACCGCCCAACGCAATCATCTGCATTTGACGGGCACTTAGTTTTCTCTGCAATCTAATTCCTTCTTTCTGTACATATGATCACGCTTGGTTCGGGTTAAACTGGTTCTGTTTACGCCTCCGGGAGGGTGAAAATGAGACCGGTCCGCTGTGGGCGAACGTCTGGAGCCAAAGAGCGGTCTCCAGACTTACTTTGAGCCTCTGAAAAGCGAGTCTCAAAGATATCAATTGCCTAAGCGGCTTACGCCACTAAGGCAATTCCCACGGCTAAGCTCATTTTCACCCTCCCTGCGGCTCACACTGGTTTAACCCGTACATAAGCGTTTCATTTAATGAACAATAATCTCGTTGCTATCTGCCAACTTATAAATAAGTTTGGCACTAGTTAACGAACACAAACATGTATGATTAAAACTTCATGAGAAAAGGTTACCTGATTTAGGGTCTTTTCGCAATCTTTTTTTATGCAAAAAATCCGTATGTTTGTTAATTCTATTTTCAAGTATGCCGCAAAATTAGTGTTGTTTCAATCTGACCTGTATACAAAAAAGGCCGTTAGCGGCGGTGTGCCGGTAACGGTCTTCACGAAACTTTTTACAAAACCTTCTCGTAAACAAAGCAAACGTCGTCTGGATGGTAAACGCCAACGATTTGCCCGGCCTTGACGAACCCAAATTTTTCAATTAAATGTTGCATCTTGGCATTGTCCCGGTGCGTGTCGATCCGAATCGTTTCAGCATCTGGATGATTCTTTGCGATGTAGTCGAATAAGTCGCGGAACAATTGTGAGGCATACCCTTTTCCTTGGTGATGGGAGAAGATAGCTACCCGGTGGACTGTCACGTACTTATCGGTATCCTTTTGCCATTCACCCTGCAAGGTGTCGTAGGCGTGGTCTGGCGCTTCAATCACAGCGGCAACGCCCAACGTTTCGTGGTCATCACTGTTGTAAATCACTGCTCGGCCGTCTTCAATATCCCCCTTGATCACGTTGCGGTTAGGGTATTCGTTTTGCCATTGGTCGATCCCGGCGTCAGCGAGTTGCTTCTTGCCGTCTTCGATAATGTCACAAACTAGGTCTAATTCTTCAATCTTTGCTTTCCGTAAATACATGGTGGTCTCACCTCATCTTAAATTTTATCTTACATTGGTTGGTGCTTTGTGCGGGTGGGTAAACCAGTCTTTGTCAGCGCCTCCGGGACGGTGAAAATGAGATTGTGGTCAAATTCGTTCCCGCCGGCGGGCTCATGGTGCCCTGCTGTGGGGCCCGGTTCCGGCCTGAGAAACGGTCCTTCACCTCGCCTTGAAACCTCACCAAAACCGTGAGTTTCCAAGGACGTCCCGTGCTCTAAGTTGAGAAATCCACTCAACTAAGACCACCGACACAGCTGAACACCTTGGCCTGCCTCTGGTCACTAACATTGACCCTTCATTTTCACTGCCTCGGAACTGGCACTGGTGTTACGCATCCAAGCACAGTATTTCTCGAATTTCCGCTGCTCTCACGGCTAACGTGGGAGTAACCCCACAATCAAGAGCCGGAGTGCCTGGAGGCCGCAGGTGGCACCTTTAATACAATCTAAACCTGCAGGCTAGCTAACACTTGGGCGGCTAGTGCGTCGACGCGAGTCCAGTCTGAATCGTCTGGATCCTGGTCAATCTTGACTGAGTCGGCGACCTGTTCACCGTTGCTGGAATTCAGCTGGATAGTGAGGTAGTCGACGGCCCGGCCAAAGTGGATGTGCTTCTTCGAACTGGAACCCAGGACGGCAAACTTGGTTCGTGCCAAATCAACTTCTTTTAAATCCTCAAAGAAGTCCTGGGCCTCGTCCGGTAAGTCGCCGTCGTGGAAGGTATAGCTAATCACAATAATGGCATCGTTCGCCGCTAAATCAAAGGCGTTGGCCTGTGAAATCTCAGTAATCACGGTCTGTGCCCGGGACGCCAGTTGCGCTTGCACGTGGCCAGCAATGGCCCGGTTGCGACCAGATTGACTGGCAAATATAATCTGAATTGATGGTGTCATAAGTTAAATTTTCTCCTCAATCGATTTCAACTAGCCGCGTCCTAAAGCCCTTTAACGCCACTAGAAACTGCTAAGTATTATAGACCTTTTTGCCCCAATTCCCTAGCAAAAAGCAATCGTTCGCGTGAACTTTTTTCTGGGCCTGATGACGCTAATTTGACGCTAAGCCCCCGACTAATCCCGGTATTTCACAGGTTAAACCGCTCTCGCACCACACAGAAAAACGACACCACTAGCCGTGTCGTTCTCATCAATCTCTTATTAAAACGATAATTTTGTAAATTCATCCGGATCCATCACGTTCGGCACCCCAGCGACACCGAATCCGTTTAGCTGACGAAACTCCTGCCGAAATTGTTGGTAGCCAGGAAAGTCCGGGGTGAAATTGGCCGGCGTGATTTGCGGCAAAACCGCCTCGACCACGTCCTGGATTGCTGGTGACAATTCCCGTGCATCCGGGCGCAAACGCCCGCGGCTATCCACTTCACGGTGGGTGCCGTAGACCATGTCCCGAAATAACCGGTCAATGTGGTCGATGGGTTGTTCATGGCCGCCACGGTCCTGTTCGACCCGGTAGAGCGCCATGCAGTAGCGGGAAAATCCCGGAATCACCACGGACGCCTTGGTCGTCACGGAACGGTTGACGCTGACCAGCGCTTCCCCGCCCAGCGCTGCCAACTCGGCCTGTAAACGCCGCCCGCTGGCTTCAGCTGCCCGCTTGGCCTGGCCCAACGTGCCATCGTGATAGATGGGCGCTGTGACCCGGGGACCCTCGTAGGAATAGAGAATCGTTTTGAAATTGTCGGCCAGGACCCCGGCCGCCTGTAGCGCGTGGACCCAGAGTTCCCAGTCCTCACCGCCCATCACGTGGTTGGTCGCGGCGACTTCCGCTGCCGTCGCGGGTGCCAACGTGGTTTCGACAAGTTTTTCGTGTTCCAGGTCCAACGTGTAATCCGTGAGTGGCGCGCCCAACGGCTTGATGACGGAGCGCCAAGCCTCATCAGGATTCACCGGATTTTTTCGTTTGGGCGCAGCAATCGAGTAGACCAGGAGATCAATTTTGCCACCGAAATCGGCCTTGATGGCCTGAATGACTGCGCGCTTGGTTTCCGGTAAGAAGACGTCGGCGTTCAAATTTTCTGCCAACAAGCCTGCTTTTTCCGCTATCTGCTTGAAGAAAATCTGATTCCACCAACCGGCCGTTCCCAAAAAGTCCGACCGTGGTGGGCGTTCGTACCCGACGGACAGTGTCGCCGCGCCCATGCCAAACGCCGCCGTGAGCCGACTGGCTAGCCCATAGCTGGAGGAGCCACCCAAAATCAACGCGTGTTTGGCCCCCGCGTACGTCCCCTGTTTCGTAACCGTCGCAATCTGTTGGGCCATCATTTGTTGCAGCCCTAAAGGATTTACCGAACGCGCAACGTTACCTGCAATTTTTTCTGTGAGCGTCATCTGTGCCATGCCGTCGTCACCCTCCCGAGTATTTACCTATAAAGTACCACTTCTAGGGACGGTGCCGGTAGGAATTTGTCTTACCGCTTATTAATTTCACCCGCTTGACCAATTAGTTGTCACATTAGATTACGATTAGTGTATAATTAGAAAATAACTAATTTTTAAATTGATTCGTTGTGGAGGTTCATCCAATGCTCTTATCCAAATACTTCCGACTAGCTGGCAAACTTACCCTGGTCCTGTTGTTACTCATCCCCTGCGCCTCCGCCATTGAAATTGCCGTCTCCTACTTGCTCCAACTGATTACGGATTCCGTGACGGGCCACGGCAGCTTGGCCTATGGTATGTTATTTGCCATTGTCGTTAGCTACATTCTGGTAGATTCGCTGACCTACTTCGTTGAAGCCTACACGGAACAGGTCGTCTTGAACCGCATCATTTTCGGTGTTCGTAATCGCCTCATGCAACAATTTTTGCACCAAAATACCGGGGTCAGTCACGACCGCCAACAGCTGACGACCCATTACAATAATACGTTCACGACCACCGTTGACGTACTCCATAGCGATTACCTGCAGGGCAGCGTGAACGCCTACAAGCAAATTTGTCAGCTTGTGATTGCCCTGACATTATCCGTCCTGATTCAACCGGTTTTGAGTCTGATCATCGTGTTGCTGTGCCTTCCCGCGTTGGCCCTGCCCTTTCTCCAAAAGCGTCTCCTGGCAACCAACAAGCAACATATCTTAGCGGCCGGCGAACAATACACGCACCAACTCCAGGACCTGCTCAACGGGCTCCGGACCGCGCAACTCTTCCACCTGGAACGCCGATTGCTTCGCCGGTTTCAAACCAAGAACCAACAACTACTGGCAGCGCAAAACCGTGACCAGCTCAAGCGTAAACAAGTCGGTGGTCTCAGTCAGTTATTGGATAATGTGCTGTACCTGGGCACCTGGATTGTCGGCATCTATTTCGTCATGCACAAGGCCGTGACCCTGGGCCAGTTAGTCGCCTTTTCCCAATTGATGATTTTCATCGCGGAACCGATTCAATCCGCTTCGGGTTTGCTGGCCGATATCGTTGGTGGTCGCGAAGCTGCGAAGACGTTGGCTCCAGCATTGACTGAACAAACGATAGCAGCGCCGTCGAAAGCACCATCAGCCTTTCGGACCTTAGCCTACCAGGATGTCTCCCTACACTTGGCCGACCAGCCCATCTTGCAAAATGTCTCGCTAACCTTCGCGGCGGATCAACACGTGTTGGTCGTGGGCAAGAGCGGCAGTGGCAAATCAACCTTGCTCAACCTGCCGCTCAGTCCGCAAACGACCTTTACCGGGACGTTGTGGCTCAACGGTCAGGACCTCACCACGCTGGCGCCGGCAACCGTCTCCGCTCAGGTTGGCCTGTTGGAACAAAACAGCTACATTTTTAACGATACCATCCACCAGAATCTCACGCTCTACGACCCGCAAATTACCGACAACCAGGTGAACCGGGTACTGACAGCGGTGGGTCTGGACGCTTATGCCACAACCACTGGCCAACAACAGGTCGTCAGTGCGCAGGGCAACACGCTGTCCGGTGGCGAAAAGAAGCGGTTGGCCATGGCACGCCTCCTCCTGCATCCCCACGGACTCACCTTCTTCGATGAACCGCTGACCGGTCTGGATCCCCGCACGGCCCACGACATGGTCGGTTTACTGACACGACCAGCCACCGCCGCGTGGGTCACTATCACCCACCAGTATGACGCGCAATTATTTGCCTTCGCCGATGAAATCGTGATTGTCGACGCTGGTCGGATTGTCGCGCAGGGGCCCTTGCAGGCTGCTGCCATCCAAACCGGCCTAACGCAATTAGATTTAATTTAAAAAGACACCGCCCATCATCAAACCGCATAACTGGCTGATGGTGAGTGGTGTCTTCATTTTTAAAATCTAATCGGTAAATTCCGAATCCGCCAACAACTGGCGAACCTCATCCGTGGAGTGGGTCTCCATCATGGCATTCCGCAGGCTAGCGGCGTTGCGCTGGTTACGGACGTAAATCTTGAAGAACCGCTTGAGTGAGGGGAACCGCGACGTATCGAAGCGTTTTTCGAAGTCGTCGTACAGGTCGAGTTGATAGTTCAACAGGCCCAACAGCTCCTTGATGTCGTGTTCCTTGGGTTCCTTTTCAAAGGCGAATGGACTGGCAAAGATGCCCCGTCCAATCATGATACCATCGACGCCGGGATGTTCCTGGGCAATCTGGCAGCCTTGTTGGTAGGTTTCGATGTCCCCGTTGAGTTGTAACAGGGTGTCGGGAGCGACTTCATCGCGCAGCTTCACGATGTCGTCGATCAGCTCGAAGTGTGCCGGCACGCGGCTCATTTCCTTCTTGGTCCGCAGGTGAATCGTTAACAACGGAATGTCCTGTTGGAGCAGGAAGGTCAACCAGTCACGCCATTCATCCAGACGACTGTAGCCCAACCGCGTCTTCACACTAACGGGCAAGCCCGCCGTCTTGGTTGCCGCAATCACAGCGCCCGCGGTCTCAAAGTTGCGGATCAGATCACTCCCACCGTGGTTCTTGATCACGGTTGCGTCCGGACAACCCATGTTCAGGTCAATGGCCTCATAGCCGCGCTCCTTAACGTCAGTGGCGGCCCGTTCAAAGGCCTCCGGCTCATTGCCCCAAAGTTGGGCAACCGGCATGTGGGCCTCTTCTGGCGCCACGTAGAGCCGACCCTGAACGGTAAATTTGGCCTTGGGATGGGTCACACTGATAGCGTTGGTGAATTCCGTGAAGAATACGTCGGGCGCAGCGGCCTTAGCCACGACCCGCCGGAAGATGGCGTTGGTCACGGCTTCCATGGGTGCCAAGCTAAAGAACGGCCGGTTTTCGGCCTTGGCGCGGTCCGCAATAGTTTGCCAGTAAGATGAATCAGACACGATAAAGTCTCCTTAATGTAAGTAAATTTGATGTTTAGTCCGGTTTAGTGCAGTCCATACATTTTACCACGTTTAGCGGTGAAAGCTAGCAAAAAAGAGTTGCCCACAATGGACAACCCTGTTTTTAATCGGTCCCGACAGTCACATCGCCATCTGACGTGGTCAGTTTATACTGACTCGTGGCATTCGGATGTAACCAATAACCACTGTGCCGCGCGTGACCCTTGACCTTGATATCCCCCATATCAGCGTCTTTGACCACGACCTTGGCACCGGCCGTCTTGGCAATATGGGCGGTGATGTCCCCATCATCCGTCGACGCCGTTAACGTCTTAGTCAGCCGATTGTTTTGTAAATGCACATCGCCATCCGCCGTGGCTAAATGGCCGCCACCCAGCTTCGTTTCCGAAACCCGGACGTCCCCATCCGTGGCTGTCAGCTGGTTGTTCGTTGCGGCTAAGCGACTATCACTGATGCCGATGTCCCCGTCATCCGCCGTAACCTGTAGCCGATTGGCTTTGACTTGACTCGCCCAAACATCCCCATCGCTGGACGCTACCATCACGTCCTTTTGGACGGTCAAATTCATGAGACTGATGTCATCTGAACTCTTCACGTTCACCTGTTTGACGGTCAAGTCTCGTAGTGAAACGCCGCTGTTCTCCCGTTTGACGTCGATACTAGTCAGATGCTTATTCCGTGGCACCGTGATCAACACACCGCCATTACTGTAGTCATCATCGCTGAACCCAACGATTGTCTGACTCTTTTGCTTCGTGGTGCGTCCTCCCCGAACAGTCAGGGTCCCCTTGGAAACCGTTGCCGTTGGCCGCCCCTGGGTATTATCCAGGTAGCTGGCGGTTACCCGGTCGGTATTGCCGGCCTTGATGGTCACCGGCGCCTGGGCGTCCACCACAATTTTATCGTAAGCGCCGGGCTGATAAGACAGCTTGCTACGCCGAATGACCTGAAAGCTCCGCGAATCGTGGGACCACACGACCCCTTTGTCACCATGATTCCACCAGCCAATGCCGATTAAAATGGCCCCCAAGACCACTAAAACTAGCGCAATTTTTGTTGTGCGTTTCATAGTTTCCGCCCCCGTTCTGCCCGACTCCGTGGAATGAAGCGATGATAAATCTTCTGTGCCGTCCACGACAGAGCCCAAGCAACCTTACTCCCGATCCATTTCAAAATTAGCCAGCCAATCCAGCTTGCCCCCAACGCAAAGAACCCGATTCCTAGATAGAAAATTCCGGTCCAAGGCGCTTGGAAAATGGTGCTAACGCCCATGACCAGCCCCATGACGCCCACCGCAATGATGCTGAGGTAGACGGCTAGTGCGGCCACAAACAGGCTAAAGACGACTGCGGCAAACGCCAGAAAAAGCCCGCCAATCACAATTAAGATGGGAATGGTCACGGGCGTTGACAGTAGGGCCAAAATAATTAGCCAGACCGTCCGCACGTTGTTCTTCGTCGCCTGAACGGTCGAGCGTGACTGTGCGTGGTCGCCGGCCTGTTCCGTCATTTTAATGGAATAATCGGCGAGAACTTTGCGTGCCAACGACCGGGGTGACCCCAATTCGTCCACGGCCTGCTGGTAGGTCTCAATGCCGGCATCCAATAAGTATTCACGATAATATTCCACGACCTCCTGCTGCTCCGCCGTTGTTAACTGGCCGAGTAGCTTTTGCACGGTCTGAATGTACTCATTCATCTTGGTTGCCCCCTAATAACTTTGTGATTGCTTGATTGAAATCCTGCCACTCGGCCTGAATCTCGGTCAGCCGCTGCCGACCACTCGTCGTTAGCCGATAGTAGCGGCGATTGCGCCCCTGAAAGGGTTCGTCGTAGGTTTCCAGCCAGCCATTTTTCTTCAGCCGCCGGAGGACTGGGTACAGGGTCGATTCTGAAATGGGAATCAGCGCTCGGACCTCCTGCGTCAACGTGTAACCGTAATGATCCTCGCGTGTGAGTAGGCCCAGCACACTGCCGTCCAACAACTCTGTGGGTACTTGAATCGCCATGTGACTGCCTCCCTTGCAATACTATATGACATATAATATCAATTCACTAATAATATACGATAGTCGTTAGGAGTTGTCAAGAGTTTGGTGGGAAATGAGTGGATGTAAAAACGACCTCGGCGTTGGGCTGAGGTCGTTTTTGGGGCACGAGGATTGAAACGTCCTGATAAACGCTGACCAGTTTTTCCTAATAATTAGGAGTCAGTTTTTTTACCATACGATACGTACGCGTCTTTTTATCAAAATAGTTCTTTGCAGTAAAGGACTTACTCGACTTTTTATGAATTTTGTAAGTATATTTGCCACCTGTCGGAAGGTCTAGTTTCCCTCTTAGATAGTAATTTTTACCACTCTTTTTGTAAGAAACATGAAGTAACCCACTATCTCCAGCACTCGTATGGCCTTCAGACAAATACGTCTTGCCAAACTTGAAGAAACAATAGCCGCGATACCCCTTTTTTCCGGTGATAGCCGTTTGCGCTACTTTATGCCGTAAGAACTTGGGGAAGCCTTTGTGCCAGACCTTCTTGGGCAGTTTACGCGCAATGGTCCGGTGCTTGGTCGTCGTCCCAAGTTCGTATGATTCGCTGTACGTTCTGGTTACAGAAACCTGTTTGCTTCCCTTAGGCACTAACGTCAAATTAGCCCGATAACCACCGCCTAGGCCAGCATAACTGAGCTTCCAGCCTTTCTTATAACGCGTCGCACCAGCGGCAAAATGCTTATCCTTGGCAATTTTCAGCTTATCCATTCTGACAACTTTAAATAAGTTGTAGTGATTCGTTAACTTCACTGCCTGCTTCAAGCTCAGTTTCTTCACGCTGGCAGATGCCGTCTTGGTTCCGACGACCTGGGTCATCCCCACTAAGCCAATGCTTAATCCTAAAACGGCCAAACTGGCCATTAAAATCCGTTTCATATTTTTCACAACGCTTCCTCCATCTATGTACAACTAACTCAATATAGTCTCATCCGGAACTCTTCGTCCTATTAATCATACTAAACTCACAACAAGGTAGAGGGTAATGCGTTATCACTTACGGAATTACCGTTAGCTACACCGTAGTCTTCCCCAATCACTCCACATCACGTTCGTTGATATAACAAAATAAATAGCGTAATCCTTTGACTTCCCTCGTGGGCTTCGACATACTGGTGAAAACGATTGAAAACGGGGGATTTTTCATGACAAATCAAGCTTTGTTGATCATCGATTACACCAATGATTTTGTGGCGGACACCGGGACACTGACTTGTGGCCAACCGGGACAGCTCTTGGCACCGGCCATCACCAAACTCGCCGATGAAACGCACCAGGCTGGCGGTTGGGTACTCCTACCAACCGACGTCCATACGCCGAACGACCCCTACCATCCCGAAACCAAGCTCTTCCCACCCCACAACGTTCGCGACAGTTGGGGCCGTGAGTTATTTGGCGACGTGCAGACGTGGTTTGAACAAAATCAAGCCGCGGAAAACGTGTGGCAATTCGATAAGACCCGCTACAGTTCATTTGCTGGCACGGATCTCGACCTGCGTTTGCGCGAACGCCACGTGGATACCCTGATTCTTACGGGCGTTTGTACCGATATCTGCGTCCTGCATACTGCCGTGGATGCTTACAACCTCGGCTACCACCTCATCATCCCCGCCGATGCGGTGGCTAGCTTCGATCCTGCTGGCCATGCCTGGGCGTTGAACCATTTTAAAACGTGCTTGGGTGCGGAAATTATTTGAATTAATCACGTTAGCGTTATGAAACGGGCTACGACTCTCTGAAATAATGAATGTCGCAGCCCTCTTTCGTTACTTTTAATATTTCTAACATTCGCTCAACTGCTAGCCATAAAGAAAAACTATGTCCCTATATAGCTATTAGTTTACCGTACAAAGCACAATTTAGACGACCATACAGTAAGATACTTTGTCTGATGCGTTTCTTATAATTTTCCAATTTAAACTCCAGTTAACAGCATATGGCATCAAGCTCTATTCCACTTTTCACGGGTTTGTCTTTAAACAATCAAATTCATTCCATATGGAATTATTCGTTGAATTCAGCATTATTACACGCCACGTGCAGATTTGGCAACAACTTAAATAACAATCAAAATTTCACATACTTAGTTAGTCCAATACACATTTAATATTGTCGCGCAAATATTTTTGATGTATAATTACCTCTGTGACAAACATACATATATAGGAGGAACCATCATGGTTAAAGCTAGTCTGAGCAAACGACTACTCCGCAATGGGGCAGCCTTACTCGCTATCATCACAGTTGGTAGCAGTATCAGCATCCCATCAGTGACACCAGAACCACTCACTGCTAACGCCGCAATGAAAGCGGTACCGGCTAAGGACAGTAAGTCCTGGAAATCTTTCAGCCACAAAGTCCACTTTGTAAAAAAGGACTACAAAGTTTATCAAGACAACTGGCACGCGGTCTCATCTTCAAATAAGCTTTTCCACAAGGGTTATAAAGCAAATGGTAAGTATAAGTTGAGTAATGGTAGAACCTACTACCGTCTTTATAATTCGAAGAAAACCTACTTAGGTTATGTTAACGCAAAGGCTGTGGCTACCAATACAGCAAGTAAAGTTCTGAAGGTTCCTTACGTCAGTCAATACAAACCCGTGTTTGCTCCTTGGGGCTGTGCCTCAGCTGCAATGAGCATGTTGCTCCGTTACCGTGGTGTAAAAGTTAATTTACGTTATGCCCAAAATCATCTGCCAATGGTACCAACTAAAGGCGGTCAAAAAGGTAATGTTTACACAGGTGTCGGCTTCGGCCACGTCATCACTGCTGCTGCACTAACCAAGTACTCTCATCATTGGACTAAGCGGACTGCAAATATCTCCAAGGCTAGCGCCAATGATATCAAGATGTACGTTCAAGGTGGATATCCTGTCCTGTTTTATGGTTACTCATCCTATCAAAAGAACAATGACAAGAACCGTAATCATTGCAAGGTTATCGTCGGCTACAAGAATGGTAAATTCAAAGTCAATGATCCCTTATACTACAGTTCAACCGCTAAGGCCGGTACCGGTGGCAAAAATATGAAGTATGATCACGGTGCTATTAGTTGGGAATCAATTTCACACTTCAAGAAGGAATACGGCAAACACGCTATGACAATCTATTAACTCTATTCGGTATAATTCTATTTTGAATCTGGATAGAAATGATAGTGAATCTTAGTAAGATTACACAGTTCGATCAAACACGGCTAACCTGATTCTGAGGTTAGTCGCGTTTCGTCGTCTTTGAGATAAGTTTACAGACTAGCAGTCCTTGGTCTAGTGACTTCCTTCAACACAGACAAGCTATTCAAAAAAGCTCGACCTGGTCTTCTACTACGAACCCGGTACCCACGTCATCTGGCACGTGGCCATTTACTTGGGTAAGGGCAAAGTCATCGAAAGCTGGCCACCACGGATCATGGTCCAACCTATCAAGAACGGTCAACGCTCATACGTTGCCGGAATTGCTCGGGTCTTCCACTAAAAATTGAATTTAACGCACGACAGTTAAGCGACTAATCCGATTGGGGGTTAGTCGCTTTTGTTGTGGCGTTTCGTTGCTATTGGGGTGAGTGCATGGTAAGGTTCGAGTACAGTTAATTGCCGATATGTAAAAATATTTGGCCTCCTTTTACGGAGTTAACCCTTAGAACGACTAATTTGAATTCTGAGGTGATTTCCGTGAACCCCGACCCACCAATTACCAAAATCATTCAGCGCATCGAACATGATTACGCGCAACAACACCTTTCGCTTTACCTCCACAAGAAATCCACTGATTTTTTGCGCTCACGCGGTCTGCGTGCCAGAACCGTTCTTAGACTTACTGTCCGCCAACTCCCCAACAGTCATGATTACCGGGGGCCGTCTCTGCATCACTGGCTGACAGAATTTACCGTTTACGAATTTATCGAAAATATTTTAGACGGTGATTTAAACGGTGATATGTACGTTAAATTTGATCTATCACACACAACAAGCCAACTAGAATCCATCCACCCGCGTGAAAAGCCGTTGAATAACACTTGGACGCGATACTGACATTGGAGGCAAAAGAGATGGCACCTAAAATCATTGGTCAAACAATCTATTCATTCCCTAACCAAACCGTTACTTTCACAATTATTGAACTACAAGAAGTGGTCCTCATTAACGGTGAAAAAATTAAGAATACCCATCGCTACTGGGTTCCAGCCGGCGACAACCTCGCTAACGCTGAAAATTACGTCGAGCCCCTCACCAATCCTGAGGAGAACTTGGATGCAGACTACCAACTGTACCGGCAACAATTCAATCTGTTAATGCCACAAGAAATTCGTCAGGCACGAGAGGCACTTGGGCTATCCCGCGCGACAACAGCGTTACTCCTAAAACTTTCCGAGACACAATTTGCTGCCATTGAAGATGACGACCTTTTACAAACACGCAAGCAAGACGCAAAGCTACGCCTACTGAAGAACCCTCAAGAATTACGGACAAGCGTCACTCGTTACCAGAAAACAATTGAACGCCAAGCGACACGCTACCAGGTAGATCTCAGTGACCTCACCCGCCTGCTGTCGTCAAACGCATTATCCTAAAGAACAACGTCATTGAAAGTAGGCGATAGTATGAAAATCATTGATCACGTAACCGCCGCCGATGCTATGGGAAACAATCTAGCCTATACGGTCATTGAACTCACGGAAACAGATCAAATTGGAGGCGACCCTCTGAAAAATACGCACCGATACTGGGTGCCTGCCGGAAGCGATATTCACGATTCGGAGACCTACCTAGAGCCCTTAGATGCTGCTAACACTAATTTCACTTCTGACTATCAGCTCTATCGTGAAACATACGGTTTTCTCTTTCCAGCAGAAATCAAAGCCGCTCGCGAACAGTTAGGCCTAACTTTACGTGAAGCCGCCTTGATTCTTGCTATGAGTTTCGCGACTCTCTCCAACATTGAAAATAGTCTTCTTCTGCAATCTTTTGACCAGGAAATTAAGCTCCGTCTTCTGACTCAGCCAAATGACTTACGGAATCTCATCCGGCAACATCGGTCATTGATTCGTTCTCGAGCTCCTAAAAATGACGTCAACGCCGATAAGCTCTTTAGTAAGCTTAATTTAGCCATTGATTAGGCTCATCAGTCCCCGCCACATTGTCACAAATAGCCACACAAAATCGACGACTACAGAATCAAGTAGTCGTCGATTTTAGTATCAGTTGGTAACACGCTGTTACCTTTACTTTAGTTGAAAATTGAAATATCACGCAACGCCTGGCGCAGATTAAGCGCATCCTGAGGCAATGGCGCGGCAATGCTGAAACCAACTAAATCAGCTTGTGCGCTGATATCTTGCATCAACCGCACGACCTGCCGCAACGCCAATTTCCCCGTATCCGCATCAGCCGGTTCCGTGTAAGATTGGGCCGGTAAAATCGACCGGAAGTCCGCGGGTGTCAGGACATCCAAGTCAAAGTGAACCGCCACCTGGGTCAGGTGTTCCGCCGCTAACCAATCCATCACCGATTGGCTGTCACTGGCAATGTCCTCCGAAGTGGCGTGCCGAATGCCTAGCGACGTGACGGCCTGGTCCATGGGACGCAACGGCTCGTTTAGTCCCGCGTACATCAACTGACGTGGCAGGAGTGGTTGCTTCACGGTCAACGCTGGATCGCCCTGACCCAGCAAGTTGCCCGCCACCATTTCAGATAAGTGCGATGACGTGCTTGAGTCAGCGATGTCTGGGTGCACACCTAACCACAGCAGGCCGAGATGCTCGCCGTACTTGCCGCTCAAGTAATCCACCGGCGCCGCGGAAATAACGCTCCCACCACCGGCCGTAATCACGCGGTCGGGGTGCTTGGCAGCTAAAATTGCTTGCGTCTCCGCAATCTGTTGCAGGATAACCGGCTGATTCTCTCCACCGGCCGCAATTCCCTCAGCCAGTGGCACCTGAATTGTCTCTGCACCAGCGTCTGGCGGCAAAATCAACGACAACAACTGCCCACTCAGCCGATTATCGGCCGCACTAGCCCCCGGCCACTGCGGCAAAACCAACCGAATCGTTCGCTTCTTTTCCATGAAAAACGCCCACCCTTCCATTTGTGAAATGACTAACTATCCCTAGTCTATTTCACTTCGGTCGGATTAGCAAATACCTCCACGCAATACGATTTACGCCCACAGTGCGGGCAAACTAGTTTCCGGGCTCGCGGATTGTGTCCCGCCCAGAAGGCAGCCCAGAACCGCGGTTGAAAGGTCGTTTGGCAACGCGGACAAACGTACGCCACCGACCGCATATACCACCGCATCAACACCGTTGCCACAACAACGGCCAGGGCCATCGTGCCGCCGAAGACCCACCAATTACCCGATTGCCAAGAGTAAACCAGTCCAGCCACCTCAATGGCGTCCATCGCGAGCCCACCCGCAAGTAACCTGATGCGCACCTGTTTCAAAGACTGATGATTATTCATTAGCTGATCCATGTCCTGAATGGATTTGAGAGGCACGTTGGCCGTGTCAGCTAGACTCTTTTGCACGGCAACCACCGTTTTGAGCTGACTTGCCGCCTCGTCGCGGTCGTGCGTCAGCCGCTTGGTCTGTTCCGCCAGCAGTAGGGACAAGACTTCCTGCGCATTATCACTGGTCCGAATCTCCTGGATAGCGGCCAGCTTCAGGCCAAGGCTCTTCAAAAGTAAAATCAGCTTCAATTGTTCATAGTCGTCAGTCGTATAGATACGCCGGCCACCGTCAGAAATTTCTGTGGGTTTGAGCACGTTCTTCTGGTCATAATACTGCAGCGTCCGCACCGAAATGCCTGCTAATCGAGCCAATTCGCCCGTCGTGTATGTGATTGACATGGATCTCACCTCCTGAGTCTAGTTATAGCGGATGACGCCGCGTAACAAGCAATTCTTTTTTCTCAATTATACAGAAATAACCCGGGACATATCAATTCAACACGATATGTCCCGGGTTATATTTTTAGGATTCAGTTCTTGTGCTATTATTCCCCGGGTTATGTCCCAGTAAGAACGCCCGCATGGCAGTCATTCCAGCTTGTTTCAACAACTTAGGTGTCTGGGAAATTGCCTCCGCCACCGACATGGGTGACACCGTCGACGATAAGACCAGGTCCGCACCCGCTTCATACACGGCTGCTAAATCTGCGCCCAGGCTCCCGGCAATCAGGATGACTGGTTTCCCCTGAGCCTTGGCTAATTTCGTGATGCCGATTGGCGCTTTACCCATCAGGGATTGACCATCGATTTGGCCTTCACCACTGATGACCAAGTCCGCCGTTGCGAGCTTGTCTGATAGCTGAGTCAATCGCAAGATCTCCTGGATTCCAGGTTGGAGTTGGCCGCCTAAGAAGGCCAATAAGCCAAATCCAATCCCACCGGCCGCACCGGCACCCGGTTGTTGACTGAAATCCATTCCCGTTTGCCGCAAAACTAGGGTGTTCAGGCGTTGTAACCCAGTATCTAATTGCTGAACGACAGCTGGTGTTGCACCCTTCTGCGGTCCAAAGATAGCGGCGGCGCCTTCAGACCCTGTCAGCGGATTCTTAACATCCGTCAGTCCAATGATTTTGGTCTGGGCCAGTCGTGGATCAATTTGCTGGCAATCCAGCCGGACAATCTGCCCGACACCGGCGCCCTGGTGCACCACTTCGGCACCCTGGGCATCGTAAAAATGGGCGCCTAAGGCCTGGGCTAGTCCGACGCCACCATCGGTCGTGGCACTGCCGCCGAGTCCGACGTAGATGGTTTGTGCCCCGGCATCCAGGGCCGCCTCGATAACCTGACCAACGCCATAGCTGGTCGTTTTCAACGGATCAAGCTGACCAGCCACCTGCGTAATCCCCGCACCCTCAGCGACTTCTAAAACGGCGACGTGATTCGCCAACAGTCCCCAGTGGGCCTGCAGTAGCTGTCCGGATGGCCCGGTCACGTCGGCGGTCATGTGTTGGCCACCAACCGCCGTCAAAATACTAGCAACCGTGCCCTCGCCACCATCGGCAACGGGCACCTTAACCACTTCCGCCTGGGCATCGGCGGCCTGAATTCCTTCGGCTAAATAATCAGCCACTTCCAATGACGTCGCGCTTCCCTTAAAGGAATCCGCGGCGATAATAATTTTAGTCATCATCGACACTCCTCAAATAGATACCCCCAGTATACCGCAGTGGGAGACTGCCGGCCTTGAACCCTACGACGAATCGAATCGTGTGTCAGACTGATTCGTTGGGATTCACCCGTTTGGAGGATCAGTGCCAAGTCTTCTTCGGTGGGCGTTGCGGCCACGTGACCTGACACCGCCGTATCCCGGATGACCGTCAGCCGCTCTGTGGTGTTTAACGTTAGGTCGGCTCGTTGTGTTTGCCGATTTTCCAGGACCGCGGCGACGAACTCCTCCCCTACAATCACGGCGGCATAGTCGTGCGCTTCCAAGTCGGCGAGCATTTCAGTGACTGATGTATTGGCGGAAACTGGGTTCATCACCGCCCCAATCCTCCAGATGGCCTGCGCCAAAATGGGCATTAACCCCGAGTTAGGGAGACACACGTAAACCACGTCGCCGTGACCCACGTTCAGACCGCGCAGTTGGTCATCAAGCTGGTCAACATCGGCCGCCAGTTTCGCACCGGTATACCACCGGTTGCGAGGGCCATCCCTGAGTATTTTTTCGTTAGCGTTTGCTTTTAATTGGGTGGTTAAGTTGAGCGTCAATTTTGACATGAGCATCCGTTCCTTTCCAGAATAATTAAGATGTCTTTAGTTATAGCATTGGCCCCGCCATAACGTCCTGATTCTTTCTTAAAGGTAAACTGTGAATTTCTTAGATAGTCCTTTAACAATCGATTATCAAAAAAAATAGGTCACGCTTTATTAGCAGTCGGTTATGGTAGGATTTATAAAATTCACAGGATGTTCACACAATTTTCAGAATTTATTAACATGCCTAGTTTATATCAGGCGTATATTGTAAGTGTTACATAGATAATTTGGGGGAGATTGGTCTTAGTGACCAGTCCCCCCTTTTTTCGACAATTTTAGAAGGAGATGGCTCATTTGCAATTCAAACACCCCCGGATGGTAACGCTCGCCGTTGCTTCCCTGGCAATTCTGACGGTCGGCCTAGCCGGTTGTTCTACTACCAAGAACTCGACCTCATCAGCAGCGAGTTACAAGATCAAGAACAACAAGGCCGTGTTGACGACCGCCCAAATCAAGAAGAATTTGGACACGAAGATCATCACGACACGTCAAGACAGTCAGAAGAGTTTGACCGCAACCTATAAAGCAGCAGCGCAAAACAGCAAGTACACTCTGGACAGTCCCTACGTGAAGGTTAACCCGTACGAGACGTCCCCACTGTCCGCCCTGGTGACATTTACCACCAGCGACGCCGAAAAGGTCAGCTACACGGTCGTGGGTAAGACGGACAAGACGTCCATCACCAACACCGTTAACGGCGGCTACACCAAGACCCACCAGGTTCCCGTGGTTGGGCTGTACGCCGATTATAACAACACCGTTAAGATTACCGCTACCAACAAGGACGGTAAAACCAAGACTAAAACTTTAAAGATGCAAACGAGTGCCCTGCCAAAATATATCGAAGACGCAACGTTGACCACGAAAAACGTCGACAAGTCTAAGATGGAAATTGGCAAGAACAAGTTGACCATCATGAACCGGACCACCAAGCAACCCTTTGCGATTGACGCGGACGCTGCCGTGCGGTGGTACAGTACTGACTACTCCCAACACACGATTGAACAGTGGACGGGCGGTCACATCATGATGCTGTCCAAGAAGGACGTCAACTCAGACGTTTACAACGATTTAATTGAAACCGACTACTTGGGCCGGGTCTACAAGGAATACAGTTTCGCCAACAACACCAGTAGTTCCGACAGTGCCAGCGTCAGCAAGGCTGCGGCCAAGGCCAACACTGAAACTACGGTCATTCACCATGACCTGGTTGAGCTGCCAAATCACAACTTCCTGGCCACCGTTTCCGACGGATCTAAGTACAAGGAAGACACCATGATCGAGGTTTCCCACAAGACTGGGAAGATCGTTAAGGTCATCGATATGAAGAAATTGATGCCTAAGGCCATGTACACCAAATTTGCCAAGGGTGCCGATGGTAAGGTCGACTGGCTGCACCAAAACGCCGTGGACTACGACAAGAATGACAAGTCCATCGTTATTTCTAGTCGGAACCAAGATCTCATCATGAAGATGGATTACAAGACCAGCCATATCAAATGGATCTACTCCGGTAAGAAGAAATCCACGTGGCCCAAGGCTTACCGCAAGTACCTGTTGACGCCAAAGAAGGGCACCATCATCACCGGTGGCCAACACGGTATCTACCTGCTGAACAACGGCGGCAAGAACACGGCCAACAGCGAAGACTTCCTGCTGTACGACAACAACATCAACGTTACCAACGGGAATAAGCAGACTTCCGGGAAATACTCGCAGGCCGTTCAATACCACGTGGACGCCAAGAACATGACCATCAAGTCAACCTGGTCATGGGGTAAATCCCTGGGTAAGGCCAACTTCACCTACGTGATCGGTTACGCCGAACGCCAAGCCAACGGCAACACGCTGATTGACTTCGGGTTCAAGAACAACGGGGCCGCAAGTAACGTGATCGAAGTGACCAAGGACGGCAAGCAGGTCTTCAACGTGACGATGAAGAGTGCGGCGGCTAAGGCTTATGCTTACCGGGCCTACCGCGTCCCATTCTACAGCTCCAGCTACCAGTTCGACGCTACACGCTAATTGATTGTAGGCACTTCGCCTGCAGCGGTCAGGTCCGCCGAGCTGTGGGGCAACCCACTAGAGCCAAAATTCGGTCTCTAGTGGCGGTTAGACGCCTCACTCAAACCGTGAGTCGTCCAACACGACCCGTGGCGTAAGGCCGGAAAATCACCGGTCTAACGCCACTGTCACAGCACGACTCCCCTGACCGCCTCCGGCTACGCGCTGGCAACATTAGCTGAGGTCGAACTTGTACTTCACTTTAAATATTACGCAAAACACCCGTAAGAACAGCCGATTTGGCAGTTCTTACGGGTGTTTTTTCGTTTCAATTTTTATATAGCTCGCACCAAAACCTAAACCACTTAGCGTAACCACGGGTTAAATCCGTGTCAGCCGCAGGGCTGGTGAAAATGGGCCACACTAGTGGATGTCAGTGACCAGAGGCGGGGCAAAATGCCCAGCTGTGTTGGTGGCCTTGGCTGGGGTTCTTTCTCAGCCTAGCCCACGGGACAACCTTTGCGACCGGTCTTCAGGCGCAAAGTTGAGGTGGAAGACCGCCCCTCAGGCTGGAACCGGCCCCATAGCAGGGCGTTTTGAACCCGCCGCCGGGAACGGACCCCACCGCGTTCCGGCCCAGTTTTCACCAGCCCGGAGGCGCAGACAAAGACAATTTAGTCGTTGTCGACGATGACTTGGCCTAACTCGCGGCTAGCCATCACGTATTCATGGGCCGCGCGGATATCCGCCAGCTTGAAGACCTTAGCAATTGGAATCGACAAGTGATTATCATTGATCAGTTTGAACATTTCCGTTACCATCGCCGGGTCCACCTCAGTCGAGTCGAAGACCGTCAAGAACTTGCCAGCCAGCATGAAGGGGTTGAAGTTTTCCACAATCCATTCGCCAGACAACAAACCGATGACCGTGACCACGCCACCCTGCTTCAGGTGGCTGATGGAGTTCGTCAACGTGACCGTCCCGACCATGTCGATGATGCCATCAAATTGTTGGTCAGAATCTAACTGGTTATTGGTGTCAAGAACGGCAAAGTCTGCGCCATTCTCCTTCAAAGCGGCCAACATTTCTGGCCGTCTGCTAGTAGCCGTGACCGTCAACCCCAGGGTCTTCGCAAGTTGAACAACTGCCAAACCAACGGCGGTCGTGCCCCCACGAACCAATAGCGTTTGGCCGGTGTGAAGGGACAACGTCTTCAAAGCCCCAAAAGCCGTGTAGAAGTTTTCCGGATACTCGGCCAAGGTGACCCAGTCCCCGTCAAACTCAACTGGGAACAGGTGGGCATCGTCGACCAGAGCGTATTCTTGGTAGCTACCATCGACTTCGCGGCCCAGGCCACCCATCATGGTCACAACCTTCTGACCGACCTTAAATCCACTGTTTTTAGCCGGCACAGCAATCTCACCGACGGCCTCTACCCCGATGACCCGTGGAAATTTAACCGACGGCGAGCCGCCAGCCCGAGTCAGTGCTTCGTAGCGGTGCACGCCAAATGCGTGAATTCGCATGACGGAGTGGTCCGCCGTAACCTCTGGAATTGGCCGTTCAACTAAGTTCATGGCGGTAACGTCGCCGGGTTTATCAATCACAATTGCGCGCATAATTAAAATCTCCATTCATTTTTGATTTGCTTAATCAACACGCTTAGTATAGAGTGTGACGTAACGTTACAGTCAAGAAATTAATTGGGGTGAATTCATGTTAACCATTCAAAAATTTGCAGAACTGGCCGGAACGACGCGGCGAACGCTCATTTTCTACGACCAAAAGGACCTGTTTCACCCAAAAAAGGTCGCGGAAAATGGCTACCGGTTCTATGATTACGACCAACTGTACACGGTCACGTTCATTTTAGGATTACGCCAACTCGGCCTCTCCATTTCAGAAATCAAGTCCCTGAACGCCAGCCATTCATCGGCGTCGCTAAACACGAACCTGAAGTCCGTGCTGGGCCAGATCAACCAGCAAATCGATAACCTGACACTGCTTAGGGAGACCCTGACGACGCGTTTTGACCAACCAGCACCCGCGGACGCGCTCCCGCAAAACCGGCCATTCACGGCCACGGAGACCGCCACTTTATTCTGCCGGTCCCGCCAATCCGTCGCCTGCACAGAAAAGGAAATCGCCGAAATCTACGCCGACTTTTACCAGCAACTGGGCAAGCTCAAGCTGGTCAATCGCCAGGATTCAGGTTTCCTAACGCAGCTCCCCGGTAGCGATGCCAACGGCTACCCGACCGCCTCATTCTGTATTCTCAAGGCCGTGGCCGCCCGCACCAACACCCAGGACCTGCCACTCCTTAAGAAGCCCGCGGGACAATACGTCGGCATCGACACCACGAATGATACCAAGCACATCTGTCTGGCGTTGACCATCTTAGCTAACTACATTCAAAAAAATCAGCTAAAAATTGACGACCAGCTGTGGCAAATGAACCTGGACGAATCCTTCACCAGCAAGGGATCCTCCAACCTAGTTCGGCTGCAGTATCAACTACTTTAGCCGGCCGGTCTATCTCCTAAAACAACAAAAACTGTGATTGACCAGTCAGACGACTTGGACAATTCGCAGTTTTTTTAATCTAATAATTTCAAGGCTGCTTTAGTGTTTCCACTTGCGACGATGATTTTGCTGATACTGCCAGAAAATCAAACCAGCGAGCAATAGGATTGGAACTAAGACCGTGTAACCCGCCAATATCTTGCTAAAAGCCGCCACCAGAACCGCACCCAGGGCAAAGCTCCCCATCACCGCCAAGCTGTTCTTAGCGTGTTGTCGCGCATCACGGTCCCGAAAACGGCTCGCCGCCAGTAGCGTTGTCGCCATGTCCCGCGGATTTCTACTGGGCAAAAGCTCCCGGAACCCCTCGAGTTCTACGGCCGCGGCCAATGACAGCAGGGCTGTCGCCACCCAGTTAGGCACCACGTCGGTCGTTGCCAGAACCACGATTAGCACACCAAACTCCAGCCACAGGGCCACATTTTGACTATCCCACTGTCGCTTGGCCAACAGGTGCTGCAGGCCTTGAACCAGGCCGATCCCGATGCCAAAGGCCAGTAACGCGGTTAAATAGCGGCCCATCTCAGCTAGTTGGAGGTGGCCAAAGTTTAGCCCCAACAACAATAAATTCCCGGTTTGAAAGCCCGCAAAGACCGCCCCGTGTTCCAGGTAGGTATAGGCGTCTAACGCGCCGACAACGGCCGTCAAGCCGCTCCCCAATAACAGCTCCTCATGAGCTGGAAAACCAGTCTGTCTCAAAGTTGTCACCTCTCCGAAAAATTTCGTCTTTTCAGTATAGGTGAAATTGTTTAAGATTTTCCAAGGACGCTCAAAAGCCCCACCGACCTTAAGCGTTCAGGTCAAGTGGGACAAGGGATTTTCCGGCTAGTTAAATGTTTCTAAAGACGTCATGATCAACCGGATAAAGGCGTCACGGTCAATCTGTAACAGGACGTCGGTATTCTTCGGCTTACCTGTCAATTCATAGTAATCGCAAACCGTTTCGCCACGAACCAGTTCGCCCTGCGTTTCCACATCCACGTTCATCAATTCGCTCTCAAACATGTCGGGGTGCAGCAACCAAGCAATCGTGCAGGGATCATGGAGTGGCGCGCCCTTGAACCCCCATTTAGGATTCTCGTGGTACAGCTCAAAGAAATTCAGGAGGCCGTAAAAGGCATGGGCCACGGGATTATCAATCTTGCCAACGGCTTCGATTTCCGGTTTGAGAATCTGGGCCTGATGGGTCACATTCAGTGGCGCCATCGTCAGTGGAATCCCCGCATTCAAGACAATCTTGGCCGCTTCGGGATCCACGTAAATGTTGAATTCAACCGATGGCGTCCAGTTGCCCAGGCCCATCGCCCCACCCATGAAGACGATGCGGTCGATTTTAGCCTTCAGCTCGGGATAGACGCGCAGGAACAGCGCCATATTGGTCATCGGCCCGGTCACCACCATCGTGACAGGCGTGGTGCTTGCCCGCAAGGTCTGGGCCATCAGTTCAATCGCCGTCATGTCCTGCACCGCAAAATCGGGGTCTGGCAGCTCAGCCCCGTCCAGCCCACTCTTGCCATGGACATTACCGGCCGTTTCCAGCGGCTTTAGCAGCGGTGTCCGATTGCCACCAGCCACTGGGATCTCCTGGTGGTGCATCAGCGTTAACAGCCGCATCGCATTGTTTAGCGTCTTCTCCGGTGTCTGGTTGCCGGCGGACGTGGTCACGGCTAGTAGGTCGATCTCTGGGTTGGCAATCGCCAGCATCATGGCCAGCGCATCGTCGTGGCCGGGGTCGCAGTCTAAAATAATCTTCGTCATTTGTAAAACTCCCATCCTCATCGTTACTCTCATTCTAAACGAAAATGGTAGCGCTTTCTACCAACGACAAAAAAATTCTCGCCATTGCCTACGCAATCGACGAGAATCCACATACTTCTAATTGGGCTAGCTGGGTTCGAACCAGCGCATGACAGGATCAAAACCTGTTGCCTTACCACTTGGCTATAGCCCAAGAATTAAGTCATCACTGACCCAACAGAAATAAATTTTATCATTAAGTAGGGGGGTAGCGCAACCCCTTTTTTGAATTTTTTGTCGGATGAATAGTTGCGTCCTTACCAGTAAACCGCTAACATTACCGTAGACACTATGTTTGGTTGGCTTAATTGGTCGTAAAAAAGACGACTTTCTTTAGAATAAATTAGCACCCACTACTAGTTCTACTTGTGCATTATTCTACAATAAGTCGTTGCTGCAAGTCCCCCAAAAACTAGCCACCATCGAATTACTATTTCTATTCTTAATATTAATAATCAATTATTAATTACAAGAGGTGAACACATTTGACAGGAAAAGTCACCATTAAGGATGTGGCCAAAGCGGCCGGTGTTTCCGAAGCCACCGTTTCTCGGGCACTGAGCCACAATCCCCGAGTCAAGCGCGATACGCGCCAAAAGGTTCAGAACATCGCCAGCAATCTAGGCTATCATCCTAACGGTCTGGCCCGCAGCATTCGGGTCCAGCAAACGCACACGTTAGGCGTTATCATCCCCGACATCTTAAACCCCTTCTTCACCCACCTAAGCCGCGCAATCGAAGACGCGGCTTCCCGGTCCGGCTATGACGTGGTGCTGGTCAACACCGATGAAAGCCTCGCCAAGGAGGCCAGTGCCCTGAATCTCCTCCTGGAGAAACAGGTCGACGGAATTATCATTACCAGTGCCGGTGGTCCCACCGACTACGCCGCCATTCTCGGCAGTACCCCCGCCGTATTTGTCGACCGGATGCCACCTAACGTCCAAGATACCCCGTACGACCGGGTGTTGGTCGACAACGTTCAGGGCACCCAAGCCATCGTGACCCGGCTGATTCAACAAGGCGCCCAACGCGTGGGCATTATTAATAGCGCGGTCTCCTTCACGGCTAGTGAACGGTTGACCGGTTATCAAAGGGCCCTCACCGCGGCCGGTCAAGAACCCGATGCCGCCATTGAGGCCACCGCTCGCGAAGATAATAGTAATGTGCAACAGATGACCCGCCAATTATTAATTAATCAAAAATGTGACGGCTTATTCGTTGGCGACAACACCATCATGGAAGAGGTACTTCGCAAGCTCCCAGACCTGAATCTGCCCCATCTCCAATTGGGGGGCTTCGATGACCAGGACTGGTTTGACTTTCTGCCACAGCCCATCGTCACGGCCAAGCAACCCATCGCCGAACTGGGACAGACCGCTATCGACCGGCTCCTCGCCAAGATTGAGGACCCCGACCTCTTACCCAAAGAGATTCGGCTGTCCGCCACCACTATTTCACGCTAGGCGAATCCCCAGAAACTGGCTGGCAAAGTAAGCGGCCTGGGTCTCGTTGAGCCGACAGCCATGCAGGTCAAATTCGGTTGCCCGTAGCGTGTCGAACTGACAGGTGCTCAGGTCCACCTTGTTCAGGCTGGTGTCCGAGAAGTCCGTTTCGTTCAGGTCACAGTCTAGAATCTGGACCTTTTTCAGGGTGCTATCCAGACAATTCAGCTCGGTCATTTTGCTGTGTTGGCAGACGACATCCGTTAATTTTGTATCATTAAAGTTCGTCAGAGAGAGGTCACAGTCGGTAAAGGTGACCTCTTTTAGGATGCTCCGGTCAAGGGTCGTGCCCACCAGCTTACAGTTCTGAAACGTGGTCCGAAAAAAGCTAGCACCCGCCAAGTCACAGTTTACCAGCGCACAATTTTTCAGGACCACGTCAGTCAGCTCTAGGCGACTGATGGTATCCGCCATTAGCGTCATCCCGGTCAACGTGGCCTGATCAAATATTACCCGTTCGAGACTTTGGTCGGTAATCGTTTCCTGTTGTAGCTTCACCTGGGCGAGTAAATTATCCTCCGCGCGAGTCACGGCCATGAAGTGTTGTGATTCGAGGATTGCTGGAATTTTAGGGTCATTCATACTGGTCAGCTCCTAGTTGATTTTTCTCTAGTATACCGGATTTCAGATTTTCCAAAATAGTTTCCACGAAAAAAGCGGATCACCCTGACTGGGGTCATCCGCTTTTGCTGATTATTCGTGAACCTTAGCGGCCCTTTGCTGACGCGCCGGGCCGGGAATTTTCGCAAGTTTGATGAGGTGCTCTGAGTTGGTTCACGAATAGTTTCAGCGAGCATTGCTAACTGTTTGATGCACTCTGCCAGGAGATATCTGGTGCTAGGGACTTGCTCTGGTCCGTTCCATCTGGGACCTGGCAGGCGAATCCGTCTCACCGGGACAGGTGGCATGCTAGGAGCCAAAGGCGGTCTCCTAGTTGTTTCTCCCCTGCTGTGACGGCTAAACCGATTCAATTACCAACGCCAACAATCCTGCGTATGTCACCACCTGTGGTAGTTGCGGATTGTGGATTGATTTAATTGGTTAGTTTGACTAATTCTGTATTAATTTATTTCTTAGAGTTGCTTGTTTTGAAAGAGACTTGGTGGGGTAGTCGGTGCTTGGCGATTAGTCTGGGGCGTGCCTCATGCTTTTGAACCTGGGGTGACGCCCCTCTGGCTATGTTTCGTCAATGCTTTTGACCGGCTCTGCACTTGCCTGTTTCAGAAACTGGCGGCCTCTGAAACGTGCTACGAGAGGCAACTGGTTCCGCTTAACACCATTAAGCAAATGTCCCCAAGACCCGGGGGCCTTCACTTAATGCCGTTAATGCTCGCCAGTTAAACGCCTCTCTCCGCACTCTACTTCAAAATCTCACAAAATTCAATTGTCTCGTGGTTAGGCCCCAAAATGTTAAAGAACCGAATCCCCTTGTCCCAGAAGGATGGGATGGATTGAACTTCGTCGTTGACCATGTCTAAGCCCTGTTCCTTGGCGGCGGCAAAAGCCTTGTCGACGTCGGTGGTGTTTAGGGAAATATGGTTGATGGCGCCAGCTTCTGGGTTGGTTGGGTCGCCTTCCCACGTTTCAATCGTCAGGTTGCCGAACCGCATGAAGGCACACCGGTTTTCCCCATTTGGAAATAACCCGGCCCGTTCGAAACCTAATGATTCGTAGAAAGCCATCGTCTTGTCTAAATCTGCCGTGGGAATCCCCACGTGTTGAATTCCAGTAATAAAATCTTGAACTGCCATTTTTAATTAGCTCCTATTCAATCTTTTGTCCGACGTCAACGGCCTGGTGTTTCAGCTTAGGGAAGACCACTTTATCAGCGATCCCGGTAATCCCACCCTGTGCCAAGAAGGCAAAGATGGTTCCCAGACCAAAGTTGGTAAACTGCCGCGTAATGATCAATGCCACGATGGCCATAATGGTCGGTGGAATGTAGGAAGCCCACATCGCCTTTGCGGCATTCCCTTTGAAATAGCGGAACCGCAAAATCTGCATCAAGTCATCGGCGGGATGTAACACTAAGTTGACCCGTTGGTAAATGGAAATCGCAACGGCAATGAACGCCACCCCTAAGAAGTTCAGGGCGATGTACAACACAATCATCCCCGTGCTCCGGGCATCAGGAAGCCCCGCGAACAGCGCTGGATATTTGCCGTCAAAGAAGTCCTCAAACACTTGAATCAACGCTGAGAATGGCACCATGAAGATCATGTTCCCGGCAATCCGTTTCCAATCCCAATGATGAATCAGGATGGCATTCAACACGGCCGTTAAGAAGCCCATGATGAGGAATGCCCAGAACAGATTCCAGTGAAAAGCCGTTCCCAAGTTGGCTTCGGCTGCGGACCAATAGGCCGCCCCCAAGAAGGACGGGTGAATCTTGGCGCTCGTGACCAACGTTAACACGTTACCAGCCGAGTTGATGACCAGCGACAGTGCAAAGAAGGCGATGGCCTTGGACATGGAAATCGTCCGCTGGCTACTTACCGTCACGTCGGCACCCGTATTCAAATCGCTTGCTTCTTCTACTTTCACAATAATCCCTTACCTTTACTAGTCACTAACTTTAACGACAGCCTTGCTGACACCAGCAACCTTACCGTTCAAGACGTCTTCAACTTGTTCCAAGCTAACTTCGTGGCTGATCAATGATTCAACGTCCAATTGGCCGCTGGATAACAGTGCGATCCCGTCTTCGAAGGCGTATGGGTTGATGAAGGCCCCTTGGATCTTCAGTTGCTTTTGGTAAACTTCGTAAGTGTTCATCGAGAAGGTCTGGTTAGGCTTACCCACACCAAACATCAGGACTTGCGCACCCTTTTTAGTTGCTTCAACAGCTTGTTCCTGCGTTTGTGGTAACCCAACGGCTTCGATAACCACGTCGTAGTCAGCGGGAATGCTGTCACGCGTCGTGTTGAAGGTGTTGGTCACACCAAATTTTTCCTTGTTGAAAGCTAATTTTTCGTCAACGATCCCAGCAAAGTCGACTTGGTGAACGCCGTAAGCTTGTAATAATTGCACGAATAATTGCCCCATGAAACCATCGCCGATAACCAATGCCTTTTGGTATGGCTTAACGTCTAATAAAGTCATCCCGTGAACGGCACATGAAATGGGTTCAGTCGTAGCAGCGGCCTTTAAGGACACGTTGTCAGGAATTGGGTAAACGACGGATGAAGGTGCCGTGAAGGATTCTTCCAAACCACCATAGCGGGTAACCCCAACGGCGGACAGGTTGTCACACAGTTCTGGACGGTCAGTCCGGCAGTACTCACATTGGCCACAGTAGATGTTAGGGTCAACAGTGACACGGTCGCCAACCTTAACGTTGGTGACGTCACTACCGATAGCGGCAACAATCCCGGAGTTTTCGTGACCTAACACGATTGGGGGAACGGCGTCGGCTGAACCTGGAAGACCAGCGTACAGGGCGCGGTCGGTCCCACAGATACCTGCGTAGGCAGTGTTAACTAAGACTTCGTTGGGCTTAACTTCTGGCTTGGGTAAATCTTGGATCTCCATCTTTTTGGTTCCAGTTAAAACTAAGGCTTTCATAAATAATTTCTCCCTCTCTTATGTGTTACTTGTTGTACTCGTTGAGTGCTAACGCAAAATCGCCGAGCGTGGCTGAACCATTGTTTTTGACGACGGGCATCACGATGTAATCCGTGAGCTTGCCGACTTCAACGTAGTCATTCAATAACTTAGCAAATTCGTTGCGAACCTTATCCAGGAAGGCTTCACTGACAACCCCGCCACCAAAGACGATTTTGTCAGGCCGCATCATCAACGTGACCTGCAAGGCTGCTTGCGCAACGTAGTAAGCCATGATGTCCCAAACGTGGTCAGTCAACGGCACGTCCTTACCGGGTTTCCCCAGCCGCGCGTCGAACGTTGGCCCGCTGACCAAGCCTTCCAAGCAATCGCCATGGAATGGGCAGATGCCGGCGAAATTCAAATCGTCGGGGTGGCGCTTCAGCCGAACGTGACCCATTTCTGGGTGGCCTAAGCTACCGACAAAGTTGCCATTGATGATGGCACCGGCGCCCACACCAGTCCCAATCGTGAAGTAAACCAACGAGTTCACGTTCTCATTGAAGAGCGTGGACATCACGTATTCGCCGTAAGCGGAGCCGTTGACGTCAGTCGTCCAGTACATGGGCACATCCAAGTCCTGCTTGAGTCGGCCGATGAAATCGGTGTTGGCCCAGCCAGGCTTTGGCGTGTTGGTGATATAACCATACTTAGGTGAATTGTGACGCAGTTCGATTGGGCCAAATGATGAAACGGCAATGGCCTTCAAATCCGGAAACTGCTTAAAGTAAGCGATGGTTTTGCTTAAGGTTTCTTCCGGGGTGGTGGTTGGGATCCGCACCTTGTCTTTCGTTTGGTAATCCTCGTTACCGATTGCACAAACAAACTTGGTTCCCCCTGCTTCAATACTTCCGAGTTGCATATTTGCTACCTCCATATTATCGCCGGGGGCCGTGACCCGCGGCACCGTATTAACTAAGTTATGATGACTGATACAGTCATTTTTAAATCGTTTTCAGTATAGCAACCACATCGACCAATTTTAAGGCTTTTTCACAACTAAAATTTTCAGAAAATTCGAATAAATCACGGTCTGACGGAAATACAATCGATTTCATTTTTCGTGAAATTTGTCACTTATGCACAAAATATCGGTGAATCGTTCGTTTTCTGGAGGCGCTTACATTTTATTTCATGCCTAAAAGTCCCTGACTTTTGAGGTCAGGGACTGGGAGACGCTTCGGTTAGACTGATTTGCTTTTCTTCTATAGAGACTGCCACGTAGCTGGTTCCGCTTAACAACCCAGAACCGGGGATTCTCTTTGAATCGACTTTGATTAAACCCGTTGGACTAGTTCTTCGCGGACATATCCTGGTCCTGGCGACCGCCGAAACGTGCTCCGTAAGCCAGGTCCCTGCGCTTAGACAGGAAAAGACTCCTGCTTGGCTTGGCCAAACAGAAGCCCTTTCCTCCCTAATGCTCAGAACCTAAACGGCTTTTGAAACGTGCCACTATCGGGCAACTGGTTCCGCTTAACACCCCTAAGCAAGCAACCCAAGACCAGGGTTATTCACTTAGCGCCGTTAATGCTCACCAGTTAACCGCCCTTCGTAGCACTCTTACTCCGCACTCTTTCTTTCCTGGTAAGCACGACTATAAGCATCCACCCCGCGCATCGCTTGGGCGACGTCGTCTGGCGTTACTTCAAACGGCATGCGGCTCATGGTGTCTGCTGGGGCCGTTGCTTGTTCACCGACCTTAAGTAGATCTTCGTCGGTGGCGTCTGGAATCTTCAGGTCTGCTAAGGTCGTTGGGAGACCCAAGGATAGATCAAAGTCCAGGTAACGGTCGAATTCTTCTTCGCTCCGACCTTCCAAGAAGAGCTGGGTCAAGGTGCCGTACGCAACCTTTTCCCCGTGGGTCAGGTCGTGGATTGGGCCGTCTAACGCGGTCAACCCGTCATGAATGGCGTGTGCAGCGGACAACCCACCACTTTCAAAACCGACCCCACTCATCAAGGTGTTGGCTTCCACAATTTTGTTCAGAGCGCTGGTTACGGCGTGTTGCTTCACAGCGGCTAACGCCAACCGGCCGTACTTGAACAGCGTGTCTTCACATTTTTGGGCAATTGCGTTGCCGACCAAGGTCTGCTTAGCACCCAACATGGTGTCGTTGTCACCCTTGGCAACCGCTTGGGCTTCAACGTTAGTCGCTAACGCATCGGCGATCCCAGAAGCTAACAGACGAGCTGGTGCGCCGGCAACCAAACGCGTATCAATCAAGACCAGGTCGGGGTTCTTGTCATAGAACCGGTAAGCCTTGAAGGAACCATCTTCGTTGTAAATAACGGACAACCGTGAGCAAGGTGCATCGGTTGAGGCCAGTGAAGGTAAGATAGCCACTGGCACTTTGAGGTTGTCAGCGATGGCCTTGGCTGAATCCAAGGTCTTCCCGCCACCTAAACCAATGATGACATCGGCGCCGAATTCAGATGCGATTCCGGTAATCCGGTCGATTTCTTCCGGTGAAGCTTCACCATGGAAAATAACCTTGTGAACGTCAAATTTATTATCACTTAAGTAGTCTTTGAACTGGTCACCCACAATTTTATAAACTGCGGTATCGGCCATCAAAATTGGCTTGCGGCCTAATTTTTCTAAGTACTGAACACTGTCGAACAAAACATCCTTGCCTTGTACATATGAAGCGGGACTCCCAAACATTTGTGTCATCAAAAATCGCTCCTAACTGTATCCATTCTAGTGCCAAGTCACTGTCCCCAAATAAAAAGCGGAATCGTGACCACCTATGTGTGATTATTTTCACAACAACTATAGTATACAAATGGAAACGCTTTATTGCAATAGTTTCGTTAGAAATAGTTTTATATTTCGTAAGAAACATTCGATTTTTCTTTTAACCCGTCACAGTCTCTAAGTAGTTGACCCCCGTCAGCCATCCGTGCTAAACTGGCGCTATCGAATCAGCTTGGTGCTCGCAACAATCTGCTGGTGATAAAAACCAAAAGATAAAGCGTTGCTTGCAGGTTAAACCAGTGTCGACCGCCGGGTTGGCGAAATGCGTTAACCCGGTCAGTCTCAGTGACCAGAGGCGGGCCAAGGTGCCCAGCTGTGTCGGTGATCTTAGCTGAGTGACTTTCTCTGCTTAGATCACGGGACGACCTTTGAGACCGCTCTTTGGCTCAAAGTCGAGGTCCCAGCCCGCCTCACAGGCTGGAACCGGCCCCATAGCAGGGCACCTTGAGTCCGCCGCCGGGAACGAACGTCACCGCGTTGCGACGCAATTTTTGCCGACCCGGAGGCGCAAGACAACCCGTTTAACCGCGCCAAGCAAAACTGAATACTTTTGTTCTCTAGGGTTCCGCCAATCCGTTGGGTCTGGTCCGAGAGAGAACCTGTGGTAACTACCACAGACACGGAAGGGAAAAAGCCTGGGAGATCTTGCCAAAACTGACAAGGTTTCGCAGGCTTTTTCTGTAGAAGGAGGACATATTTATGTGGAAACATTGGTTAACCGTCGTTTTAGGCGCAATTTTTGAAGTCAGTTGGGTCGTCGGGTTTAAACACGCCACGACCCCCTGGGAATGGCTAGTAACCGGCATTGCCGTCTATCTGAGCTTTTATTTCTTGATTCGAGCGAGTCGGCACATCCCCGCTGGTACCGCCTACGCGGTCTTTGTCGGTCTGGGCACGCTGGGAACGACCAGCATCGGCATCTTAGCGTTTGGTGAAGCCGTCAGTCCAGCCAAAGTTGGCCTAATCATTCTCTTGTTAATTGGTATCGGTGGCCTACAAGTCACCACGAAAGGAGCGAAATAATTATGGCTTGGCTCTATTTAATCTTTGCGGGTCTCAGCGAAATGCTGGGCGTGACCTTCATGAACTGGGCCTTACACGCCAAAAGATGGGGACTTTGGGCGCTCATGATTCTAGCGTTCACCCTCAGTTTTGGTGGCCTCGAATTGGCCTTAAAGACCCTGCCGATGGGCACCGCCTATGCCGTGTGGACTGGTATCGGAGCAGCCGGCGGCGTAATTACCGGGATGCTATTCTTCCACGAATCCAAGGACTGGCGCAAACTTCTCTGGGTAACGGTCATTCTAGCCGCTACCATGGGCTTGAAATTAATCAGTTAAGGGCAACACGAGGTTGTACCAGGTTTCCCCGGCATGGGCTGAGGCCGAGACGCCTTCGTTCACGTAACCATTGCGTTCATAGAAGGGCACCAACCGTTCCAGACAGGTCAGCGTAATCGCCTGTCGATGCTGTTGGCGAGCCACTTGGGCTAAGGCAGTCAGTAATTGGCTACCGAGGCCCTCTTTTTGATGGGCTGGACTGACGGCCAAGCTTAGCACGGTCTGGTAAGCATCAGTGGTATTGTTGGGCGTTGATTTCTCAAAGAGTTCGTCGGTCAAATAGCGCTGATCAAAGGCCGGACCAACCACGTAGCCAAGGACGTCTGGGCCCTCTCTGGCAACCAAGAAGGTGTCAGCAATCAGCCGAATTCGTTCGGCCATGCTGGCTTCGGTGGCCGCCTCGGCCGGTGAGAAGCCGGCGTTTTCAATGGGCATGATTTGCGATAAGTCCTGCGGTTGTGCAGGGGTGATGGTCAGTGTCATGGGTATTTTCCTCCAGAAGTTTAATTGCTTCCAGTATACCGCTCTTCTCCCGATTAATTGCGGTAACCCGTCACATGCGTGGTCTGCTTGAACTTCTCACCGGAATACTGGTAGAAGAAGTGTTTCCCCGAGACAAAGTGAATCTGCTTCCCCGTTTTCTTCAAGGCAAACCGGACATTTCGGGCCTTGACCCATCCTTGATGTTCCATATGGCCTTTGAAATAGTAAACCCCATGGGCTTTATAGTACTTGACTCTTTTTACCAACTGCACAGGATTATTCGACACGCCCAGTGAAAATGTCTTGCCATCCAGCTCAATGACTGGTGGAAATCCGGAGGCTGAATTTTGTCTGGGTGCCGTTGACTGGTACAATCCTCGAAGGACTTTTGGCGTCCCCTTGTGCCAGGTTGATGCCTGTACGATTGTTGCCATCACAACATTTCCGACAAAGAGGGCGACGAGGCCCACTAAAATGAATCGTCTCACTTGTTGCCAGCTTCTTTTCATATCTCCAATTCCCCTGTCTGCTAGTTTTTGGCGAAGCAGTTAGCTCTTAACTCCTCCCATTCTAAAGAACTGAAAAGGCGTTTGCAAAGCATTGCCCTCAATAATGTTTATAATAAATCCGCAATAAATTGGTTATAAAATAAAACAAAAGTCAGCCTTAACTTCTACTGACTTCCTAATAACACTCAAAATGTTCGAACGATCCGGGTCACCACGATGCGACCACCCAGCAAGACCTCACCCAACCGTTCCCCCGTCGCTGGGGTGTTCCAGTACCTGGCCGCAGCCGTTAGTTTTGTACTAATGGCCGCACCGTCCGTGGCTGGCAACAGCGTCGCATCCCCCGCGAAGGTTGGTCCGTCGGTCGTGACCTGCACCAGCTGCAGCACCTGACGCCCCTCCTTTTCAAAGAGGTCGCGCCAGGTCAACGCCTGCTGGTAGCTACTGGCGACAAATAAGCAACGGAGTCGTGACGGATACGTCGGGTGATCTCGCAAGCGGACCAGTTCCAACAGGCTTTCCCGTAGTGCGTGAGCCTGTCGATCACGGTCCCGCCGCAACTGGGTGGTCTGGGTCGGTGTTAACGTCAGCCGTGGCGTCTTCAACAGGCGGTCCAAGGGCAGCTGTTCGCCGTGTTCCAGGAAAAATTTGGCTTGCCAATTGGTCTGGCCCTGTGAAAAATCAAAGACTTGGCGCTCATGGACGGCTTGGCGCGTAACTAAGTGGTAAAAGACTGGCATGCTGGCTCACCTCCGTGGTTAGAATACCTTGATTATACCCGTTTTAGCGGCCAGCACCCCACCGCAACTCCCCATTATTCCCACCACTTGCCAAACAAAAAACAGGTCGGATTTCTCCGCACCTGCCTTCAAAAAACTATTTAGCGAGCTTAGCGCCCTTGTTAGCGTAGTACATGGAACCGATATTCCCAGATACACTGAGCTTACCGTTCTTGTAAACTAATTTGGTAACGGAAACGTTCTTCAATGGCGTTCCCTTGTACTTCTTGGTCATGGTTGAAAGGTATTCGTTGATGGACATCCCAGAACTAACGACCAACACGTTCCCACCGCCACGTTTCTTGGTGTTCTTGGCGATCGTCAACATTTCCTTGGCCATCCGCTTTTCAACTTGCTTAGAACTTTCAGCACGGTCAGACTTAACCAATTTAGTCTTCTGACTGTTCTTTTTGTCCAGTTTGAAGTAAGCGTCTTGGAGTTTCGTCCAGTAGTTCTTACCTTGCTTAGCCATCATTTCGTCACCGTTCTTGAAGCCGTAAACACCGGCAATCAAGGCGTTGTCAGTCGCAATGCTGTCGCCTTCAAAGCTACCGTAGCCGCCTTCACGCAGGTACTTAGAAACGTTGACTTTGACCTTCTTGTTGCCGGAGTAACTCAGAACGTGCTTAGCGGTAACTTGTTGCCGCGTCAGGTTCCCAGCGTAGGCAGCCTTGAAAGTCTTGCCCTTCAAGCCACGGCCGAGGTCGTTAGCCACCTTGGTCCCGTTCTTGGTCAGTGGAAAGTCGCTCCAACCTTGAACCCGGCCCATCACGTTCCCAGTCGTTTCCCCGTGACGGGTCAAGTAGATGGTAACGGGCTTCGTGGTCGTCTTCTTCTTAGCTTGGGCGGTCGTGGTGCCACCAACCATGGCAACGGCCCCTACCGTAACTGCTAAGACGCCGAGAACTTGCTTACCGAACTTCATCATAAATCTCCTCCGTATATGTATAGATTGTTAAACGCTATCCCCGAAACAGCCGGCTTAGCTATAGCTAAATGGTTGTTTTAGCAAGCGCTTACATGTCCCAATTTAGCATAAACTAGTGATTAAGACAACGAATATTTTTTATTAATTATTTTATATCAAACGACTAATTGGTTCGTTAGACGTTATACACAATTTGAATATTCTAACGGTAATCACTTCCCCTCGTTGCCAGTGGTATACTTTGATTATTGCGAGGAGGATGTACATATGAAAAAATTCAAGCTAGCTTTACTGCTACTACTAGCCACACTGACGCTAACCGTTCTGGCACCCACGACGGCCAGTGCGGCCCGTCAAGCGCCGACAATTCCCAGCGCACTGCGGGGAACCTGGTATCTCTGGAATAAGAAGAATCATCAGCGACTGAAGATCAATCGCCACAGCTTTCGGCTGTCCACTTACCGTCATGGTAAATACAAAACGGTCGTAGCGGTCAATGGTAATAAGTGGCTTTCAAAATCAACTAGTCACTTAACAATTTCCGCTCCTAGCAGCAAGCATGGCTTCTGGTATCTCGGCCAAAACTCCGGTGGGGCCAGTCTGCATCTGAAACGAACCACTCACAAGCACCACGTGGCCATTGCCCGGCAGATTGATGTCGTTGATGATGACGTAAACACTTCTGCTCATACTGTTTACTACACCCACAAGAAATAGAGGATTCCACTCATGAAAAAAATTCGTACGCTACTCATTCTGCTATTAGCTGCCCTTACCCTTGGCGCAACCCTGCCAACGACGACCGCCTCGGCAGCCAAACACGTCACCACACCCAAATCCGTTCGCGGTACCTGGGTGGCTAAATCTAAACACTTTAAACAGCGGTTGAAAATGACTAAGTACACATTGACCGTGACTAAATATGAGAAAAATGGTCACGTTGATAAAGCTGGTTCCTACACGGCTTACGGTAATAAAAAGGTCAGTGGTATTATCGGTCTGCATGTTTTAAAATATTCAGAACGCAAAGGCTATTGGCTCATTGGTTTAAGTCAAAGTGACGACAACTATATACTTAAAAAGGTTAAACACAATGGTAAAACGGCTCTGCGTAACTACTACTCCACCTTTAACCCTAAACACCCTAAAGAACTTAAGGTTCGCTATTACTATCACGTTAAATAACTAGCACGTAAACGTGGTCCGCAACAATTAATTTTGTTGCGAACCACTTTTTTTATTTGCTGTTTGACTTTGCCTGACTTGGAAAACGGTTTGAGTCTGGACTGTCCATTCATTTCATCTTGTTTTAGGTCGCTTGTCTGGTCCTCCACGGAACAATCCCGGTCCTGGCAGCCTCCGAAACGTGCTCCGCGAGCCAGGTCCCTGCGCTTAGAAAGTAAAAGAACTCCTGACCGGCGCTGCCGGACAGAAGCTCTTTTACTCCCTAATGCTCAGGACCTAAACGGCTCGCTCCGCACTCTAACTAACCTTCTCCAAAGAAATCAAATGCCCATTCACGCTAACCCCATAGGTTGGGATTGGGCCGCTGATGACCGTGACATTGGTTGAAGTTGCCGTCAGATCAATCTCTAAGACACTAGCCGCAATCTTCATCCGGTACGTCAGCCGGTGGATTTCCTTTGGTAAATGATTGGTAAAGTGGACGACCTCGTCTTGGACGTAGAAGCCCGAGAAACCGGCAACTAGTGCCAGCCAGCTGCCACCTAGATTTGCTAGATGCAGGCCATCCGCCGTGTTCTTTTGCAAGTTGACCAAATCCATTTGCGCCGTATCCATAAAGTAATGGTAGGCCTTTTCTGGATCACCCATCCGCGCCGCCAAAATGCTAAAGATTGAGCGTGACAGCGAGGAATCGTGCGTCGTGACCCCTTCATAGTAGTGATATTCGCGCTTCAATTGGTCATCCGTCAAGTCCTCTGGGAACAGGTAATCCGCCAGCAAGGTATCGGCCTGCTTCGCCACCTGGTAACGGTAAATCGTCAACGGGTGGTAATGCAACAACAATGGGAAGTTTTCCGGTGTCGACCGGTCGACCGGCCAGCGTGGTTTGCTCAAGAAGCTGTCGTCTTGCTCGTTAATGTGCAGGTCTTCACTGTATGGTAGATAAACGTGTTCGGCCAAGTTTTCAAAGACGTCTAAGTCCGCTCGACCGATGCCAAACTTGTCTAACCCCTGCGGATCATCCTTTAAAATTTCCTTGGCTAAATAGGCCACGAGCTCAAAGTTATGCTTAGCTAACCGGTTGGTGTAATAGTTATTGTTAACCAACGCGGTATACTCATCCGGCCCCGTCACCGTGTGAAATTCAAAGCGGCTGTCGGTCCCCTCCTGATGCCAGGACCCGAACTCCTCCCAGAAGTGGGCCGTTTCCAGCACCATTTCAAAGCCGCACTGCTCGATGAAGTCGATATCCCGGGTAATTTCGTAATACTTGCCGACCGCGTAGGCCACGTCCGCATCAATGTGGTACTGCGCCGTGCCGGCTGGGAAGTAAGCCGAGGCCTCCTCCCCGTTGATGGTCCGCCAGGCAAAGAGCGCCCCCTGAGCCACGCCCAAGGCCCGCGCCCGTTGCCGCGCCTTGGGGAGCGTTTGGTAACGGTACAACAGGAGTTGCCGCGCCATCTGTTGGTTGGTGTAAATGAAGTAGGGCAGCATGTACATCTCGGTATCCCAGAAGTAGTGGCCCTCGTAGCCGGACCCGCTCAGTCCCTTGGCCGCAATGTTCGTCCGACCATCCCGTCCAGCTGCTTGATTCAACTGGAACAGGTTATAATGAATCGCCAAATCCAGTTCGTCGTTGCCGCTGACCGTCACTTCACTGCGGTTCCAAACGTCTTGCCAGAAATCCCGGCTATCCGCTAGCAACACCGACAGCGAGTTCGCCATGAACGGCGCCGCGGGATCAATCGTATTCTGTTTGCCGATAGCCCCAACGTACACCTCATAGGTCAAGTCGTGGGCCACGCGGTCGCTCAAATCGACCGTTTGCCGCAACAGGCCATCCCCGGGCGTCAACATCCCCAGATAAATCGTGACCGCCTGCTTGGTCTGCCGCGTCTTCACGTGGTACCGCTGCAGGTTACGTCCCATGAACTCCGTCTCACAAATCGGGAGACCCGCCATCCGCGTCTTCCGGGGATCGGCGGACGCAATGGCCTCGGCCTCAGCCGGCACCGCAATGGACTTGCTGATGACCAAGCCGCCCGCATAGTTGGCCGCCATAAAACTATAGCTGGCCGCCCAGAATTCCGTCTGTGTCTGCCCAATCGTTGATTTCATAATCATCGTAATTGTCTCGCCCTGCAACGTTTGCAGGGTGTAATGCTCTACCAGCGCCCCGGTCGTCAAATCCAAATCGACCGCCGTTCGCTCACTGTTGGTGAAGTCATGGCCGGTGGCCGTTGCCACGTGAATGTGCCGGAAGTCCGGTAAATTTAAAATTGTTTGGTGTTGTGTGGCGTAACCGATACCCGCCTCCCCATAGGTGATGGGGGCGGTTTCATAAAAGCCATTGATCAGCGTTCCCGTGATGGGATTGCCCGTAATTGGATCATTGGCCCGCACGCCGAAATGCCCGTTGGCCAGCGAAAAAATGGTTTCCAAGTACTCCGGCTGGTGGTCGGCCACGTCGTGCAAAGTTAAGTGATAGTCGCGTAAAGTCAACATAATCTCCCCCATACTTACTAATAACTGCCTTGCGAGTGTTCCTGCGTTCCCGGCGGCGGGTTCAAAACGCCCTGCTGTGGGGAACGGCTCCAGCCTGAGGTGCGGTCTTCCGCCTCGCCTTAAAGCCCGGATAACCCACCGGTCTTTAAGGTCGTCCCATGCTCTAAGCTGAGAAATTCACTCAGCTAAGACCATCGACACAGCCGGGCATTTTGACCCGCCTCTGGTCACTCACACTGGCAAGTCCATTAGTCACTAACTCATTGAAGTTAGTGACATTTCCAGTCTTATTTTCTTTAAATCAAGCGTGCCGCCGTTGCCAGTGCGTCTTCTACCGCTGGGACATTGCCCGTGAAGTTTAAGAAGGCGTGGCTGATGCCGCCGTAACGGAAGTAATTGGCGTCGTCGTTGGCGTGACCCACCTTTTTGATGAAGGCCTCGTCTTGCAGACGGAACGGATCGTATTCCCCGACCAACACGGTGACCCGGTGGAAAATCTCTGGGTCGGCTAGTAATGGCGACAGGAGTGGTGCCGTCAGGTCAACTGGCTGATCCGCCACGTAGTACCCGCTCATAATTGTATCTAACTGTTCAAATAACTGATAGCTCCGGTGTAAGGCGTCCCGTTGCTCATCGACGACCGGAATGCTGCGGTCATCCCACAACGGGCCATTTAAGTCGGAGCCCTGAATCAGCGTTGGGTAGAACAGCATGTGACTGGCAATCGTGCAGATGCCCATCGACTTGCAGAGCTGGCTGACGGCTAAGGCAATCGAGCCCCCGGCCGAGTCGCCGCCCAGTGAAATCTGCTGGTAACTCTTGGTCATGGCCGCCACCACGGCTAACCCGTCCAAGATGCCCGCCGGATAAGCCTGTTCCGGTGCCAGCGCGTAATCCACGTTGTAGACCACGCAGTTCGCCTGTTCCGCCACGAACTTCAGCGCCAGCAAAACATCTTCCGGCGTGCCCCCATAGTAGGCGCCGACGTGGAAATAGATCAGCGCTTTATCCGCGGTCAGATGATCCATCCGGGCAATCCGAATGACCCGGACCCGCCGATTCATGGAGACGATCTGTTGCATCTCGACCTTCATTTCCACGTTGGTTAAATCCCGTTGGCCGGAGGTTTCCGTCCCTTGCCGCAGACTAAACAAGTCCGTTGGCAATTGCGGATTCTCTTCAATTTCGGCCACGGTCTCCCAAACTAGTGGCTCAAAGGTGTGAATCGGGTCGCGCTCCTTGATCCAACTGGTCACGCCATCCTCAACACTGCTGACCCGCATCTTCTGCAGCCGTCGCAACTCATCGTTGTACCCCAAAGACTGCTTGGTTGTCGTATCATTCAACATTTTGATTACCCCTCTCGTGAAATAGTCGTTTCGACGAATCTTTCATGCTGAAAACCGCAACATCAGCCCAACTAGCAGATGGATCCCCATCCATCGCCGGCGCTTCCAGAAAAATGGTGGCAACGCCTTTCACGTTCGGCTATGTTTTAACACCAAAATGGCACGGTGTAAACGGGTTATCAGCGACTTTTGACATTTTTTCAAAATGACCATCACCACAGGCGCTGCAGCCAGCGTAACTGTTCGGTAAACCAGCCCGCCACTTCTGCTTGCACGTAGCGTTGGCCAAACGTGGCATCCCGGTGCGCCCCAGCCGCAAAGGCCGTGGCCGGTCGGGCCAAGCTCAACGCGTGCGGTCCGCGTGGATACAGGTGAAACCGTACGGGCACCCCTTCGCGCCGCAACGCCTTCACGTAACACTGTGCATTGATTGGTGGCACGAGTTCATCCGTCGCCGTCGTCCAAATGAACGTCGGTGGGTTCTGCGCCGTTACCAGATGGTCGGCCTCCGTCAGCGCCCATTTTCCCGCAATGGCTTGCCGGGTCGCCGCATCGACTGGCCAGCCTAGTCGCAGGCCAATCACCGGGTAAGCCAGGGTCACCGCCCACACGGAACAATCCTGACGCGGCAATTGGCAACGCGTCGCTAACTGCGGCCACAAATCGGCGTAGAGCGCCGCCACGTGACCACCCGCGGAGAAACCGACCAGTAAGATATGGTCGTCATCTACTGCGTAACTGATGGCCTGCTGGTGAAACCCAGCAACGACGTGGGCCAGTTGCTCCAGCACGGTCGGGTAGACCGGCGGCTGGTCTAGTAACCGATAGGCCACGACCGCCACCGCATATCCCTGGGCCAAGTACTGGAGCGCGACGATTTCATTTTCCCGGTCGCTATAGAACCGGTAGCCGCCACCTGGCAAGAGAATGGCCAACGGCCGCCGCGGTGGCTGGTCAAAGTCAGCGATGGCGGCCGGTTGGTACAACGTCACGGCTACCGGGTTTGCCGGCGGCCCGAACGTTAAGTTAAGCGTCTTCATTTAATTTGCCAGCGTCATCCTTCATGGCCTTAGCGGACGCAATTTCATCTTCGTCCAGCTTGTAACCGAAGAACAGGATGACCAGAATCAGTAGGGCTAAAATAATCGGTAACCAGACGAAGCTAGTGCTGATGGCGGTCAACGCCTTGGCGCCCTGAATCTTGGCCGTGGCTTGGAAACCACCCCAGGTTAAGAGCCAACCAGAAACTAAACCACCGAAGCCCATGCCCAGCTTAGCCCCAACCATGGGAACGGAGGACAGGATGCCGGGTTCGTCAATGTGCATTTCGGAACGCGCGTATTCCACGGTGTCCGCAATCATCACGAAGGCAATGGAGAATGCCGCCCCCATGGCCACTAACGCAATCACGTTCCCGGCAAATAGGAGTGGAATGCTCTTGAAGCTCATGATGATTTCACCCACAGCGAAGGTGGCCATGGCCAGAATCATGACGTTCCGGTGTTTCATAAATTTACTCAGGAACGGAATGGAAATGTTCCCGATGACGGCAACGATGACCAGCCCATTGAAGGCCCCAACCAGGTCGGCCCGACGGTAAACGTAGGTCAGGTAGTAAACGGCCGTCTGCATCCGGATAACCCAGAACGTTTGTAACAAGATAAAACTCAAACTCAAGATGACCCATGGCTTGTTCTTAACCGCGCCCTTCAAGGATTCACCCACGGAGAGGTGACCCTTGATTTCCGGCGCATCGGCTGAGTCATCAACGATATCATCTTTTTCACGCAGGTTGGCAAAAGCGCCTAAGAACAGCACGATGATGGCAATCCCGATAAAGATCCCCCAAATCATCCAACCTTTTTCAGCGTTCTTGCCCCCTAATTTGGCAACCATCGGTAAGGAAATGGCCCCAATCACAGCGGTCCCAATGTTCGTCATAACCATCCGGGCACTTGCCAGGTTGGTCCGTTCGTCAGGATCCTTAGTCAGGCTAGGCAGAATAGCAGTAATCGGTGTGTTCGCCCCAGAATAAACTAAGCTAAATAACGTGTAGACGATGGAGATCCAAGCGAGCTGGAAGACCTTGTTGCCGCCAAATGATGGGTTGAAGAACAGCAGCATTGTCAGAATCCCCAGTGGAATCCCAAACCATAGGAAGTATGGCCGCGCCTTCCCGTATTTCGAGTGCGTGTGGTCAATCAAAAATCCATAGACCACACCGTCAAAGGCATCAATGATCCGAACCACGAAGAACAGGGTTCCCACAAAGGCTGGTGAGATGCCCATAACTGTGGTGTAGTAGAACAGTAAATACAACCCAACAATTTGCCAAATCAGGTTCCCGGCCAGGTCGGTCGACCCGTAGAAGAACCGTTGTTTCCATAACTGAGCTTTACTCATGATACTTACCTCCCCCAAAAATTTTTTGCATGTTTCCAGCAATCTGTAACCGCTTACATATATAGCATAACGGTTAAGGGCCTCAGCTGTAATCCTAAATTCTGACTGGCAACTTACCTTTTCTAACCTCCTCAACCATGCATTAGAATTAGTTAGCCAGAATTGACTTACTAACTGTTACCGTCGACCCTATCATACGCGATATGTGACAAAATCAGTAGTTGGGGGGCTTTATTAGTTATCAGTTTTAACCAATTGCCCCAGAACTAGGGAGCTTGGTTTTCTGCCTGAAATCTTGTGTTAGACTAACCGCCTCCGGCTTCCAGGGATTCCGTCTGCTGTGGGGCCCGGTTCCAGCCAAAGAGCGGGCTTCCACCTCGCTTTGAAGCCGTGAAACCCACCCGTCTCCAAAGTCGACCCATGCTGTAGAGCAGGAAGGAACTCTGCTCAACACCATCGACACAGCCGCCTCCATCCCTGGCTTCCTGCGGCTAAGATTGGTTTTTACCCATGATACGGGGTGGCCCCTTAGTTCTGGAACACTGGCCGCGTTTCTTGTTCTGCCAACTACTCATGTCCGAATCTCGTATTCCACAGCTGAGACTAACTCTCCTATTGATTCTAAAGTAATTGAAATTGTGTGCCTCCTCTATTTTACTTCGGCAAGCATCATTAGTTCAGAGCATTCGCATTTTTATTATGTATTGTGAACACCAAAACAGCCGTCTCCCTAATTAATAGCGGACACGGCTGTTAGATCAGTCATTTCGGTTTAATTCTAGTGACGCTAGGCTTAGGCCTTCGTCAGGTAGTTGGCTTTGATTTGCTTGATTTGGGCTGGAGTAATCTTCAAGCCCTTCTTGATATAGTTGTTCATTGAGCCGTAGTGTTCCTTAACTTGGCTGTAGAACAGGTTCAGTAACGCTGGCTTAGCCCACGTTACGTTCAGTTGGGTGTTGGATAATAAGTAGTCGCGTTGGATGTCCTTCTTGCTTACCCCTAAAATCGTGTAGAGGATTGCGGCAGACGTTCCCGTCCGGTCCATCCCGTGTGAGCAGTGGAATAACAGGGAACCCTTCTTGTTGTTGGCAGCAGCGACTAAGAACTTGTGGTAGCTCTTCTTGGCAGATGGCTTGTTGGCCATGTCGCGGTACATACCTTCATCATCGTTATCGTAGTTGGACTTGGTTCCTAAGATGGAGGAACCTAAGTATTTAACGCCGGCAATCTTCACGTCTGGCTTTTCAGCAATTTGGGCCTTGGTCCGCAGATCAAAGATTTCCTTGACGTGATACTTCTTCACTAACTTCTTCGTATCCGCCTTCGTCAGTTTTTCCAGTGAATCACTCCGCAGTAAACGGTCCTTTTTAACGTGTTGACCAGTCTTGGTCTTGTAACCACCCATGTCTCGCATGTTCTCGGCACCGGCCAACTTGATAGGCGCGTTGACCTTCTTGGAAATAGCTGGTTGCAGGTCTGCATCCTTCTTGGTTGTCGCTGCTTGAGCAGGCGCGGCAGTAGCCCCGAGTAAGACCAATGCACAACTGATTGAAGCTAAAACGGCACGAATTTTCATGTAAGTGTAATCCCCTTTCTGAATAAGTTAACTTTACCAAGACCAAGTAAATTTTTCGCAAGGTTTATGTAAATTTTGCGTATTAATTATTCTTGCTGTTATTTAATTATTAATTATACTTTATTTGTAAATTCATAACTAATTGGGACGACAATCACAACTAGCTGCAGTAATAACGGCACTTAAGACGTTGATGACTCAGAAATTGGTTAGCCGTATTGTGGCACCACGATAACGCCTCAAATTTTAATTAATCCCACTAACCGGTTCAATCATTCTTGAACCAATCTACATATGCGCCCTTCTAACCCCACAAAAATACAGCACGACAACTATGGCCATGCTGTATGTGAACCTATTTAAAATTAGACACATCTTGTCACTTGCCGCTCTGATTATCCATGTATTGAACAGCATATGAAATATCATCAATCAAAGTTTTAGCCACATCGGATAATTCCGCATCACTACGGCCTTTAAGCACATCATCTAAATCATTGTAATCATTCAGGATCTGCGCTTTTTCACTCCCGTAACGGCCCTTAAAAAGCTTATAGGTTTTAATAATCCCCTGAATATCAGTTGAATTATCATAGTCTGCTCCCATTTCCATCTGAAAGATCACGTGAGATAGGTCTCGCTCACTAGCCCCATCATGATAGGCTACTTTGTAGTTCATATGGGCAAACAGGCCCAAAGCATCACTTTGTACATCCGGGGACATCCCTTGAACGATACGTTTCATGGCCGCGATATCTTTCTTCTGCCGCGTGTAAGTTGGTTGTTTAACCAGATTGCCGCGCCAGACCCAACCTTTAACCTTGCCAGACTTATTTTTAACGTAGTAGTAAGTCACCTTCTTACCATTGCTCTTGCGAATCTTCGCTGACTTGTACGTGTAAAAGTTAACTTTGGCGTACTTGCTGGCTTTGTGCGTCCGCTTGGTCAGCTTCGTGTTCCGATAGAAATAGCCGTTGCTGATCTTATAGGCCGCCTTCTTCATTTTCTTGGTCTGTAAAACCTTGGTTGCGGCTTGTGCCGGGGTCGTGACTTCAGTCATTACACCCAAAGTTGCCACGGCTAACACCGCTACCAAAACTGTTCTGAACTTCATATGTATCCTCCCGTGAAAGGCTAACTTTGGCCTTTCAATTGATTTGAACTGTCCGTTTGTAAACAATCCACTACTAAGTATAGCCATCCCCCGTGGCCGATAAAATTTCTCGCGACTTGCTGGTCTGCTTGCAGAATTAGGTCTGAAAAGGTCATTGGTCCCGAGAAAATTTCAGGCCAAAATAAAAGCACAGCGAGCTACCACTGTGCCATACTTCCATTCTTAATCGCTGAAACTAACATTTAAAAAAGCTACTTCCTTGTTAAGAAAACTACAAATTTAGCATATCTTTAACGTAAGGCTTCAACTAGATTATGTCCCCCATACACCTCGCCAGAATGGGGTTCTGCGTCAACGACAACAACATCACTGCACTTGGGCATTCTCATTCAACGCGCTCCTTACCAACTGGCTTAACAGGTCCCAGTTCTGGATCATTCCGCAAGTCCGCTTGATAATCATATTCTTGCCAATCGGGTGTCGCAAAAATATTTTGCCGCTTGATTGGCTGGTAAAGAATCCCACCATCTGGTAACTTTTCCACCTGATACTGGGTTCCTACATCCACGTCTAAATCATTAGGGACCGGCAAAACACGGCTATTTCCAGACTTTCGCAAAGTTATAATCTTAGCCATAATCCTTAACTCCCTCATTTTGATTTGGTGTAGCACGAACCACTCGTATATACAAACGTATGACATTTTTCTATTTCAGGAAGTATACTTCCATTTCTACTCAGATTCAGCATTTCTGGAAGTATACTTCCATTTTTATCAAATTTCCTGGTTTTTGGAAGTTTCACATACCAAAGTCTTAACGCAAAAACTTCTCCAGCCAGTCCACGTAGTACTGCTCCCGACCAATCGCGTGGTCCAGGATCAGGTAATGCCCATAGGCCTGATCAATTGCCGTCTGGTTCGGGAAGACCGTCTCACGGCGTTGCTTGAGGTGGGCCAACTGGGCGCGGTGGAGAACCGCCTGTTCCTGCAGCATAGGCTGAAGCCGCGGGTCGGCCGCCGTTTTAATAAAGTAGAGTTTTAAAATAAATTCGTCCTTGGTCGCCGACAACTCTGGCGAGGGTTCGCTCACCCAGGCCACCAATTTCGCATGACCGGCCGGCGTCAACGAGTACTGCTTCTTCGCCAGCTTCTCGCCCGTCACCGTATCCTCATGGGTGATGTCGCCGCTTGTTTCCATTCGCTTGAGCATGGGGTAGATCTGACTGTGTTGGGCCTGCCAGAACTCCCCGATTTCATTTTCAAACGCCTTCGCCAGGTCGTAGCCGGTCTGGGGACGCTGATTCAGTAGGCCTAAGATGATGTATTGTAGCCGATTTCGCTGACCGATAATCATCAGCCTCCTTCCATTTTGCGAGAATTTTTCTCGTCACAAACGCGTTGCGCTGTCTCAATTGAACCAGTTCCCCGGAAAAACATCAAGGAAAATCGTTGACAAGTCCCACGGAAGTGACTATGATAATCAAGTAAATAAAAACATGTAATTAATTACATGTTTTTCCCGCAGAATAGAAGGAGATTTTTAAAATGACTAAAACTTTCAAAACCCTGGATGACTTCCTGGGAACCCATTTCATCTACACTTATGACAACGGCTGGGAATACGAATGGTACGCGAAGAACGACCACACCGTTGACTACCGAATCCACGGCGGCATGGTCGCCGGCCGTTGGGTCACGGACCAAGAAGCCAACATCGTCATGCTGACAGAGGGCATCTACAAGGTTGCCTGGACAGAGCCCACCGGGACCGACGTGGCACTGGACTTCCTGCCTAACGAAAACAAGGTCAACGGGACCATTTTCTTCCCTAAGTGGGTTCAAGAACATCCTGAAATCACGGTCACTTACCAAAACGAACACATTGACGTGATGGAAGCTGCCCGCGAAAAGTACGCCACCTATCCTAAGATGGTCGTCCCAGAATTTGCGACGATCACTTACATCGGCGACGCTGGCCAAAACAACGAAGACGTCATCAGTGAAGCCCCTTACCAAGGCCTGCCTGACGACATCCGTGCCGGCAAGTACTTTGACGCCAACTACCAACGGGTAAATAAGTAAACGCAAAAATGGCTTCACCCAGCTCATGAGCCGGTGTGAAGCCATTTTTTAATGCAAAATTTTTAGAAAAACCGCCGCCATCAACGCCGGTTCATCCTGAATGCTGGCAGTCATATAGGCGGCCTGCTGTTCCTGGGTAAAGTCGAGACGGAAGCCCTTCTGCCGGGCCAGCACCTCCGTGAAAACCCGCAACGTCCGGCCATTTCCCTCGCGAAACGGGTGAAACATGTTGATTTCCGTCACTAGATTGCCTAGGGCCGTGGCCACCACCTGCTGGTCCGCCGGTAGCGTCGCAAAGTCCGTAAGCTGCCGCTGAATATCCCACTCGGCATTGCCAAACAGCATGACGGGGTGAAAGTGGGTGACGACCCCATCAGATGTTTTGTTGAAATCCACTTCGCGATAGTGACCCGCCCAGTCGTAGATGTCACCTAGCAGTGCCGCGTTGATGCATTTTAGCTCGGTGACATCTTTGCCGGTTAGGTGGTACCCGTCTGGTAAAACGTAATTGTTCTGTCGGATAAACTTTTGTTGAATGGCACTAGTGTTGTATTCAACCGCATGCAACTTCTCGTCTTCGGTAATGCCCAATTTATTCTTCAGCGTACCATTTTCTTGAAGATAATCCGCCCAAATTTTCACTTATTTGGCACCGAGTTTCGCGCATTAATTTTTGCCAAAACCTCTGCCCCGGTCAGTGGTCGGCCTAAGTCATCAGCCTCTCTGGCTAGCTCAATATCCGCGACCGTTGGTTCAAAACCCTCGTACATATTACTGATAGTTGCATCCAGTGTTGCCCGATATTCCGCTTCATTTCGAAACGGGACGCCCATAATGGTGAAAGCTTGATCATCGTGTTCCAAGTACATAATTGCCTCATCCTCCTCTATACTAGTTAAGGCCGTAAAAACTGCGTCATTGTTCGCCAAAAGTTGAATTAATTTCACTGCGGGACCACTGGGCGCATAGTCTGCCTGTTCCCAGTGCTGGACAGTTCTAACGGAGACGTTGAGCAACGACGCCAACCGCCGTTGACTGATGCCATAGTGCTGGCGGATGAATTTGATATTCTGTGCAGTTCGACTCATCGCAATCACCTCAGACGTATTATACCCTTCAAGGGTAGTTATTGCGTTCAAAGTGCCTGCTGCATCCCCAACTTTTGCGGTATACTGAGGGCAAAACTCAGAGAAAGTAGGTCAACAACTAATGGCAAACTATATCAAAGAAGTGCGGGATTTAGTGGGACACAAGCCCTTAATTTTAAACGCAGCGGCGGGCATCGTGGCCAACGACCAGCATGAAGTGCTGCTCAACCTGCGGACCGACACCCACAACTGGAGCCTGCCCGGCGGTTACCTGGAGTACGGTGAAAGCTACGACGACGCCATGATTCGCGAGTACAAGGAAGACGCCGGCCTCGACGTTGAAATCGTTAAACCGCTGGGACTCTTCGATCAGGGCTTTACCAAGTATCCCAACGGCGACGTGACCCAAGTTATTTCTCGGCTGTACCTGGTGAAACCCGTTGGCGGGCATACCCTGGAAACGGCGACGGACGAGACACTGGATTTGAAATACTTTCCGTTGGACCAGTTGCCGCCGCTGTTGAATCAACAGACGGCCGACATGCTCGCCGCCACCAAAACTTACTTTGACGGGTTGGCGCACTGATTCGCCTTACCGGACGGTGAAAACTGGGCCGGTACGCGGTGCTGTTCGTTCCCGACGGCGGGCTCAAAATGCCCTGTTGTGGGGTCGGTTCCAGACTGAGGAGCGGTCTTCCACCTCAACTTTGAGCCAAAGAACGGTCTCAAAGGTTGTCCCATGGGCTAAGCTGAGTGAGAAACCTCAGCTAAGACCATCGACACAGCTGGTCACTTTGGCCCACCTCTGGTCACTGACATCCACCAGCGTAGCCCATTTTCACCGCCCTCACGGCTGGCACTGCGTAAACCCATCAAAACGTTTCCCTTTAATTCAAATATGACAGTTAGTTACTTTCGTTCCTGCCAGTGGATCCAAGACGACCACCGCACCAATCAATCTCGTAACAGGCACTTTTTCACAATAGCCTTAAACTATTTAAACCTAGTCCTCCTCAACCTCACGCCAGAAACTTAAAACCACTAAGAAGCCACCGGTCCCTAGTCCAACCATGCGCAAAAATGAATCATCGACTGGCCACAGATAGAGCTCAATGCCCAAACAAATGAGGCCTAACCAAAACACTAACGTTCGATAAAAATGCCGGTTAAATTGCGTTTTCATGCGCCCATCTCCTCGTACTTCATACATTCTAAAGCCAATTTTAGTGGGCTTAGAATACGCCAACGCCGGACAAAGATAGGTGGATTCACCCCAATTTGTTCGGTGACTGCTAAAACTTACACGAATATCAAAAGGCTCGAGACAACAACCGTCTCGGGCCTTTTGATTATCATTCTCATCTTAATTTAAATCCGACCACTGCTAATTATTTATGGCACTGGACCAAACCAGTGTCTGCCGCCAGACTGATGAAACAGGACACGTTGGTGGATCTCAGTGACCAGAGGCGGGCCAAAGTGACCAGCTGTGTCGATGGTCTTAGCAGAGCGATTTTTCTCTACTTAGCCCATGGAACAACCTTTGCGACCGCTTCTCGGTCGCAAAGGTGAGGTGGAAGCCCGCCCTTTGGCTGGAACCGGCCCCACAGCAGGGCACTTTGAGCCCACCGTCGGGAACGAACAGCCCCATGTCCGGCCCGGTTTTCACCAGTCCGGAGACCCGCGTTAAGTCCAGATGCCGTACAAATCAGCGGCTGAGGATGGGTAGGCGAAAAACGTGTCGTGTAACGCTTCTGGTGTCACGTGTTGCTGGATCAAGAGAGCCAACTGGTTGATCACCGTGTCGGCCTGGTAGCTAATGGCTTCGGCACCAACCACTTCACCACTTTGACGATTAATTACCAACAGCAATTTCGCATCGGTATCGTAGTTCCGTTGATACGTTAACCACTGACTTAGGTCAACGGTCTTCAGGGCATAGTGCACGGAATCTTGGCGCGCAGCCGTAACGCTGGCACCCACCTGCGCTAACCGGGGGAGACTGAAGACGGCGCTGGCCTGAAGCGGATAGGCAATCGGAAACGCTTGGGGCGCACTCAGCGCGTCGCCCACATATTTGCCTTGATAAATGGCATAGTTTGCCAAATTAGGCGTTCCGGTGACGGCACAATCCCCGACCGCATAAATCTGGGGATTGCTAGTCTGCAGGTACTCATTGACGCGAATGCCGTGGGGGGTTACGGCCACCCCAGCGGCTTTCAAATTCAGGTCCTCGACGTTAGCCAGTCGGCCTAAAGCCGCGTAAACCACGTCGGTGGACCAGTGAACACCCTGCTGCGTCGTCACCTCAAGTTCCGTCGGCGCCTGAGCCAATCGGGAAATTTCATCATCAAAAATCATGTGCACGTTGTGTTTGGCCAGGCTGGCCAACAGCGTTTGGACAAGTTGGCCATCAAAACCGCGGAGCGCCACGTGGTTGTGTTGGATCAGCGTTACGGTGGCGCCCGCCTCACTTGCGATACCGGCAATCGCAAAAGCAATCACGCCGGCACCCAGGATTGTGATGCGTTGCGGCAGTTGGTGACTTCGGAAAAAGCTGCCGGAGTGTTGAATCAACTGGCCGCCAGGAATGGCGACTTCGCGGGGACGCGCCCCGGTCGCAATCACAAAATTTTTCGCTGTCAGCAGTTCGCCATTGACGCGCACCTGCTGGTCATTCACAAATTCGGCATGGCCCTCAAAGGTGGTGACGCCATTGGTCTGGAAACGTTGTTTGAACCGTTCCTGCGTCTGCCCCACGACGGCATCCCGATGAGTGGCTAGTCGTGACCAGTCCACTGGTGGCACCGGGCCATTCTGTTGGGCAAACGCACGGTGGGCTTCGACGCCCGCTAATAGGACCTTCTTCGGGGTACTTCCCCGCGTCACGGTGGTGCCACCCCAATCACGCTGCTCAATAACCGCAACGGATTGACCGTGGGCGACGGCCCGCATGGCGGCACCGGCACCGCCGACACCCCCACCGATGACGATGGTCTCAAATGTTTGCGTCATGAAATCACTTCTATTCGCTGAAAACGTCGGCAGCACTACTGGTATCTGGTGCGCTCTTTGGGTGTTGCACTTCACGACCGGCGGCATCCTTGTACCAAACGACCGCAGCCTCTTCACTTGGGAAACCTTCAACCGTTGAAACGGGCAGGTTCAGGTGATCGGAAACCATTTGCGATGGGGACGTTGCTAACCACTTGTTCAAGGAAACGTCGGAGTAAACCGCGTTCTTAAACAATTCGATAAAGATCAGTGGTTCCGTTCCAATGTTTTGAATGTAGTGACCGGCTTCCTTAGGAATGACGCCCACGTCACCGGCGTTAAAGTTAAACGTCCGGGCTAACGTGTTGGAGTTAAAGACGCCCACCTTGGCTTGGCCTTGAATGTAGTAATCCCATTCCTCAGACTTGGGGTGCCAGTGCATTTCCCGCATCCCACCGGGTTGCACTTCAACAATGGCCGCAGAAATCGTCTTGGCCGCTGGGAAGACAGATTGGTCAACGATCCAGACCTTGCCGGCTTCAAATTCCTTGGCGGGAACATCCTTCATGTGCAGCGTCAGTGGCGTTTGCATTGGTGTTCCGGGCTTCTTCACCGTGTCGATAGGGCCGGGAACGCTCCCATTAAAGATGTATTTTTCATGACTTGGCAGTGGCTTCAACGTGTCTTCGTCGACCTTAAAGTTAGCCGCAATCACATCTTTAGGCGTGTGCGCCAGCCAATCGGTCAGGAGGAAGGTGTTGTTTTCAGAAAAGTCGGGTTCACTGAAGACTAACAGGAACTCACAGCCTTGGTCCAGCGCCTGAATGGAGTGCGGAATCCCAGCTTCAAAGTCCCACAGGTCACCGGCTTCAATGTCGTCAATGAAGCTTTCGCCCTTTTCATTCAAGGCCGTGACCCGAGCGTTACCGCGTAGCATCATGGCCCATTCGGCTTCCTTGTGCCAGTGCATTTCCCGGTAAGAACCAGGCTTCAAGCACATGTCGACACCCGCTAAATCGTGAGAAGCGGGCAGTTCACGGTTGGTGACCTCACGCGTCCAGCCGCCAGATTCCAACCGCATATGCACGTCGGAAAAACTAAAACGGAGGTTCGCAACCGTCCCGTGGTCAGTGGTTGGTGGTACCAATAAGTCCGGGTTTTGTAAATCGCGTTGATAGTTCCGGGGGCCCTGGTCGATCCAGCCAGTATGGTCTTCATTACGAATTGGTTCTTGCTTATCAGTCATTCGAAAATCCCCTTTACCTATAAGATAATTTTAGTATAAGTCACTTGTGACCGTTAATCAATCATATAGACAACTTTATATATTACAGATTACATTAAAAAACCGTAAATGTAATGTAAATAAAGAAAGTAGTCGTTATTGTGCCACGTATAACGTTTTATGTAACGCTTTTACTAAACAAAAAACCAGCCATCGACTAAATGACTGGTTTCGGATAAATATTCGCTTATTTGTTTACAAGATAATAGAAAAGTTAAGCACACGTCATACAGACAATTCAGTACCATGAAGGGCCTCACACCGCCCGTAGAAGTAGGTTAAACCAGCGTCAGCCGCAGGGGTGGTGAAAATGGGTCACACGGTGGATGTCAGTGACCAGAGGCGGGCCAAAGTGACCAGCTGTGTCGATGGTCTTAGCAGAGCGATTTTCCTCTGCTTAGAGCATGGGACAACCTTTGCGACCGCTACTCAGGCGGAAAGTTGAGGTGGAAGCCCGCCCCTCAGGCTGGAACCGGCCCCACAGCAGGGCGCTTTGAGCCCGCCGCCGGGAACGGACACTACCGCGTTCCGGCCCAGTTTTCACTAGCCCGGAGGCGAATCCAACAAACAAGTTTAGCCCTACTTTTCTAAGTCGAGGACGGCGTTGAAGACTTCCTGGGGCAGCTCGATATCGCTGTGCGCCGACTGCCGCTTATTCATGCTCTGCCGCCGTAACAACGCCTGCTTCTTAGACGTGCTGCGCTTCTCGCCGTTAGCCGCGGCATTCTTCCGCAGCGGTGGCACGTCGACGCGGGCCAACGCCTTGCCTTCAACCACCGATTGGACCGGCATAGGATTTAGTTTACGCGGAATCACGAACTTTAATTTGTGAACCAGCTCTTGGGCCATCAGCGGTGCGTCCTCGCGGTGAACCACGAAGGATAGCGCGTCGACCCGCGCGTAGTTCACGTGAACCTCCACCTTGACCACGTCGGCAATGTCGTAGCCCGCCAGCTCGGTCGTTAGCGTGGCGTACCCGTGAGAAACGGACTTCAGCGCGTTGAAAAAGTCGTAGGCAATTTCAGCAAACGGCAATTGGTATTCGAGGACGACCAAGTCCCCTTGGTTACGCATATCCTGGAGTTCCCCCTTATGTTGGGTGGCCAACTTCATCACGTCGCTCAGGCTCTCGCTGGTCGTGGTAATGGTCGCCGTGGCTAAGGGTTCCTCGACGTAATCGATTTGACTGTAGTCGGGGAACTTGATGGGATTGTCGACAATCACTGGTTCGTCCACGTTTTTCACGTGCACGCGGTAGGTCACATTAGGCGCCGTGGTCAGCACGTCCAGGCCGTACTCGTCATGCAGGCGTTCGCGGATGATTTGCAAATGGAAGATACCCAGGAAGCCACACCGGAAACCGGCTCCTAGGGCGTCGGAACTTTCTGGTCGGTAGTGGAACGACGCATCGTTGAGCGCCAGCTTTTCCACGGCCAATTGTAAATCGTGGTAATGATCACCCTGGGGATAGAACCCGGCGAAGACCATCGACTGCGAGGGTTGATACCCCGGGAGCGCCGTGGCCGTGGGGTTGGCCACACTGGTCAGCGTATCCCCGACCCGTAAGGCTTGTGGGTCCTTCAACCCGGTCACCACGTAGCCCACATCGCCGGCCACCAACTGCTTGGCAGCGACCCGTTGTGGCGTGAAAATGCCAATTTCGTTGGCCGTCACCGGTTGGTCGGTGGCCATTAATTTCAGCTTATCGTTCGGCTTCAGCTGCCCATCCATCAACCGGACGTAGGCAATAATGCCCTTGAAGGCGTCGTACTGAGAGTCGAAAACCAGCGCCTTGAGTGGCTGCTTCACCGATCCCGTGGGCGCCGGAATCGTGGTGTGAATGGCTTCCAATACATCGTGGACATTCAGGCCGGTCTTGGCAGAAATCTTAAGCATGGTGACGTCGGCAAAGTCTGGGGACAACGACCGAATCTGCTCGGTAGTCCGCTCAACGTCGGCCGCGGCGGCATCAATCTTATTGATAACGGGAATCACGGTCAGGTGGTTGTCCTGGGCCAAGCGCAAATTGGCAACAGTCTGGGCCTGCACCCCTTGGGTGGCATCGACCAGTAAAAGCGCGCCATCACTAGCGGCAAGGCTCTTGGACACCTCATAGGTGAAGTCGACGTGACCCGGAGTATCGATAAAGTTATATTCGTATTCCTGGCCATCATCGGCCGTGTAATAATTACGGACCGTCCGGGATTTTACGGTGACACCGTGGGCTTGTTCCACGGCCAAATCATCCAATAGCTGGGCTTGGCTTTCGCGGTCGGAAACGGTTTGGGTCTGTTCCATGATGCGGTCGGCCAGCGTGGATTTTCCGTGGTCGATATGGGCGATAATCGCAAAATTACGAACGTTTTGAATTTGCATGCAGTTCCTCCTCAAGGATGCCGTCGAGGTAGTAGCCAAATGTCTGGCAAGCCTCGGTTTCTAAATCAATCTGAAAAATGGGGAAATTGGTCGCCAAACTGGTGTGGTTGAAGCGTTCCAGTCCGGCCAGGTTCATTAAGCCACTAATAATGGCGCTCTGACTCACAAAGAGGTGACTCGCGGTCGCCACGCTGAGGCCAGGCACCTTGGCCGCCACCGTCTGGCCCAATGCCAGGTTGGCAGCGTACAGGTCTTGGCGCCCTTGCTGCGTCTGTTTGCGGTCAGCGTGACCTTCCAAGACTGGCCCCCGCAAGGCATTCAGCCGGACCAGGGTCACATGGTCGGTGATCAACGTCCGTGTCTCTGCCAGTAAGCGGGCCTTTAACTGCGTGGGCGTCATCGCGGGGCCCTTCGCCAGGTCGGCGTTAAGGGTCGTGAAGTAGCGCTGGTACCCGGTCAGCAGGAGCGTCATGAAAAGACTTTCTTTAGTCGGATAGTAGTTGAACAGCGTCCCCTTGGCCACGCTGGCCTGACGGGCAATCTGGGCCATCGAGATGTCGGTGAATACCTCCCGCTCAACCAGTTGCCAGGCCACCTGCGCAATCCGCTGAGCCTTGGCCTGCTTGGCGGTTGGGGATAAGGTGTTGCTCATTTAGCGCCCTCCTTTTAAAATTGACCATCAGTCATTTTTGCAATTCTCTAACCATATACTGTCGAATCCCTTTGTGTCAACTAATTTGTTAAAACTATCCTTTCACTGAACAAGGATTGGCGTATAATAATAAACGTAGCAAAAACTTAATAAATTAGTTCGGTGTTGGGTAGTCAATATTTGAGCAACTGCCTGTTCAGGCCATACATAATGTCATCTGCTTAGTGTTCGTTGCTACAAAAACCAGTGTCGTTAGTCAATAAACGACAGTATAGTACCCATACATGTGCTAGTTAGTTTCGCCGATGCCAATACAGATTCCACTAGTGCGTTGCTAGAGCTCGCAAAAATACCGACCAGTTGGCAGTGACCAGAGGCGAATCAAGGTTCCCAGCTGTGTCGATGGTCTTAACTGAGTGTTTTTCTCAGTTTAGAGCATGGGGCGACCTTGGAGACTGGTGAATTTCCAGGCTTCAAGGCGAGGTGGAAGCCCGCTTCCCAGGCTGGAGCCGTCCCCCACAGCAGGGAATTTTGAATTCGCCGCCGGGAACGAACGGCACGAACAATCTGTATTTCCAGGCCCTCAGGCCGGCACCGTTCCCCACAGCAGGGCATTTTGAGCCCACCGCCGGGAACGGACTCGATGCTCATATTTACACCAAGCGGTAACAAACGTCTATTGATCTCAACGGCTGAGCCAACGCGCAAGCTTTCACTGTACGCGGGCGACAGCCTTTTTTCGTCCCTAATAGCCAAAATCTGAGGAGTGAACCCTATGAAAACTTGTCCCAACTGTCACCAACAGGTGGCGCCCGATAGTATTTTCTGTGAACACTGTGGCTTCGACCTGCGGACCGCAGCCGCAACGACCCCAACCAAGGCCCACCGGTCACGCCGGCGCAACAAAGCTGCTAAGCCCGGTAAGAAGAAGTCCAAATGGCTCAGCCGCGGGGTGTGGGCCATTCTTGCCGTCGCGGTTATCGTTGTGATTGTCCTGGCTGGATCCTTCTACAATAAGCAGGCCGGCAAGGAAAAGCAGATTGCCACCATCACCGACTACATCACCGATAACCAGAGTGACGATTTCGCCAAAAAATTGGTTAGCGACAATCCCAATTTAAAAATCGACGGTGACACGGTCCAGCCGCTGTTCACCTACGCCCGGAAACACCCGAACTACGTGGCCAACATGAAGGCCGACCTGCAAAAGAACGGCGAGACGCGCGACCACACATTTACGCTAGAAACCACTGGCCACAGCTTCCTAGTTTTCCCGATTTATAAGCTGCGGGTCACCACCATGCATCCCGTGCTGACGACCAACGTTGCCAACGCCACCTTGATGGCCAACAACAAGGCCTTGGTTACCTCGAAGAATAACCATTACACCTACAAGGCGGGTCCCCTGTTCCCCGGCCGCTACACGTTCAAGCTGTCTGGGAGCCAATCCAAGGCCAGTGTAACCGCCGATTTGGTCGCTAGCAACGCCGTCAACAAGCACGTTGACCTGATTGCCCAGGCCGCCAAGAAAGGCCATGACGTGACGAACAACAATGAAGATGAAACCACCGTTTCTGACGCGACTGGTGGGAAGGTCGAGGACGACACTACCAGCGACGATAGTGACTACGATGATGATGACGACACGGATTCCGATAGCAGCTATGAGGACCTCTCCACTGACGGTCAAGCTGCCGTCGACGCCATTTATTATGCCGATTACATCGACGACGAAAATGATTACACCTACACGGAATCGATGCCACACGACCACGTCACCGAGGTCAAGTTGTATGACGACGACGGTGATCACGACGGCACGTACCGTTACGATGATATCCACGATATTTTAGCTGAATATAATTCGTCGAACGGTAAATTTGAGACCGTTGACACCGACGACTAACGAAAGGACCATTCCTATGAAACAAACCTACTACCGTATCTGTTCCAACTGTGGCAACCAGAACGCCGCCGACGCTAATTTCTGTTTAAAATGTGGCACGACCCTGTCAGCCGCAGACGAATACGCCCTGATTCCCCACGCAGCCGACCAAACTTTTCCCCTGTTTGACCTGGAACTGACGCCGGATGAGGTCGCTCAGACCAAGAACTTCCGAATCACCGAGGACCGTGACATCCCCGCTGGTTACCGTTCCGCCGGCCTAATGTTTGCCGAAAGCGACGTCGCCCCACGTGCGGGCGCGAAGGCCGCCTGGGAAGACCTGATGAAACACGTTTACGCTCTCTTGCTTGCCAAGGGATACGACGGTGTGGCCCGGGTCTCCATCCAACCGGAACCCATGCAACCGAGTCAGCTCTGCCTGTACGGTGAAGCTTTAATTGTCGACACTCAGCACTAATAACTGGAGGAATCCTTATGCATTTAACCCATTACGCAGCCCCCGCCAATGATCAACCTGGCGGCGGGGCCGCTAACTTCTGCCCCAACTGTGGCCAACCGGTCTCGGCAACAGACACGTTCTGTCCCAACTGTGGCGCCAACTTACAGGTCGCTACCGGTGACACGAACCAATTTCAAACGCCCCAACAACCGCAAGCAACCACGCCAACGCAACAACGGACGGCCCCCACTCGGCCAGCCCGTAAGCCACGGCAACCGTGGTCGAAGAAAAAGAAACGCCTCTGGTGGGGGATCGGTGTCGCCGCGGTAGCCGTCATTGGCTTCTTCGTGTGGGGCAGCAATCACTACTCCCGCGCGGCAACGCTGGACCGGACCATCAGCGACATCAAGAGCGGCAAACACCTGACGGACGACTTCACCAGCGCGAGTTCCGACTTGACGCTGAGCAAATCTAAACTGTTGCCGATCAACCGTTACTACAGCGACCATTCCCAGGACTTGAGCAAGCTGAAGGCTGATCTCGATAACAGCGGCCGCAGTACGGACGGCGATTTCGTTTATGAACAAAACGGCCATCACCTATTGTTCTTCCCGAAGTACCAGATTAGCGTGAGCCCGGTCTACCCGACCGTCACGACCAACCATACCGGCAACGTGATCACGCTGGATAACCACAAGATTGCGACCGCCACGTCTGACAGCTTCACCAAGAAACTGTCCGCCATGGTGCCTGGTGAATACCACCTGCAATCCAAGGGGAAAATTGGTGGCCACAACCTGACCAACAGTAGTGATTACCACATCACTAGTAACAAGACATATGATTTGGAACTGACCACTATTTCAGTGGAACTAGACACCGTTGCGGGGTCTAACGTGTACTTAAACGGCAAGAAGATTGGGACCGCCGACAGCACGGGGACTTACCAAATCAAGAACGAACCGTGGACGTCCGACATGAGCGTTTACGCCGCCTACACGTCCAGTGCCGGGAAGGCAACCACGCCAACCACCAAGCTGAAAAAGGATGACGACGGCAGTTACGTCGACTTGGATTACAAGGATATGATGGACCAGAGTGACGCGGACGACTTTATTTCGAACCTGTTCGACGCCGCACAAAATCTCTCGGACCATGACGACAGTACCGACGACGATGGCGACGAGATGTCCGACTTCTTTGTCAACGGGACTAGCAACGACTACTACGCCGACCTTAGAAAGATGGCCAAGGGGTACAACGACAACGACGACCTCGATAGCATTAACATGGATACCGACGTGACCGACGTTAAGCCCGGCCCGAATGGCACTAGCGAAGTGGTCTTCACGGTTGAATACACGTTTGGCTTGAGCGATTACGACTACGACCACGTGCAGGACTTCCAGTACACGGCCACGGTTCAACCCGCTAGTGACGATTCATCACAAAGCTATCAAATTTTGAAGTACGGCCACGCTGTGAAGACGTCTGACCGCCACGAAGACGATTAAGGAGGCTTCCCCATGGAAAACGGTACTAAGTTCTGTCCCCACTGTGGGAACCAACTCAGTGCGGACGCTAAATTCTGCCCCCGCTGTGGCTTCGCACTGGCTAACGTGACTGACTCGGTTAGTCAGCCGCAACCGGAACCATCAGCGCCAGTTGAACCCGTACAAGCAGCCCCACAGAGAACCACCGACCCAACGGCTAATCCATTTACTTGGTTCGCAGAATCTTTAAAACATCCAGCCGAACCCATCGTCGGCGCTAACCGGCTGTTCGGCCCAGGATTGCTGCTGATCGAATTGCTCCTAACAATTATCATGATTGATGTTGTCGACAAAGCCTCAAGAACGGTTGAAGCACGATATGACAGCTCTTCTGCCTATGTGTTTAGTGAGATTGGCCATAATAGCCTGCGCACAGCAATCGGCTTGGGTATCCTCACTTTGCTCTTCATCTTGATTACCTTGGGGTTAAGTTACGGTATCCGTCGTCTAAATGACCAACGCGCCGAACTAAACTTCTGGGAGTTTACCAACCAGTTTGCCGGGATCTCTAGTTTTGCTTTGATTATTAGTCTGGTAACTTTCCTTGCAACTTTCATGATCAAAATTGATTCCGACTACTCAGCGGATTACTGGGTGCCCGTGTTACTAATACCTTTGACATTAATGTTTAATCTCAGCTACGTTTACAATACGATTCGTGAGACGGAGAAGCCCCGCTGGGAAAAGCTTTACGTGATTCTAGCCTCTGAAGTTTTATTAATTGTTATTTGCGCCGGAATTATCTATTTCCTAGTCAAGCAACACGCCATGCCAACTCTATAAAAATTAGTCAAAGGAGGTCCCCTAATGGATAACCCTAAGTTTTGTCCCAATTGTGGCAACCCGCTCTCCGGCACTGCCCAATTCTGTCCCAAGTGCGGCTATCAACTTGGTAGCGTTGCTTCTGCACATAACGAAGCGCCCCAAGAACCAGTAACTCCCGACTCTGTGCCCACCCAGGACACCCCCAAAGAAAACTTCACGGGAAACTTTTTCTCTTGGTGGCGAGACGCTCTTCGTCAACCCACACTAGCGCCAATTAACGCCAACCATTTCTTCGGCATTGGATTCTTGCTGATCAACCTGGTACTGACAACGATGATTGCGTACTTAATCGCCAATCATTTTATCTTCATGTCGATTGCGCAATACTCAACCAAGGTTCGTGCCATGATGCCAGCTGGCGAGATTCACCGCAAACTTGCCTTCGGTTTGTTCTTAATTGCCCTCTTCATCTACGCGCTTTTCCTGATTGTGGCCTACGTCGTTAGACAACTCGGAGACGCCCAGGCTCCCCGAAACTTTTTGGAATTTACAAATCACTTTGCCACTAGCGCAAGTAGTCTCGTGATTGCCAATGTTGCTTTACTGATTATTGCTGTATTTGTCAACTTCACCACCACCTTAAAATCTAGTGATAGCTACACGGTTACCGATAAGAAATTTGAGCGAATTATACTTTTTATGGTTGCCCTCGTCGTTATCACTATACTTATGTTGTCGCTGCAATATTTCACGACGACGATAGATATTGTGGCTCCGCGACTAGATAAGATTTACCTGCTGATCATTGCGACAGCCGTCACCGTCATTGGTCTCGTTTTTATTGGCAAGTATGCTTACCACTCAGGACTTAATTTCTTCAAATATCTCAGTCACTTACTAGAAAAATTCTATTATTAAACAAAAACGCCAGGAAATTTTCCCGGCGTTTTTAATTACGAGATTTAAAGTGGTATTCTAGAATTTATAAACACACCAAATGGAGGACAAACAATGAGTTTAATTTATTTGAAACGGGCAACGGCGGCCGACGTGCCAGCTATCATGCCCATTATCGCTAACGCTAAGGCCCTGCTGAAGGCCGATGGCAGTCCACAGTGGCAAGATGGCTACCCGGACGAAGCGGCCATCAGACGCGACATCATGGCCCAACAGAGCTGGCTATTGATGGTTGATGGGCAAGTGGCCGGAACCGCCGCACAGGTGGTCGGTGACGACCCGAACTACCACGAAATTGATGGTGAGGGCTGGCACAACACGACGGCGCCCTACGCCACGATTCACCGGATTGCCCTGAGCGCTGGCTTTGCCGGGCAACACCTGAGCCACTACTTCTTCTCCAACCTGATCAGCCAGGCCTACCAAGAAGGCGTCCGCAACTTCCGCATCGACACGCATGCCATGAACCAGCGGATGCAGGCGATTGCCGGGAGCTTAGGCTACCAATACCGCGGCGAGATTCGCGTGGACGAACCCGGCGATAACCTCCGTCACGCCTATGAGCTGAATTTAGCGGATTAACCAAGTGTCACCATTTTACGGGCTGTCCGCGTTCACTTAGCGGACGACCGGCTGAATTTGGGGTGCCAAATTGCTAAAGTCATGCACCATTATGGCTGTAAATTAATTGCGCAATGATGTATAATGGTCACTATTGTTTATTAGACTGTTTTAGTAGAGAGGGGATTTTCTTTTAAAATGTATCGATTTTTCGTCCAGCCGCAAGTGAACGCGGCAACGCAGAAGTTAGCTGGTTACGAACTGTTATTACGCTCTTACTGTCACGATTACTGGGTGACGCCAACCGATTTCACAGCGCTTCCAATGGACCAACAGGTGTCACTGTCCTATCAAGAAATCACGAACATTTTAAAGGATCACAAAGATAATCCCGAGATTTCGCTAAACCTAAACCGTGAACAATTCACGGACCGCCGGACAATTGGCCACTTGATCCACTTGAAGAAATCCATCAAAAATTTGAAATTAATCGTCGAATTGACGGAAGCCCCTCTGCTGGAGGAACTCCACCGTTACGTGTCGCTGTACCGGGCGTTTGACATCAAATTGAGCTTGGATGACGTCGGCACGGACAATCCGTGGTGCCCAGCTGTGCAAGATATCCTGCCCTTCATGGACAATATCAAGTTCGCCATGCAAAATTTCCGGCTCCAACACCGGCAAAAAGAATTGCTGCCGAGCCTCAGCTCCTGGCGTAAGATTGCCGATATGTACCAGCTCGGCTTCACGCTGGAAGGCATCGAGGACCAAAGCGACGTGGCGTTGGCAAAGAAATACAACGCCGGCACGACCCAGGGTTACTATTACAGTAAACCTGTGCCCTACGCTGGGTAATTGCATACTTAACCAAAATGAAACGACACGCTGGCCGGTTGGCTGCGTGTCGTTTTTTGTTCTATTACTTATTTTGTATCCTTGATTCTGACCTTACTGCTTTACAGTACTTCTAAAGCTGACCTGGACGGTTACCTTAGGTATCTATTGTTCTTGACCTTATTGATTTGCAGTACTTCTAAAGCCCAGCGATGTTCAGTAAAGAAATTCATACGGTTCTTAACCCTATTGATTTGCAGTACTTCTAAAGCTGCGCCAATCGTGCCACTTAGTACAATCATGTTCTTGACCCTATTGATTTGCAGTACTTCTAAAGCCTAATGTGATGCTTCAAAGTGAATACACTGGTTCTTGACCCTATTGATTTGCAGTACTTCTAAAGCGTTGACTCATATACAGAAAAAGCACCGCTCGTTCTTGACCCTATTGATTTGCAGTACTTCTAAAGCTTCGTGGGCGCGGTGGCCAAGACTTTCAAAGTTCTTGACCCTATTGATTTGCAGTACTTCTAAAGCGTAGGCTCTGTAGGTACATGGCTTTGACTTGTTCTTGACCCTATTGATTTGCAGTACTTCTAAAGCTCACGCTGTTGTGTCAGAACGTTTTCATCCGTTCTTGACCCTATTGATTTGCAGTACTTCTAAAGCCGATGACACTTATAAGTTTTATTTTATTAAGTTCTTGACCCTATTGATTTGCAGTACTTCTAAAGCTGCCCCTGAACAGTTACCGTGAACTTTTTAGTTCTTGACCCTATTGATTTGCAGTACTTCTAAAGCTGTGCCTTAGTAAAGTTTTGACGAGATGAGGTTCTTGACCCTATTGATTTGCAGTACTTCTAAAGCTGTGCCTTAGTAAAGTTTTGACGAGATGAGGTTCTTGACCCTATTGATTTGCAGTACTTCTAAAGCTGTGCCTTAGTAAAGTTTTGACGAGATGAGGTTCTTGACCCTATTGATTTGCAGTACTTCTAAAGCTGTGCCTTAGTAAAGTTTTGACGAGATGAGGTTCTTGACCCTATTGATTTGCAGTACTTCTAAAGCTGTGCCTTAGTAAAGTTTTGACGAGATGAGGTTCTTGACCCTATTGATTTGCAGTACTTCTAAAGCATTAGTTTCGCCTCCTAACGTTCACGGTCAGTTCTTGACCCTATTGATTTGCAGTACTTCTAAAGCAGCCATGAGGGGCTTTTCTTTGCCTAAAAAGTTCTTGACCCTATTGATTTGCAGTACTTCTAAAGCTCGTGGACTCTTTGAAGCGTGCTGCCGGCTGTTCTTGACCCTATTGATTTGCAGTACTTCTAAAGCAGCGGGTCACAAGTAACAAACGGTTCTGGACTTCTTGACCCTATTGATTTGCAGTACTTCTAAAGCACGCGCACGAACCCGTCGACTTTCCGCGCGGTTCTTGACCCTATTGATTTGCAGTACTTCTAAAGCTCGTCAAACAGGCTAGCTAACTTTCCCAGGGTTCTTGACCCTATTGATTTGCAGTACTTCTAAAGCCCATAGCCTTATTTGCCGTGATGTAGTTGCGTTCTTGACCCTATTGATTTGCAGTACTTCTAAAGCACCTCGTAGATTAACTCTGTGTCCTCTGGAGTTCTTGACCCTATTGATTTGCAGTACTTCTAAAGCTCTTCGGTAAAGTCCCGGAAGTTTTGCGTAGTTCTTGACCCTATTGATTTGCAGTACTTCTAAAGCTAGGTTCGTCCAGGATGTGGAATGGTAGAAGTTCTTGACCCTATTGATTTGCAGTACTTCTAAAGCTTACAAAAGCAGCACCTTCAATTGAGGCGTAGTTCTTGACCCTATTGATTTGCAGTACTTCTAAAGCCACGATGGTGTGCCTAGGAGGTAATGATATGTTCTTGACCCTATTGATTTGCAGTACTTCTAAAGCAAGAAGCAATTACCACAGACTGGAGAAAAAGTTCTTGACCCTATTGATTTGCAGTACTTCTAAAGCTTAACCTAGTCTTAACCTTAACCAAAACCAGTTCTTGACCCTATTGATTTGCAGTACTTCTAAAGCCATGGATTGATGATGATATAAAAGTGGCTGGTTCTTGACCCTATTGATTTGCAGTACTTCTAAAGCTTGGAGTGCCATCAACAATCACGTAAACGTGTTCTTGACCCTATTGATTTGCAGTACTTCTAAAGCACCTTGCACATTACCATCAGCAGGACTAGCGTTCTTGACCCTATTGATTTGCAGTACTTCTAAAGCCGTTGTTTTCACACCAGTATCTCATCATAAAAAACTACCAGAGAACAAAATCGCTATCAATGTAGTGATAGTCACATTTTTTAAAATAGTCTTTACGTTGACTAGGTGAAAATTCGATTAGAAGCAGTGGCAAGTCGACGTTAGCCATGAACCTCACCAGCAATTGTAGCTGGCTGACCTGAAGATAATGACTAACATTGGTCAGAACAATCATGTGATGATCATTCAACTCTACTAGTACCTTGATTAATGTCTCAATTATACCATAGGCATCATCTTGTAAGTCTGGCGTTAACTGGATACCACTAAATTTGACCAGTTTCGCTAACTCTGGAATTTCCGGCAACTCCAGAGGGACATCCATTAAGTAGCTATCGGCCAAAATTTTAGACAACAATTCCCTGAGACCATCCGCTAATTTCACCACCTCATCATCAGCCAGTAATTTCATTAATTGACTCTGCAACTTTCGCTGAAATAAAGTATTCAAATTGAGCGTCAACATCGGATCTCCATACCATTGGGCTCCTGTCTTTAACGGAACTGACGCAAAATCGGTATCACTTAGTTTAATCGTATCTTCTCTTCCCTGCAGGCCAAAGGTTAACTCACGATAGACCCGTTGTGCGCCGGTATCAATTACGGTCACCTTACCAGGTTCCACAGAAAACGGTGGAAAACTATAATATGTAAGATTCATATCATAATGGTCCTTTCCGCTGAATTGATAATGTCTTGATTGGGTTCACCAGAAATAAAGTGCATGGCCTGATACTGTTTTTCCGTCAACATGACTGACTGAACCAGACCTTCCTTCGGTGTAATGGCTGAAATTCGCTGTTCCACAGACTTTGCATTCTTAGAGTTAGCACAGACACGTACATAAACAGAGAATTGCATCATGAAGAACCCCTCTGAAATCAATGCTTTACGAAAATGGCGATAGTTTCTCCTATCCTCGCTGCTCACCATGGGTAAATCAAACATAATCATTAATCGCATAATTTGATACCTCATTTGGAATCTCAACCTCGATTCTGATTTGATCTGTCTCCTCGTTTAAATACTTCAAACAACTAACGACATGCTTTTCAACAACGTTACTAAAGAGCTCCTTCTTTCCTTGATAGGTCATTTCTAAATCAAACAGTCTGATCAATCCAAACTTAACATCCGGCGTCAGGTCTTGAAACCTCTGTTGTGCCACCCAATAATCAATGATTGGTCGGAAAGGTTCCATCAAATCCGAGCCTAAATTAAAGCCATTTCCAGCGTTACAATGGTGAATCCCGAAACAAGTTAGATAGCCACGAGAAACAATTACCCGGTCAATAAGCGATAACAGAATTGAATAACCATAATTTAATGCGGCATTCTCTGGTACTAAGTCAGACCGTGAAAAATCATTTCCAAAGATCAATGGAAAATATTGCCGCGCCACCACAGCCTCTCGATTAGTCGCATCATTCAACTCTAGTTTATCTACCTCATCAACCAGGTCCGCCACATCGGCATCCAAAAAGCTTGCTACAGCCACCTGATTTTGTAATTTGGCTGCCACAATACGTGTCCATAGATTCTCAATTCGTGATTGATTCCAGTTAACTTGGGAAGTTACGAGCGCTGCTGTCCGTGCATTCGGATAGTTTTCCGCCGTCTCACAGATTGGTTGACCATCTCGTCCTGTAAAAATCACCTTCACGTGAGCTTCTGTCAGTGCCGCAATCGCTGCCGTTGTAATTACAGCTTGTAAAGTCTGAACCACAACGACATTCAACCGACTCACGGGGACGTGTAACCTGTCTGAATCCGTCTGAATCACCAAGTTTCCAGCAGTCAACGAAATTTTAGCATGTTGGCTCACAACAATTGTTTGCCACCCCATTAAAACGACCTCCTTCTTGCGTTGCCCTTCGCAACGTGGTATTCTGTTGTTGGTCAGGTTGACCTGCTTGACCCCATTGATTTGCAGTACTGCGTTAAAGTCAGACAAGGTGGTTCATGCCACCAAGTTTTATCTTATGAGCCCGTTATCGAGCCATACATAGTCAGAGCCCCTCATTGAAACCATCAGTGAGGGGCTCTTTTTCATTTACTTATTTTTTATCTAACGCGTAGTGCTAGTCTATTCGCAATCCACTTCGACCACGAACCAAGTTGCTATGAACCTTAAGTGTATTCCACA
>NZ_BOLM01000004.1 GCF_016861605.1 Levilactobacillus wangkuiensis
CACAGGTCTTCAAGAACATGCATCCGGTTATGCTTACGCCTTACTGTCCTGTGTTGCACTTGATTTGACAATTGGGGATCGAAAAAAACTTCCAGATATTGGGACTTATTCCGCCGATTTTTGAAAACTTTAGTATAATGAACTTAAGCAGTCATTAGGATTATCATTTGGAGGGATATCTATGAGTCAAGAATTAAACGATTTGGCCGAAGCAATCATCGCCTACCAAAAGAAATACGATAAGACAGACGGAGAGATGGCCTTTGGCTCTCGCATTTCAGTTGAGAAGTTTCACGGCATCAAGACTGGCGAACTGCAACCAACTAGTGAAGAACAGAGCTCGTTGAAGGGCTTAATTGCTTCAAAGCCGCACTAACAACCAGCGCATTCTATTTAAGATCAAAAACAGCCGTTTCAGAAAAGTTTCGCCAGTCACCTGGCCGCCTTTCTGAAACGGCTATTTGTTTATCTTTTAAAACGTTAATCGGCCAAGCGATTCCAGGCCGTCCGGTACGCGGTGGCCGTGGCATCGTCAAACGCCACCAACCGCACGTGGGTCAGGCCGGAACTGTGAGCCAATTCATCGCCAATCGTTTGGGTCGCGACGGCCGCCGCCTCTTCCAGCGGGAAGCCATACACGCCCGTACTGATTGACGGAAAATCAACCGTGTGACAGTCGTGGGCGACCGCAACGCGTAAACTGTTGCGATAACAGCTTGCGAGCAACTCGGCCTCCCCCTGTTGCCCCCCCCGCCAAACGGGACCGGGCGTGTGAATCACCCAGGTTGCTGGCAACTTGAAGCCAGGCGTAATCTTGGCCTCGCCCGTCTCACAACCGTTCAACGGCACACAGGCCGCAAACAGCTCGGGACCCGCAGCCCGGTGAATCGCGCCGTCGACCCCGCCGCCACCCAACAACGTGGTATTGGCGGCGTTCACAATCGCATCAACTTTACTCTGGGTGATGTCGCCCCGAATTACCGTAAAATCAGCCATCCACTCACTCCTTTGACCACGGCCAGTGCCAGTGATGCTTCGGCTTGGCCGCCTGGTCATCCCGGTCCTTCAACCGCTTCATCCCCTCGCGGTACGGGTTGGCGTACAACGAGGACAAGTTCAATTTCTGACTAGCCGGCTTGGCTGGCTTTTCTGACTGCCGGTAGGGTCGGAGATCCGTTTGACACTGCGGGCAAACGTCATCGTCCGCCGTCACAGCCGCACCGCAATGCGGACAAAATTTCAACGCTGTTGCCAAGAGACTGCCTCCTATTCGTGGTGCCGTTGTTGCTGATGTGCTTGGTTCCGCGCCAGGTTTTTCTCGCGCGTTTCGGCAGCGGTCTTGGCCGCTTCGACCTTCCGCTTTTCCCGGTCGATGACCCGTTGTTTGGCCGCGGCCTTCTTCTGTTCTTCGGCGAGCTTACGCTTCTGTTGACTCCTGTAGCTAAAGTAGCTCCAAACCCCAACGGCCAGTAATGCCACCACGATTTGAATCGGAACCAGCACCCAGTTGACGTTCTTCGCAAAGAAGGCGTCATAGATGATCAACAACACCGCCATCGCGCCAACCACAGAGAGGGTGTCGCGAATCCAGCGCGGTAAATTTTGCCATTTCATGTAAAAAACTCCTTATGTACGGCAGCGCCATTCCGCGCCACCAAATTTCATTGTTTAGCTTTGGGGTTAAATCCGTGTTGTCCGCGCCTCCAGAATGGTGAAAATAAGCGTAGCACATTCGTTCCCGGCGGCGGGCTCAAACGGCCCTGCTGTGGGGCCCGGCTCCAGCCTGAGAAGCGGTCTTCCGCCTCGACTTGAAACCTCACCAAACCCGTGAGTTTCCAAGGTCGGCCCATGCTCTAAACTGAGAAAATCACTCAGTTAAGACCATCGACACAGCTGGTCGGTTTGGCCCGCCTCTGGTCACTAACAGCGGCCACGCATTTTCACCATCCCTGCGGCTAACATTGGTTTAACCCGTAACTAAACGGTTTGTCACCGACATGAGTTGTTCTCATGCCTTAACTATTTTTATCACTTGAGCTTGATTTCTCAAACTTCTAACAAAAAGACTTTAGGCAACACCGTTTTACAAATCGCCTTCGACCCGCAACTGGTGTTCCGTGAGGTAGGCGTCGAGGTAGCCGAATGACAGCTCCTCCACGTCTGCGATGCGGTAGGCCTTGCCGACCTGGTCGATTTCGTCTTCCGAAACCTCGTGGAAAATGAAGCGTTCGCCACCGACCCGACTGGGGTAACCAGTCTGACTGTCGTTATCCTTGAGTTTCACGTGGATAATCGTCCGGAACGTCGCGGCCTGACTCAGCCGTTCGCGGAACTGGTCCACCGTGGCATCAAAGAGACGTTCGTCATTTAACACCGGTTGCAGCGGTTGTTGGCGCGCCCGGTTCAGTAGCGAGAAGAGCCGCATCGTTTGGAGATAATCGGATTCGACCACGATGGCGTTCACATCGCTCAGCCGCATCAGGGTGTAGCCCCCGAATTGCCCCGACATATCGAGCAGGTTCATGATGACTGAATCGTCCGTCAACACGTTGATCTGCCCCACGAAGAAGAGGTCCTTGTTGTGCTTGGGAATCAGCGCCACCAAGGGATCCTTCCCGGCTAGCTGTTGCAAGGTATCGCGGAATTGGGTGGGATCCTCGACCGCCACCTGTTCCACGTGCGTGAGCTTTTGCAAATGGGGTGCCGCGATGCCCTGTAACGTTAACTCCTTGCCTTGAAACTCAATGACTTCAATGTCCGCGGGATTCAGAATCATCGCCGGCTGGTCAGAATAATCAAATTTATTGATCAACTGCACGCCGACCTCTTCACTCGCCACACTGGTCACTAAGCCTTCATAAAAATGTTCATCATTTTTTAAAACCAACATGATCACCAGGTGATCGACCCACGCGTGGCTCAAAACCTGCCGCCGCAAATCGCGTTGGGTGTCGAATTTCATGGTCAGCCCACCGGCTTGAATAAAGCGCTCTTCTTGCGCCGTCTTCATCCGAAAGGACATGTTGTCCAGATCATCACTAGAGAATTCGACCTCATCGATCACGTTCAGCGCCAGGAAGACCGCACCGTCCGGCAACCCAAAATCATCGTAGGTTGCAAGAATGATGCCCGTCTCACCGACCGTCGTCACGTAACCGGTGTAGACGACCTCCTGGTTCGTTTGGTAAACGTTGACCAGTAAGCGTTGGGCCAGTGCCCGGTTTAAATCATTCACAATTGAATTCACATGACGACCCCCTTTTTTAGTATACGTTATCCCCTAATAGGTAAAACGTATTTATCTGAAAATCTTACCATATATTGACAGAAATAGCCCGTCAGTAGTCGCGGCCCGTTTAGGATACGGCAGTGCTCAAGAATTGTTTGAGCTCGGCGCCCTGTAACCCGGCGCTCAGGCCCACTAATAGCTTAATCCGTGCTTTCTGCCCGTTCAGCCCCTGACACAGCATCAGCCCCATCTTGCGCAGCTCAATGCCACCGCCCTCGTAGTCATAAATGTCCTCGGCGACGCCATTATAACACCGTGACACCAGAACTAAAGGAATCTGCCGGTCTAACAGCCGTTGCACGGACGCCAGCGTTTTCGGTGGTAAATTCCCGGCACCCAGGCCTTCGATGACCACCCCGGCTGTCTCATCGTTATCGAGAAAATCAAACAGGCTCCCGTCCATCCCGGCGTAGGCCTTGATCAGGTAAACGTGGTCGATGACGTGATCAATATTGCAGGTATCTTCCCGAATTAATTTCTGAAAATAAACCGCGTGGTCCTTGGCAACGATCCCAATCGGGCCAAACGTGGGCGTCCGGAACGTGGCCACGTTAGTCGTATGGGTCTTGGTCACGTAGCGGGCCGTGTGAATCTCATCGTTCATCACGACCATCACACCATTTCCGCGTGAGGCGTCGTCTGCGGCCACTTCAATGGCGGATTGAAAATTGTACAGGCCATCGGAACCAACCTCATTAGAGGAGCGCATAGCCCCCGTCACGACAACGGGAATCGTGCTGGGGAGGGTCAGATCTAAGAAGTACGCCGTTTCTTCCAGCGTATCCGTCCCATGGGTGATGACCACGCCATCGATGCCATCCTTCTCGGCCTGGTCGATGCGTTCCTTGATCTGTAGCATCTCCACCGGCGTCATGTGGGGAGATGGCAAATTAAACATTTCATCGGTAAACAATTCCACCCGTCCGGCCAGAATCGTTTCCTGTTGGGCAATCGGGTTCTGCGCGTTCGGCACAACTTCCCCCTGATCATTTTGCGACATGGAAATCGTCCCACCGGTATGAATGGCTAAAATTTTCTTCACAGTTGTCAACTTCTTTCAGTATTAGTTAATTTCATTGAATGTTTTATGTTTATTGGTTATCCCTGGAATAATGTTGCGGTAAGTCTGGTTCGGTCACGATCATGACAGCTTGGCGCCACCTATTGCAACACGGCCAGTCGTGACGTAATCATCTACTCGACAGGCTTAGCTGGAGTTACATTCTCAACTCAGCCAACCATCGAAATACACCGACACACCCCAATCTATCGCAGCCACCAAAGCAACTTGTAGCAAAACCATCCACTCGGCGGGCTAAACCAGTGTCAGCCACAGGGCTGGGAAAACTGGGTCGGTCGTGGGAGTGACCAGGCCCAGTTTTCACCAGCCCGGAGGCGCTGCAAGAAACAAAAGGTTCGAACCAAGCCCGCCAAGTAGATTCGTTATCCACATTGTACCGTATTTGCGATAGAATTAAGTTAGAATTCAGAGAGGATGTTAAAAATGTCCAAAAGAGAAGACGAAGAAAAAGGCTACATCCCAGGCGTCCACGTCCACCCCAAAAAGTACAGCTCATCCGGGGGTATCGCCGACTGGGGCCCGCTCCTGACTTGGTTCAACGGTCTAGTCAAATCTTTGTGGAACTGGCTCAAAGGACTCTGGTCGAAACATAAGGCCTCCTAAATCGGTATTGTTATTTTTATTTTTCAGTGGTAAAGTAAATGACATTCCATTAAAAAAATAAGTGATTGCCTATATAATGCCAAGATAAGGTTGGCGAGTTTCTACCCAGAGCCGTAAACTCTGGACTATGAGCAAATTGAGGACGAAACTCTTTTTGCCGATGAAAAGAGTTCGTCGGCGAGTTTTCAGTAGCCCCCTTTTTGCAAAGGGAGCTTTTTTGTTTTCAAAATTAGCTTGGCGGCGTATGGACATCACGAGAAGGAGGAAACATTCTTGCAGTCCACAAAGTCCGCATCATCCGTTTCGTCATCAGAAAAAGGGCCAGCGTTACCCATGTGGCGCGCGGCCATTCTCGGTTTCCAGCATTTATTAGCCATGTACTCTGGTGACGTCATCGTTCCCCTACTGATTGGGGGCGCGCTTCATTTCAACGCCATGCAAATGGCCTACTTAATCAGTGCGGATATCTTCATGTGTGGGGTTGCAACCCTGCTCCAACTCAAACGCACCCCGCTGACCGGGATCGGCTTACCCGTCGTCCTCGGCTGTGCGGTGCAGGCCGTCACGCCCTTGAGCGCCATCGGAAATCAATACGGCGTCGGCGTCATGTACGGCGCCATCATCAGTGCCGGAATCTTCGTCTTTCTCAGCGCGGGCTGGTTTTCTAAAATTAAGAACTTCTTCCCACCCGTGGTGACTGGCTCACTCATCACCATCATTGGCTTCACGCTGATTCCGGTTGGCTTCCAAGACCTGGGTGGTGGGGACGCCGCGGCCAAGAACTTCGGTGATCCCAAGATGTTACTGGTCGGCTTCCTCACGATGGGCATCATTTTAGGACTAAATGCCTTCGCCAAGGGCTTTCTTAAGTCCTTGGCCATTCTGGCGGGCATCCTGATTGGGACCTTCATCGCCGGTGCCATGGGCATGGTCTCGCTAAAGGCGGTCGGCCAAGCCAGCTGGTTCCACCTGCCCCAATTTTTCTACTTTGGCACGCCCAAGTTTGAGTGGTCATCCATCGTCACCATGATCCTGGTCTCCCTGACCACCATGGTTGAATCGACCGGGGTCTTCTTCGCTTTAGGCGATATCACCGGCAAGAAGATTGGCGAACAGGATTTGAAACGTGGGTACCGTGCGGAAGGCATCGCCGTTATTCTCGGTGGGCTCTTCAACACCTTCCCCTACTCGACCTTCTCCGAGAACGTTGGGGTCGTACAGTTGTCCGGCGTGAAAACGCGGAAGCCCCTGTACTTCTCGGCCGCCTTCTTGATGCTGTTGGGTCTGTTGCCTAAGATTGGCGCACTGGCCACGGTCATCCCCGACGCTGTCCTGGGTGGCGCCATGATCGTCATGTTCGGGATGGTTGGGGTTCAAGGGATTCGGATGCTCCAACAGGTTGATTTCCAAAATAACAACAACCTGTTAGTCTCCGCCATCTCCATTGGCCTGGGCTTAGGCGTCACCGTCTATCCTCAGATTTTTCAAGCCCTGCCCCAATCCTTACAAATCGTGATGAACAATGGGGTCGTCATCGGCAGTTTCTCCGCCGTGCTCTTGAATATCATCTTCAACATGCGACCCAACCGCGCTGTAACGACCGCCCAAGCGCAGGTCAACAGCGACGCCCAACCTCAAAATAAATAAGTTGTTGCGCAAACGACTGACTGGGTTCCTTTGCCCGAGTCAGTCGTTTTTTTGAGTTAAATATAATTAACATTATACTATATTCATACATCAAATGACTTTCTTCCAATCGACATCCATGATAAGCTATTAGCACGTCTTATTTTTTCAGACAATAGCCCACTGTGTGACAGGAACCTTACAAACGGTTAAGAGTCCTTTAGTTTTTCCCCTGCATCTGCGTATAATATAAGCATGTTCGAGATAGGATTAGTCAACAATCTCAGCATTTATAGTCGGCAGTTGGTTTTACTAGATTCAATGAACCATATGCCGAAACGATTTGAAACTAAGCGTCATAGTATCTATGACAGCCTTCCAGGGATGGCACAACGTCACTCTGCTACCCAGAGTACAGAACGGACCACACGATTGTGGCTAAACCAGTGTCAGCTGCAGGGCTGGGAAAACTGGGGCGGTCGTGGGAGTGACCAGAGGCGGGCCAAACTGCCCAGCTGTGTCGATGGTCTTAATAGAGTGATTTTCTCTATTTAGAGCATGGGACAACCTTTGAGACCGGTTCTCAGGCTCAAAGTTGAGGTGAAAGCCCGCCTTTTGGCTGTAACCGGCCCCACAGCAGGGCAGTTTGAGCCCGCCGCCGGGAACGGACGCGACCAGGCCCATTTTCACCAGCCCGGAGGCGCTGACAAGAAGACATTTAACCGCAAAACAATTGATAGGAGAATTTGCCATGCTAAGCATTCAACATATCAGCAAAGAATTCGGCCCAGTCAAAGCCCTGAACGACGTCACCTTTGACGTCCCAGATGGCCAGATACTGGGCCTGATCGGCCAAAACGGGGCCGGCAAGTCGACCACCTTTCACAGTATCCTGAACTTTATCGACTACGGCGGCAGCATTCAGTGGCAGGGCCACACCCTGGCTGCCGAGGATTTCGACCACATCGGCTACCTGCCAGAAGAACGGAGCCTGATGACCAAGCTGACGATTGAACAACAAATCATTTACTTGGCCCGACTCAAAGGTCAACCGGCTAAAGTCATTCGGCCCCAAATCGACGACTGGCTTCAACGATTCGATGTTAAAGGGACCCGTAAGAGTAAGATCAACGACCTGTCCAAAGGGAATCAACAGAAGGTCCAACTAATCTGTACGCTGATTCACCAGCCCGACCTGTTGATTCTGGACGAACCCTTTAGTGGACTGGACCCGGTCAACGCCGACCTCCTCAAGCAAGCCATCGTGGCGGCCAAGGAACGCGGCGCGGCCATCATCTTTTCCAGCCACGACATGGAACACGTCACGGCCGTCTGTGACCGCCTCGTGATGCTGCGGAAAGGCAACGTCGTGTTGCGCGGGACCCTTGAGGACGTGCGTGAACAATTTGGCAAGACTGAGCTATTTGTCACGACCGACTGGACCACTGAGCAGCTTGCAACCTTAACCGGCGTCGCCAGTGTGACCCACCGGCACGGTAACCGCTACGTCCTGCATTTGACGGACGCTGCGGCCGGCCCCGCCATTTTCGATGCCCTGACGCAGGGCCATTACATTGAAGAATTTAGCCAACAGCCACCGACCCTTGATGAAATCTTCCGTTTGAAAGTGGGTGAGGAACATGTCTAAGACCTGGGTCGTCACGTTTGAAACCTACCTGCGCCAGATTAAATCCTGGAGCTTCCTGTTCATGATTCTGGGGCCATTTGTCATGATTGCCCTGACCGTCGGCATTAGCTATGTCAGTGCCAATAGCAGTCGTAGTAGCCAACAGGTCGCCATCATTAGCGATTCAAAGGTGCTTCGCCAAAGCTACCTGCAACAGCACCAGGACGGCATCAATACCAAGATCACCACGACCGCCGCGGCCAAGAAGGCCCTGAAGGCCAACCACCTGGCCGGCTACCTGACGATAAGTACCAGTGGCAAACACCTGCGCGGGGATTATCACGGGAACAAGGCCATGGCCAACGGGCTGAAGGCGCAGGTCCAAAACTTCCTGACGCAATATCAGACCATTCAGAATTACCAGGCTGCTAAGCTGAGTCCCCAACAGAAACAGGCCCTCACCCAGACGCCGGTGCTCAAGCAGCACGTGGCCACCAAGGACGGCGCCACCAACCTGGCGAAGATTATCTCCTTCTGGATTCTGATCACCATGATCTACATCATCCTAATCACCTACTCCACCATCACGGCCCAAGAGATTGCGTCGGATAAGGGCACGAAGATTATGGAAATCATCTTCTCAAGTACCACGGCGACGAGCTACTTTGTCGGCAAAATCTTAGGGATTCTGCTGGTCATCGTCACGCAGATTGCCATCTACCTCCTGGGCGGCTGGGCCGGTTATGGATTGGCCATGCACAACGCCGGAATCAAACGCCTGGTCAGTGCCAACCAATCGCTGGTCGACAGTGTCATTCACAACATCGTCAACCTGAACCTCCTGTACGTCTTGCTGGGGGTCGTCATCTACACGCTTCTGGCCGCCTACAGTGGCGCGCTGGTCTCCAAGGCGGAGGATGCTTCCAAAGCGGCACAACCCGTGGTGATGCTGGGAATGCTGGGCTTCTTTGCCGCCTTCCCGTTCCAAAACAATTTGGACGCTTTGGCCGTTAAGATTTTGTCCTACGTGCCCTTCTTCTCCTCATACTTCATGCCGATGCGGGTCATCAACGGCACCGTCAGCCTGGCGGAACAACTGGGCTCCCTGCTCGTCTTGTTAGTCACGATTGGCCTGTTCGCCCTGTACATCGGCCGCCAGTATCAACGACTGATGTTGCAGACAGACAGTGAAAATATGTGGCAACACCTAATTCACAGTTTTAAGGACTAAATGCAATAGCCATTTAGCCATTAACATTTCACGGCAACGTGCTATAATTAATGGCGTAAGTGGTATGGGCCCTTAGCTCAGTTGGGAGAGCGCCTGCTTCGCATGCAGGAGGTCGTCGGTTCAAATCCGGTAGGGTCCATTGCGTGAGTTTTATTGAGATGGTATTTAAATTAATAGAGGGTGAGCTGATTTTTTTCAGCTCACCCTCTATTTTTGTTAGACGTTACCGCCAATCATTTTCTAAAACCGAATAACCACTTTTCCCTTCGGATGGCCGTTTGCCAGATAATCTAACGCCTTATTGATATCCGTCAGCTTAAATTCAGTTGGGTCAACCGCTGGTTCAATCTGGTTGTCTTCAACAAGTTTAGTAATCTTCTTCAGTTGTTCGCCATCACTTCTCACAAAAATAAACCGATAGTCGGCGCCTGCTCGTTTGGCCTGCCAATCAATCCCGCTACCGGCAATCCCGATTAAAGCCGTTTTCCAAAATGGCATCTGATGATCTTTAGCAAACTGGCGATTAGGGGTCATGATCAAGGACAACAATCGTCCACCTGGCTTCAAAACCTGAAGCTCATGATTCAGCTCCGTCTTCCCAACCGTATCAATGACGTAATCAACGGGTTCGAGATGCTCCCAATAATTTTGTTCACGATAATCAAAATACTGTTCGACGCCCATATCCATTGCGGATTGCTTCGAACGCGCATTTCCACTAACCATGACCCGCAAACCCATTTCTTTGGCAATTGGAATGGCCATCTGTCCAAACGACCCAGAGCCACCCGGAATCATCACGCTTTGTCCGGGCCGGGCACCTAATTCTTCAGTCAAGCCTTGGTACGCGGTCAAGCCGGTTAAGGGCACTGCCGCACTGTGCACAAAGTCCAGGCCGGCCGGCTTCAGTGCCACGGCACGATAGTCGATGACCACATATTCTGCAAAGGCACCAATTTTTTCTAAAGGCAACCGTGAGTAAATTTCATCACCAGTTTTAAAGTCTTTGACGTTTTTGCCGACTGCTTCAACAACCCCCGACAATTCGTTTCCCGTCGTCACTGGCAAGGCATAGTTCTGTAACAACTTCAGATAGCCGATGCCAATTAACTTTTCCAAAGGATTGACGGCCGCTGCCTTTACTTTGACTAAGACCTCATCCTCAGTCGGCGTTGGTACGGGGATATCCTTAACAACTAATTTAAAATTTTTGTCGTATTTCAGTAATTGGGCAGCTTGCATCTTGTCAATTCTCCTTTGCTTGTTAGCGAGTAATATCGTTCTGTCTTTTTTAGTTGAGAACATCTTATAATAATTAGTTACAATAGTAAAATAAAGTTACTTTTATAAAGACAATGCCATCTACCATAAAGACACATCCTTGTCACAGTCTTGTTAATCCCATAAATTAATTTATATAATTGTCATCAATCTAAGCTATGACGCCTTTGTCCGAGATTCTCCTGTTTTTTGTAAACAAGTTTTCCAGCCTGAATCGTGGTACACTAGCACTATCTAAATAAGGAAAAGATGAGGTAACGCTATGATGACAATCATCCACCGTTTCGTCCTGACTAGCCTGTCATTGCTTTTGATTGGTGCGAGCCTATCCCCCACTGTCGTTCAGGCCGCCACGCCCTCAACGGAAACGAATTCCCCTGATACACAAACCTACAAGTTTGATTCCGCAGAATTGCCGTACAACATCATCACCGATGAACAAGGGCATACTAGCAAGATGTTCTGGTTTCCCAACGCCACTGCCCATGAGTTTACAGCAGAAGAAATCACCGATTCAGACTTTTTTACTAACAGTGTAACCGGAGGCAATCCATCGGATAATAACGTTTTCAATGTGGTTGAAGCTATGAAAGGTCTGATACAAGATGGGCTGACCGTCACCTCCGATGAACATCTAGATCAATATCTGCTTGATAAAAAAGTCTTTCCAAACATTAATACGCTAACAGACTTTACTCAAACCTATAAGACTGCAATCTACATGTATACTTGGCTTTACCAAGCCGCTGCGGATAAGGTCGTAAATCATGTTGATTTTGACTCAGCTCAAGCGCACTATGAAGCGACTTTGCAGAAGCGGCTTACAGACCTGGGTAACCTGATGGACGCGGACACGCTCGTCACCTTGAATGGTTTGTTCTCAGATAAGACCAAATACGATAGCAATCTTCCTCAACTGCTACCCTTCGCTTCCGCTAATTATTTAATGAGCTCCCCGGAAGAACTGGTTAACCTTGACCCTGTTGCATCTGAAGCGAAAGCAGCTAAGCTACTCCAAACACCCATTAAATCCTTCATTCATCATAATCCTGACGGTAAAGTCATGGCCGATGGCGTGTTGGTTTCCTATCCGCTTCTGACCCCCATTACCTATGTCTTCAAAGCACCCACCGCACCAGGACCTGGCTCAACGCCACCACCTAGTCAGCCAAGTCAGCCAGTCATTGTCCACTACCTTGATGAACAGGGCCAATCCCTCAGACCAACTAAGACCTTGACTGGCTCGCTTGGCAGTCGCTACCAAACTCAGCCCCTCAACGTCCCCAGCTACTACCTCGTCAAAACGGTCGGTCAGGAGACTGGAATCTTTACAACGAGCAAACAGACAGTCACCTATACCTACCACCCGAATATCGTCGCTCCTGTCGGGAAAAACAGTGTCGTTTACGCCACAAAAGGCCTAAGCCTTTACGCCACTCCCACCTTTACCGCTTCTGCAAAGATGACCCACTACGCGAAAAAGTCTCGAATCAATCGACCAATGTTTAAGGTCATTGACTTTGCGACCTCACGGAATGGCCTTAAACGTTACCGGGTGAAGGACCTTACTGGTAAAGGGACAACCGGATATATCACCGCCAGGTCCACTTACGTTAAGGCCGTCTACTACGCTAATAAACCTAAGCAACTCACGGTTATCAATCCCCGTGGCCTGAATGGCTATGCGCAGAAGAATTTGAGTGGCAAACGGACCCACTACCGGCAGGGACAAGTTCTTCGAATTAAACGGATCGTTACCCACAACCTGACGACGCGCTTCGTGCTCCCAAACGGTCAGTTTGTGTCGGGAAACAAGAAACTAGTTATTGCTGGCAAATACACGATGCCTAAACGGGTTCAAGCCAAGACGGCCGTCAACCGTTATGGCACAGCCAACTTGACGAACCGCAATCGGCATTATCCTAAGAAGACTCATGCAACCTTCACCGTTAAAGGTTGGGCCTACTCCAACGCCAACAACTTCCGTAAGGGCGACACCCTACGCTACAAGGTTGCCGGTGGCTACATCACCGGGAATAAGCAGTTTGTGCGTGTGATCCACTAACATCTGAACAACCTTAATAGGGCATGAGCTAAGAAATCAGCTCACGCCCCTTTTTGTCATTTTGCTTAAAATGCCTAGCCCTCTAATTCAAGAATTTGGTAATCATATCCTAAATTTTTAACGAACCGCAAGACGTCATCACTAGCCACAAAAATTGTACTGGTATTGATGTTAGGGTGGAAACTCATGCGCTTCTCACTCAGGATGGCTTTATCAAAGTAAACCTTCACGTCATGATCCTGGTTGTTCAACAATCCAAAGATGGAAACGATGCCGGGGGCCAAGCCCAGCTTCTCAAACAGCAAATCATCGTGGCCCATCTTGGCCCGCTTGGCGCCGGTCAGCTCTTCAAATTGATGAAAATCGAGCCGCTTGGCATCATCCATGACTAGCAAATAGCATTCGGTTTTCTTCTTGTTCGTCAAAAACATGGTCTTCGTCCGGACACCTTCAATGCCCTCGATGAATTTGTCGGCTTCTTCAGTGGTGTGGGCAACCGCGTGATGAACGATTTGGTACTGAATGTTCATCTTTTTTAAGGCTTCTTCGACTTGTTTGTCAGGTTCCACAGCACTCATCCCTTCGAATTCTGTATTTTTAATAGCGGTTACATTTTAACTTATCATTTATCTTAGCATTAACCTTTAGCGTTGAACACACATCGCGGCCATTTAATTTCAGCAATCGTGCCTAAGCCAAGGCCGACAAACTAGCGATAAACCGAGTCAACACCTGTGATTGCGGCTGATTCTTTCGCTGAACGTAGACGGTCGTGAGGGCTTGCTTGGCAAAGTTGGTCGGCAACACCTGTAGCTGACCCGCAGTCAGTTCGGATTGCACCACGAATTGTGGTAAATAAGCCACCCCGAGATTACTCATCACACTTCGTTTCACGGCCTCGACGCTCCCAATCTCTAACAAATTGGTGACCCGGATGTCACGTGCGGCAATGGCCGTCATGAATTGCTTGTGGTAAATACTTTCGCGGTCGTCCGTGATGACGGCACAGGCAACTTGCTGGTGGTGTCGTTGAAAATTTACCCTCTGCGGATCTAGTTGGGCACTAGCAACCAACACCAGGGGAACCTGTCCCAACCGCGTCACCGCCAAGTTATGACCATAGCCACCGACATCATAATGGATTCCCAAATCGACCGTCCCCGCAGCCACGCGTTGGGGAATCGTAAAACAATTGGCCATCTGTAACGACAACTGCACGGCCGGTAGTTGATGGTGAAACGCCTGTAACACCGGCTGCATCCGATAGGTCAACAACGTATCGGGAATGGCGATTCGCAGCTCACCGGTTAAGTCGGCCGCGGCTTTGCCATAATTTTTCATCTCGGACACCGTTCCTAAGATGCGCGCAATATCCGGCAAGATCTGCTTCCCCGCCGCCGTGAACACCATCTTACGACCAACCTTTTCAAATAATTGCAGGGATAGTTCCTGTTCTAGCTGTTTGACCTGAAAGGTTACCGTAGACTGGGCATAATTCAATTGATTCGCTGCGGCCTGAAAGCTCCCCGTTTCCGCAATGGCGCGGATGGTTTTTAAGTATTTAATATCCATGTCGGCCCACCTCTCTCACTTCAATCCATCGAAAATGTTGCATGCTTATATTGATTGTTTCAATTAGACTGAATGATTATTTTGTCCTAGTATAAGTACCAATCACATGCCTGTCAATGGCACGTAGCAGAGAGGAAGTCCCACATTGGAAATTAAACCTTACACCCCCAAATACCGCAATCAAGTGATTGCCTTAATTCTTTACCTACAAAACTATGACAATCAAGTTGATCTCTCGTTGGAAGAACAACCGGATATGGCGGACATCCCCGCCCACTATTTAAATGGTCAAGGTGGCTTTTGGCTGGCCATCAACAATCAGGACATGGTTGTGGGCACCATCGGCCTGCTGGTCGAAAATAGCCAATACGGCGTCCTCAAGAAATTCTTTGTCCATCAGGATTACCGGGGCACGGCAGCCGACGTCTCCCATCGACTATTTGCGACACTGATTGCCACGGCAAACCAGAGAAACCTTCAACATATTTTGCTAGATACACCGGCCGCCTGTCATCGCGCGCACCACTTTTATCGCAAGCATGACTTTAGAGAAATCCCCCGGACCGCTGTCCCTGTGCGCTACGACTTTCCAGACCGGGAGTCCATTTTCTTTGTTAAAGACCTGTAAGTCATTAGTCCACCAAATTTTCACCTGCCACCGTCATCAAATTAACCCTTACAAAACTATACAGTGTGCTGTACAATTTAATCATGAGGTGATGAAATGATTGATGATGGCATGGTTGCGCGCCAGTTGTTACAGCTGGCCCGTCGAATCAAGCAACGGCGAAACCGACACATTCAAGATTTAGATTTAACGACCGGACAGGGGGATGCCCTAAAGTACTTCGCAGAAAATCCTAACCAGACAATTGCGACGTTCAAAGACTACCAGGGCATCACCCATCAGACGGCCCGAGTCATCGTCCAGCACATGGTGGCCCTAGGAGTTGTCACTTTGACAGCCAATCCGCAAGATGGTCGGTCAAAATTAGTGGTGGTCACGCCGCTGGGGTTATCCAAATATGCCCAGTTAACGAAACACGGCTGGCGAACGAGTGAAGAACTTTTCGCTGGCTTTACAGCCGCAGAGCAACAACAATTTTTAGCATTGGCTCGACGCGCTAACGCAAACTTAGAAGGGAAATGATTGGGCGTGCACACACGCTTATACAGTAAGAATGTTCTATTAGTTTTAATCGCAAGTTTCTTTTACTTAATGAGTCCCATGTTGATCAATCCGGTCATCGCGGGCTTTTCAGCAAATAGTGGGGCGAGCAGTATTTTAGCCGGGGTGATTGCCGGCGCCATGAACCTAACCGCCCTCGTGTTACGGCCGCTAGCAGGTAATTTAACCGATCGTATTTCTAAATACAGCCTCACTCTAATTGGTGGCATCTCCCTGTTGGTGGCAAGCCTGGGGTATACGTTTACCACGAATGTCGCTTTAATTCTGCTTTTCCGTGTGATTAGTGGTTTTGGCTATACCTTGTGTTCAGTCTGCATGGCGACCTGGATAGCCGATCTCTTACCCGCCGACCGAATCGGTTCTGGCATGGGCATTTACGGCCTATCAAGCGCCCTGGGCATGGCTGTGGGCCCGGCATTCAGTGTCTACTTATACCAACAGTACAACTACCAAAGCGTCTTTTGGGTCGCATCTTTCTTTAGCGTTTTAATGTTGATTGTCATTCAATTTGTCAGCAACCGAGGGCTTCCCAGCCGGCCCAAGGCAACGCAGTCAAAGACAGCTAAAAAAATCCAACTGGTTCAGCCTAAGGTCGTCCCTTTGGCAATCATCTTACTCTTATTCTCCTTACCCTATTTTGCTACGGAAACCTACATCGTGAGCTATATTGCCCATTGTCACTTTGCCGTCCCGGCAGGCGCCTTCTTTCCCGCTTACGCCATTATCTTGTTAGTAATGCGCCTGCTGCTACGCGATGCCTTTGACCACATCCCGTTTAAAAAATTCTTCTGGTTATGTTTAGGCTTTAACCTATGGGGCATCATTGGACTCACCGATTTAAAAAATTGGTTGATGTTGTTCCTGGGCGCGTTCGGCTTCGCGGCTGGTTATGGCCTAATGTTCTCAATTTGCCAGGCGAAGGCGCTGACACTAGTCCCCATGTCGGATCGCGGCTTAGCCAATAGCACCTTCTACATTGGCGTGGATATCGGGATGTCGGGCGGACCGGTACTGGCCGGAATTATCACGGCCGTCTTACCCTGGACGTGGCTCTACCCGGTCATGGCACTGTCGTTACCCGTGACGGTGGTCGTTTACCTGGCCAATCGACGGCTATTAGCCTAACATTTAATGTGAAAATGTAAATTTTTAATCATTTCCAACTTTTATCAAGATAAATTGAAACTTATCGTGAAAGCGACCCGTGATAGGCGTATGATAGGAATACTGCTGTTTTTCGGCGTCCCACCAGTGGTCGGTGGGCGGTGACTGGGGCAGTCGGCTATCTTATACTTATGTGGAGTTGAAATTATTTATGCATGATTCTTTATTCATTCGGTGCATCGCCGAATTTATTGGGACGGCCATCATGGTTGCCCTGGGTAACGGTTCCGTTGCCAACGTTGAGCTCAAGGGTACCAAAGGCTATCACGGCAGTTGGCTGTTGATTGGTTGGGGGTACGGGATTGGCGTCATGATTCCCGCTCTCATGTTTGGGACCATTTCCGGGGCCCAGATCAACCCGGCCATGACGATTGCCTCGGCCGTCGTCGGCAACTTCCCGTGGCAAGAAGTACTGCCCTACGTGGTGGCGCAACTGCTGGGGGCCATCATCGGTCAGCTGGCCGTGGTGCTCGCCTACAAGCCCTACTACGAGAAAACAACGGATACGGAAGCCATCCTGGGAACCTTTTCCACGATTGATGCCGCCAATAGTAAGCTGAACGGCTTCATCAACGAATTTCTCGGGACCTTCCTGCTGGTACTGGGGGCCGTTGCCATGACCGCTGACAAATTGGACCCCCGCGCCGACTTCATTGGCCTGGGCTTCCTGGTCATGTGTCTGGTCGTTTCCCTGGGTGGTCCCACCGGTCCGGCGTTGAACCCGGCCCGTGATCTGGGTCCCCGCCTGCTGCACGCCATCTGGCCGTTCCCCCACAAGGGAAGCTCGCAGTTTGAATACAGCTGGGTGCCAGTCATCGCGCCAATTGCCGGGGCCATCTGTGCCACGGTTCTCTGGCAAACGGTTTTTAACTAAAGTTATTCAAAAAGTCATGTTCGCGCTGAACATGACTTTTTCGTTTCTATTTTTTAAACAGCCGGATAACTACGCCGCCACCTGTTCTCTGCTTCCCCGTTTTCTTTTTAAAAAAATCGCCACCTAAAACTGACTCTTCAAACTTCCAATATTCTTAATCACCACCGAAGTACTGCCATCCGGATTCGTTTCAAACGCAATCGCATCCCGGTTCTTCAACAAGCTAATCGGCACGTTGATTTCAATCCCATTATCTAACTTGATCTTTTGGCGCTCATATTTCTTTTCAAAATAGTCCGCGTTGGGGACGGTAACGACTGGTTCAATCGCCTTCTTAGTCAGTTGGTCCTTAAATTCTGCTTTAGCTTCTTCTTTCTGGTCAAACACCACATCGGCGACATAATCATTATCGATGACGCCATCCGTCTCGATACTGTCGTGAATCGCCTGTTGCGTCTTGGACGTGATGGTGAAGTCATCCCCGTCATCGTACTGTTCTGAAATTTTTTGAATCGATTTTTTGATCTGCTTAACGTTGTTCGAAACTTTGACGGGAACCGCCGCAACGTTAAGAAAATCCCGCGACATCAGCCACTTACCACTGGCACCCGTGTACTGCTGTTCACGTAACTGAACTTTATCGCCATCAATCAGGAGCATGTTCTTGACCCCCTGACCAGGCGATGGCAGGATACTATTGTTTTGAACGATGTTATTAACCAAAGCATCCTCGTCATACTCAATGTTGTGGATATAGCGCTGGGTGTAATCCAACTTGGCAATCCCAATCATTTGGCTCAAGTCCTCTAGTTCGACGTTAAAGAATAACAAGTCGCCACCGGGAATTTTTTCATTGACCTTGATACTGTCAAAATAATCCAGCGCAAATTTTTCCGTCAGTTTTTGAAAATCGTCACGCCCATTCCAGAACTGTTCGAGCATCGGAATCCGTGATAGCGCCAACTCTACATATTCACTTTTTTCAAATTTATCAATCACTTTTTCAACGTACTTGGAAATTTCAAGGTTATCCTTAGCAATCTCTTTTTGCGACAAAATAACGTTGCCGGAGTCCTTATCCAAGATGTGGTCAATCACATTTAGAATTCGCATTACTTCTCCTCATTATGCATACCGGTATTGAAATACGGTTTAGTTGCTGGTAAAACCCAGCTAATATCATTATAGCTAGTGTTGACTACGAAAGCTATCGCCACTAGCCGCTCTTATTTCGTCTAAACCAAGTGACCAAACAAGCGTATACTGGTGAAAACAAAATTGCGTTTAAAAAAAGTTTCGCAAAATGAGGCATTTCCGACTATCCTAGAGAGGTAAGCAGGATGAAAATGGAGGTCTTCAAGATGGAATTTAACGTCACACGTGACGGGTTAACTTTAGCAGGCATTTACGAACCAGCACCGCAGCCCAACGGCACGGTTGCCATTCTCATGCACGGTTTCACGAGCGACCGCGGGTACACGCCCACGGCCTTACTGGTTCAACTGGCCCAACGTTTGCGGGCAATTGGTGTCAGTACCGTGCGCTTTGACTTTAACGGCCTGGGACACAGCGATGGCGACTTCGCCAACATGACCGTTCTCAACGAAATCGCCGATGCACAGGCCGTGTTGACTGCCGTTCAGACCCGACTCAAGCCACAGCGGATCGACTTGCTGGGTCACTCCCAGGGTGGCGTGGTCGCTAGCATGCTGGCTGGTTACTACCCCGATGTGATTCACAAATTAGTGTTGATGGCGCCCGCCGCCACACTGAAGGATGATGCCATTGCCGGGCACACCCGTGGCTTGGCTTACGACCCGCACCACATCCCCGCCCAACAGCCCATGGACAACGGCATGACGCTAGGCGGCTTTTACCTCCGCACGGCCCAACTGCTCCCTATCTATGAGACCGCGCAGGCCTTCGCCGGTCCCGTCTGCCTGATTCACGGGGACGCCGACCAAATTGTGGCCCACCGCGCATCCGAACGCTACGACGCCGTTTATCAAGACAGTACCCTGCACCTCATCCCCGGCGCCAGTCATCGGCTAGACGGTGACGCCCGCGAGACGGTCCTGCAGCTAGCCACCGACTTTATTCAAGATTGATTATCGAACGCGCTCAGTCAGCGACTGGACGCGTTTTTTGTGGCTATTTTTCAGGGGATTCATCACCCAACTGGTCGTTGATTACCTCCCCTAATTATCATGACCAACCTGCTTCTTTTTTCGTTCCCTTTTCCCGAAAAACCCGCTATAATCAGTTAGGTTACACCAGATTTCGTCAAAAAATTCTAAGCATAGAGGAGGTAGCCTGATGACGCAACCGATTATTACCTTGCGCAATGTCACCAAACGTTACGGGACCCATACCATTCTAAAAAATATCAATTTGACACTGGAACCCGGGAAATTCTATACCCTGCTTGGCCCGTCAGGCTGCGGTAAAACCACGATTCTCCGGACGATTGCCGGCTTTACCGATGCCACTGACGGCGACGTCTTATTTGCGGGTGACCGCATCAACGACGTTCCCGCCAACAAACGCAACGTCAACACGGTCTTCCAAGACTACGCGCTTTTCCCCCACCTGACCGTGGCGGAAAACGTGGCCTTCGGGTTGACCCTGAAAAAACGCCCCAAACCAGAAATTGCCGAACGCGTCGCTCAAGCCTTGAAGCTGGTCCAACTGGCCGATTACGGCGACCGGGAGATCAGCGCGCTCTCCGGTGGTCAGCAACAGCGAATCGCCATTGCCCGCGCCATCGTGATGGAACCCCAAGTCCTGTTGCTGGACGAACCGCTGTCCGCTCTGGATGCCAAGCTCCGGCGACAAATGCAATACGAACTGCGCGACCTGCAGCAACGATTGGGCATCACCTTTTTATTCGTGACCCATGACCAGGAAGAAGCCCTCGCCATGAGCGATGAGATCTTCGTCATGAGTCAGGGTGAGGTCCTGCAGAGCGGCTCCCCCGTCGACATTTATGACGAGCCCATCAACCATTTTGTCGCCGACTTCATCGGGGAAAGCAATATCTTACCCGGTAAAATGATTGCTGACTTCCAGGTGGCCTTCGGGGGCCATCAATTTGAATGTGCCGACGCCGGTATCCCGGTCAACGAGGCCGTGGAAATTGTGATTCGCCCCGAGGACCTCACGCTGACCGACCCGGCCAATGCCAAGCTGACCGTGACCATCGACACCCAGCTGTTCCGGGGCGACTACTACGAAATCGCCGCCACCGACAGCCTGGGCAACGACTGGCTGATTCATTCCGTCAATCCCGCCGAGGATGGCGAGAGCGTTGGCATCACCTTCCGCCCACAGGACCTCCACGTCATGCGGTTCGGGGAAAAGGAAGCCGAATTCGACGCGCGCCTCGAGACCTACGAAACGGAGGATGAGTCCCATGACGAACCGTAAAACGTGGCTGTACTTCATCCCCTACGGCCTGTGGCTCGCACTGTTCGTGATTGCCCCGGTCGGCCTGATCATTTATCAATCCTTCTTTGACCTCGGTCACCACTTCACGGTGGCCAACTACGGCACTTATTTTCAGTCGGCCACCTATCTCAAGATGACCCTCAACTCCGTCTGGTACGCCTTCTTGATCACGCTGTTCACGGTGCTTATCAGTTACCCCACGGCTTATTTTCTTCATCAATTAAAACACCGCCAGTTCTGGCTTCTGCTGGTGATTCTGCCGACCTGGATCAACATCCTGCTCAAGGCCTACGCCTTCATCGGCATCTTCAGCCAGGCCGGCCTCGCCAATCAGTTCCTAACGTTCATTGGCATTGGCCCGCAGCAAATTCTGTTTACCAACGCCAGCTTCATTTTCGTGGCAACCTACATTCAGATTCCGTTTATGATTTTGCCAATTTTTAACGCCCTCGACGACCTCAATCCGGCGTTTATCAATGCCAGTAAGGACCTGGGAGCCAGCGCCTGGCAGACCTTTCACCGGGTGATCTTCCCGTTAACGCTGCCCGGCGTGAAGGCTGGCGTCCAGGCCGTGTTCATCCCCTCGCTCTCCCTCTTCATGTTGACGCGCCTGATTGGCGGCAACAAGGTTATCACGTTGGGGACCGCGATTGAGGAACACTTCCTGACGACCATGAACTGGGGCATGGGCTCCACGATTGGCGTCGTCTTAATCGTCGCCATGATCATCGTGATGACCCTGACCGGCGACCAGAAGCCGAAGGGAGGGACGCCCCGATGAAACGCCATTTAGCCAACACCTACTTAGTTCTCGTCTTCATTATCTTGTACGCACCCATCCTGTTTCTCATCGTCTACTCCTTCAGCCAGGGCGATACCATGACCAACTACCACGGCTTCACCTGGCGCCATTACCAAACGCTGTTCAGCGACGCCCGCATGCTGGCCATCGTGGCCAACACGCTGCTGGTGGCCCTACTGTCCTCGCTGATTGCCACATTGATTGGTACCCTGGGCGCGCTCAGCATTAATCGGACGACCAAACGCGTGACCCGCGAGTCGCTGCTGACCCTGAACAACGTCTTGATGGTCTCGCCCGATGTCATCATTGGGGCCAGCTTCCTGATCTTCTTCACGATGCTCAAGATTCCCCTGGGCTTCGGCTCCGTTCTGATGAGCCACATCGCCTTTGAGATTCCCATCGTGGTCCTGATGGTGCTACCCCGGTTGCGCGAAATGTCCACCTCCATGCTGGATGCCGCCCAAGACCTCGGCGCCACGACCCGGCAGTTACTGTCGCGCGTCATCATTCCCTTTATCTCACCAGGAATCTTCGCCGGCTTCTTCATGGCGCTCACCTACTCGCTGGACGACTTCGCCGTAACCTTCTTCGTCACCGGTAACGGCTTCTCGACGCTGTCCGTGGAAATTTACTCACGGGCCCGCCAAGGCATCAACCTCGAAATCAACGCGCTGTCCGGCGTCATGTTCCTCTTTTCTCTGTTGCTGGTTGGCGGCTACTACTGGATTCAACAGGCCAGCCAGAAACGCAAACACCGTAAGCGGGAGGTGGTTTCATGAAACGCTTAGTGACCATGGTCGTGGCCCTGCTCGCCATTTGCGGCCTGCTGGGCTACACCAGCAATCGCCTGGAACGGTCCAGTGGAAGCACCGGTGACAAGGTGCTGAACCTGTACAATTGGGGCGATTATATTGACCCCAGCCTACTGACCAAATTTCAAAAGGAAACCGGCTACCATGTGAACGTCGAGACCTTCGACAACAACGAAGCCATGTACACTAAGATCAATCAGGGGGGCACTCACTACGATTTGGCCGTGCCGAGTGAATACATGGTCGCCAAGATGAAGCGTGCCCACCTCTTGAAGCCGTTGGACCAGAGTCGGCTGACCGGTTGGCAGAACTACGATTCACAGTTTCTCAACCAGTCGTTTGACCGCGGCAATCGCTACTCCATGCCCTACTTCTGGGGCACGCTGGGCATCATTTACAACGATAAATTTGTCAAGGCCAGTCAGGTCCAGCACTGGCAAGACTTGTGGTCCCCGAAGTTTCGCGACAAGATCATGTTGATCGACTCGGCCCGCGATATCATGGGGATGTCCCTCGTGACGCTGCACAAGTCGATGAATACCACGGATCCGGCAACGTTGCTGGCGGCCGAACACAAGCTCAATCAATTGGCGCCCAACGTGAAGGCCATCGTGGCCGATGAAATCAAGATGTACATGACGCAAAACGAGGCGCCGCTGGCTGTCGACTGGTCCGGTGAGGCGGCAGAAATGCTGGCCAACAATAAACACCTGCACTACGTCGTCCCAAGTGAGGGCAGTAATCTGTGGTTTGACAACCTGGTCATCCCCAAGACGGCCCAGCATACCAACGCCATCTACGCCTTCCTCAACTTCATGAGTCAGCCCAAAAACGCGGCGCAAAACGCTGAATACATTGGCTATGCCACGCCGAATCGCAAGGCCAAGGCGCTCCTGCCCAAATCGGTTCGTGATGACCGCCAGTTCTACCCCACGCAGGCCACCATCGACCATCTGCAGGTCTATCGCGACTTGTCGCCAGCCAAGGTCGAGCTTTACAACGACCGTTATCTAGAATTCAAGATGCACCACTAGGTTGGCCTGTCAGCGGACATCGTCACCGACTGACAACTTACTAGCTGATATTAGCTTTGCTAATGATTCGAAAAAACTACGATTATCTGTACGCTTACAGATAGTCGTAGTTTTTTTGATGCAACTTATATAGGAGTCACTATTTTATCCTGGGTAAATCGTTGATTCGCTTAAGAAGTATTGGGTCTTGCCGACCTTGTACCCCGCAGCGATTTCAACCGAGTTCAGAACGTTCTTAGACTTGGCGTTGTAGAACATCGTGCCATAGAACTGATTGAGGCGCTTAATCGTTACCTTATAGCGGTAATTGCCCTTCTTGCTGACCTTACTCCCGATGGCCTTAGGCACGGCACCCTTGGTATAGAGGGTCAGCGTGCTTTTAGACTTCGACGTCTTGGTAATCTTCATGGAAGTCGTGGGGTTTTTATCTACGCCGTTCACCCTGAAGGGACTGCTCTTGTAGTATTCCAGGTAGCCATTGGGCGTCACGTGGACCCGCGCCATCTTGGCCTTGGTATCGTTCTTAGGATATTTCGTGCCCTTGTACAGGTTGCCATCGGCCATGTAGTTCCGCAAAGCCCCGTCCGGATAAGTCTTCTGGGTTGCGTAGAAGCCAAGATACTTGGGCACTGACACGTGTTTGAAATTCTTGGTTGTCGCCGGGATTGATTCCGTCATGGTTGGCGACAGCTTGTAAGTCTTGCGAATGTTATAACTCAATTGATTGATGTTGAGGCCGACCCAGGTCTTGCCATTGCTAGCACTGATGGCTTGAATCTGGACCACGGTGCCCTTAGGAATCGTAATGGTCCCCTTCTTCACCGAATTCTTGGTGACAATCTTCCGTTGCGTCTTTAAAAATTTATGCGTGGTCACGCCCAAATACTGGGTACTGGCCTGTGCCGGCAAGGTACCGACCCCACACATGCCAGCGGCGATTAGCCCCGCCACAATCCATTTGCCTTTAATCAACTTGAACATCCTCCCAAAATAAGGTTTGCACTTATTATACGCCAACCAGAGAAAAGACGGCAGTAAAAAAAGCTCGTGAATGGGCGTCTCCGCACCCACTCACGAACTTCTTTAACCGAAACTCCCAGCGATATAATCTTGGGTCACTGGAATTTGCGGATTGCTAAACATGGTCCCGGTCGGCGTGTACTCCATCACGTGACCGAGGTGGAAAAAGGCACATTGGCTGCTGACCCGTGCGGCCTGCTGCATGTTGTGGGTCACGATGATGATGGAGTATTTCTTTTGTAATTCCAACAGCGTTTCTTCCACCTTCACCGTCGAGATGGGATCCAGCGCGCTACAAGGTTCATCGAGCAAGAGCACGTCGGGTTCCATGGCAATCGAACGGGCAATACATAACCGTTGTTGTTGCCCACCAGAGAGGGACAGGGCACTCTTATCAAGACTGTCCTTAACTTCATCCCAGAGTGCGGCACCCCGCAGGCTCTTCTCGACCCGTTCTTCCAATTCTGCCTTATTCTTCAGGCCATTGGCCCGCAACGCGTACACAATGTTTTCCCGAATCGACTTGGCAAAGGGGTTAGGCCGTTGAAAGACCATCCCGATGTGCCGGCGAATCTCGTAAATGTTTACGGTCGGTTCATTGATATCCACATTGTGGTACCAGATTTTTCCCGTCACCGTGGCAATCCCATCGTTCATGCGGTTCAGTGACCGCAGATACGTGGACTTCCCGGAACCAGAAGCGCCAATCAACGCGGTGATCTGGTTCTTCGGAAAGGCCAGGTCGGCGTCATGCATGGCGTGGTTGGCACCATAGAAGACTTGTAGATTCTCAGTCTTCATGGCTAGCGATGTCTTATCATCAAAGGTTTGCACCGCTGTTTCTTCAAATGAATATTGTTTTAACATGGCTGCTCCCCCCTATTTGCTAGCCGTGACGCGCCGGTACAGGAAGTTCCCCAGTAACCGGGCACCCAGGTTGAATAACAGAACGGCAATGATCAACACAGCTGAGGCTGCAGCGGACAGTTGGGCTGCATTGTTGGCTAGCCCTTCCGTGTTAACCTTCCAGATGTGGACCGCCAACGTTTCCGCTGGTCGGAAAGGATTCAACGGACTGGCTGGATCCATGGGATTCCAGTCACCAAAGTTGGTCACAGGCGCACTTTGACCGGCCGTGTAAATCAAGGCAGCGGCTTCCCCGAAGACCCGCCCAGCACTCAACACGATTCCAGTCACGATTCCTGGTAAGGCCACTGGCAAGATGATGCCAATTTCCGTTTTCCATTTGGATAAGCCCAATGACAGGCCTGCTTCCCGTTGACTCCGAGACACGGCGCTCAAGGACTCTTCAATGTTCCGCGTTAATAACGGGAGGTTGAAGAACGTCAGCGCAATGGCCCCAGAAATAACGGAAAAGCCAATTTTAAATTTCACCACGAACAGCAAGAACCCAAACAACCCAACGACCACGGAAGGCAGTGAGCTCAGGACTTCAATCGCCGAACGAATTAAACTCGTCCGCCAGTTGTCCTTGGCGTATTCTGCCAAGTAAATCCCAGCGCCCAAGGAAATGGGCACGGAAATCAACATGGTCAGAATCAACAGATAGAAGGAGTTAAACAGCTGAACACCAATTCCGCCAGCACCACTAAAGGCATCCGTCGTCCCCGTCAGGAATGACCAGCTCACGTGCGGCAGTCCTGAAATCAGGATGTAAGCCAGTAAGAAGACCAAGATACCCACGACCGTCGCCACGATTAGATTAATCACGACCGTCGCCAAAAAATCAGTTCGTTTAGCGTTCATGTTTCAGTTGCCCCCTCTTAGCAATGACCCGCACGAGTGCGTTGAAGAATAATGACATCAGTAACAGGATCAGAGCCAAGGACCATAAGGCGTTGTTTGGCAGCGTCCCATCAATCGTATCCCCGATACCAGTGGTTAGTTGACTGGTTAATGTTGAAGCGGGTGAAATTAAGTTCTTAGGCATAATCGCCGCGTTCCCGATAACCATTTGAACGGCTAAGGCTTCCCCGAAAGCCCGGGCCATCCCAAAGATCACGGCCGTCAAAATCCCCGGCGTTGCTGAACGCAGGATGACCCGCGAAACAGTTTGCCAACGGGTTGCACCCAACGCCAAGGAAGCTTCCTTGAAGTGGCGAGGCACTGCCCGTAAACTATCGACCGTCATGGATGTAATCGTTGGCAGGACCATGACAAACAGCACGAAGGTAGCGGAAATAATTCCGAACCCGGAGCCGCCGACCACGTGGCGCATGAATGGCACCACCACGGCCAGGCCAATGAACCCGTACACAACGGAAGGAATCCCAACCAGCAATTCAATCACGGGTTGTAAGAGTTTCCGGCCCTTGTTTGGTGAGATTTCGGTCATGAAGATGGCCGTCCCAACAGCAAAGGGTGTGGCCACAATCGCAGCGGCAAAGGTCACCGCGAAGGACCCGACAATCATCGGTAAGGCCCCAATATGACCTTGATCAGGCGCCCAGTTGGTCCCAAACAAGAACTTGGTCAGGCTAACGTGGTTCTGGGTAAACGTGGCAACCCCTTTAGACGTGATAAACCAGAGCATTGACGCCACCACCAAGATGATGACCCCAATACAGAGGTAGCTAATCCCTTTACCCATCCAGTCCTCACGTGTGGCCCGCGTGGCGTGATGCAAGCGCGCTGACCAGTCGTTGGACTGCGATTTCTGTTTCTTAAGTTGAAAATTTGTTTGCTCCATCTGTTGACTCCCCCTTAAAAAAAGTGAAGGTGCTACGACCGCACCTCCACCCATGTGACTACGACAATTTGTTCGTGGCGCTTAGTTCTGGGTCACAGTTCCCTTAGCGTCCTTAGTAACTTTCATATCATGGATACTGATGTAGCCCATGTCTTTAACCAAACTGTCTTGAACAGTCTTGGAATCCATGTACTTCAGGAAGGCAGCAACGGCTTTGTCAGGCGTGCCCTTCGTGTACATGTGTTCGTAGGACCAGATCTTCCACTTGTTGTTTTCAACGTTGTTGTCCGTTGGCGTGACGTTGTCAATGGAAACAGCTTGTAACTTGTTCGTGAAGTATGAGAAGGCCAAGTAGCTAATGGCACCAGGTGTCGTGGCAACAATCTTTTGAACGGCACCGTTAGAGTCTTGTTCTTGTGACTTCACAGCGGTTGCGCCCTTGAGAACAGCATTTTCAAAGGTTGCTCGCGTCCCACTACCTTGCGCACGGTTGATGATGACGATCTTCTGGTCTTTACCGCCAACTTCTTTCCAGTTGGTAATCTTACCAGTAAAGATTTGTTTTACTTGCGCCATCTTTAAGTTCTTGATGCCGGCATCTTTGTTCACAACGGGTGCCATCCCAACAACGGCAACCTTGTGGTCAGTCAATTTGTCTGCCTTGATACCTTCTTTTTCTTCAGCGAAGATATCTGAGTTCCCAATTGAAACGGCCCCAGCTTGCACTTGGCTTAACCCAGTTCCGGAACCCCCACCTTGAACGGTCAAGTTAACCTTGCTGTTCTTAGCTTGGAAGTTGGCGCCGGCCTTGGCAGCCAGTGGTTGTAAGGCGGTTGACCCCACAGCCGTGACCTTGCCAGAAAGTGCTTCACTACTGCTACTCTTGCTGCTAGTCGAACTGGTTGCCTTACCACAGCCCACTAATAGTAAACTGATTGTTGCAATCCCCATCGCTAACTTTGTTCCCTTATTCATCTCTGTCACTCCATGTCTTTTTAAGATATAGTAGAACCACCACAACGTAAGCTAAGTCGCAAATGTTTCGTGGTGCCTCCCCTTAACTTACAAGGCCAATTCTACGTGGTGAATTTATGTTTTTCGTCGCAATCGTGTAAATTTTCGGTAAATGTTGCCGAAATCTCTATAAATTCGTTTATATTGAGATACTTAACCCCCAAACACGATTAATCAACTAATTACGGGTGATTAATTGCGTAATATCAAGAGAATGGCTAGAATTAAAGGTAAGAGGTGACCAGAAGTGGCAAATAAAAATGCAAAAGCCGCACGGCACGCCATCATCGTTGATATGAACGACTTTTTGATGGACTACGCTGCCAACAAGTTAGGGAAACAACCCGACTTGGCTGAAAAGGTAGCAGCTGCCGCAAAGAATGATCTTTCAGAATTAGACAGCCTATTTAAAGACAACGGTGTCGGTCGACGGACCAAGTACCTGGACCTCGCTGCGGGCTTTCTCCGCGACGAAGCCGATGCTGACGACGAAGACACCAGTCACGATTTTACCGCTGCTAGCGACGCCTTGGCTAAAGAAGCAATGGCTTACCTTAGCAGCCACACCAACGAGTTCGACCGTTGGGAAGAAGAATAAGCGCTGATTGAAACACAAAACACCCCACGAAAAAAATTCGTGAGGTGTTTTTATTTTGCTTTACTTCCACTGCCAGAGGTCAGCCTTCATGTTGGTCGCAATGATTTTGGCCAGCAAATCAACAAACTGATCGGGCATGTAGGCGGTCGTATCCAGTGTCGTTGCCTGGTCGTTGACCTTAGTGATGGTCAGGCCTTGATGTTCCAGCGTCAGCCCGTACTTGGGGGCAATCTGGCAGAGTCGTTCGACTTGTTCTTCGTTCACGGGAGGTCCTCCTTGTCTAGTGTCTTTACCACGAGCTTAGCCAATCCCCCCGGCCACGTCAAGTTGAACTAGTCTTTGCTTTCGCCTCCGGGATGGTAAAAATTGACGGCACCTATCGTTCCCGACGGTGGGCTCAAACTGCCCTGCTGTGGGGAACGGCTCCAGCCTGAGAAGCGGTCTGGGGCCTCGCCTTGAAACCTCGCTAAGGTTCGCGAGTTTCCAAGGTCGTCCCGTGCTCTAGGCTGAAAGGCCCTCAGCCAAGACCACCGACACAGCTGAGCAGTTTGGCCCACCTCTGGTCACTAACACTAGCAGCCATTTTTACCATCCCTGCGGCTGACACTAGCCCAGCTCCAACTTGACCTTGTCGTTTGTCTTCCTAACTATTTTCCACACCAATTGTTCATAAATAAACCCCATGACTACGGAAAAAGCCATGAGGCAGAAAAGTTTTAATTTTAAAAATAGTAATTGTTATCAGCTACCAGACATAGAAATGAACTCGCCAATGTAAGCGACCAGAGGCGGGCCAAGAGTCCCAGCTGTGTCGATGGTCTTAACTGAGTGAACTTTCTCAGTTTAGAGCATGGGACGTCCTTTGAGACTGGTGGTTTTCCAGGCTTAAAGGCGAACTGGAAGACCGCCCCTCAGGCTGGAAGCGGGCCCCACAGCAGGGACTCTTGAGCCCGCCATCAAGAACAACCTGACGACTGTCGTGAAGCAATTGGCAACACAACTGGTTCTCACAACCACCGTGTAAGCCGTGAGGGCGGCGAAAATAACGTCAGCTGTGGGAATGCCCTTGGTAGTGTTCTTAGCTGCTTAGGGCATTGGCGTCTTTGAGACGTGGCCTACGGCTCAAAGCGAGGTCGAAGACCGCTCTCTGGCTTCGACCGTCCGCCCCAGCGTTCCATGTTATTTTCGCCGCCCGGTAAGGCGCTGACAACGACTGACTTGGCGTTTAATAACAATACTTGTCTTTGGCTAATTGCTGATGAATGGCGGCGGCTAATTGGGCTTCGTCTGGACCATCCGTCACCACCTGCACAAAGTCACCCCCATGCTTCGAAAGCTCCGCGACCTCCTGGGCTCGTTTGGGATTCAGGTCCGTGTTGCGCACCCGAATCGTCGCCGTTCCTGTGTAACGCTGACAAATTTTCTGGAGCGCGGCACTTTCGTCAGTTGCGGGCATTTCTTGGTATAATGGGAATCCGATTGTTTTCATCTGTAATCACCTCTGAATTAATTGTAAGCGATTACATAGTCTTTGCCAATACCTTTTCCCATTTTTCACAAAGTCACTGACCGAACCCTTCCTACAGCCGCTGCTCTAGGAAAAATCACATGGCATTTTGGTTCACGACTTTCCGAACACGCGTTCAAACCCGGGGCAAAGTGTGGTATGATATTGCCAGAAATGGAGGCGATGGCGGCATGACCACCAAACTTGGCGTCCGGGAATTAGTGGAGTTCACGCTCCGTACCGGCGACCTCAGTGCCACTTCCGGCAGCCAAAACACGGCCTTACTGGGCGCACAGATCCACCGTCGTCTACAAAAACAACGCGGTGAAAATTATCAAAAGGAATACTACCTCGATAAAGAACTGACCCTAAACGGCGACGACTACCTGCTTCACGGCCGGGCCGACGGGGTCACCCTGACCGAAGACGCCGCCAGCATCGAGGAAATCAAGACGTCTGAAACCGTCTTTGACCAGCTGAGCGACAACACCCTGACCCTCTACTGGGCGCAGGTGAAAATTTATGCTTACCTTTTAATGGAAAAGGAATCTAATTTAGATCAGGTCACATTGACCCTGACCTACTTTCAGACCAACACGGAAACGACTACCCAAACGGACCAAATCATCACGCGTGAAGCGGCCGCGGCCTTCTTTAACCAGGTCATTACGGAATACATTACCTGGCTTAAATTCCGCTCGGACCTGCGTGAACGACGGGACCCCACCATTCAGGCGCTGACCTTCCCCTTTGGTCAGTACCGACCGGGGCAACGCGAGCTCGCCGTGGCCGTCTACAAGACCATTCTGACCAGCAAACGCCTCTTCGCCGAGGCCCCAACTGGGACCGGGAAGACCATTTCCACGCTGTTCCCGACCATCAAGGCGATTGGCGAGGGCGTGATTCAACGCATCTTCTACCTCACCGCCAAGCAGAGCACGCGGCGGGTGGCCGAGGAAGCCGTCGACCTGATGGCCAGTCAGGGACTGAAGCTCAAGAGCATCACCCTGACGGCCAAGGATAAGATCAAGTTTCCCGAGGAGGCCGACCTCCAGCCCGACGAGAACCCTTATATGCTGGGCTATTACGACCGGTTGAAGCCGGCCTTACTGGACCTCATTCAACATAATGACCAGCTCACCCGCCCGGTCATCGAAGAATACGCGCGCAAACATACGCTGGACCCGTTTGAATTTCAGCTGGATGCGAGCCTCTTTTGTGATATCATCATCGGCGATTACAACTACCTCTTCGACCCGCAAGTCCACCTTCAGCGCTTCTTTGCGACCGAAGACCCCGATAACTTTTTCCTGATCGACGAAGCCCACAACCTGGTCAGTCGATCCCGCGATATGTACTCAGCGGAAATCAATAGCCAGCCGCTGGACCGCTTAATCGAAACCAGTCGGGACCTGGCACAAGCCACGCCCAAGCTGCGACGGCGGCTCCAAGACCTGCGTGCTACCTTTAGTGACATTGCCCAACCATTGATTGACGACGGCCAAACCGACAGTACCTTTTTGATGCCGCCGGAAAACTTCGACCACGACCTTAGCCGCTTGGTGGAGGCCATTCACGACTGGTTGGTCGACCAGCCCCAGACGCCCTTCACCCAGGCCATCCTCGACTACTACTTCGCCGCCATCAGCTACCAGCGCATCGGCGAGTACTATGACGACACCTACCGCATGCGCCTCGAGCTGGACAACGGCAATATCATGCTCAAGGAGTTGTGCCTGGACCCCAGCGCCTTTCTCGCCGACAGCCTCGCGCTGGGCCACGGCGCCGTGCTCTTCTCGGCCACCCTGTCGCCCATGGACTACTACCAAAACGTATTGGGCGGCGACCAGGACAGTCTGGCCTACCAGCTCGACTCCCCGTTTGAACCCGCGCACCAAGAAATTCTAGTCACGACCTACATTCAAACGACTTACAAGCAGCGTAACGCCAATCTCGCCAACATCTTACTGGCGATTAAAAATTTGATTGATGGCAAGACCGGCAACTATCTAATTTTTTTGCCTTCCTATAGTTATCTACTCGACGTCAGCCAGGCCTTTCATCTGGCCTACCCGCACGTCAAAACCGTCTGCCAGGAATCGCAAATGGCCGAGGCTAATCGGACGGCCTTTCTCGCCAGCTTCACGGCCAATCCCAGTGAAACGCTGGTCGGCTTTGCCCTGCTCGGTGGCATTTTCTCCGAGGGTATCGACTTGAAGGCCGACCGCTTGATTGGCGTTGGCATCGTTAGTGTCGGCTTGCCCGGACTCAATCCGGAGACCAACCTGTTGCGCGACTACTTTGACGAGCGCTCCCACCGTGGCTTTGCCTACGCCTACCAGCTCCCCGGCTTGAACAACGTGTTCCAGGCGGCCGGCCGGTTGATTCGCGGGTCGAAGGACGTGGGGGTTATTTTACTGATGGATCAACGGTTCGCCAGCCCCCGCTACACCAACCTGTATCCACGCCACTGGCAACATTTCCGCCGAATTTATCGGCCCGAACAGCTCAGTCCCGCGATTGAAAATTTCTGGCATCAGGAGGTGCCCCAATGAAAACCAAACTCACTTTAGAAATGGAAGCGACCCTCTACGCCTACTGCCGAGAAGCTGGCGCGTTTGCGGTCGAAGAGGTCACCATGCCCGACGACGCTGGGATTGTGGACACCCTGAGCTACCAGGAGATGTCCGATAAATCCATCGAGTGGCGCTGCTATGAGCTGAAGGTCACCAAGAGTGACTTTCACTCGAAGGCCAAGCTCTCCTTCGTCGGCCACTACAACTATTTCGTCCTGCCGCTCAAGCTCTACCAAACGGTTCAAGACGAGATTCCACCCCGCATCGGCGTCCTGATTTACCGGCCCTTCGATGCGGAAATGCTAGCGACCGCAACCGAAGCACCCAGCACCCCGGGCTACCTGACCGTGGCCCGGCCGCCGCGTCATCAGGACCTGCAAGTCTCCGCCTCGGAACTGACGACCCGCTTCATCGCCTCGCAGGCACGGGAGGTCGGCAAGGCCAAACAGATGGCGACCGGTCTCAAACAATATTCAACCGACCGGCTCTACCAGGAATTGAAGAAACGCCATCAACATTATGATATCTACGATCCGGATGCCAACTTCTATGATCAGTTCATCGAGGATACGCAGTCGACGGCGGTCACGGCCCTTCAGAGCGAAATCGATGCCCTAAACTTAGAACGGCACGACCTCCAGCAAGAGTTAAAGGAGCAGCGGCCATGATTTATTTCCCTTACTTTCGCGGGCGGCAATTCGACCTTTTGGCCCTGAAAAATATTGCCCAACAACACATTCTGCCACCGAACATCATCCCGATTATCGAACCTGTCCGGGACATCCGGGCTTTGCCCCAGACCGTGGCGGCCTTCGTCGAACACGACCAACCGCTAGTGGTGATCGCCAATCCGACCGTCAGTGACTACGCCTTGACCCAACAAAAGCTCCACGATTGGCGGCCCTACGCGGATAATCCCCAGTTAATCGTCGGCCATATTCTGACGCCCACCATCATCCCCGCGAGTCTTCAACCAGCCGCGGAACACCGGACGTTGCTGGTCGGTCGCCAATACGATGAACTGGTTGCCGCCCAACATGCTGGCTGGCTCAACGACCCGAGCTACCTGCTAGTACCGCCTGAAGCACGGATTCGCCAGCTCATCACCCGGCCCACCGTCAGTCTCTTTGACCATGCCTGGATTCCGGAGCACGAGCGCAGTTACGCCGACATCACCGATGGCTTCTTCAGTGACGACTGGGTGCTCGCCACCCTCGACAGCTATCACGGCGTCAGTGACTACACGATTGGTGGCGCCCATTACAGCGAGCACGGCTACCCGGCCCGCGCCGTCACCCTGCACCTCACCTACTTTCAGGGTGACCAATTGCGCATCCACCGCTTCGTTTCCGATGACCGCGAAGACTTCCGCCATCCCAAGGAGAAATTTTTCCAGGCCGTTGCCAAGCTGGCCGCCTGGTTGCCAGACCACCCGGATGTCCAAACACCGGCGGCTCTGGCCCTGGCGGACTACCATGCCACGCAACATTTCCCCGGACTGGGCGTGGTGAAGCGCCTCAGCCTGGAGCACCATCTACAAACTATGGCCACTTACTTTAAAGCACACTATCCAGAATAAGGTTGTCGAGATTGCCGTTCCCGGCGGCGGATTCAACCTGATCTGCTGTGGGGAACGGTTTCGGCCTGTGAAGCGGTCCTACACCTCGCCTGAAAGCCTGGAAAGCCACCAGTCTCCCAGGTCGTCCCGTGCTCTAAACCGAGAAAACCACTCAGTTAAGACCACCGACACAGCTGTCCAGGTTGATCCGCCTCTGGTCACTAATACTGTCCAGCTATTTCTTGATTTGCGAAATCAGACCAGGCCACGAATAGTTAACATCCCCCTATGCTAGTGGAAATTGCTCACAACAAATCGCATCCTTAACACATCACTAGTTTGCGTGAGAGACCCGCTACCAGCCGTCAGACCGTGAAAATTAGTAACACTGCACAACGTTAGTGACGACCTCATTTTTAATTTGTGAAACATGACCCGTCTGCCAATCGTTAAAGCACGCTTCCACATTAATGTAGAAAAATTCATACCACAGTAGAACATTGCCAACGAATCGCTTAGTTGCATGGAAAATCCACGTCAGCCGCAGGATTGGTAAAATGAACCCGCGAGGACAATGTCAGTGACCAGAGGCAGATCAACTTTCCCAGCTGTGTCGGTGGGCTAGGCTGGGGAGAATTTCCCCAGCCTAGCCCACGGGGCAACCTTTGAGACCGCTTTTCAGGCTCAAAGTTGAGGTGGAAGCCCGCCCTTCGGCTGGAACCGACCCCATAGCAGGGAAGGTTGAATCTGCCGCCGGGAACGCCACTTTCGGCCACCGCGTTCCGGCTCAATTTTCAACAGTCAAAAGACATAAAAATAGCGCCTGGGAAAAATTTTCCAAGCGCTATCCGTTTAATTATTTAGAATTTAGCTGGTAAGACGCTGACACCTTCTGGGACCATGAAGTCCTTTTGGGCCAACGTTAACTTCCCACTCTCGGCGTCGCGACTGAACAACGAAGCGTTATCGGAGTTTTGGTTAACGACCAGCAATAAGCTTTGGTCTGACGTCCAGTTGAAGTCCCGTGGGAAGTCACCTTCCGTGGAGATCCGTTGAACCAGCGTCAACGTGCCATCATCAGCGGTGGCGAAGACAGCCAGGGAGTTGTTCCCCCGGTTTGAGACGTAAATGAACCGCCCGTCCTTGCTCATGCGAATGGCTGCGGCACCGTTGTGCGTGGTCCAGTCGGCTGGAATCGTGGAGATGATACTCTTCACAGCCAGCTTGCCGGTGGCGGCGTCGTAGCTTAACGTGGCCACGTTGCTGCTTAATTCACCAACGAGGTAAGCGACACCCTTTTTGTCATCAAAGACGATGTGCCGTGGGCCGTAGCCAGCTGGCATGTCGAGTTGACTGACGGGAGATAATTTGCCATCATCAGAAACGTCATAAACGTAAACCTTGTCGGACCCTAAGTCACAAACGACTAAGCGGTTGTCCGGCGTCAGGTCAGCGAAGTGGGGATGGGGACCGTCAGCTTGTTCAGGCGCTGGGCCAACGGGATCCTGGTCAACGACCTTATCCGTTTCCTTCAACGTCCCATCAGCGGCGATGGCGTAAACCGTCACAGCAGCCGTATGGTAATTGGCCGTGTAGACCAACTGCCGCGCTTCATCAACCGACACGTAGGCTGGTGAGGCACCCAATTCCAAGACCTGTTGAATGGCCCGTGGCTTTTCTTCAGATACATCATAGATGATCAACCCACCGTGGGTCGTGCCATCCGTTTCTTTTTTGTTGATGACGTACAGGCGCTTAGCTGCAGCCTTTGCGATGTAAGTCGGGCTCCCAGCTGATGCTAACCATTCGCAGTCCATTAACTTAGGCGCTGCGGTGTCTACGGTTACCCGGTAAATCCCACGACTAATGCGCTTGGTATAAGTTCCAATGTAAAAATCTTCCGTCATGTGTGCTGCCCCTTTCAACTTGCCAATATCACTCTTAAGTATAGCACAGCTGGCTAGTAAAGGCCGGTGAAGTCATTTTACGGGACGGAAGCGTGCGTCAGTCACCCTAGTGGTTACCAAATATCTCCGAAACTTAGTTGCAACCATCCTCTGAGATTAGTATGATGTAATGTAACCACCCGCTTAAAGAATAAGCCGTTTGACGGTCGGCTCACACTGACCGAAACCCCTTTTCTCTAAGCCAATGCACGTACCTACAGAATGACTGCCAAGAAAGGACTCACCGCACATGTCTAGTTTCGAAGGGTATCATCCCCTTTTGACACCGCTATTTCGTTTCGACTGGCTCACCCAATTCAAGTTAAAAAATGTGGCGGATCTCACCACTAATGACCTGGGGGCCACCGCCGACTGGGTCAACGCCACCATGCACGACACCATGGACCGTTCCGCGCTCACCTGGGGCATCGAACGGCGCCGGACCCACAAACTCATTGCCTGGGGCGGCTTCAGTGACCTCGACCTGACCGCTCATACCGGTAAAATTGGCTTCAACGGCAAGCGCGTGCCCGTCAACGAACAACAGGAAATTGTTGACCGACTGGTTCATTTCGGTCACGAAGAACTTCAACTGACGGACATGACCCTGACCAGCGCCGGCAAACTAGACGACGCCGTGCTGGCCGCTGCTGGCTTCGTGCAAACGGACGGCCAGTGGCGCTGGACGTTCCGCCGCTAAAATTAAGTGTAAACAAAAGCCCATTTCTGCGCGAAATGGGCTTTTTTCTTATTTCGAGGCAAAAACTAATAATCCCGTGCCACCAGTGGTGCCGGTTGGCGTGCCAATCTTACCGGCAATCTGCCACCGTTGCAGGTCCTTTTGCTGTTGGGCAGTCAGCTGCGCATCCACCGCCTGCTTGACCGCGGCCGCGTTGGTCGGGTCACTCACATGGAACCGCACCAGGTAAAGGGCACTGTAGCTAGCATTATTGGCGGTCAACAGCTGATCAAAGTCATCTTGGGAACTTGTGATCTGCTCCGTTAAAATGGGCTGATTGTCCGCTGAGGCAAAGACTTGATTGACCGCGGCCATCAGGTCACCGTCGTAGGCCGCGTGCGGGAACAACTTCATCAAATTGATGTCGGCTGGTTGGAGCCCGGCCGTCTTGGTAGCCGTTGCCCAGTTCATCGTCGCCGTCGTTGCCGCTGCGGGCGTGCTGGCCGCGGACTTCAAGTAGCCACGCCAGATCCACCCACCGTGCTGACCATCGGCGCTGTTCACGTGATAGTAAATTAAGTACTTCCCGGTAGCCACGTCGTACAGCTTTTCATGGGCATTCGTGTACCACGTCACATCCGGTAGACTGCTGTTGTACCCATACCAGGTGCCTAAATGTTTGGAGTACCGACTACCCTTTACGGCGGTCAGCGCGTGCCGCTTCATACTAGCACGCCAAACCAACCGAACGGACTTGGACCGACTGGCGGAATATTGAGACTTGGCCGAAGCCGTAACCGTCCCCAAGCCGCCGACCAAACTAATACCGACGCCTAACGCAATGATTCCTTTAACAAATTGTTTCATGTTCAAACCTCCCCGATTCTTCTTTTAGTTTAGGTGGGAAACGAGTTAAAGTCTACTGGATTTTTTCAATCGTTGCGCAAAATTAAGTAAACCCCGTAAGCAAAGAGGTAGCACCGAGGTCAGAAACGATTCTTATAAGCTTCCATCGTAAGCTGTTGTCGAGTGTGAGAGCAAAATAATTCGATGAAATTTCCAATAATAAAAGAGCCCTACCTATTGGCAAGGCTCCGCTCAGTCATTCTTAAATTTACGAGCTGAAGGTTGAAATTAAATACCTAAAGACTTGAAAAGATCTTCCTGATTGTGAGTGGTTGTTAACCTTTCAGTTTCATTAACAACATCATCAATTTCTTTTTGGATTTCAGGACGTACGTTAGACTGCGACCGTGTGAACGTAGATTGGTCCTCCATTCGTTTCTGTTCTCTAGTAACAAATAACAATCTAGCCGAAGCTATTCGATTTTGATCCAATGTTTTTACTCCGAATGCTTTTATAGCTTTAGCTTTCTGCGAGACATGTAATGCCATAATTGATTTCATTTTTAGCTTCATGAGTACTCCCTCTCACACAGATTCAATCTAAACTCCCACCAGAGCAATGGGCATGCAACTCACTGGATTAAACCGATGTTAGCCGCAGGACTGGGAAAACTGGGCCGGTCGTGGAAGTGACCAGAGGCGAGCCAAGGTGACCAGCTGTGTCGATGGTCTTAGCTGAGGTTTCTCACTCAGCTTAGAGCATGGGACAACCTTTGAGACCGCTTCTCAGGCTCAAAGTTGAGGTGGAAGCCCGCCCTTTGGCTGGAACCGGCCCCACAGCAGGGCGCCTTGAGCGCGCCGACGGGAACGGACGCGACCAGGCCCATTTTCACCAGTCCGGAGGCGATGACTACATCCGTTTAATCCTCGGTGACGCGCTGGTTTAGCTCTTCGGCGATGCTGAACGACTCGCTGTAATAAGCGTCGTGCACGCCCAGGTAGTAACACCCCAGGCTTCCCAACGCCACCACCACAAAGTCCAGCGGATATGGCAACCAGCCAACACCGCCAAACTCATGGCTCCCAACCAACGACATCACTGTCAGCCAAATCATTTCGGCCAACAACCAGCGGCTCCCTTTGAGACTCGCCCGTAACGCGCGCCAGCCAGCCGGTTGCCGCACTTCATAGTAGACGTAGAACACCAGGCCCAACGCAATCACGCCGAAGACCTCAATCGTCGTCGGCCACTTGGCCCAGTAGATCGCCAGGCTGGCTAAAATGTAAGCCAGCGGTGCCCACCAATGCAGGCCTCGCAGGCGAAATGGCCGGACAAACTTCTTGCCCTGATGCCGCAGCGCTGCCACCGTGACCGGTCCCGTTAAATAAGCAATCAACGTGGACGTGGAGATGACATTTGATAAGGCACTCCAGTTCCGGAAGCCTGCGACCAGCACGACACCCAGGAACATGTCGACAATCATCGCCCGCCGTGGCGTTTGATATTTCCGATTAATTTCACCCAACCGCGTCGGCATGTGCTTGGTGCCCGTCATCGCGGCCAGCGCCCGACTCGTGGTGGCCACGAACGAGACCCCGGTCCCAAATGGCGAGACGAAGGCGTCCAGGTACAGCAACGTCGACAGCCAGCCCAGATTCAAGAGAATGGCCAGGTCGGCGAATGGTGACTGGAAGTTGACCCCCTGCCACCCGTGCGCCAGGTTGCCAGCGGGCACGGCGCCAATGAAGGCCACCTGCAGCATCGTGTAGATGACGGTGCTAATCCCAAAGGCAATCACGATGCCCCAGAGAATGTTGCGCTCCGGATGCTCGATTTCATTGCCCATATTAATCGTCGTTTGAAAGGCATTGTAGGAGAAAATAATCCCCGCGGCGGTCGTGGCCGAGAAAATCGACGCACTACCACCTGGCATAAAGCCCGCTGTCTGGCTGAAATTGTGGGGATCAAACCCGGTCCAAATCAACACGATAATCGTCAGCGTGGGAATCAGTAATTTAAAAATTGAAATAAAACTGGTAAAACGTGTCAGTAATTTGACTGACCAAAAGTTTAACAACGTAAAGGCTAGGATGAACAAAAAGACAATGACTAACCCTTCATTGGTGATATTGCCATTTTTTAAAAATCCCCGGGTCCAGTTGGCCCATGACCACGGCCAGGACGCCATGTACTGTACGGCCGCAACGGCCTCAATCGGGATAATGGTTAAGAGCGATAACCAGTTCGCCCATCCGGCAACGAACCCCAACAAGGGCCCGTGGGAGAAGGCCGCGTACTGGCTCATCCCCCCGCTGGTCGGAAACATAGTCCCCAACTCGATATAATTCAGGGCAATCAGGCCAATGACCACGGCCCCTAAAATCCATGATAAAACTGCGGCCGGACCGGCAATCTGGGCGGCCATCCCCGCGCCAAACAGCCAACCCGAGCCAATGATGGCACTCAGCGTTAACATGACTAGCGAAAACAAACTCATCTTGCGCTTCAAGCCAAATTCCTCACTTTCAAAAAATAATCACGCAAAACAGTGCTAGGTAGCCGGTCAGACTGACCAACCCCCAAAACTAATTTTGATATGTTCGACTAATTTTACACTTGCTATCTGGCAATGCAATAAGAAAGTGCAAAGTCTTTGCTTAGAAGGCGCTGACCCATATCTCATTGCCCAACAAAAACAAAACAGGCAGCGGACGTTTCCCAAAGGATAGTCGCGCTGCCTGTCGTTAAGTTATCAGTAAAATAGCTGTCTAATAATAGAATCAATCAATACATTTCCCGCTTAAACCAGCTAGTGTCACGCGACCAATCAGCTAATGGGTTAAACCCGTGTCAGCCGCAGGGCTGGTGAAAATGGGCTCAGCCGTGGGAGTTGCCTTAGCGGGTTTCCCGCTTAGGCAACTGCTATCTTTGAGACGTGTTCTTCGGCTCAAAGTAAGTCCGAAGACCGCACCTCAGGCTTCGGACGTGCGCCCACAGCGCCACGGCCCATTTTCACCAGCCCGGAGGCGATGAAACCACGCCAGTTCAACCCATTTAGAAGAATTGGCCGACGTAGTAGTGGATAAACATCGTGATGATCCCCACGATTAAATTCCGAATAATAGCCGTCTTAACCAGCCCATGCCCCAGCTTAGCGCTCAGGAACCCGGTCAACGTCACCGAAATCAGCACGGCCACGATGGTTGCGGGCCACTGCGTCGCTGCCGGGAACAGGGTCATGGCTGCCAAGGGGAAGATGCCCCCCAGGCTAGCCGCGAACAATGAGGAGAATGCGGCGTCCCACGGGTTCATGTAATGGCCCAGTTGGATGTCATCCTTCACGTTGACCACCGTCTTCAGCGCGTCCTTGGCCATTAAGTCTTGGGCAATCGCCAGCGACGTTTCAGCGGACACGCCACGGTCTTCATAAAACTGTTGCACGGCCGCCTGCTGATCGTTGTAGTTTGATTTTAACAGTGCTGCTTCCTTGGCAACTGCGGCCTTTTCCGTATCCTTTTGCGTGCTGACTGAGGCGTATTCGCCGGACGCCATGGAAAACGCACACGCCAACAGGTCCGACAACCCGGCGATAAAAATGGTGAACTGGTTCGTCGTCGCTGCCGCCACACTGAACAGTACCCCAACGACGGTCAGAATCCCGTCGTTTGAACCCAAGACGCCGGCCCGTAAGGTGTTTAATTTTTCATCCATGGTCAGCTGTTTCTTTTGCTTCTTCGTTTTCAATTCTTGATTCGCAACCATTGTGTGTAACCTCCCTTATGCCTGACGCTTACGCAAATAACCGGCCGATGCCGTACGTGACTAACATGGTTAAGATTCCCGCAATCACGTTTCGCGCGGTCCCGTTACGCCGGTTGGCATTTCCCAAAACCGCCGCCACGTAGCCGGTAATTGACAACGCCACCACCACGGCCAGGAAGGTCCCGATGATCCGCCAACTCTTAGGTAATAAGCTAATCGACACTAACGGCAAGATTGAACCGGTCGGAAATGAAATCATCGACGCGATGGCCGCGGAAAACGGATTGGTGTACTCCCCTACGTTAAAGCCAAACCGTTCCCGCACGGTCGTCTTCACGGGGTCGTCCGCCATCATTTCCTTGGTCGCCTGTTCGGCTAAGTCTGGCTGAATACCACTGGCCAGGTATTTATCCCGGACAAAGCCGTACTCACCCTCGTAGTCTTCATCCAATGCCACCGTTTGCGTTTCAATCGCCTTACGTTGCGCATCCTTTTGCGTGTTGACCGAGACGTACTCGCCCATGGCCATCGACACCGTCCCGGCAATCATGCCGGCAATCCCGGAAATAAAGATGGCGTAACTGCTGGTCGCCGCGCCGGCCACCCCTACAACAATCCCGGCTACTGACAGGATGCCGTCGTTGGCGCCCATGACGCTCGCCCGTAACACGTTGATCCGTTGCGCCAAGGTTGCTGGCTTCTTTGCTTTCTTCATCGTATCCGCCCCCAGATAGTTTTTAACACTCATGTTTCATTTTAACACTAACAGAAATAAAAGTTTGGGATAGCTAACACTTTCCGCTAGATTAGAATCGTTATTAACTGTAACCAAAATCCATTGTACTCACCTAACTAGAAAATGTAAACTTAAATTGGCCATTTTCTTAAAATAAATACGATTCATTCTAAATAAGGCTTTTTACTGGAACTCCTGGCTAAATGTGGTTTAATAGAGTCAAACTAGATTGATTCCAAAAAAGGATTTACTGTTTCTATGGAAGATGGTTATAATGGTCAGGTCGAGTTTTTTCGGGGTGAACAGGCCCCCGACCTGCCTAACTGGCTTATCACATATAAGGAGGGACTACCCTTGGCTGGTCAGCAACAGCTTTTAACGCACGCATTACAAACTTTAAAAGAACACCACGTCCGGGTCACCCCGCAGCGGCAGGTCATCTTGACCTACCTCGTGACCCATCACAATCACCCGTCCGTCGACACGATTTTCAGTGCCCTAGCGACCGAGCTACCGAACCTTAGCATGGCGACCGTCTACAACACCTTAAACCTATTGGTGGACCTGGGGATCGTCATTGAATTGCCAAATGACAACGGCGGGATTCGCTACGACTTCTACGGACGGCCACACTACCACGTCATCTGTGAAAATTGCGGTAAGATCACCGACGTCTTCACGCCCGACTTTTCTAAAATTGAAAACGAGCTGAATCAACAGGCCAGCGAGCAAACCGGCTACCTCGTGACGAGCAATCACGTGGAGGTTTACGGGTTGTGCCCCGAGTGCCAGCAGAAGCTTCACATCGATCCGCAACGTCAGACCTGGGCGCAACAGAAATAGGCCTTGACCTTGTGTTTGGGGTTCGTTCCCGGCGGTGGGCTCAAACTGCCCTGCTGTGGGGTCGGTTCCAGCCTGTGGTGCGGGCTTACACCTCAACTTTGAGCCACAAATCGGTCTCAAAGCTTGCCCCGTGGTCTAAGCTGAGAAAGTACCTCAGCCAAGACCACCGACACAGCTGGGCAGTTTGGCCCACCTCTGGTTACTGACACTGGCCAGGCTATTTCTATCGGGCTCCGTGTCGTGTGATTTCGTTCTACTGAGTTTGATTCTATACAAGATTAAATCAACTTATACAATTACCGATGATGACTTAGCCCAGGCTTCTTGTGCCTAGGCTTTTTATTTGGTCGACCATTTTGATTGCGTGCTACGGCGCCTAGGGGTACCGGATTCTGGGAGCCCGCCTTTAGCTTGTTAGCCCTTTCAACCGTTGACTTTGCTAACTTTCACAATCATTTTCATAGAAAGCGTCCGCAGGCCCGGTGTGGCAATGTTACAGCCACATTACAGGTGACGCTAAGTTTTAATCTATTTGCAAACACCCCGAACAAACGCCGCCACCGTCGATATAAGCCGCGTAATATTACGCATAAAGCCCCGTCTGACGGTTGTCGTGGCCGCTGATAATGTATATAGTTGATAACGAATATTAAGCAATAACGACTGAGCAACCGGGGAAACCGGTTGTCGTAAAAAATAACGACGAAAGATTTGAGGGATGATCACGGTGAAAATGCATAAAATCGTTTTAACTGCACTGGCTACTCTGGGAGCCGCCGGCGTTTTAGGCTTGTCTACCACGACAGCATCTGCTAGTTCTAAGGTCAATAGTTACATTAGTAGTGAGAAAATCACACCAGCTAAGGTAACCAAGTCCATCTGGAGCGGCTTTCCAAAGAACAAGTACCGTCACGGCAAGGCTAAGCCTGAAGGGGTCGTGATTCACGAAACGGCCAACCCTTCTTCAACGATTTACAACGAAATTGCCTACATGAAGCGTAACTACAACAACGCCTTCGTGCACAGTTTCGTTGATGGCTCCCGGATCATCAACATCGCCAACACCGACTACTTAGCTTGGGGGGTTGGCTTCCCTGGGAACGCCCGCTTCGTCCAATTTGAACAGGTCGAAGTTCACAGCAAGTCCGCCTTTGCCCATGAAATTTCCAACGCGGCTTGGTACACGGCTTACCTCTTAAATGAATATAACTTGAAACCAAACGATGCCGCTTACGATGGTAAGGGGACGGTCTGGTCACATGGTTCAGTTGCCAAACATCTTGGTGGCTCCACCCATACCGACCCGGTTGGCTACTACGCTAGCGCCGGTAGCAAGTACTTCGGTCAAAAGTACACCATGGCAATGTTCTACGAGATGGTTCAGAAATACTATAACGCCATGAACGTTAAACACACCAAGTTGGTGAGCGCTAAATATACTTCAGTGAACAAACAAGCGAAGTTAAGCAGCAAGTACAAGAAGTTTAACCTCTACAACCACGTGAAGAACGTCAGCAAGAATGCCAAGCGTCAAAAGTGGTCCAAGATTTCCCCTAAGATTGGGAAGACCTACTACATCGACATGCAGGCAAAGAAGAGTACCGGCCAAACCTGGTACCGCATCAGAACTTCTAAGAATACCAAGAGCAAGACCCGCTACTGGGTTTACTCTGAAAATCTGACTGGCGTGAAGAACGTGCCAGCTGCGACGACGACCAGCTCAAGTTCCAGTGCCAGTTCCGAAAGCACGGTCCCAACTTCCGCTGCTTCTAGTACCGGTGCCAGCACGACTGAAACTAGCAGTGTTAGCAGCAGTAACTAAATAAATGTGACATCCCTGAACGGTCCCCCTTCATTGGCGGGACCGTTTTTTTGCGTTTGATCTGGCGTTTCCGTTCCCGGCGGTGGGCTCAAACTGCCCTGCTGTGGGGTCGGTTCCAGCCTGTGGAACGGGCTTCCACCTCAACTTTGAGCCACAAACCGGTCTCAAAGGTTGCCCCGTGGACTAGGCTGAGAAAAGGCCTCAGCCAAGACCACCGACACAGCTGGTCAGTTTGGCCCACCTCTGGTCACTGACACTGATCACGCAAACAAAACGGTCCTAGCCCTCTCACGTCCATTGCGAACTGTACTGACTACCAATTCTCATTTTTCTATTCATTACTCCTCACTTGTCAGCTTTATCCCTCCCACCTTAAGCAAACCTTACCGAAAACTTGCCGCCGTCTTAAGACCTCCTTGCTACAATAGCATCATTAAACCATTGGGGAGGAAACATATATGGTTACTTCAAAATTTCGGATAGGAAAATTAATCTTACTCACTAGTTTTGTCACCTGTTTAGGCACCGTGACCGCGTACACGACGGCATCGGCCGCTGACCAGTCCGCTGTCAGTGCCCTTCGCCAACAGGCCAAGACGCACCGTAAGCTCCAGAACCTCCGCGACAAGCTCGGCACCCTGCAAAAGGTCGTGACCAATGATCGGCACATCGCCTACCGCCTCGACAAGAAAGTTCGTGGCTACTACGAACTAACGGACCGCGAGAAACACACGTCCATCCTGGGTGACTTGGCATCAGAAGAACACGCGGACCGCTACAATTTTATGGCCGTTAGAACCTACTATGGCAGTAAGCAGACCCTCGTCGCCGTGCGAATGTACGACCTCTACGACACGTATAAGCCGCTCAGTCAGGCCCCCGCCCCAACACAATTGGCGGTCCCCGATTTTGACGATGAACCCATCACCGGGTACGTTCCCATCCAAGCGCTTCACGAGGTCCAACCCGTCGTTCGCCAAAAGAAATTGGCCAACGTGCCCTATTATCTCAATATGTTTGACGGCTACAACATGGCAGCTACCTATAAGATGACGGTCATGCGGGTCTGGAACGCCATTCCCGGCAGCCAACCCAACGTCACCAGCAACGATGTGAGTCCCTACATGTACCAACAGCTCTACGCCACCCGTGAAGCCACCAATAACCAGGGGCGCACATACCTGTACCTGCGCAATAAAAAAGGCGCAATTGGTTGGGTGCGCAAAAGCCATCAACTTTCTCAGGGTAAATACGTCAGCCCCGTTGACCGCCTCCTGCACGTCCAAAAGTACGAACGCCTGACCCGGCAGATTCAACCGTTAGCCACGCGACATGGCTATCACCTCTCCCAGCGCGTCTACAACGTGTACGACCGTTTCGGCCGGCTATCCCGCAGTCTGGCGATGAGCTATCTCTTTTACCCCAATCTGTTCATTATCAAAAATAATCGGGTGGTCACCGCTAAGTTCTATGACCACGACTATCACGTCCTTAAAAGCGTGCACAACGCCAAGGGCTTAAAGAAGGTCACGGTCAATCCGAAACCGGGCACGTTGGATTATTGGGACGACAATTCGCGCTACGCCACCTTCAATGACATGGGCTCTGACAAACTCTACGACCTAACCGATGGCTTGGAAGACCCCGAATCGACCTACGGGACCATCTCGGTTTCCCATACCGGTTACGCCGTCATGAAGAGTTCGGGCATGGCATCAATGGAATAGACACGAACCAAAAGACCTGCACCGGATCAATGTCCAGTACAGGTCTTTTGACTGCCTATTTAGAAGTATCTTTCATCGCCCGTTTCCGTTGACCGGCCACGGCACGGGTCATGACCCACGTCGTGATGGGCACGGTCAGAATCACGCTGACCATGGCAAAGAGAATCATCAAGATTTCAGAGACAAATATTTTATCGTTTAAGATTTCACCCACCGAGTAGTGAACTCCGGTGAACCAAATGAACAAGGCCAGGAAACCGCCGAAGAACCCGAAGAATAACGTGTTAAACGTGGTCCCAATAATTTGCTTGCCCACGGCGATGCCATCCCCCAGCAAGGCCTTTAAAGCGACCTGCGGGTGTTGCTCAAGGATTTCACTGAGCCCGGCTGAAATGGCCATGGCTGCCTCGGCAATGGCCCCCAGCGTGCTGAGAATGGCTGTGGCGGTGGTTACCTGCACGAAGTTCACCCCGACCAAGACGGAGAGGCCTTCCAGGTCCTCACTGTCCTCGGGACCAAATCCCTGGACCAACGCCCAGTGTTCGACCGGCACAATCAAAATGATCAACATGACCAGCACCACGGCCGACGCGATGAAGGCCACCGTGCTAGAGAGGTCGTCGCCACTGCTCATGAAGATGGTCAGTGCCAGCACCAGCATCCCCACGACCAGTGTGACGATCAACGGTGAAAATTGAAAGGCCACTAAAACAATGGCCAAGTACAGCAGGCCAAAGTTTAAAATCAACGCCAGAAACGACTGGGCCCCGGCCTTGCCACCGACGAGGACCATCAAAATCAAGAGGACGAGTCCCAAAACACTAATCGTACTCATGCCGTCACCTTCTTTGCCATGAACCGACTAGCCAGGAAGCTCGCCAGTGGGACCGCCAAGACGATACCAATCCCACTGATCAGGCTTTGGACGACGCCCATCGACATGTTCATCGAGAAGGTGTAGCCCCAGCTGTTGCCGTTTTTCAGGTACAGCATCGCCATCGGGAAGGTATCGGCCACGAAGATAAAGAACAGCACGTTGATCAGCGGTCCCATGATGGTACTGCCGATTTGCCGACCAGATTTAAAAATCTGCGTTGCCGACAGCTCCGGGCGTTCCCGTTTCAACGCAAAGAGTGAGGAAATGATATCCGTCGACTCGTCCATCACGGCCCCCAGGGACCCCAGCAAGGTCTCGGCCAGAAATAGCGGCCGTGGCAGTTGCGTCACGTACTGCATGGACTCGTAGTACATGCCCTTTTCGTGGGTAAAATGGAAGACCAACAACGCCGTCACCAGTGCCAAGGCCGTGCCCCCCAGCGTGGTTGCCAGGGTAATCAGCATTTGCCGGTTGGCCCCCAGCACCAGCCACAGCGTCAGCGTCGCAAACACCACGGAGAGACTGCCGAAGATCCACAACACCTGCGCCCCCTGAGTTGAGCCATTTAACAGAATTGCGATTAGGAAGAGGATTCCGTTCGCCGCCACACTCAGAAAGGCCATGAATCCGCTGAACTGCATAATCAATAGAAGTAACCCGACGACCAGCCAGATCATGAAGACTAACGGCGTGTCACGCTTCACATCCTTGGCACTCGCCGTCAAATGGGTCGCGCTGTGGGCGTGAACCACCACAAAGAGTTGGCTGCCGACGTGATAGCGCTGATCCACGGCGCCCGACCGGGAATACGTGTTGGTCACGGTCAGCCGCTGCCCCTTGTAGGTGCCGTTTAAAATTTTGCCGTGTAGCGTCTGCTTGGTCTGGCGGTCAACGTTGTGGAAATCATCCGTCTCCTTGGTCGCCGCCCCCGTGTCAACGCTGGTCACCTGCATGATGGGGTCGCTGTAAATGGCCGCATCGTGTTGGGTACCCCAGACCAGCAGGCCACCGACCAAAATTGCCAGGACCCAGGTCCACCAGCGTCCCTTTTTCGTTTTAAAAAATTGCATGTTGCCCGTCCCTTTCTCACCGGATTTGCCGCGTTGAACCCAATATACCACTTTCTGACAGGTTGAATTGGCTTCCCGGAAAATTTTAACAAAATCACAGTAACCCGCGTTCTGTCAAGGCTCCAGAGTGGTCGAACCCAGCTAAATCCCGTGAAAGCCTTGCATTTTCGAATAAAAACCAGTACACTTACAGTCGATTGTTATTTTAATTAAGCGAGGGTTTTTACAATGAGAAAAGCACATCCAAATGGCGTACAAGGCCGCCGCAAGGTTAACCGTAAAAAGGACCGTAAGCGCCGCGACGAAATTTCTGACTTACAACGTTGGTTAAAGAACAAAAAGTAAGCTGGACGCCAATACCATAGAACGCACTGACAATTTATAATTGTTGGTGCGTTTTATTTTGCTTTCAAATATTTTCTCCCTTATTCAGACCGAATGAAGGGTAAAAGAAAAAAGCCTGGGATCAACTCCCAGACTTCATGTTTGTCATTTAATTGCTACTACCTACTCTAGTTGACCAATCAATCCAACGTCCAACGGCCTGACACCACTAACAACACAGCTCGGTGAACACTTCTAGTGACACCTGCCAAGTAAGCGGGCCGAACCAGTATCAGCCGCGGGGCTGGGAAAACTGGGCCGGTCGTGGAAGTGACCAGAGGCGAGCCAAGGTGCCCGGCTGTGTCGATGGTCTTGGCTGGAGTCTTTTTCCAGCCTAGCCCATGGGACAACCTTTGAGACCGCCCCTCAGGCTCAAAGTTGAGGTGGAAGCCCGCTTCTCAGGCTGGAACCGGCCCCACAGCAGGGCTCCTTGAGCGCGCCGCCGGGAACGGACGCGACCAGGCCCAGTTTTCACCAGCCCGGAGGCGCTGACAACACCAAGAGACAGGCTTACTTGGTCATGTAGATGTAGAGGTGATCCGTTGAGAAACCAGTGTTGAACCGCACGCCATTCGACCGAATCGTCTTAGTCGTCGTGGATGAGCTGTTCTTCTTAGCATCCTTCAGAACCTTTTCAAACTTATTGATGACATACTTTGGCTTGGCCTTCAGCGTCGTCCCCAACAAGGCAAACGTGGTTCCAAAGGTCTTCTGACCGTCCTTGGTCTTCATCTGCTTGGTTGGCACGATCAGCGCTAAGCCCATCAACTTGCCATCCTGCACGTTGCCCCGCACCGTCACGTCCTGGGTGTCGATGAGATTTTGCACGCCATCCTTGGCCGTGGTTGGTAACAGGTCGTCCTTGGCCTGCTTCTTAGCGGTGACCATTTGCGCCTGTAATTGCTTGGCGGCAGCTTGTTGTTGCTTAGCAGCGGCTGCGGCGGCCATGGGGTCGGTCTTAGCTAAGGCTGTCAATTTTTTCTTAGTCGCGGCTTGGGTCTTTTGCGCCTGTTGTAATTGCTTTTGGACCTTCTTTGGCAAATGGGTCCCAATCACCATCTGGTTGTAAGTGGCCGCTAGCTTCTTGTAGTTGCCCAGGGCCGTGACCGACTTGACCGTCACCGTCTTCTTGGCGTTGCCCGCCGTCAGCTTGACTGTTTGTCGCTTGGCCGCTGCGGGGACTTGGAAGAAGTAGGTCCCGCCGTTCACCTTGACGCTGTGCTTGGCCCCACCATCGACCTGGTAGTTCACGGTCTTGGTCTTGGCGTCACCTTTAATCACCGCGGTCAAAGCCGTTGGGTGGTAACTGGTCTTGTTCGTGGTCAGTGCGTTACTCGAGCAGCCGGCAAGGGTCAAGGCTAACAACCCAACGGCGCCCAACAAAAACTTTTTCATATTTTTCCATCCCTCAATGATTAATATCCGTTTACTGGCACCGGCCATCGGTTGCACCGCTACACATATACTTGGTTTATCTTACCACATTCTTTCACACTATGGGGCAAACTTTATGCGGGACATTTCCATTTAATGTCACACTAATTTTACGAGCTCCAAAGTCCCCTGCCACCACTGATTTACCCCATTAAAAAAGTCCACCAACTCTGAAATGAGCCGTGGACTTCAATAATAGCAAGATGCAATTTTAACCTGAATTAGTCGACAACCAAGACACTCGTGTCTGAATTGTGAACGACATAGCTAGTGGTGGATCCCATGATGGCGCGCCCGAAGCCGTGGACCCCAGAACGGCCGATGACCGTCAGTGAGGTGTGTAGTTCAGCCGGCAACGTCTTGGCAATCGTGGGTTTTGGCAGGCCTACCCGGAAAGAGGTTTCGACCGGCACGCCCTGTGCTTCCACTTCTTCAACCGCACTCTCCAAGAATTTTGAAGCGGCATCCTTGAAATGGGTCACGATTTCACTACCGAATTCCGCGCCGTAGTGGGCATAGGTCTGATCGCTGGCGACGGAAACGATGAACAATTTAGAACCCAGCTCCTTGGCTAATTTGGTGGCCTCAATCAGTGCGGCGTGCGCATTTTTGCTACCATCCATTGGTACTAAGATCCGTTCATACATAATATCCCGTCCTTTCCATAGTAAACCATCCATGTGGTATCGTTTCTACATATTTATCATAACAATTAAACGGCTTACGTGGAAGCGTTTTACCTATTTTTTCACGAGATTTTTAGGGTACGCGCTGAAATGTTAGGCAATTCTCATTTCCCGACGAAATTCCACGCTTGCTCGCAAGAGTTACTTACCTTTTGTCCTTAGAATACAAGCTGAATTATCTTAACCACCCTCCGCGAGCGCAATCATTTTCATCCCCACTCTTCAGGCCGCATAATAACGGTATGCTGAGTTAGTGAAGAAGAACCGTCATTGTGCGCGATAACTTTGCTGAAGCAGCAATTCGTTTTTGGGGGAGGATTTTATGATGAAAAACGAAGATAGAGTATTCGAGACGTTTCTACGGCAATATCGGTCAATCTTTCGGGTGTTGATCAATGCGGCCGAACAGATTACCAGTCAGTATTCAGTGAGTTTTGAACAATATTTACTGTTGAAACAGATTCATGAACAACGCAACATTACGTTGAGTGAACTGGCGGATTCCACCCGGACCACCCGTTCCGCAGCGGCGCGGAAGTTACGGGCTTTACTGTTAGATGGCTTCGTAGAACAAGAAGCCAAGATGGACGATCGGCGGGTCAAGTACCTGCGCCTGACCGCCAAAGGGGCTAACGTAGAGCATGACATCCGGCAAGCCTTTCTGCAGAGCGCCACGACCTGGGAAGAGATTCCTAGCGACCTGACCGGGGAAGACATTAACCAGTTCTTTACGCAGTATCAGCAGAACATTGCGATTTGGGACCGGACGCGGCCTAAGTTCCGGCGCCCGGTTCTCCGCGCCAAGAAACCTGCTGCTGGCAACGACTAACCTCGGTTCTGGTTAAACTTGTGCTTTGTCAGCGCCTCCGGGCTGGTGAAAATGGGCCTGGTCGCGTCCGTTCCCGGCGTCGCGCTCAAGGAGCCCTGCTGTGGGGTCGGTTCCAGCCAAAAAGCGGGCTTCCACCTCAACTTTGAGCCAAAAATCGGTCTCAAAGGTTGTCCCATGGGCTAGGCTGGAAAAGAACTCCAGCCAAGACCATCGACACAGCCGGGCACCTTGGCGCGACTCTGGTCACTTCCACGACTGGCCCATTTTCACCAGCCCTGCGGCTTACACTTGTTTAACCCGGATTAGTCGTTGGCATCAGCGATTGTTGCTTGCGTTTTCTATTTGGGCGTTTTCCACCTTAACTTTGGTTACACCTCAACCAAGACCATCGACACAGCCGGGCGCCTTGGCGCGACTCTGGTCACTTCCACGACTGGCCCATTTTCACCATCCCTGCGGCTCACACTTGTTTAACCCGGAGTAGTCGTTGGCATCAGCGATTGTCGGTTGGGTTTCTGCTTTGGGTGTTTGCCATTTCTACTTTGGTTGCACCTCGACTAAGATCATCGACAAATTTGTGTTTCCGATTCGTGGTTCCTGGGGGCAACTGAGATTCAACCCAAGCCACTAGCCAACGCCAACAATCACCAGAACATTAATCGGCGTTAGTCTTTTTCCACCTAGCCCTTTTCGGCTACTGACATTTTCACCGTAACTGGTTCAAACTTCGACTATTTTCACCCACTGACAGGTTTCATCGTCGGTTCGTTTTACACCCAGTTTTACTTAAGTCTGGGAGCCCATCTGACGCTCTCAGGCTTATTTTTATGGCTTACTTGGCCATTATGAGAAATTCATGATAAAAAAGTTTCCTTTTGCGCGTGAAAGGGTTAACCTGTTCTTAACAAATAGTTTTAAGGAGGATTTCTGTATGCGACTTGATAATTATTCGTCCAACCAAACCCTGCCAACCATGGCTAGTGGCTTCCCGGTGGATACAGCTAAACTGACCGACGACCTGTACGACGCGGTCAACGGCAAATGGGCCGAACAGGCGACCATTCCTGGGGACCACTCCTCGACTGGTGGCTTCATGGACCTGGTCGACAACATTGAACACACCCTGATGAGCGACTTCGACGACCTGTTGGCTGGCAAGCTCACCCCGGCTAACCCTGAGATGGCTGAGTTCAAGAAGCTATACACCTTAGCCCTGGATGCCGACCGCCGCAACAAAGACGGCGTGGCACCGCTCAAGCCTTACCTGGCTAAGATTGAGGGTCTCAAGGACTTCGCTGACCTGAACGCCCACCTGGTTGAATGGTTCCAAACCGACCTGCCAACCCCCGTTGACATCAGCGTTGAAGCCGACATGAAGGACACCAGCAACTACGCCCTTTATTTGGACGCCCCAAGCCTGATTCTCCCCGATAAAACTTACTACGAAAAGGATAACCCCGCTGCTAAGCAATTGATGCCCGTCTTCACGACGACCGCCGTCAAGGTCTTGGTTTTGGCTGGTTATGCTGAAGACCGTGCCAAGGAAATCGTGGAACAAGCGAAGACCTTCGATGCCCAGATTGCGCCACACGTGAAGTCCGCGGAAGAATCTGCCGACTACGTTAAGATGTACAACCCATTCCCACTAGCCGACGTGGATGCCAAGATCGACAACCTCGATTTGACCAGCACCATCAAGGGCTTGATCAACGACGTGCCTGCCCAAGTCATCCTGCCACAACCGACCTACTTTGATGCCGTTAACGACCTTTTGACGCCAGCCAACTTTGATAACTTAAAGAGCTGGATGCTGGTCAACACAGTTCTCGGCGCCACGGGTGCTTTGACCGAAGACTTCCGTCAAGTCGGTGGCACTTACCGGCGGGCCCTGTCCGGTCAAAAGGAAGCGCGCTCACCTAAGAAGGCGGCCTACTACCTGGCAACCGGCACGTTTGGCCAAGTCGTCGGTGACTACTACGGTCGCAAGTACTTTGGTGAAGCTGCTAAGGCCGACGTCCGTGAAATGGTCCTGAAGATGGCGCGCGTTTATCAAAACCGGCTCAAGTCCAACGACTGGCTAAGCACCGCCACCAGCGAAAAGGCCATCGTCAAGCTGCAGAAATTAACCATCAAGGTCGGCTACCCAGACGAAATCGACCCACTCTACAGCAAGTTTACGATTGACGAGAACGCCTCACTCTTTGAAAACTTACAAAACATTACCGAAATCATCATCAAGAATCACTTTGGCCACTGGGGTCACCCCGTTGACCGGAAGCGTTGGGACATGAGCGCCAACACCGTCAACGCCTACTACTCCCCATCGAACAACGAAATCGTCTTCCCCGCTGCCATCCTGCAGAAGCCATTCTACAGTTTGGACCAACCAAGCAGCGCGAACTACGGGGGTATTGGGGCCGTCATTGCCCACGAAATTTCTCACGCGTTCGATAACAACGGCTCACAATTCGATGAATTTGGGAACCTGAACAACTGGTGGACCGACCAAGACTTAGCCCACTTCAAGGACTTGGCCCAAGCCATGATCGATGAGTTTGACGGCATCGAATTCGCTGGCCAAAAGGTCAACGGGAAGCTGACCGTCTCCGAAAACATCGCCGATGCCGGTGGGCTGAGCTGTGCCTTAGAGGCCGCCAAGTCTTCCACTGAAATCGATTTGAAGGCGTTCTTCATCAACTGGGCCAACGTTTGGCGGATGAAGGCCACGACTGAATACATGCAACTGTTGCTGTCAATCGACGTCCACGCCCCAGCTAAACTGCGGGCCAACGTCCAGGTCAAGAACCTCGACGACTTCTTCAAGACGTTCGATGTCAAGCCAACGGACAACATGTACCTGGCACCAGACAAGCGGGTTAAGATCTGGTAAGACTAGTCTCTGTCAGCGCCTACCGGGTGGTCAAAATAGGACCGGTTCGCTGTGGAAGGACGGTCGAAGCCAAAGAGCGGTCTTCAACCTTGCTTTGAGCCGCCAAAAACGCGTCTCAAAGTCACCATTTTCTGAGCAAACCACTCAGAAAATCCAACGGCTAGGCCTATTTTGACCGCCCTCTCGGCTGACACTAGTTTTAACCAGCAACTTATCCCACACTTTCTAATCCACAATACAAATAACCATAACCTTCATAGTTATGGCATCAAAAAACTCTCGTAACCATTATCGGCTGCGAGAGTTTTTTCGTGGAATCATTTTTAATTGCAACTAGTGCGCACAACCTACAGCACCTAGTCAACGCAAGAACAATTGAAACAAATCAGGCACTGTGTCTCCTCAGACTGGAACCGACCCCATAGCAGGGCCGCTTGAACCCACCGCCGGGAACGCTTGCTAAAGCCTTATTTTGACGTCTTCTTAGCCAGCCGCTTAGCATCACGTGCCGCCTTCAACTCGGCCTTTTCCTTGTTACTAGGCACTTCCTGATACCCATCCAAATGGTTTACGTAGCGGGCCATCGCGAAAAGATAATCCGATAAGCGGTTAAGGTATTTCAGAATGGCTGGTTCCAACGGCTGCTCGAGGTTCAACGCGACGGCTGACCGTTCGGCACGCCGCGCCACCGTGCGGGCATACTGCATCCGCGCGCCGGACTCAGAACCACCGGGTAAAATGAACTCCCGTAACTCAGGCGTATTGTCCATAAAGAAGTCGACTCGTTCCTCCAGCGCCGTCGTATCCGCCAAGGTGATCTCCTGGTGGCGTTTCACACTGATGTCGGCCTCCAACTGATACAGCTTGCGTTGCACCTCGCTGAGCTCAACCACCAGGTCTGGATGTGCGCCCAAGCTAGCCACCACAACGCCAAGGTAGGACTGGAACTCATCAATGTCGCCCAGGGTCACAATCTGAGCATCGGTCTTCGACACCATCTTGCCACTAACCTGCTTGGTCATCCCCTGGTCACCCACACGCGTATAAATTTTCATGTTATTAGCCACCATTTCGTTAATTTTTGGTTCACGTAATAATCGGAAAACGAATTATTAATCGTACCTCTAGCAAAATTGGATACCCCACGAAAGCTATCCATACTATTCTGAATACAACAAGAAGCGTTGATCAGAAACAATCAACGCCTCAAGCATACACATATTTAATTCAAAACACCAAACGTTAGGGTTAACACCTTCCCCAGCCGGAGGTAGCCAGACAGAGCCCCGTGTCGGTGGCATTAGCCGAGTGGTTTGCTCGGGTTAGGCCACGGCCGAGCTTTGAAACTCACGGGCTTAGTGAGGTTCAAAGTCGCCCTGAAGACCGCTCTTCGGCTTCAGGTCTGCCCACGGGAGCAGCGTCTGGCTACCGCAGGCGGCAAGGCAAGGGCATGGAAAACCTAACGGATTGGGCAGGCACCGCCGGCACAATCCGACTGGTCCACCAACTCAATATCCTTCTGATCATGGTTCCCGGTCATGGCCGCAAAGGTTTCCGCCACGTCGGCCGTGATTTCCGCACACTTTTCCGTGTAGGTGTTGGCGTCGATGGGTTCCTTAGGCGCTTGCTTGAAGTCGGCGCCGCTGTATGGCAACAGGGACGTGGACTTGATGGTGTTCCGGTATTGCATCAGCAAGTCGCTGATCTGGTCGCCCTCTTCGGGTTGGAACGTCACGGTACAACTAACCGCGTTGTCGGACCAGTACGTCTGGAGAAAGGCCTGGGTCGCAAATTGTTCGGCGATGGAGACCTCACCAGCGGACGCAAAAGCAGACTGATCGGCGTGAGCGGCCTTCACTGGGAATTCCACGCACATCGTGTTTTGACTGTACACGTCGGGTTCAACCTTGTAGCCACTCGCCTTCAGCGCTGGCAGTAAGGGGTCGCTGTCCTGGAACCGAATCCGTTGAATCAGGTAACGGGCGTAGTGGAAGTGCATCCCCTCGGAGACACCGGCTAATTTGGCCACCGTTCCGGAAGGCTTGACCGTCGTGTGCTTGATGGAAGGCTGGCACCCCAACGTGGCGGAGTAATCCTTGTCCGCCTTGACCACGGCCGCGTACAGGTCGCTGAAGCGTTTAACGGCCGTCTGATTGTAAATTGGGGCCATGAACGTCTTGCCAGTTTCCGCATCGCGCTTGGCTTCAAAACCAGTGACAACGCGTTGCTTGAAGGTCTTTAAGATCCAGTCTTGAATGCCGGACATGGAAACCCCGATGCGCCGGTTCTTCTGGATGGCCTTGCGAGAAACTTCCCAGTCATAGTGACTGAACGTGACCCGCTTGGTGTACCGGGCGCCTAAACCAAAGGCGTCCTCGAGTTGCCAGCCTTGGTCCTCGGCGACTCCGGGGAAGACTTCAAACAGGTTGCAGGGTTCCCCGTTGCTCAGGGAAATTTCACCACACGGGTTGGTGCCCTCAACGGCCTCGTCAATGCCCTCCTGACGGCCATCAATCAAGCGGCCGTAGTTACGAGACAGACCGAGGTTCACGATGCCGGGTTCCCCGTTGTGTTGAATGGAGTCGGCGATGGGCTGGTAATCGGTGAAGTCGCTATCCACGGCCACACTGTTGTTGGAGGCCCACCGGTGATGGTAAAGTTTATCCTTGTCCTGCTTCATGGTGATGAAGTCATCGTCTTCGGCGCCACCTAAGGCCAATTCAGCCGAACGCCGGACGTTCCCAGCGACGACCGTCTTGCCGATCATGTTGCCCATGTCGGTGCAGTCGACGGCGGTCAGCTTGCGGCCAACGGCGTCGTTTAAAATCGTATTAATATCAAATAACATTTCCACTAATGGCATGGGACCAGAGGCCGTCCCACCAAAGCCGTGAATCGGTGCGTCCTTGGGCCGGATGTCGCTAATGTCCAGAACGACCTTGGTCTTGCCATCGGGGTTGGTGCCGTTGAAGTGGGCATCAATCATGTTGGCGTTGGCTAAGACCCAGCCCTCACGCGTGTCTGGCAACCGGTAGTAGCGGGTGTCGGCCAAGGAATTGGCGTGCATCCAGTCGGTCTTGTCGACGGCACCCAGCTTCAGTGAGGCGTCGTAGGAGGCGCTCTCACTGTCAATGACGATGGTCAGGTCCACGTGATTGTCGACCTTAGGCATTTGCCGGACATTGTTAGGCGTCACGGAGAAGCCCACACCGCCGCCCTTCATCAGTTGGTCAAACATGAAGGAAAATGGCATCGAGGCCGCGATTTGTTCCGGCTTCAGGTAACTAGGGATAATGTGACTGTCCCCGTAAGCTTGCGGCCGCACGGCGATGAACCAACAGTTGTTCAGGGCATCCCCATTACGGTGTTGGTAGTCGGTCCCGGAGATCCACAGGTTCCGGCCAGAGGGCGTTGCGGCCAGGCCATAGATCAGTTTAAATAGGTTCTGGGCTTCGGTGGTCAATTCGGTAATCACTTGGGCATCAACGTGGTCAGCCTGCAGACGAGGGTCGAGGTTAATGTTACCTTCGACCACCCGTTGGACCGTTTCTGGCCACTCTTCGTTGCGTTGTTGGTCCGGCAGCCAACGAGCGTAGGTCCGCTTGTAGGTTACCCAGCCGAGTTCACCCCAATGTGGTGTTACTTCGTTTTCTGTTTTGGCGATAAATTCGGGCGTCAGGCGTACTGGCGCAGCGGTTTCTACGTTCATCATAACAATCTCTCCCGTTCTTTAAGTCTATACCAGATATAGTATCGCATTCGCCAAGTAAATACAATATATGGATATATTTAACTGTCCCCTGGACATTTCCACCTGAGAAGCTACTACCAAAAATGACCGAAAAAGCAACCATTTTCGTCCGCCCAGTTAATTGTAATTGGACAAACAAACTGCCCCCTACAAGAACGCCAAATCCAGCAAAGGTGAACGGCCAACACCCGACGCAGTAAACTAACTGTTTGGGACGCAATTTAATTTCAAAATCATTGCCACGCCAAAACAAAAGAATCTAAATTTTTTTCGACCACCCAATTAGCGGTCACTTTGCCAACTGCATCCCCATATCTTGGGGGTGTCCTTGCGACCTGCCCCATCCCCCACGCTATTTTCCTTAAGATTGGGCAAAGCGCTTTACCTCCGCGCTTGCGCCAACTATGATGAGATTAACTAACGCCCTGCCACCCCCTGAAGGCACCGTCTAATCCCGTTAGCCGGCTCGCAACTCAGGGGTAACCTCGACACCCAATCAGCCAGTCGTCACCGTATACGCGGCACCTCACGGCCAGTGACGACCACCTGACCCACACAACTGTCATAAGAATGAGAGATGAAACGAATGCACAAGTTATATGTAACCCAACAGCAATGGGCGCTGCAAGAACGGTTCAGCGTGCGCGACGACCACAATGACCCCGTCTACCAGGTCGTCGGCAGTAAATTTCAAATGCCCAAGTTTTTTGAGATTTTAGACTTAAACAATCAGGTCGTGGCAACCGTCACGAAGAAGCCCCTGAGCCTGGTGGCGACCTACTACCTCCAGATTGGCGGCCAGACGCTGGCCACGATTCAAAGACGCCCCACCTTCCTGCGGCCCAGCTACGATTTAACGGCAGTCGGGCTAACCGTCACTGGTTCCCTCTGGGATTTGAATTTTGCAATCAAGCGCCAAGACAAAGTCGTCGGTCGCGTCAGAAGGGCCGGCTTAAGTCTGAACAACAAATACGAAATCGTGGTCTTAGACGACGACATCCAACTGATTCTGGTCGGCTTGGTGCTAGCCATCGACTACGGCAGACACGCGGCAGCCGCCGCAGCTGTGAGCACCACATTTTAAGTGAACGCTAAAAGGACTTGGGCAATCGCTCAAGTCCCTTTTGTTTGCTTGTAGATTCGGTGGTGAAGAAAAAGTCGAGCAACGAATGGTAGCCCGACTAGGAAAATTATTTTGATGCCAACGATTCTGATTCTGAATGACTTTCAGGCAACGATTCTGATTCTGAATGACTTTCAGGCGTTGTAGCTGGCACCGACTTAACCAAAACATCGTGGACAGTCACTGTTGCCGTATCCCCGTTCAACGCAGCAGTCGCCTGCCGAATGCTTTCTTGTAAAGACGTCAGTTTATTTGTCATCATTAGTTCCTTCCCACTATGCTGAAATCGTAAACAATTTCGACATAAGAAGCAACCAACACGACTTACAGTCAGATACGTTTAACAATAAAAAAGCCGGACAACAAAAATGTCAGCCCGACTAGAAAACAATGTTCAATTAAAATACAACCTAACCCAACACCCACGAAACCCGGGTTAAACCAGTGTCAGCCGCAGGGCTGGAAAAACTGGGTCGGTCGTGGGAGTGACCAGAGGCGCGCCAAGGTGACCAGCTGTGTCGATGGTCTTAGTAGAGTGATTTTCTCTGCTTAGAGCATGGGACAACCTTTGAGACCGCCCCTCAGACTCAAAGTTGAGGTGGAAGCCCGCTTCTCAGGCTGGAACCGGCCCCACAGCAGGGCACCTTGAGCGCACCGCCGGGAACGGACACGACCAGGCCCAGTTTTCACCAGCCCGGAGGCCCTGACAACGACCAGCTTAACCCTTGGTGCTTTCGCGGAGCTTGAGCTCAGTCCCCACAGTAACCAACTGTGGCGTCGTCCGCCCAGTCTGCAAGCGGTTTTCGACCAAGTCCACCGCCGTTGCCCCCAGCAATTCCGTATTCACGTGCACGCTACTTAATTCAGGGAACACGTACTTGGCAATCGTCGTGTCGTTAAAACTAAACAGGCTGACCCGTTGTGGCACGTCGATGTTATTTTCATGCAGCGCCTTGAGTGCGCCAGCGGCCATGGGATCGTTGGTGATGAAAAATGCTGACGGCAGGTCATCCCCCAATTGGGCAATGGCCGTCTGCATTTCCTGATAACCTGAATGATTGGTGTAGTCGCCGCCAAAGACCAGCTTCGGGTTGTAGGCACCTCGGGCTTCCATTTCACGGCGGAAGGCCTTGTACCGGGGATCAACGACCTCGAGCTGCCCGTCCGTCGTCCATTCACTTCCATATAGTAACCCGACTTCTTGGTGGCCGTGCTTGGCATAAAAGTCGAGCACCTGGGTCACGGCAAAACGGAAGTCGGTGACGACACTATCATACCCGTGGCACAACTGATCCTGATCGACAAAGACCAGGTTCGGTGTCAGCTGGGACATCGCCTCGACCTGGGCGTCACTAAATTTTCCGATGGCGATAATCGCATCAACATCGGGATCAATGGCCTGCAGGTCGTTTTGAAACGTCCGGGTCGCCAGAATCCGCCGCTCCTCACAGCGTTTTTCCAGGCCTAAGCGAATCGACATGTAATACAAATCATCCAGTTCTTTGGTTTTCGAGTACCACTGGACAATGGCAATCTTCAACTGCTTACTAGGTGTGGCCGTTCGGTGCTTTAACTTGGTGTAGTTCAGTTCCTCTGCGACCTCAAAAATCTGTTTCCTGGTGGACTCACTGACTGACAGCGTTCTGTCGTAGTTTAAGACCCGCGACACGGTTGCCAGGGAGACCCCGACTGATTTTGCAATATCCTTTAGCGTGGCTGCGATTGCCATCACCCCCTTCATATCATTTTATCATTAAACTAATGCTGCGTGGTAACTGATTCCGCCTGCGGTTCGTTGACTCCGCCTACGGTAGATTAGGGACGCTTCACCCTGTGGGACCCGACTAAAGCCTGAGGTACGGTCTTTAGCCTCGGTTTGAAGCCTAGCCAAACCCGCTAGTCTCCAAACACGGTCCGTGCTGTAAGGCTGGGAAAAGGTCACCCAGTCTAACACCACTATCACAGGGTTCGGTCCCTATCTACCTCCGGCTCCGTCAGCGAACCACGGCATCAGTTACCACGGCAACGTTTACTTCTACATTCATTCAGTGGTTGCTGGCAATCCACAAGCCATTTCATGATAGTTTTTCTACCATAAAGATAGACTACATGATGTCAGTACCTACACAACAACGTATGTACCAGCTAAATCAGCGGTCACGGTTCAAATAAACAGATTAATAACCAACCAATTACCGCAACCACTAGTTCAACCAGTGAATTCTTTTAAAACGTCACATGGGGTTGAGCCGTCCAGCATGGTCAAAACCACACCGAACCACAACAACCCCATGGTTTGATTATTTAATTGATTAAAACAGTCTCCAAGATGATCAAGGCTGAAACAGCTGAAAACAGCCGCCACATAACCACAACCACCCCAGCAGCCAAGGCCAACAGCCCAGACCAGTTACCCGCAAATCTACGGGCTAAACCAGTGTGAGCCGCAGGGCTGGGAAAACTGGGCCGGTTGCGGGAGTGACCAGAGGCGAGCCAAGGTGACCGGCTGTGTCGATGGCCTTGGCTGGGGTATTTCCCCAGCCTAGCCCATGGGACAACCTTTGAGACCGCCCTTCGGCTCAAAGTTGAGGTGGAAGCCCGCCCTTTGGCTGGAACCGGCCCCACAGCAGGGCTCCTTGAGCTCGCCGCCGGGAACGGACGCGACCAGGCCCAGTTTTCACCAGCCCGGAGGCGCTGCCCACAACACAAGTTTACCCTAGATTTGCGCGATAAATGCGTCCAGGGCTGCTTGGCCCTTGGCATCGCGCTTGAAGACGCCGGCGTCTGCCAGCACCCGAGCAAACACATCACCAATTGCTTGGTGCAAAACAGCCGTAACGTTCTCTGGCGTCACTTTGTTGTTTTGCTTGATGTCATCGGCCCAGGCCTTGTGCATGTCGACCATCTCATTAGGTTGGTCAAGCAAGTACTTCGTGACTTCCGCCATTTCGTCCTTGAGTCGTGCTGGCAGGATAGCCCGCCCCATGACTTCGATCAACCCAATATTTTCCTTCTTAATGTGTTGAACATCCTGATGTGGGTGGAAAATGCCGTCAGGATACTTGTCTGACGTTTGGTTGTCTCGCAGGACTAGATCCAAAACGTAGTCGGCACCGTCACGGTACGCGATTGGCGTAATCGTGTGGTGGCGCGTATCCCCGGTGTAAGCCCGGACATCGACGGATTCATCAGAGTAACCAATCCAGCTGTTCAGTACCTTGGTAGCGGCGTTGATCAGCGGTTCTGGCTGACTCCCGGTCAACCGGATATCGGTCATTGGCCAGTTAACGACCCCGGCCTTGACCCCGGCGACACCGAGATCAATTTCACGGTCGATGCCAGCCTTCATCATTGGGAAGGTGTGCTTCCCACCTTGGTAGTGGTCATGCGTCAACATGGAACCCCCAACGATTGGCAAATCGGCGTTACTGCCGACAAAGTAGGTTGGCAGCGTCCGAACGATTTCCAACAGATTGGTAAACGTGTGCTGGTTGATGACCATTGGCCGGTGTTCCTTAGCCAAGAAGATGGCGTGCTCTGAGAAGTAGGCGTATGGGGAGTACTGGAAGCCCCAGGTTTCGCCGCCCAGCATCATCCGGATGATCCGGTGATTGCTACGAGCAGGATAGCCTAAACGGCCCAAGTACCCTTCGTTGGTCATGCACAGTTGATCCAGTGGGTAGCTAGTACTCTTCTGGGTCAGGGCTGCGGCGATGGCCTTGGGGTCCTTTTCCGGCTTCGACAGGTTGATGGTGATTTCTAATTCACCAGCGGGTGTCTTGGCTGGGAAGACCACATTTTTGGCAATGTTGCGCGTCTTAATGTAGTTGTTGGCTTGGCTTAACTGGTAGAACCAGTCGGTCGCCTTGCTAGGACTCTCTTGATACCGGTCCCAGAAACCGCGGTTGAGCGCGGATGGAAGTGGCGTCATGAAGTCCATCAATTGTGATTCCAAGATTTCCTTGGGACTTGGTGAGTCTTCGATTTTACCGTTGGCGATGGCCGTTTCGATCATGGCGTTAACCAGGTCGATCGGTTCGTCGGAAGCAGCCGCGCGGGCCACACCGTCACCAATCAAGGCGAAGATGCGGTTCGTCACGTACTGCCGGTCCAGTTCCGTGTAGGGCGCTGGGGAGGAAACAATGTGATCAATGAACGTTTGAATTGTGTCTTTAGCCATAATTACTTCGTCTCCCGGTCGTTGTAGCCTTGTGGATGCGTTTGCTTCCAGTTCCAGGCCGTCCGAATGATGTCCTCAACGTTGTCAAATTGGGGCTTCCAGTTCAAGACTTCACGGGCCTTGTCACTAGCCGCAATCAACGTACTTGGGTCACCGGCACGACGAGGGGCCATCTTAGCAGGAATTTCCTTACCCGTCACCTTACGAGCGGCTTCCAGCATTTCCTTGTTGGAGAACCCAGTTGAAGAACCGAGGTTAAAGGCATTGCTGTCGTGACCGGCCTTCAGGTATTCCAGGGCTAAAATGTGGGCGTCGGCTAAATCAACGACGTGCACGTAGTCCCGAACGTTGGTACCGTCCTTGGTTGGGTAATCGCTACCAAAGATGGACAATTCCTTCCGTTCGCCAGCGGCAACCTGCAAGATGATTGGCACCAAGTGGGTTTCTGGATGGTGGTCTTCACCAATGCTACCGTCTTCCTTAGCACCGGCAACGTTGAAGTAGCGTAAAGCCACGAACTTGATGCCGTAAGCCTTGTCGGACCAGCCCATGATCTTTTCCATCATCAGCTTGCTTTCACCATAAGGATTGGTTGGGATTTGGGGATCCGTTTCCTTGATTGGGATTTGCTTGGGTTCACCGTAAGTTGCGGCAGTTGAAGAGAAGACGATTCGCTTCACGTTATGCTTGTTCATGACTTCCAGTAAGGAAACCATGCCGGCCGTGTTGTTGTCAAAGTACTTCAATGGCTTTTCCATGGATTCTGGAACCACGGAGAAGGCGGCGAAGTGAATAACTCCTTCGATGTCTTCCTTATCAAAGACGTCGTTCAGGAATTTTTGATCCCGCACGTCCCCTTCGTAGAAGCGTGCCTTGCTGTTAACTGCGGCGCGGTGACCCGTAACCAAGTTATCAACTACGGCGACATCGTAACCCTTTTCTACTAAACGATCTACGGCGTGGGAGCCGATGTAACCGGCACCACCTAAGACTAAAACTGTCATTGATCAAATTCCTCCTCAATTATGTAGCTTCGTGGTTAACGCCTTTTGCGCCTGCGGTTGTTAGGTATTCCGCTCCTGTGGGGTGTCCCACCGAAGCCTGAGGTGCGGTCTTCAGTGGCGGTTCAAAGCCTGACCAAGTCCGTCAGTCTTTAAACGCGACCCGTGGTGTAAGCCCGGAAATTCACCGGACTAACGCCACCGACACAGGTGCTCCATACCTAACAACCTCCGGCTCTGGCAACAACCACTAACCTGCACGCACTCTTTCCATTGCCTGCCTTGGTCAGCCGTTAAAGTTGCCTCGTCGTTAACCATAAAGTTTTGGTGACATGTGTTTATTTTAAACTTGTTTGTTTTGGGTGTTAAGCTGTTTCGGTTTCTTGGCGGTTGGTAGCCGCAACTATTTCTAGTTTAGGCTCCCCTGCCTCGTTGCCGAAACGTGGCACTACCGGGCAGCTCTACTTTTCTAATTCCTTAGGACCGTCTGCAATTTCTGCGACGTAGAATTCTGCCTTGTGGCCGATGGTGTCTTCGTAGACCTTACCGACCTTTTCTTCGAAGTCCTTGACGTTGGCCTTCTTGACGATGGCAATGGCACAGCCACCGAAGCCGGCACCGGTCATCCGGGCACCTAAGACGCCTGGTTGCTTCCAAGCCGTTTCAACTAACGTGTCGAGTTCCTTACCGGTTACGGCAAAGTCGTAGTGCAAGGAAATGTGAGAGGCGTTGACCAAGTGGCCGAAGCTTTCCAAGTCGTTGTCTTGCAATGCCTTGAAGGCCTTCAACGTCCGTTGGTTTTCGAAGACGGCGTGACGGGCCCGCTTGATCAAGGTTTCATCGTTGATCAGGTAAGCGTTTTGGTCGAATTCATCTTCGGTCAAGTCACCCAACGTCTTGATGTCGAGCTTCGTTTGCAAACGACGAAGGGCTTCTTCACATTGGGCCCGGCGTTCGTTGTACTTGGAGTCCGTTAACTCACGGCGCTTCTTGGTGTTCATGATGACAACCACGTTATCACCCAAGGCAAGCGGTGCGTATTCGTAGTCCATGGTGTTGGTGTCCAAGAGAATAGCTTGGTCCTTCTTACCCATGCCGATAGCAAATTGGTCCATGATCCCGGTGTTCAAACCGAAGTAATCATTTTCAACTTGTTGGCCAACCTTAACCATTTCAACTTCGTCTAACTTCATGCCATAAGCGGCGTGAAGAATTTCACCCATCAACATTTCCATTGATGCGGATGAAGATAAGCCGGAAGCATCTGGTAAGTTCCCGTGAACAAAGAGGTCAAAGCCATGGTCGATGGTTAAGTTTTGCTTAGCCAGCTCGAACAGCATACCCTTCAGGTAGTTGGCCCAGTTGTCAGCCTTATTAAAGGCAAGGTCGTCCAGTGAGAACGTTAACATCCCAGCGTCTGGCACATTGGCCGAGTAAACGCGGAATTGCTTGTCATCACGGGCTGAGTAAGCGGCGTAGGTTCCCATGCTGATGGCAGCTGGGAAGACGTGACCACCGTTGAAGTCGGTGTATTCACCGATCAAGTTGATTCGGCCGGGGGAGAAGAACACCCGTTGTGGTGCGACATCAAATTTTTCTTGGTATTCAGTTGCTAAGCTGGCGAAATCCATGGCTATTAACTCCTTAATAAATTTTTAGTAAAACTTTACTGTAATTATCATAGTCGCTTTTACTGCCAATGTCAACGATTTTATGAAGCGCTTTCTTTATTGCTACATGGTCCTCCATGTAGCCTTGCCGGGCGGTCAAAATGAACCGGAACGCTATGGGCGGACACCCGGAGCCAAAGAGCGGTCTCCGGCATGCTTTGAACCTCTGAGGACCGAGTTTCAAAGACACCAGTTACCTAACCGGCCAGAACCGCCGCTAAGGTAACTCCCACGGCTGAGTTCATTTTGACCGCCCTCTCGGCTGATATTGTGTCCGCACGTAGCTGCCTCTTTGTTCCTGGTAACAATTTTCTACTACCTGCCTCCGTTCCCGGTGAGCTCAAGATACCCTGCTGTGGGGGCGGTTCCAGCCTGAGGTACGGGCTTCCACCTCACCTTTGAGCCTGAGATGCAGTCTCAAAGGTTGCCCCATGCTCTAAGTAGAGAAAACCACTCTACTAAGACCATCGACACAGCTGGTCACCTTGGCTCACCTCTGGTCACTACTACAACTGGTCTATTTTCACCGGCCCTGCGACTACCATTGCAGTCCGTAGCAACAAGATTACTTCACTATTCATTGATCACTTTGATTCTAGAGACACGTAATCCATGCACTAATATTACTGGTATCAATATCAGTCATCAAACAGAATCAGCTAAACCAATCGCCTATGCCATTTAACAATCCCAGACAATCTAAGTGGGAGCCGGAGGTAGCTGATAGCGAATTCTGTGTCGGTGTTCTTGAAACGAGCGACTTTCTCGGTTCTAGAACACGGGTCGCGTTGGGAGACTGATGTTATTTTGCAGGCGCCTAATCGCCTGGGCAGACCGCTTCTCAGGCTTGAGGCGGGTCCCACCAGGTGAAGCGACCCTAACGACCGCAGGCGGGAACGCCCAGCAACTCCCTCCCCCACCGCACACTGGCTAAAAGAAAAGCCCTAGGAGATTAATCCCCCAGGGCTCACATTTAACATTAGTCTTCAGTTGCGGCTTCAGCCTTTTCTTCGGCTTCTTCTTCAACTTTTTCAGTTTCTAGTTTAGATTCCAATTCCTTAACGATTTCAGCATGCTTCTTTTCTGACAAGGTTACCTTGAATTGGTAAATCAGGGCAGCCACGACCAGCAAAATCATTGGCATGTAGAAGATGAAGGAATGGAAGATGAACATCCCGTGAGCGGTAATGTCGCTAGGCTTAGCGTTACCGGTCATGCCGGCATGTACAGCGGCCAGCACAACGATCCCCGTTGAGAAGGCCCCAGCTAATTTATCAATCAAAGGACGAACAGACAACGTCACGGATTCGTTCCGCGTACCGTTCTTCCATTGCCCGTATTCCACACTGTCGGTGATGGTCATCAAGGCAGCTAAGAAAATCATTGGGTATGGGAAGAAGAAGATGGCGTCGGCAATGTACATCATGATGGCACTGCTACCGGCAAGGTTAAACAGAATGTAACCAACCAGCATCATGCAGATACCGCCGATGTAAACACCTTTACGCGTAATCTTGGAAACGATGATTGGGAACAGTGGCACGGAGAGAATCCCCAGAATAGCGGTGACAATCCCGATAACACTGTAAGCAGCGGCGTTCCCGATAACGTAACGGAAGTAGTAAATCAACAGTGAGTTGGTAACCACGTAGCTTAAGGCAAACAACAGGTATGAGAAACCTAACCACATCAATTGGTCATTTTCACCAATAACCTTGAAGACATCGCGGAACCGGGTCCGTTCAGTGTTTTCACGAATCAAGCTGGTAGTTTCCTTAGTCCCAAAGAAGGTTGCCAAGGCACCTAACAGTGAAACTAACCCGATAACCGTTGCAAATCCTAACCAACCGGCACGGGTTTGGGTACTGCCATGCGTCCCTGAGAATTGTTGTGAGAAGTAGATAACCAATGGGGTAACGACAATGATGACCCCTTGAGAACCCAAGGTAGAACCGAAACGACCAACCGTCCCGAACTTGTTACGAACCTTGGTATCAACACTCAAAGCAGGTAACATGGACCAGAAGGAAATGTCTTTGAATGAATAGAAGATATCCATGATGACGAAGACAATCCCAAAGAGCATGAAGTACAAGGATGAGTTGGAGTCCGCTAACCCAAACAGGCTAGAGAACATCAGGATCAACCCAACGGAACTGACGATGGCCCCGGCAAGCAGCCAAGGCTTGAACTTACCCATTTTGGTATCGGTATTATCAACCATCCCACCAATCATGGGGTCAAAAGCAATTTCAATTAAACGAATAATAACAACCATCGAGGTAACGATTCCGGCTTCAGCAGCGGAACCCTTGCCGACGAACAGGGCACTGGTAACAAAAATGGCAAAATAAGTATTTAGGGTTGCGTAGAAGGCATCGTGACCGAACGCCCCCAAAGCATATGAGACATATTGCTTAATCATTTTCTGTTTCACACCTTTCAACGGGAGAAATGTTGCAGACAATTAACGGCGACCACTTAGTCTTAGTGGTACCGGTGTTCGATGATCTTGGAAAGAACCTCTTCCCGTTGTTGGGCCTTCGCCATATCGAACTGGGATTCTTCCAGCCGGTTAAAGTCTTGGGCCAATAACGTTGCTTCCAGGTAAAGGGTCAGTTGCCGTTTGATGTACAACTTGTTTTCTTCATCTGGATATTGTGCGTTCCCACCTAATACCGCAGCAGCGAACACTGCTGGGTCCAACGTAATCTTGTCATCCTTCTTAGCCATTTTGAAACACCTCTGTTTTCTAAAATAAAGTTTAGCTAAATCTGGTAAAACCTGCGCCAACGGTTTAAGTAAAATGTAAGCGCTTTACAATCATTATTCTAAGGACATGTCCGGATAAATGCAACCACTTTCATTGTGTAAAAATATACTAACTATTGACGAACCATGCAATTGTAAGCGATTGCAACCGGTTGCTTTTTCTTGATAAAAAATTTAGTAAAGCACGTAGTAAATATCATAAATCCCCTGTTTTTCACGAAAACGGCCAATCGACCGTTCTGAAAGTTTGTGAAAATGAACAGACCGAGGCGAAACTGTCGTCAACAACCGGTTGTCTTTTCCTAAGCCACAGTTCCCCCTCATGACTGCCGGACAAATATCCAAGTCTAAATCACAACCAATGAAAACCAACTGCTGACAATCCAAACACCAAGCCTCCTTCCCCAACTACTGACCGAAGAACTGGCCACGACCAATAAATCCCCCAAAAAGAAAAACAGCCTGCGCCGGCCCCCTCACAGAAGGACCAGTCACAGACTGTTCACGTATAACGTTATTTAAGTTAAGTGGTACCGACCGAGGTCAGTACTACAGTCAATTTCGCAAACACCTTAACATCCTGACAACCAACCACCAACACGGAAAGTTAACTAGCTGATCCGTGTCAGTGACCAGAGGCGGGCCAAGGTGACCGGCTGTGTCGATGGACTTGGCTGGGGTTCTTTCCCAGCCTAGTTCCATGGGACAACCTTTGAGACCGAATCCCAGGCTCAAAGTTGAGGTGGAAGACCGCCCCTCAGTCTGGAACCGGCCCCACAGCAGGGCACCTTGAGCCCGCCGCCGGGAACGAAATCGAATCCGCTATTTAACGGAGTCGACGTATTGCTTGAGAGCGGACTCGTACCCTGCCAGCCGCTTTTGTGCCGCGGCATCGGTCGTGTCACTGGTCCCGATGTAGAACTTGACCTTAGGTTCGGTCCCTGAAGGCCGGATGCAGATCCAGGTGCCATCGCTCAGCCAGTACTTCAAGACGTTAGACTGTGGCAGATCAATCGTGCTGGTCGTGCCATCGGCCTCAGTCTTGGTGCTCGTCGAGAAGTCTTCCACCGTGTCAATCGTACTGTCGGCAAAGGACTTCGGCGCATTCTCACGGAACTCACTCATCAAGTGGGCCATTTGGTCAGCCCCATCGACGCCAGGGAATTCCTCAAACGTAGTCTTTTCAGCAAAGTAGCCGTAGGTCGCGTAGAGTTCTTCGATGCCGTCGTAAAGGGTCATCCCCCGCTGCTTGTAGTCGGCAGCGACTTCGGCCAAGAGCACCGTCGATTGGATGGCGTCCTTGTCCCGAACGAATGGCTTGATCAGGTAGCCGTAACTTTCCTCAAACCCAAACAGGAAGGTGTGTTCATGCGTCGTTTCGTATTCGTGAATCTGTTCGGCGATAAACTTAAAGCCGGTCAGCACGTTCTTCATTTCAACGCCGTAAGCGGCCGCAATCTTGGTGGCCAATTCGGTGGAAACGATGGACTTCACAACACGACTGTTGGCTGGCAACTGACCCGCTGCTTTGCGGGCTTTTAAAATGTAAGCCAACAAGATCGACGCAATCTGGTTCCCGGATAACAGTTGGTATTCACCATCTGGTTGGCGCACAGCGGCCCCTAACCGGTCGGCATCGGGGTCGGTGGCGACTAACAGGTCAGCGCCTTCCTTTTTCCCGAGGGCAATCGCCATATCAAAGGCCTGAGCAAACTCAGGATTAGGAAATGGCACCGTTGGGAATTCAGGGTCGGCAATGGCTTGTTCGGGCACCATGGTGAAGTTTTCAAAACCAGCACCACGTAAGGCCCGTTCGCCAATCACCTTACCGGTCCCGTGAAGTGGCGTGTAGATCAACTTCATGGTCTTCCCTACTGAGTGAACCAAATCGGCGTTGATGGTGACGCTCTCAACGTTTTTCAGGTAAGGTTGGTCAACGTTTTCACCGATGATCTGCAAGGTCTTAGCGGCCCGCAGTTCTTGTTCGTCGGCCACGGCAATCGCAAAGACATCCTTGGCGGAACGCACGAAATCGGTGATCATGTCAGAGGCCTTGGGTGGCATTTGCCCACCGTCTGGGCCGTAGATTTTAAACCCGTTGTATTGCTTAGGGTTGTGGCTGGCCGTGATCATGATGCCCATGGCCGTGTTTAAATGCCGCACCGCAAAGGACAGTTCGGGCGTGGGCCGCATGTCATCGAAGACAAAGCTAGGAATGTGGTGTGCACCCAAGACGTGAGCGGCCTCGTGGGCAAACTCACGGGAGTGGTAACGGGAATCAAAACTGATGGCGACCCCGCGTTGCTTAGTGGCGTCATCCAGAGTGTCCAGGTAACGGGCCACCCCTTCGGTAGCTTGACGAACGGTGTAAACGTTCATCTGACCGATACCAGGTCCCATCACGCCCCGCATCCCCGCGGTCCCAAAGCTCATGGGCGCCGTGAATGCGGCTTTCTTAGCGGCGTCATCAGTAGCGATGGCGTCCAGTTCATGCTTAATGTAAGGGATCATCGTTTGCTGTTGTTGCCAAACTTGATAATTATCTTGCCAACTCATGTTCAAATCTCTCCTTATGTTTTCTTGCACTTGGGTTAAACTTTGTCGTTGTCATGGTCTCCGGGATGGTGAAAACTGGGCCGTGACGGTCGCTGTCCGTTCCCGGCGGCGGGTTCAAAACGCCCTGCTGTGGGGTCGGTTCCAGCCTGAGAAGCGGGCTTCTACCTCGACTTTGAGCCACAGAGCGGTCTCAAAGGTCGTCCCATGGACTAAACTGAGAAAACCACTCAGTTAAGACCATCGACACAGCTGTGCATTTTGCCCCGCCTCTGGTCACTAACATCCACCAAGCCAGGCCATTTTTCACCATCCCTGCGGCTGATACGCGTTTAACCCGCAGCAATGTGTCTTATCTATTCAATGTGTCTATTCTATTCACTCATGGGCTAATTAGTCCATGGTATTTAAACTGGTTTTAGCTAATGGATAACCGTAATAAAAACTACAATCATCCCCTAGCTTTCACCAGCATGGATTACTCTCTAAATATATCATCAAATCCAAATATCCAACTTAATCATGTCCCGACTAACGCAAAAAGTTAATCGGACAGTCACAACAACAGCACAACCACACCCAACAAGAATGTAGCCACACCACCGTCACCAACGAATCCTACTAATACTAGCGTCAGTAACTTGCGCTAACTTTACCCGGAGGTGAACAGGTGCGGATGCCTGTGTCGAGGTTCTTAGGTCGAGCGGTTTCCTCGGCCTTAGAACTAGGGACGCCTTGAAGACTCACGGTTTGGGTGAGGCTCCAGAGCAATCAACAACTGTCTCTCGTCACAACCACATCCAACAAGAACGCAGCCACACCACCGTCACCCACGAATCCTACGAATACAACCGTAAGTCAGGTGACGCTGTGTGAGCTGAAGGCGGCTAGGCACGGATGCCTGTGTCGAGGTTCTTAGGTCGGGCGAATTTCCCGGCCTTAGAACCTGGGACGTCTTGGAGACTCACGGTCTAGGTGAGGCTCCAAGCGCCTCGGAAGACCGCACTATGGCTTCCGGGGTCGCCCCACAGGCAGGAGTACCTAGCCGCCGAAGCGGCAAATCACAGCGCAAACCTACTTACGCGTGTATTGGTAGCTGATGAAGTGGGTGACAGGTTGGTTGGCTGGCAGGATGACGTCGCCGAAGCCGTCATGGTGAATCGCATCCGGCAAAGTCTGCGCTTCCATCGCCAAGGCATTGTAGTCCCGGTCATCGGCCCGTTTAGCATCGGTTGGATTAGCCGTGAAGACGACCAAGGCGTTCCGGTCGGAGTAAACTTCGACCTCACGGTGGCCAGCAGCGTCACCGACCGTAGCGATTGGCGTGTCCTTGCTAGGTTCAACGACAAAGGCATCGTCGTATTCGACTTGACCCGTCTGGTGTAATTGGTCCAAGCCGTCCTTGATGGTCCGAGGCTTACTAAAGTCGTAGCCGGTACCAGCCGTTTTGCTCATTTCACCGGTTGGAATCTTTTCGCCGTTTAAGACCAGGCGCTTGTCCCCGCTCAACTTCAACCATTGATCGTCCAAACTGTGTTGATCGTCGGTCACGTTAAAGTAGGTGTGGACCGTTGGGTTGAACAACGTGGCGGCGTCACTCTTGGCATCAAAGGTGATGTCCAGGCGGTTTTCTTCCGTCAACGTGTAGGTAATGGTCGTGTTCATGGTGCCGGGGTATTTGTCGTCGGCTTCCGTGGACGTATGAGTCAGGACAACGCTGGCCGTGTCGGCCGTTTCCGTCGTCGTGGCATCCCAGTTGGCAAAGGTAAAGCCGTGGGGACCACCGTGACTAGCGTTGGGCTTTTCATTTTGGTCGAGGTGGATTGTCTTGCCATCGAGGTCAAATTGGGCCCCGGCGATACGACCGGCGACCCGGCCTAAGGCTTGGCATAGGTAGTAAGGGTTGTGATCGTAACCCTTTAAGTCGGGCAGGTTCACAATCAAGTTGTGCTTCTGGCCGTCTTCGACCACGCTAAATTCCTGTAAGGTCGCGCCCCAAGTCAGGATGGCCACGCGGGTCCCTTGTTGGTTCGTGAGTAAGTATTTCGTAACAGCTTGTTCATGCAATGTTCCAGCTGAGCTCTTCGTAATCTTCATAATAAATTAGCACCTCCATAAAAGAATCCGTTTTCATTGTACTCTAACCGGGCGGTAAGTACCAATTTATTTACTAAAATTTTCTAGAACTTTTACTAATAGCCATGTAATTCAGGAATCCACTTTATTCCCAATAGGCATGACGGATATTCAATAATCATAAAGTTTCACTGGACTTATCAAATGATTATTCGCTATACTGGCCTCAATCGTTCAGAACTACACAATTTGTGCTTGATAAGGAGGAAATATTTATGCCAGCTACAACTGCTGCCGCTGAGAAACTGTTACTACAAATGGTCGACGACTACACCCAACGGGAAATTAGTCCCTACGACATGTCCATGGACGCTGCTCAGGACTTCCCAAAAGGCTTCGTCGATAAGCTCACCAAGACCGGTTTCTTAGGCATTATGCTACCCCAAGAATTCGGTGGTGCCGGCTTCGGCCCCGAGGTTACGGCCACGGTGCTGAACCACATTGCCCGGGGGAACGCCAGCACGGCTGTCACCCTTGAAGGCCATTTCAAAACGATTGACCAAATCCTAAAATACGGGACGCCCGCCTTACAACAGGCGCTGCTCCCCACCGCTAACGACCGCATCTTCGCCTTTTCCATGACCGAAGCCTCCGGGGGATCGAACCCCATGGGCATCAGTTCCACGGCCACTCGTGAAGGTGATCACTGGGTCATCAACGGCGATAAAATCATGATTACTAACGGTGGCTTGGCCCAGGTCTACTGTGTGCTGGTCAAGACCGCTCCGACTGAATTATCCGTCTTCGTGGTCGATCAGGACATGCCCGGCTTTTCATTTGGGAAGCGCGAAGACTTCATCGGCCTGCGCGGTACCCCCGTTGGTGAAATCGTCATGGACCACATCGTTGTCGACAACGACCATCTGCTGGGCAAGCTCGGCGACGGTGGGGTCATCGGTGACTCTGCCCACGATGACGCCCGGATCCTGATGGGCGCCGTGCTGACCGGCATCATGGAACACGAATTGAAAATTTCCACCGACTACGCCAAGGAACGCAAGGCCGGCAATACGCCGCTGACCGAGCTGCAAGTCACCCACCGTAAAGTCGCCGATATCGCGATGCGTAAGGAAACCACGAAGCTCCTGTACCAACGGGCCGCGCAATTAAAGGCTGCGGGCCAACCGTACAGCGAGGAAGCCGCGATGGCCAAGGCCCACGGTTCCCGGGCCGCCGTGAGCGCCGGTGACGACGCCCTACAAATCTTAGCGGGCTACGGCTACAGTCGTGAATACCCCGTGGAACACCTGATTCGCGACGCCCGGGCCATGGAAATTGCCGAAGGGACCGTCGAGAAGATGCGTTCCGCCATTGCCAAAGCTGAATTTACGAAATAGGAGGTTCCCCATGAAAATTGTGGTTTGTCTCAAACAAGTCCCAGAAACCAACGACGTGACCATCGACCCCGTCACCCATAATCTGGATCGGCGTGGATTGGCCGGCGTCATGAATCCATTTGATAAGAACGCGATTGAACTCGCCTTAAACTTAAAGGACAGTCGCGACGATGTTCAAGTCGTCCTCCTCACCATGGGGCCCGACGACTACGCTGAATCCCTGCGTGAAGGCATGGCCATGGGCGCCGATGAAGGGGTCCTCCTGTCCGACCGGGCCTTTGCTGGGGCCGATACCCTGGCGACCGGCTACGTCTTGGCCCAGGCCGTGAAGAAGATTGGCGACGCCGACCTGATTTTATTTGGTCGCCAAGCCGTCGATGCCGATACCGGCCAGGTTGGCCCCATCGTTGCCGAATTCTTACACCAACCGCAAATCACCTACGCCGCCAACTTACGGCTGAGCGGCGCCAATGAGGTCACGGCCGAACGCCTGCTAGAAGATACCAAGCAGACGCTGGTCGCCCAACTTCCCGCCGTCGTCAGTGTCCGTAGCGAGCTGAACACGCCGCGCTACCCCACGCCCCGCAACATTCAATTGAGCTTTAACAAGCCGTTGACCACTTGGCATCACGACGACCTCGACCTGGACGATTCCCGTTTGGGCCAGGCCGGTTCACCGACCATCGTGACCAAGGTCTACGCGCCAGAACCCGTTAAACGGGCACTCACCCCGCTGACCGGGACGCCGAACGAGGCTGCCAGCCAATTGATCACCGCGCTGAAGCAACGTCAATTAATCTAAGGAGGAAGCTGCTATGTCAAAACCAGAATTATGGGTCATCGCGGAACGCCGCTTAGATCATATTGAACCCACGACCCAACAACTCATTACCAAGGCCAAGGGATTAGCCGGCGACCAATTTAGTGTCGTGGCTATCTTGCTGGAAGCCACCAATGATCATTTGGAAAATGAACTCACCGCTTACGGGCCCGACGAGATCCGCGTTGTCAGAGACGACCGGTTCCCCACGGCGACCGACGCGGAACACGCCGACGCCCTGCAACAGCTGGTCACCGCTTACCAGCCCAACTCGATTCTATTTGGCGCCACGATTACGGGCCGCTCAATTGCCCCCCGGCTACAGGCCAAGCTCCAAACCGGCCTGACCGCCGACTGCCTGGACCTGCGCTTCGATGACGACACCCTCGTTGCCACCAAGCCATCCTACGGCGATAACATCATGTGCGAAATCATTTGTCCCGACCACCGGCCACAAATGGCAACGGTCCGGCCCAACACCTTCGTGGCAGCGCCCGCAACCGGTGACGCAACTGTCACTACGGCCACGGTGACCTTCCACCCCGTTGACCGCCTGCAAGTGAAAGCCGCCACCCCAGTGGTCAACACGGCCACAACCGTCGGCGATGCCAGTCGCGTCGTCGCGTTAGGTCGTGGCGCCGCTAGTTCAGCTACCATCGACAGTGCCACCAAGCTCGCCGAAAAGCTCGGCGGTCGCATCGGCGTTTCCCGGCCATTAACGGACCAGGACCGCTTCACCCACGACGACCAAATCGGTCAAAGCGGCAACACGATTCACCCAGAACTGATTATTAACTTCGGAATCAGTGGTGCCGTGCAATACCTCGTGGGGATGCAAGATTCCCAGACAATCGTCGCCGTCAACGCGGACGAAAATGCCCCTATCTTTGACGTGGCTGATTATGGTTACGTCGGGGACGCCCAAGCCTTTATGACGGCGCTGCTGGCGCAATTCAACTAAAAATTTGAACACCAGCCCGCCTGCGGCTTCGATTGCTGGTCAATTTTTCGTTGAAGCATCTGTCTAATCTCATTTCGATAACTCCTTGGAACTTAAAAATCGTGTCACACCATTTAACGGTGTGACACGATTTTTAAGTACGGTCCTTTTAGTTAACGTTAATGACAGATTGACTTGCGGTAAAGAGCTTCCTCAAACCACAAACCTAGTGAACATGATAGCTCAATATCAGTGACCAGAGGCGGATCAAAGCGACCGGCTGTGTCGCTGACCTTGGCTGGAGTCGTTTTCCAGCCTAGTTCGCGGGACGACTTTTGAGACCGGTCTTTGGCTCAAAATCGAGGTGTAAGCCCGATTCTTAGGCTGGAACCGACCCCATAGCAGGGCGCTTTGAATCCGCCGGCGGGAACGGACCTTATCGCCAAACTGGTTACATCTTCAATAAGACCTGCAACAGTTCGCGAGCGGACTCGTTCAGCTTGTCTTGGGACTTGTCGTTACCCAGGTGGGTGAAGATTTCACCGACGTAGACATCGTCCGTGAACAAGCGGTCAAAGACAGCGTCGATCACTGGCTTAGTGGCGGCTTGTTCTTGAACGGGGCCAAATGGGTTGGCGAAGAAGGTCGTACTCATCCCCACTTCATCGGTAGTACCAAGCGCCTTACGCTTCCCGGCAACGAAGGTCGCCTTGGCAGACTCCTGGTCTTCGAACCGGTGAATCCCGATGGCGTCACCGTAGTTGTTGGCGTAGACCCACATATCAATTTCATGGTGGGCAACGACGCGTGGCCAGGTGTTGGCTGGGATGATAACCCGCGCGTTCTTTTGTTCAGGGTTCATGTAAACCCCACGGTCCATGTTGTTGAAGGCCACTTCACTACTCAAATCATCAAGACGGACAAAGGCCCCCGTCTCAGTCCCTTGGGCGTACAGTTTCCCGTCGGCCAAGGTAAAGCTTCCCATGTCGTCGAAAATCGTTTCGATGTTCACAATTTCCTCGTCGGCCACATTTTGCAGCGCTTCGATGGATTCGGACTTGCCGGCACCGGAGTCCCCGAAGAAGACCACCGTCTTAGTTTTCCCATTGGCAAAGGTAATCTTGACCATCGAGCCGTGGATTGGCAGCTTCTTTTCCGCAATCATGTGGAGGTTATGCAGCGTCAGGCACATCTTCTTCATGTAGCCAAAGTACGTGGTCTGGTCGTTGTAAGGTACTTGCCCCACGTAGATGCCATTGGCTTCGTCATAGAAGTAATGACCGTTCTCAGGCTGTTCGTCACTGGCAACCCCCGGCGTCCCAAATAACAGGACCAAGTCGGGCTTCTTGCCGGCGATTTCCTTGCTGTCAGCCAGTTGGAACAGGTTGGCTAAGGCAATTCCGGAGGCTAAATAGTCACGGTGGAAGTAGATGTAGGCCAGGCTCTCCCCAATTTTAGCGGGGTAGCAGAACCAGTCGTCCTCGGTCCCCTTGAAGTTTTCCAGCGGGTTGACCTTGGTCGCGGTAAATAGGCCCTTACGCTTGTTGCTCTTGGTGTGAAGCATCATTGGTGGCCGCAACATCAAGCGACTAATGAACCGAATGTCAGCTAACTTTTCGTAGCCAGCGGGTTCGGGCCACTGGACCTGTTCCAGTAAGACGCAGGCACTTGATCCGGCGCTAATTTGCCGATAAACGTGGTTAGCGTGACCCTGAAGTTTTTCTTCAATCGTCCGGTAGAGGCGAATAACTAAGTCGTTAAAATGTTGGTCGATCGTCATAAATTCACTGGTGACCACGTCGTTTTGACGCACGGTCATCGTGGCGACCCGCAAGTACGTCCGGTAGTAAGAGTACAGGTCTTCAATGCTGGCCAAGATTTCGGCTGGCTTGAATTGACTGTAGGCGTCCGGATGATCGGTCAGAATGGCCTTGACCGTATTCAAATACGTCTCGGGTGAGACCAAGTTGAAAGTGGCGGTTGGGTCAGCATCCAACGGCACCTTGTCCCGTTGTTCATCCAAGAATAGCCGAACAAAACTGGCCAGTTCCTGGCTGTTCACTAAATCAAAAATACTGGTAATAAAGCGGGCGTTATAGTTGAGAACCGCCACGCTCCGGTCTGGATTGGCATAAAAGGCTGCCAAATCAATCGGTTCTGGTGTTAGCATGCAAAAACCCCTTTCAAATATATGTAACCTAATCTTTATGGGTTGAACCAGCCCTATTGCGCCTTACCGGTTGGAAAAAATGGACCGGAACGCGGTGGGGAGGACGCCTGAAGCCTGAGGTACGGTCTTCAGACTTGCAGTGTGAAACACGGGGGAATGCAATTCCCAAAATCACCATTTCCTGAGGTTCCCCTCAGGAAATCCCACGGCTGAGTCTATTTTTTCCAACCTCACGGCTCACACTGGTTCAACCCTTTTGTCTGGCTTGTTGTTGCTTAAATAAGCTTACTTGGTTAATTTGATGACTGGTTGTTTGGGTACTTGGTTATTTCAAAACCAATCTAATCATCCCAAGGCAATCCATTAACACAAATAATCACTTCACGACTTATATACGACTAATTTCTAAAATTTCCAATGGCCAGACAGATACCATTGGGATTCGCCAACCTTAGCTGAAGGCGGGGAGACTCGGAGTTCTATGTCGGGGCTGTTGGTCGGCGGTCTTCCGGCCTTACAGCCCGGGACGACTTTGAACTCGGGTGACTTCCCCGAGTTCAAAGCGAGGTGAAAGACCGCTTCTCAGGCTTTCACCGGTCCCCATAGAAACGGAGAGTCTCCCCGCCGAAGCGGTCCAGTTTGCGAGTCCCAGAAAGGTATCTTAATAGGTAATTCTAGCCTAAATTGGGGCCCGTGGGAAGTGACTTCTCAGTCCGCCGCCGATTTAAATAATTGAAACAACTGACGCAACGTGTCGTGCTGGGGATTATCCGCGCGATACATGGCGTAGATCACCCGTAAGTCCTCGGGCACGTTGACGGGAATTTTCACCAAATTAAAGGCCTCTAAGTACAGCGTATCCGCCACCAGGCCGACCGCTAGCGACGATTGGACCATCCCCGCAATGGAAATTTCATCGGGGTAGTCCGCCTTGACCGTGAGCTGGTCGATAACCCCCTGTCGTTTGAGCGTTCGCCGAACCTTTTGGCCAATCAATAGCTCTGGTGTATAGGTCAACACGTCGTAGCCAACAAGGTCGCTCAGTTCCAACTGCTCGCGCCCGGCCAACGGATGGTCTGGGCTCACCACAACAATGAACGCCTGCTTCAGTAGCGGTTGGTACAGGACCCCCGTCTCGCGACTGTCCGTGGCGGCAATGCCCAGATCATATTGTTTCGCCGCCAACCCCGTCTGAATTTTCTCGGTGGGCACGCTATGGAGTTCAAAGCTGATTTGCTTGGTGTGCGCCTGTTCAAACTGATGCAAGACCTTCGGCAAGTAGGTGCCGATCACCGTGGGAATACAGCCGACCCGAATCGTGACGGGCCGTGTGGCAGTAGCTGCCTGGATGGTCGCCACCCCATCGTCCAAAGTTTGCAGGCTCTTTTGAACCACCTGTAAGAGCTGACTACCTGTGTGAGTCAACACAATGTGACGTCCCTGCTTCGCAAAGAGCGTCAGGTCCAATTCGTCTTCCAGCTTGTGAATGGCGTTGGTCAAGCTCGGCTGACTAACGTGCAACTCCCGGGCAGCCTGCGTATAGTTCTCCAACCGGCCAACGCATTCGAAGTAACGTAACTGATTTAAATTCATAGGCGCCTCCTGTTCTATGGTTCACAATCTATAGTCGCTGACTATCAATCCCCGACCAATCGGTATTGGTATTTTCTCCTCCTACACCTTAACATAAAGGGCGTAGAAAACGTTTTCTAATTCGAACTTATTCCCATTCATCCCCACATTTATAATCCCGTCAGGCTCACACAGTTTTTAAAATCAAAGACACCCCCAACTCATAATAAAAGGTCACCTTAAACGGGCGACCAAACTTATGGCTTGTGACAGTGTCAGCCGCAGGAAGATTGAAAATGGGTCCAGCCGTGGGAATGCGCTTAGCCGCGACCTTTGCGGGTTAGCGCATTGGTGTCTTTGAAACTCGCTCCCCAGAGGTTCAAAGCATCCCAGAGACCGCCCTTTGGCTCTGGGTGTCCGCCCACAGCGTTCCAATCCCATTTTCAATCTTCCGGAGGCGCTGAACCCGACAAAGACAACTAAATGTGGCGACATTCTATTTAAGGCGGTGTTTTATTATGGAAGCAACACACACGACGCAAGTATCCGGCCACCGGCGGCTCATCTTCACCGCGGCCTTCATCATCATCTTCTGCTGTTCCGCATCCGCAGCGTTTTCCGTTTTCGCCGACACACTGGTTAAAGCAACCAGCGCCACGGCTTCCCAGGTTGCCCTGACGCTGACCATTTATCAATTTTTCATGGCAGCCTTTGGGATTCTCTCCGGTCGGATTATCGACCACTCTTCACCGAAAAAACTCATGTACGTGGGTGGCTTCATCTTCGGCCTCGGCTGGTTCTTAGGGGCCTTCGCCCACAACATCTGGTTCCTGTACTTCTCCATTGGGATTCTCGCCGGTAGTGGGAACGGGCTGCTCTACAACCCTTCCCTGCTGACCACGCTGAAATGGTTCCCCGAAAAGCGTGGGACCATCTCCGGCTTGCTGCTGGGGGCCGCTTCTCTCGGGCCGCTGGTCTTAGCGAAGGCTGGGGCTTGGCTCTGTGACACCATGGGCGCCAACGGCTTGATGCCGATTGGAATTGCCTACTTAGCCCTGATTTGGTTAGTCGGCTGGTTAATGGCATCACCTGAAACGCCGAAGTCCGACGACAACCAACCTGCTCCCGCAACCACTGGGAAGTCGCCTAAAGAAATGATGGGTTCCTTAAATTTCTGGCTGTTACTCTTACTCTTCGCGATTGCTTGTACAGCCGGCATCATGTTGATTGGGTCCCTGTCCTCTATCGCGCAAATTCAATTACAACTGACACCAATCGTTGCCGCTAACTTCGTCGTGGTCAACACCTTAGCCAACTTCTTTGGCCGGATGATCACGGGTCGTGCGGTTGATAAATTAGGAGAAACCCACACGTTACTGATTATTCTGTGTCTCACGATTATTGGTCTGGCCGGTTTACGCTACGCCGAAAACGTTGCCGTCTTTACCCTGTTCTTGATCATTCTCGGCGCCTCATTTGGCGGTGTGCTGGTCGTCTTCCCAACCTTAACCGGTAAGACGTTCGGCCAAAAGTTCTCGGGCACCAACTACGGCATCATGTTCTTCGGTTACGCCATTGGCGCGCTGATTGGCCCACAAATTGCGACGCTGTCCATGAACGCTTCCGCCGGCACCAAGGCCTACTATGGTTCTTATCTGGTTGCCATTGGCGTGGCTGTCGTGGGGATTCTGATTGACCTGTACCTGATCCACCAAGGCATCGGCAAGCACGTCAACGCCGAAACGACCTAAACGCTGGTCATTGGTTGTCCACCTGGCCGCCAACTCCGGGCAGGTGCTCCCACCCTCTGAGGCACGTTCGAAGCCTGTGAAGCGGTCTTCGAACTTAGGTTTAAGCCTCACAAGAACCGTGAGTCTTAAACCTATCCCCTGCTGTAAGGCCGGAAAGTCACCGGTCTAACACCAGCGACACAGGGTTCCGCACCTGCCCAGAGTTGGCTCAGACTAGGCGATACCAATGACAGAGATTAGTCATTTCGCATTAACAATCAACTAGATAGTACAGATTGACGACTAAACTTAATTTACGATTCATCTATTCAGCATGAAATTGACTTAACAATTACCACAATAATTGAAATAGATTGATGCGCCCGATTGATGTACTTAAACTCATGCAAGCCGCTCAAGCTGTGTAAATTGTGCGCACACAACCAATCGCATAAACACTATCCAGCATTGATTGAAATTGACTTGTTCCAGTCAAAACAAGGTTAGCCGCAGGGATGGTGAAAATGAGCTCAGCCGTGGGAGTTGTCTTAGCGGTTTACCGCTTAGACAACTGATATCTTTGAAACGTGCTCCTCAGCGGTTCAAAGTAAGCTCGGAGACCGCTCTTTGGCTCCGGGCGTTCGCCCACAGCGTCACGGCTCAGTTTTCACCATCCCGGAGGCGCTGATAAAAACCGTTTAACCCGCTCAAAATCATTTGGAGGTCTCATTTATGGAAATTGATGGACATACAAAATTAGTTGGCTTGATTGCGCATCCCGCCGGGCACTCCAAGTCCCCCGCCATGCACAACGCAGCCTTTGACCAAGACGATATCAACGCGCGCTTCCTCGCCTTTGACGTTGAACCCGACCAGCTCCCCGCTGCGGTCAACGCGTTACGTGCCTTTAAAATGCTGGGGGCCAGCGTCTCCATGCCGTTCAAGCAGGCTGTGATTCCCCTGCTGGACCACCTCGACAAAACGGCTGAACTGGTCGGCGCCGTGAACACCGTCGTCAACCACGATGGCGAGCTCACCGGTTACACGACTGATGGCATTGGCTTTGTGGAGGCCTTAAAGGACGACGGGGTCAGCCTCGCCGGACAAACCATGACGCTGGCAGGCGTCGGTGGTGCCGGGACGCCCATTGCGATTCAGGCCGCACTTTCTGGACTGAAAACGCTGAACGTCTTTAATATCAACGACCCCTCGGTCAAAAACGCCCAACACATCGTCAAAATCATCAACGAGCAGACCGACTGCCACGCCACCTTCTATCCCCTAGAGGACCGCGACCAGTTTAAGCAAAGCATCAGTGAGAGCGACGTTTACACCGATGCCACTGGCTTGGGGATGGGTAAGCTCGTCGACAAAACGTTGGTAGACGACCCGAGTTGGTTCCATCAAGACATGACGGTCTTCGATACCGTCTACGCACCCAGCGTGACGAAACTCATGGGCGTGGCAAACCAGGCCCACGTGGCGCACGTCATCAATGGTCAGGGCATGCTGCTCAACCAAGGTGCCGCAGCCTTTAAGCTGTGGACCGGACAAAAGATGCCGCTGAAAGACATGTCACTTTAGAGGAGGAAATTCACATGGCAGAATGGTTAGGCTTAGAAGAAAAAGTTTGCGTCGTCACCGGTGCCGTCGGTGGCATGGGCGCTAAAATTTGTGAGGCGTTGGCCGGGCAACACGCCACGGTTGTCGCCTTGGATATGGACCAAGATAAAACGGCTGACCTGATCACCAATCTGATCAACACATACCACATCGCTGGACTGGCGGTCACCTGTGACGTCACCAAGGAAGCCAGCGTCCAGCGCGCCGTTGACCAAGTCAAGGACACCTTTGACCACGTTGACGTTGTCATCAACACCGCGGGAATTTTAAAGTTCGACCCGCTGGAAGACCTGGACTACGCCACCTGGAAACAAGTGTTGGACGTTAACCTCAACGGCTACTACTTAGTCACCCACGAATTTGGTAAATTAATGATCGAACAGAAACATGGGACCTTCGTTCACATTTCCACGGTTGCCAGCGATATTCCCGAAACTTATAGTGGCGCTTACAGTACCAGTAAGGCCGGCGTCAACATGCTGTCGAAGCAGGTCGCCGCTGAATGGGGGATGTTCGGCATCCGCAGTAACGTCCTCGAACCCTGCCTGGTCAAGACACCAATGTCGGCAGCCTTCTACGCGGACCCCGAGGTTGAAAAGGGCCGGAAGACGTTGACCGCCAGCAAGCGGATCGGAACGACCGACGACATCGCTAACGCCATCCTTTTCCTGGCCAGCGACCGTTCCAGTTACATCAACGCCGCCGGCCTCGCCATCGATGGCGGCTTCAGCGTCATGATGCAGAATCAGATCCCCAAGCCCGGTGGCCGCCGCGGCTTTGCGGAGACTCACTAATCTTTAGCTAGACTAAAAGCACCGTTTCATTTCCCAAATATTGGGAGACAAAACGGTGCTTTCTCTGTTTTAATTTAATGGATTAATGACTCGAGGTCCGTGAACGTAAGCGCTGGACCCGCGGACTGCTCGCCTTGACGGGTTGATTTAACAAAATCACGCCAATAATAATGGCCATAAACCCCACCACTTTAAATCCGGTCAAGACCTCACCAAACGCCCAGACGCCAATCAGGCCAGTAATGGCCGTGCCGACGCCAGCCCACATGGCATACGTCACCCCTAATGGATGCTTTTGCATGGCGAGTGTCACCAAAATCAATAAACTAAAGTACCCTTGGGTAATACATTAATACCAATTATTAGTTTTGCACAATTGAGTGAAATAGGGTATTCTAGCCTCAAGCTCGTAATGAAACCATACTGGAGGAGAATGAATTATAGAACGGCTGACCACTGTTCGTTACTTTAGAATATTTCCAATAAAGTAATGGAATTGATTTGTCCACCACGAAGGTACACATACGGACTATATATTTTCATGTACCGCGTGCCGCACATACTACTAATCAGATTAAGGGGAATGAATCATGAAGAAGATACTTGTTAGTTCATTATTACTGGGAGCCGTAATCGGCGGAATGACCGGTTTAAGCTCAGCAAAAGCTCATGTGTCATCATACAAGGTTTCCAAACTAAATAGTATGCAACCCACCTCTTACTACGCCAAGAGCTCCAAAAGTGGCTATCTATGGAATAAGGCTCACACTAAACGTCAACATAATTTGAAAAATTATCCCAAAACAACCTGGTATGCTACTGGCAAATACACCATGAAATCTGCTAAAAACAGTGGTATTTACCTGCAAGTCGCAAATGGAAGTGGTAAGGCCAAAGGCTATGTCTGGACCGGATACATGAAGAAAGGCGTTAATCCTGCCTACCCTCAAGGCACTATTGTAGGACCTACTGGGGTGTCCATGAGCACTTTCAATGTCGATAAGAAATTAAATCAACAACTATTAAGTTTATTCCCAGGGAGCATCCAAGACAAGACACTACAAAAGCTCGCAAACCTGAACTACATTTATCACAATATTAGTGACGGATTTTACGACTATGGCAATCTCATGCTTGGTGATGACATTGATAGCGAAATTGGTTTAAGTAGTCGCACCTTAATTAAAGATAAAAGCACTGATTTTAAGACATTTGAACAGAACCAAATCATTGCAATCTTAAAAGAACGAGGTAAGACCGTTTCGGATTTCAAAAATTACCGCATTGGAGCATATGCTTTTCCAAAGCACAGCAAATACTACGGCGAATTCTCAATTGTCATCTTGCCTCCTAAATAACAAAACGGGTTTGGGGCAAAAGTTCTTAGATCTCAATTAAAAATTGGTCCTAGAAATCTATCTGTGATTTCTAGGACCAATTTTCTATAACGACCTGTTTTCCGGTCTCTTAATCCCATTAATATTAATTATCCGAGCAAATTCTTATCAATTCTAAAGGGCTAATGATAATTAGATCCATCGTTACGACATCTATTAAAGTTACATACAGTTGATTCAAGGGCCCTCTCTTCCTTTCTTGGCTACTCAAAATAATTAGCAGGTCTAGTTTAATTATTTTGAAGTTATTATTCTCTGCTAGGGTCAATCAGCCTCAATTCATCACTATAATCTAAGCAGTACTTGACGCAACATTCATTTAAAAACGACGATTCTGAGCAATCGTTAACTCTCATTGCCGGCCATCATTCGTATTTTGCACCGACTTCGTTACCGCTCCTAACTCATCAAGTCAGCGCAAAATATACGCGTTCGTGCGTGGACAATCTCGCAATACGTCTTCTAAATACCTCTTTACACCTAATTTCATAATGGCCCTCCCCTAAAACGATAAAAATATTGTTCACGCACAGGCGCACAGACACTACTCGAAACAGTATATTGATGGCAAACTCGTGTCTACCCAATATCAGTTTTGCACAATCGACTGAAATAAGGTATGCTGTTTTCGGAGTCAGAACATTTAATAAAACAAAGGGGTTTGACGCATGAAAAAATTACTTTTTAATTTGTTACTGGTAGGTGCCATAATCGGGGGAATGGCCAGCTTAAACTTAGCAAGCGCTCACGCATCAACATACAAAGTTTCTAAGCTGAAGACCATGTCACCTACTTCATATTACGCAAAAAGAGCAAAAAACGGCTACCTATGGAATAAGACGCACACGAAGCGACAACATAATCTAAAGAACTATCCCAAAACCACTTGGTATGCCACCGGAAAGTATGCTATGAAATCCCCTAAAAATAGTGGTACTTACCTGCAAGTTACAAATGGTAGTGGTAAAGCAAAAGGGTATGTCTGGACTGGTTACATGAAGAAAGGTGTCAATCCAGCTAACCCACAAGGTACGATTACCGATCCATTTGGGGCCTCAATGAGCACCTATAACGTGGATGACAAATTAAATCAGCAGTTGATTAGTCTATTCCCCGGGTCGGTGCCAGATAAGGCACTGCAAGCAGCCGCAAATTTTTTCTTCATGTATATTGGTGGCCAAGGTGACAACTATACGAGTGTTATTGAAAAAGCGGTCGGCTGGGAAAATGAACCGTCAGTAACCCGATTCGTTCCTAGCGTCTCTCTAAAGAAGTCTGACAATTTCATTGTTTTAGAGAAGTCTCAGTTGAAAGATCGTCTGTCCAAACAAAATAAAAGATTTACAGACTTCAAAGGCTATCGCATTGGTGCTTACGCGTTTCCTAAACATAGTAAAAATTATGGTACGTCAATGATCCTCTTAATGCCTTCAATCTAGCTACAAAATGCCGCGAACCAAGATTTATGGTTCTATGACGCAGCAAACGTTAAAGGAAGAATCCAAATGAGTCGGCCCTTAAAACTATTGGCTAAAATGTTTATGCTTGAACAGGAAATGGCAACACTTCTCCCCGCGTTCTAGAGAGTGCCGGCGACGTGATCAATTGCGAGGTCTCCTTAATAAATTCTGAAGATGAATTGATCAAGCAGATGAGTTGCCTAAAAACCAGCTTGGCAAAGTAATTACCTATGCGTAAAATCAGCGAGCCACATTGAATGAAATTATTGAACATGGTGAGTTTGATCTCAGTAAAAACGCCGCCGAACGCAACACGAAGAGTCTAGTGATTGGACAAAAAACTGACTGTTCAGCACTAGTCCAGCTAGAGCAAAAGCTACAACCGTTTGGATGACATTAATTGAATCGGCCAAAGCAAGTGGTGTTAATCCACGAGATTACATCCTTTATCTTTGAGAAAACATTCCCCAACTGCCGGCATTCGCAAAAGAATCTGAACTAGCAACTTATTTACCATGGAATTTTACACAGCGACCGGTTGACCACTGCGAATTAAACGCAACAGCTGCCTAAAGTATGGAAATAAAATGGCGTGTCCTCAAAACTATCTTATTTTTAGCTTGTAATTCAACACGGTCAGTTATTAGGCGCTTACTGAAAATCGTATCGTACCTTTGATCTTCTATATAGATTTACAATCTAAAAGCACCGTTTCATCCCCCAAATATTGGGAGACGAGACGGTGCTTTCTCTGTTTTAATTTAATTTAATTAATGACTCGAGGTCCGTGAACGTAAGCGCTGGACCCACGGATTAACTGGCCGCGGACTGCTCGCCTTGACGGGTTGATTTAATAAAACAACGCCAATGATAATGGCAATAAACCCCACCACTTTAAATCCGGTCAAGACTTCACCAAACGCCCAGACGCCAATTAGGCCAGTAATGGCTGTACCGACACCAGCCCAGACCGCATAGCCCACACTGAGGGGGAGCTGCCGTAAGGCTAACGAGAAACTAAAGATTGCTAGTCCGTAGAGGAACATCCCCGCAATCCCAATCCACCGATGAGTGAACCCATCTGAGAATTTCAACAAGCTTGTCCCGACAATTTCGACACCGATGGCGAATACCAACTGTAACCATGCCCGCATCGTGCAGACCCCCTTTTAGCTATTTAATAGAATCACGCCAACAACAATGGCCAATAAGCCACTAATCCGGCTGAGACTGAGCCGTTCCCGGTACACTACAACGGCCAAAATAACCGTCGCCACTGTGCCGAGACCTGCCCACATGGCATACGTCACCCCTAATGGAAGCTTTTGCATGGCGAGTGTCACCAAAATCAATGAACTAAAGTACCCCACTAACACCATGATCGAGGGGATTAAATTCCGAAACCCGTTTGCTTGCTTCAAGAAAAAGCTGCCAACAACTTCCATAAAAATACCACCGAACAATAATACGTATGCCATATCTATCACCTCGCTAAAATTTTCGCTGTGGTCCTATTCTAAAGAAAATTTAAGCAAAAGGCAATCAAAAGATACGCCTGGCTGATTACAGTTTTGTGACAAACAGATAGCGGTATCTAGCCATTTAGCCGAATACCGTTTCGTCAGCTTAAATTCGCGAATAGCCACTCGAAGATTGGCCTAGGCCATCCACCATTTTGCCGTCATCGCTAACCAAAGTCTCCTAGACTAACCTCGCCAGATGGCGTACAGTAATCCCAATACCTATTTAGGAGGCTTCCCATGGACGTTGAAACTTTTTGGCAGCACTTCAAAGCTGCCCACCCCGAAATTACCACGACTCACCACGATACCTATGCCTTTGGCGCAACCGACGAATCCGCTGACCTGCTGGCGCACCTAATTAAAATTGGTCAGAAGACCGCCACGACTTCGGCGCTCGACCTCTATGAAGCCGACGAGCCGCTCCCCTTTGTGGGCGAGTACAACATCATTTTAGACGCCCACGACCAACCCGTTTGCATCACGCAGACCAAGGTCACCGAGGTCGTGCCCTTTGACCAAGTCACCCAAGAGCACGCCTACCACGAGGGTGAAGACGACCGCACGCTGACCACGTGGCGGCGGGAACACCGTGCCTTCTTCACCGCTGCCTACCACGAGATGGGCCGCACCTTTAATGAACAGATTCCCTGCTTCTGCGAAGTCTTTGAACGCGTGGATTAGGACATGAGAAAAGGAGTCGCCTCGCACGAACTGTGTGGGACGACTCCTCTTTTATGTCAAAAATTAAGCAACGGCCTTAGACTTCCGACCGTCACGCAACATGGCTGCGAAGATCCAACCGACCACGGCGACCGCCAGGAAGGTGGCGAAGACCGCATGATAGCCGGCAAGGTTCGCCGCCACGTGACCCGCCGTCTTCAAATGACTGGCCGTAACGGTGGCAAGAATCAAGGTAGCCACGGCAACCCCGGTCGACCCCAGAATCTGCCGCACGGTGGTAATGACCGCCGTCCCGTGAGAGATCAACTGGTCAGGCAGGGAGTTGGCCCCCAACGTGACCGCGGGCATCATGACGAAGGCGTTGCCCCCTTCAATCAGGGTGGCCGTTAAGATCATCGCCAGCAGCGACTGTTGGCCACCGACCAGCGTCAACCACAGCCAGCCCAGCACGATCATGCTCATCCCAGTCAGCATCGTGGCCTTAAAGCCAATTTTATCCGCCAATTTCCCCGTAACGGGGTTTAGCAGGCTCAACACAACGGCCCCCGGGACCAGCGCCATCCCCGAAGCAAACGGCGAGATGCCCAGCACTTCTTGGTAGTACAGTGGAAAGACAATCGTGACCACGATCAAAGCGATGTAAGATGCCCCGGTCAAGAGCACGGCCAGGTCAAAATTAACCGTCTTCAGCACCCGTAAATCCAGGAGCGGTGCGTCGACATGAAATTGCCGGTAAACGAAGTAGGCCACCGCCAGTAAGCTGATGACCAGCAGCGCGCCCATGGCCGTCCAGTTGACCGCCGTCTTGCCAATTTGGTTAACGACGTACAGGATACCAATGAAGCCGACACTGCTCAGCACGGACCAGTAGTCCAGCTTGGCCTTGTGTTGCGGCATGACGTCCTTGATGGTTTTCAACGCGACCAGGAACACAATCGTGATGATGACCATGAAGACCACGAACAGCCCCTGCCAGGTGGTGTAGCGCAACACGATGCCGGAGATGATTGGGCCAACCGCTAACGCTGACCCCATGACCAATCCGGCGAAGCCCATGACACCGCCCCGCTGAGCTTCCGGCGTGATCCGCAACATGACCGTCTGGTACGACGGGAACATGATGCCGACCGCCATGGCCTCCATCACCCGGCCCAGCATCATCAACGGAAAGCTGGTTGCCAAATAAATGATGAACGTCCCGACGTCAAATAGTGCCAGCACGCTGACAAATAAGACCGGAAAGCGGATGTTATTTAACAGCCACGGGCTGACGGGCATCATGACCACCATCACCAGCATGAAGCCGGTCGTGAGCCATTGGACCGTGGACGCCGGCACGTTGAAGTATTTCATCAACGTGGGGTACGCCGTGGACAGTGACGACTGGCTGATGGACATGGTGAAGGTCCCCGCCAGCAGCGTCCAGATAAATGCTAAATGGCTGTACGCTCTTCCCTGTAAATCGATTGCCTTTTCCTGCACTTCTCTCACTCCTCTTGCTACTTTAGAAACATTATTAACTGACTTCTATCCTAGTCCTTTTCCCGCGCGCTGTAAACCAAACCCGCGACCCTTGTTGAACGAAGTTACTTATTGGGTAATTTTTGGTACAATGGGATTATTAAACGGGATGACCCGTTGCGGACTACGCAAAGAATTGAGGGCAAATAATGGACTTAGTAGCATATTTAACCGATGAAATTGATTTTCTAACGGAACAAATGAACCGGGCTAAGGATGAAAAGGACAACGCCATGAACTTCTTGTGCGATGCCCGAATCACCGAAGCCAAACGCATCTTGGAACAGGTCAACACTGGTAAGATTACCAGCTTGAAGGCCTAGTTGCCGTAACCGGACACGCCCCGCGTCCGGTTTTTCTTTTGGTTTCTTTTTTGCGCGATGCTAGGTTGCGGAAACCCGGTTTCCACCTGCGGCGGGTCAGTCCCGTTCCCGGCGGCGGGCTCAAACTGCCCTGCTATGGGGCCGGTTCCAGCCAAAGTTCTGGCTTCCACCTCAACTTTGAGCCTGAGAAGCGGTCTCAAAGATTGTCCCGTGGGCTAGGCTGGAAAAGAACTCCAGCCAAGGCCACCGACACAGCTGGTCAGTTTGGCCCACCTCTGGTCACTCACAATTGCGCACCCATTTTCAACCGCGCTTACCACCTCATCCCCCTCACATAAGTCCATCACGATAAATGACTTATCGTCGACACCTTATTGCGGATCAATAATTAAACAACTGATACCTTTGGACCGTAAATTCCGAGTCACCGGGACTGCCCGCCTCCGGTTCCAACAGATTGTCCGCTGACCTAGCATGTGCTAAAAGATTTGGTCGTTGACAGTTTGATTGGCTGTGAGGCAGCGTTGTCTACCATTACCGCTAACGCCGACAATTCAAAGCTCCCAATCCCAATCTATGGTCATCACATTGGCAACCATACCGACCGTGGTAAAAATTTGATTGCCAACACATTATTACGGATTAACTGCAAAATTAGTCGGAGGGCTGGGAAAACTGGGCTGGTTGTGGGAGTGACCAGAGGCGGCCAAGGTGCCCGACTGTGTCGATGGTCTTAGCTGGAGTTCTTTCCCAGCATAGTTCCATGGGACCAACCTTTCACACCAGCTCATCACCCCACGCGGTCATCACATCGGCAACCATCACCGACCGTGGTAAAAATCTGGTTGCCAACTCATTGTTACGGATTAACTGCAAAGTTAGCCGCAGGGCTGGGAAAACTGGGCCGGTCGTGGAAGTGACCAGAGGCGCGCCAAGGTGCCCGGCTGTGTCGATGGTCTTAGCGCTCATGAGATAACCCTTCACACCAGCTCATCACATTGACAACCCCACCGACAGCAATAAAAATCTGATTGCCACCTCATTGTTACGGCTTAACTGCCACGTTAGCCGCAGGGCTGGTGAAAATGGGCTCAGCCATGGGAGTTGCCTTAGCGGGTCCCCCGCTTAGGCAACTGCTATCTTTGAGACGTGCTCTTCGGCTCAAAGTAAGTCCGAAGACCGCACCTCAGGCTTCGGACGTGCGCCCACAGCGTCACGGCCCATTTTCACCAGCCCGGAGGCGATGACAAAGACAAATAAAACCGTACCAAACCAATTTCAAAAAGATTTTAACCGCATAATTCGCTGAAAAGGTGAAATTGGTGTACATTAGAAGTAGATACAAATTTTAGGAGGTAACACGTTGATAACCATTAAATCAGACCGTGAAATTGAGAAAATGGCCGAATCCGGTGCCGTTTTAGCTGGTGTCCACAAGGGCTTACGGGACATCATTAAGCCAGGTATTTCTAGCTGGGAAATTGAACGTTTTGCCAACAAGTACATTGAAGAACATGGGGCCAAGCCTTCCGAAAAGGGCTTTGAAGGCTACAAGTATGCCACCTGTGTCAGTGTGAACGATGAAGTCGCCCACGCCATCCCCCGCAAGGAATTGTTGCTTAAGGAAGGCGACATCGTGGCCGTTGACATGACCGTCAACCTGGACGGCTTTGAAAGTGACTCTTGCTGGACTTACGCTGTCGGCAAAATCAGTCCTGAAGCCCAACACCTGATGGACGTCACCAAGAAGTCCCTCTACTTGGGTATCGACCAAGCCGTTGTCGGCAACCGGATCGGTGACATTGGTCACGCCATCCAAGCCTACACGGAAGGCCAAGAACACATGGGCGACGTCCGTGAATTGATTGGCCATGGGATTCAACCAACCATGCACGAACAACCAAACGTCCCTAACTACGGGGAAGCTGGCAAGGGCCTGCGGTTACGTGCCGGCATGACCATCACCATCGAACCCATGATCAACTTGGGCACCTGGGAAATTGCCACGCGCCAAACGGCTGACAAGTCATGGGACTACTACGTCACGGCTGACGGTTCCCTGTCCGCCCAATACGAACACACCTTGGTCATCACTGACGACGGTCCTAAGATCTTAACGTCACAAGACGACGCCATCGACGAAAAGTACCGGCTCTAATCAGCTAGTCTTGATCGATTAAGCTAAAAAATGAGAGTGAGGATTGGTTTCCTCACTCTTTTGTTTTACACTAAGGTCATTGGTAAGTGTAGAACAAATATAGGATTATTAAGGACTCAATTGAAGGATTGACGTTATGAAGACGTTTGGCCTGCTCGCTCAGCTCACGTAGACAAATAAGCTACCACAAGCCAGGCGAAACCCAAGACCAATCGGATAAATAATCATCCACGTCACGGGTCAAACCAGTGTCAGCCGCAGGGCTGGGAAAACTGGGCCGGTCGTGGAAGTGACCAGAGGCGTGCCAAGGTGACCGGCTGTGTCGATGGCCTTGGCTGGAGTTCTTTTCCAGCCTAGCCCATGGGACAACCTTTGAGACCGCCCCTCAGGCTCAAAGTTGAGGTGGAAGCCCGCCCTTTGGCTGGAACCGGCCCCACAGCAGGGCTCCTTGAGCTCGCCGCCGGGAACGGACGCGACCAGGCCCAGTTTTCACCAGCCCGGAGGCGCTGACAAAGACAATTGTTTAACCCAAGTAAATATTAATTAGGAGGTTGGCTTGTATGGCTTTAACCAATCAGACACCCGAAGACCAGGTGCAAGACATTTTCAACCGCATCGCCCCACAGTACGACCAAATGAACAGCGTGATCAGTCTGGGAACCCACCGCATCTGGCGGCAACAGGTGATGAACGCCATGACGCTGCGGCCCGGCGACTTTGCGCTCGACCTCTGTTGTGGCACGGGCGACTGGACCCTGTCCTTGGCGCAAGCCGTGGGTCCCGCCGGCCAGGTCGTGGGCTTAGACTTTAGCGACGTCATGCTGCAAGAGGCCAGCCGCAAGGTCCGCGCGGCCCACCTGAGCGACCGCATCACGCTGCGTCAGGGAGATGCCATGCACCTGCCCTACCCGGGCAACAGCTTCAACGTGGTCACGATTGGCTTTGGCCTGCGCAACGTGCCGGACGCCAACCAAGTCCTCCGGGAAATGGCGCGCGTCGTCAAGCCCGGCGGCCAAGTCGTTTGCCTGGAAACGTCGCAACCCACTAATCCGGTGATTCATGCCGGCTGGCAGCTGTACTTTGGCCACGTGGTCCCGTTGATGGGCCGTTTTGCCCATCATTATCAGGCCTACAACTACCTGCAACGCTCGACACACAAATTCGTCACGGTGACGGAATTGGCCACCATGTTTCGTACGGCCGGCCTCCAACGAGTCCACTACCACCAGTTCAATCTGGGCGCGGCGGCAGTCCATTTGGGCACAAAGCCTTACCGTTAAAATAGTCACAAAAATAAGGTATTCCCATTAGCGTTGAAATAATGGGAATACCTTATTTGTTTTACTGCCTAAGCGTTCGCGGTAAAAATAATCTAGATATCAAATTTCGCAATCAGCTTTAAGAGTTTCTCGTTACTGTTTAACCGGGCAAAGGCCGCGGCATCTTGCAAGTCCTGCTTGATGGCCGCCACATCCCCGTCCTGGGCTCGCGCATTGATGGCGCGTTGGTACAGAATACGAGCCAGGTAGTAGGTCACGTGATACCGGGCGCAGACCTGAACGCCGTAATTTAAGAGCTCATCGCTGGCCTTGAGGTCCCCCGTTTGGCCGTAGAACTGGCCCGTGTAGTAAATGATGTTCAGGGACCGCCAAATGTTGTGATTGTTTTTAAAGGTCAGGTTGTGAATCTCGCTGGCCACCTTGTTGAAGTAGAATTCGGCGCGCGTCGTGTCGCCATCCTGATCGTAGGCCACGCCCATCCCGGTGTACGCCAACAGCGAGTACATCGAGTGGTGACCCTCGTCAAAGCGGTTTAAAATTTGTGAGAAATCATACAGTGCGTCTGCGATACTCCCGCCGTTGAGAGCCGTCACGTAGCCGCGGATAAAGTAAAAGCGCATTTGAAAGTTGAGGGTGCCGCTGGCTGGGTCGCCCAACTTGGCCAGGCTCTCCTGGGCAGCATCGTATTCCCCGACCAACAACTGAAATTCCGCCTGTTCCAACGCTTGGGAACGGACAGAGTCTTCATCGTGATTGAGCGGGAAGAGGTCATTTAACGTCAGCTCGAGCCGGTCACAGAGTTGAAGCAAAATCTTGAGTGACGGCACCTTGCCGTTGCGTTCGAACTTACTGAGCGTGGCTTGGGTACAGATGCCCTGCGCCAGCTGGTCCTGGGAAAGGTGGAGCCGTTTACGCGTTTCGATAAATATATCAATATTCATTACTTGTGCCATCCCTTAAAACGTTATGGACCTATTATAACAACAAATGGCCCTAACGCCTAGCTCTGCCAGCCATGATTTTCGCGATCCCAATCCCGTTTGCGACTGCCGGAAACAAAGGGATTCCCCGCCACGATGTAGCGCAGGGGCCGGTCGTGCCAGCTCCCATCGCTGACGCCGACCCGCGACGTGGCGGTCACATGGCGCGGCTGGCGGGTAATGGTCGGGGTAATGGTTAAATTATTGGCGCCCAACATCGTGCGGTTCAGGTCCTTGGATTGCAGGCCCAACGCCGCCGTCAGCTTGCCCGGACCATTGGTCACATCTGGGATCGGCTTGTCGCGGTGTTGCTGCATCAGGTCCAGCCCCTGGTGGGGTTCGATGCCCCGAATCAGGATTCCTTGCGGCGTGCCGGCCGCCTGAGTCGCCACGTCCAGCATGTAGTAGCCCCGCAGAATGTAAATGTAAATAGTTCCCGGCGCATCATACAACGCTGCGTTAGCCGCCGTGTAGCGGCCATTAAACGCATGTGCGGCCGTGTCCTGTTCCCCGAGATAGGCCTCGGCTTCAACAATCCAGCCGCTCATGGTGCCCGCCGGCGTTTGATAAATTAATTCATGGCCCAGTAACTCTTGGGCAATCTGGGCCGTGGGCCGCCCCGTATAGAAGTCGCCTAACGAATCTGTCATGACTTTTCTCGCCTCCCTTTCGCTATGGTAGAATTGACGCATGGAGATGGTCAAATATGGCAATTAAATTGGAACGGATTTACACCAAGCCCGCTGACTTAGCCGGCTACCGGATGCTGGTCGATCGACTCTGGCCCCGCGGCATTTCAAAGGTCAACGCCCAACTCGCGTCCTGGGAAAAGGAAATGGGTCCGTCGACCGAGCTGCGCAAATGGTTCAACCACGAGCCGGAAAAGTTCCCGGTCTTTCAGGAAAAATACCTCGCGGAACTCGAAGCCAACGCCGCGTTACCTGATTTTCTAGACCTCGTTGCCAGCCAACTGGCCACGCAGGACGTGATTTTCCTGTACGGCGCCAAGGACGAAACGCACAACCAGGCCGTCATTCTCAAGGCCTTCGTGCTTAAGCGTCTGGCTGACCGAGTGCCTGCAGCACGGCTGGCAGACTAAGCGCCGCCGTGCTGGGGAGTTGGGCATCAGCGCCGGGTAACGGATCGGCATTGATTGCCACCGTCAAGCATCCCGCCCGCTTGGCCGACTGCACCCCGGTCACGGTGTCTTCGAACGCGACACAGGCTGTGGCCGGTAGATTCAACAACTGAGCCGCTGCCAAATACACGTCGGGGGCCGGCTTGCTGGCCTTGAGACTGCCCGCCGGGACAATGTGCTTAAAGATATGAGTTAACTGAAGTCGTTCGATTTCGGCCGGCGCGTTGGTCGACGCTGAGGCCAAGGCCAGTGGATACCCAGCCGCGACGAGTTCATTGAGAAACGCCGTGACCCCAGGCAACCGATTGGCTGGCGTCATGGCCGCCACGTACTGCCGGTATAGGTCGTTTTCGTGATCCGTAATCGTCTGCATTTCCGCCGGCGTGAACGCGCCTTGCCGGTTGGCCGAAGCCAGAATCGTTTGCAGGGAACCCAGGCGACTCATGCCGGGCAACACCTCGGCCAAGTTGGTCGTCCACGGAATGTCCAGTTCAGCCGCAATGGCCTGCCAGGACGCCAAATGATACTGCCAAGAATCGGCAATCACGCCGTGGAGGTCGAAAAGAAATCCTTGAATTTTCGCCATGCTCGTTCCCCCTATTTAGCCAAGTGGTTGGACGTTGCTGGCGCCTTACCGGGCGGCTCTGATACGTTCAACCACACTTTTGGTCTTTGATTTAACCTTTAAGATATTTCAATTATACACCATCACTTCACTCTTATTCCTTGGCAATTGCCGTGACAGTGACATGATTTAACTGTCCATTTAGACAGTCATAAAATCAATAGAGACGTAGACCTATCATTCACGATAGTCATCTACGTCTCTATTTAATTGCTAAACCAAAAGAAGGTCAGCCACCAAATAGCAGCCAACCTTCATCGATTTGTTTAAACTAACGAATGACAATCACCGACACATCGGCCTTCTTCGTCAACCGCAACCCAATGGCACCGGGCTTACCGTGACTAGCAAAGTCCACGTCGGCACCGGAGACGATTAGGTCTGGCTGAAAGTCCGGCACGATTTTTTGCAAGATCACGTCGTCCACGTCGCCGCCTTCAGCGATGATGGCCCGAACTTCTTCGACACCAAAGGCCGTGGCCTTCTTGGCGTACTCCTGAACAACGCGACGCAAGTGTTCACGCTTTTCGTTCAGCTTATCCGGCATCAAAGATTCATAAATACTAATGTCATTACTTTCCAGAACGGAAGCAATTCCCAGGTGAGCACCGTAGTCCTTCGCCATGGTCATCGCAAACCGAAACGCCCGACTGGTCGATGGACGATCATCCTCATCGATCGTAATCAAAATGCGTCGGAAAAACAGCGGATCATTACTTTCATCTGCCATAATCAGTTAATTCCCTCCAATGAATGATTCGGCCCCCATTGTATCATATCTAGCAATGAAACTGGGACTTAATCTTTTCATTTAATATCAGATTCGTGTGGTGGTGTTACTGAAACCGGTCCTCGTTGGTTCTATCGGTGGTCCACCTAAAGACGATAAAAGGCCAGGACACCAGGTCCCAGCCTCATACTTTTTCTAATCAAAATCTGCTATAGGGAATGAACTTAAGTCCTTAGGCATTTTTGTGGAAAATTTCACCTTTCCATTACGATAGACTGTAGCCGTACCATCGTCCCCCATAGTCATAACCTGAGCAAACTTCCTGTTTCTTTTAGACCTTGTCTCCTCAGACTAAAGACCTCCACTCCTTGCTAGTGACTAAGCATTTGGCGTCCTTTACAATCTGCCTGAATCAGGTTCTTACTTAAAATCAGATAGAGGATAACTCGCAACGTCTTTCGGCATATGTGTGTTGAATCTAACCTTTCCACTCCGATAGATCCAGATAGTAGCTTGACTATCAGTCCCATACGTTCGTACCCGAACCATTTTCTTACTCTTTTGCTTATAAAAATGCACGGTTGACCACGATTGCTCATCAAAATCATGTGAAACGGTAAAATGTGTGCGTAACTTTTTCTTACTGGTAATCTTCTTCCAAGGTTTACGCCAATACTCATAGGTCTGCGCTCTAACTGCTTTCCCATTCTTAAAATTAAACACAATGGGCCGATTATCCATTCCTATTGTTAGAATACGCAAAGTATGGCGTTTCTTGTTACGAATTTGATAAACACGTTGCGATAATGCCGTACTATCATTCACATCAACTCGTGTGCCCGTCGATTTTTTACTCTGCTTTTTCATCACCATTTTTTCGTGACCTTTGGGGTTAAGAAATTGCTTACCAGGATCACGATAATACCCAGCAACTAAAGTTTTTGATGACTTGTAGACCCACCCCAAAGAGCGCTTGGCAGTCTCCAAATAAACATAATGGTTCCCCTTGTATGTGACTAACTCTTTCGTCGCATACAATTGAGTTGATACTAATCGGTCAAATACGTGGGAAACATAAGTATAGTGCTTTGTATTAGCTGGCGCAGACCAAATCCGATGAGCATAGGGATTACCAACGTAATACGGTTGCTTTTGTGAGTAAGTCCATTCAGATTTTACCGTTGAAAATTGCTTGAGGCCATCGGCTTTAACAACACCGAAATCATTATCACTGATATAATCTGCAGAACCTTCTGGACTTTTAGCATTTTCAAAACCATTTGCCGCATAGCTAAACACACGAAAGTACGTTCCAGTAGTCGTAACATACTTTTTTGTTGCCCCAAAAATACTTCCCCGAGCTGTTACATTATCAGAAATAATACCGTCCTTAGAACCATAATCTTTCAGATTATAATAAAAGACCGTCTTTTTATTTGCTACTTTGTATGCAATATCTGGATTCATCTTCTCAGTTGAGAGAATCTTCCCAGCTAATGATGGCTTTGATGTGGAACTAGCTTTTGACAGGCTAGTCTTAATTTTCGAAGATGAGGAAGCTTTTGCCCTCTGCGATGATTGGGCTGTACAGCCCACTTCAACTATACCTATGAAAATGCATAAAAGAACAACAAACCTCTCTTTGAACACAGTATTATTCCCCCATAACTAATTCTTTCAACCGACCTAATACTTTCTGCCTGACCGTTCATAATCAAGGATTCATCATCCTGATAACAGACTGTAGTTTAGCAGTTCTGTACATTTTTTTAACTGAAGTAATCTCCGATCCTTCAGTGCCACATGATCCCTTCCGTATGCATGCTAGCAATCTACTTCACCTTTTAATCTTTTCACTTCATACGATAACTTGCATAGGTTCAGTAAAAAATGCTTGTAGCAGAATCCACATGATTTTTCTCACGGTTTCCTTCAGATGTTGCACAGCCAAACTGTTACTCAGTTCACAAATAGATGCTCATCATCTCAAAAAAACAACACGGACAGCGCTATGATTAATCTTTCATTGTATAAAAACCATATTGAAAGCAGTGAATTAATACGTTTATAATACTGCACCTCCCATGAACCAATTGCAAGCTAATATGACAAAGCATTTTAAAAGTTGACTATTCTAACTATCAATTTTCATGGAACACATCTACTGTTCAATCAGTACGAGTGAAACAGCCTTTAACTGAGGATTGACCTAGTACGCTGCACAAAAAAGGCCAGGACACCAAGTCCCAGCCTCACGATACAAATTCAATTAATTTTAATTCAGTCCACCCGACTAATAATCACTCACCGACCAGCGACCCAAACTAGTGTCAGCCGCAGGGCTGGGAAAACTGGGCCGGTCGTGGTAGTGACCAGAGACGAGCCAAGGTGCCCGGCTGTGTCGATGGGCTAGGCTGGGGTATTTCCCCAGCCTAGCCCATGGGACAACCTTTGAGACCGCTTTTCAGGCTCAAAGTTGAGGTGGAAGCCCGCTTCACAGGCTGGAACCGACCCCACAGCAGGGCGCCTTGAGCTCGGCGGCGGGAACGGACACGACCAGGCCCAGTTTTCACCAGCCCAGAGGCAATCAAAAAACTAGTTAGCGTGGTCTGGTGATAAGATCATTGGGCCGCGGACGGCGCGTGGTAATTCAACCGTAATCCGACGAACAACAACGGGTTGTGGCACCACCACAGGGGCGACCTTAGGCTTAGCTGCCAGCATATGCCAAATGGAATGCAGCAGCAGGATGCAGACAAACATCAGTGGGAAACCGGCAATCGTTGACACGGTTTGCACGGTCTTGAAGCCCCCGACCATCACAATCCCGAAGGAGAAGATGATGAAGACAACCACCCAGATCATCCGGTTCCAGCGACTAGGTTCCTGCCCGTCATCCAAGTGTAAACTCGTGAAGGATGACACGATGAAGGCGGACGACGAAATCGTCGTGGCCAAGAAGATAAAGCAGGAAATACAGTACAATGCCAGAATGATCATCTTAAATGGCAACGTCGCAATCACCGTGGCAACCACGGCGGCTTGACCCTGTGTGTTTAAGATGTGGACCAAGTTAACGGCCCCGGTCTGTTGGAGCCACAAGGAGTATCCACCAAAGATGGCGTAGAAACTCATGCACCCCAAGGCCCCGTAGGTTAACATGCCGACTAAGACCTGACGAATCGTCCGACCCTTAGAAATCCGGGCAATGAACAGCCCCATGACGGGCATGTAAGACAACCACCAACCCCAGTAGAAAATGGTTTCCTGCTGAGCAGTGGCGTCCCCACCATTAGGTAACGTGTTGGTCGACATCGCGATAAACTTTTGCGCCATCAACCCAATACTGTTGGTTTCAGAATTTAAAATGTAAACCGTTGGTCCGATAATTAAAATAATGGCTAAGAGACCCAGCGCCGTCCAGATGTGGGCGGAACTTAACCGGTTGATTCCACCGTTTAACCCGTGGAATACCGTGACGGCAAATAAAATAAACAGGATAATGAAGAGCTCAATTTTTAGCATCAAGTTGTCTTGAACACCTGTAAGCCGGCTCAAAACTTTGGAAATAATCGGAATTTCCATCCCGACGGATGATCCGATCCCACCCATGATTCCAAAGACGACCAGGAAGTCAACGATGTGGCGAGCCACAATCTTGCCCTTACTGTCTCCTTGCAAACTGGTGATAGCGGCACTGACCCGTTGGACCTTGCCGTGCTTCACGTACAACACGTAAGCAATCGCAATCGTGGCCGGCGCGAACATCATCCACGCCATTGGCCCCCAGTTGAATTGCCCCATCATGTGCGCTGCGCTGTAGGCGTTGCTCGAGAATGGCTTGAAACCAAACGCCGGGTGCTGCAGGTAGCGCAATGGATCAACGATGGACAGCATCAAGATACTGGCATCAATCGCCGTTGCGAAGACCATGCTCCCCCACTGGAAGTTGCTGTAGTGGGGCTTGTCTTCAGGGTCACCTAATTTCACCTTACCAAACTTACCAAATGCCAAATACATAAAAAATAAAAAGTTGACCACGTACACCATCATATAAGCCCATGACATGCGAGTATCAATCCAATTCAAGATTGAGCTAAGGGTAGCCTGTAACTGGCCACCACCTAAAATAAATAGCAATGACGCGAGAATAAATAAAACGATGGTTGGTACGAATACTAACTTATCAATATTTTTACGCGCTAAAATAAATAATCCTCCTCATTTGTTTCCTGCGAGCCAAGCTCCCAGCGGATGGTGCCTCAATTAGATTGTACGAAAAAAGCGCGGTTCCAGGGTCGTTATCCGAGCTACCTGTACAGCGCGCTACCGTTGAATACAAATTGCTTTCGAAAATCTTCTTAAAGCGATATCCAAAGTCTATTATACGCGGTCGAATTAATTAGTAAAATCTTGCTGGACGATAAGTTTTTTCTGCGGCAAATAAACCGGTTACATGCCACGTCATGTTAGGAATCTAAGAATTTGATTAGAATTTCTAGATTTCTGAAAATGGCCTTACTTTTGCAACTTATCGGGCCATTCTTGCAAAGCCTTGGCATTACCAGTTTCACTGTTGTCAATTTCCTTGATGACGCGGGCAGGGTTGCCGGCAATCACCACGTTATCCCCGAAGGATTTGGTGACCACGGAACCGGCGCCCACGACCACGTTGTCCCCCAACGTCACGCCGGGCAGAATCGTAACCCGGCCACCGAGCCAGGCGTTATCGCCAATGGTAATCGGCGCACCCATTTCAACATCGTGGGTCCGCGCCATCGCGTTCAACGGGTGAACCGGCGTGTAGAGCCCAATGTTGGGGCCAAAATAACAGTTGCGGCCGATTGTGATGGGACAGGTGTCCAGGAAAGTCATGTCGTAGTTGCCGTAGAAGTGGTCGCCGATGTGAATGTTCCAGCCATAGTCAAACGTAAAGCTGGCCTCAACAAAGAAGTCATCCCCGGTGTCGCTGATCAATTGCTTGTAAGCGGCATTGCGCTGCTGATTGTCTGGTAATTGGTTCGCCGCCTGCAAGGTCTTGCGGGCTAGTACTCGACGGTCGATCAGTTCCTTATCAAATTGGTCATAGGGTTGTCCCGCCGTCATTTTTTCGCGTTCAGTTGCCATAATTCAAATCACTCCTCTGTTTCCATGATAACACTCTGCTTCTTTTGGTGTTTTGGGTTCGAGGCATGAGGGTCAAGGTCAAAAGCAGTGCAGAGGCGTTCCGCCTGCGGCTGGCAGGGACCAGTACGCCTCTGGGGCACGGGGCAAGCCAAAGAGCGGTCTTGCCCCTCGCTGGGAGCCTCGCAACCCCCGAGTCCCCCAGACGTCCCGTGCCCTAGGCTGAGAAAGAACCTCAGCCAATGCCACCGACACAGGCGGTGGTCCCTGCCAGCCTCCGACTCCACAGGTTGTGCTCTGATGTTGACTTGGGTTGAGACCTTCGAAGCGGCGTGTGGTGGGCTCGGCCGCTATTGGCGCACCGAGTCGACGTAAGTGGTAACAAAATGTGATGTCAATTTCATCATTGGTCTCTGCCCAATCCATTACAGAAATGATGTAAACAAAAAGGTCGCCCACCAGCGTTAACTGCTAGACTACCAACAAGACATATACAATTTCAAGTAATAACTGCCGCATCCACGCGACACACCACACCCAGGAACTAACGCGTCGCGGGTTAAACCAGTGTCAGCCGCAGGGCTGGGAAAACTGGGCCAGTCGTGGCAGTGACCAGAGGCGAGCCAAGGCGACCAGTCTTATTTAAAAGGCCGTCCACCAGTATTAACTGATAGACGACCAACAAATACATCTAAAATTTCAAGTAATGACTGTCACATCCACGGCACACCACACTTAGGAACTAACGCGTAGCGGGCTAAACCAGTGTCAGCCGCAGGGCTGGTGAAAATGGGCTAAGCCGTGGGAGTTGCCTTAGCGGGTCTCCCGCTTAGGCAACTGCTATCTTTGAGACTCGGTCCATGAGGCTCCAGACGTGCGCCCACAGCGTCACGGCCCATTTTCACCAGCCCGGAGGCGCTGTAAAACACACAGTTTACTCAGCTCAGTACGCGTTATTCCGCAGTGTCAGTAGGTGTGGAAGAGACGGGCATGTCTTGTTCGCTGAGAATCCAAGTAATCCCGTAAGCATCCACAATCTGCCCCATCTTGCCACCCAACGATTGTTTGGCAAACGGACTGATGACCTTAACATCAGACTTCACCAATCGCTGGTACAGCGCATCCAACGCTTTCACACTGGCACTGTCGTCCTCGTTGACCGCTAACATTAGCGAAATCAATGTGGACGATGTTGGTTGCCCCATTAACGCATCGGCACATTGAATATCTAACCCCATGATTTGAAAGCCACCGCGCATCGTCATTTTTTCCAGGTCGACCGCTGGATCTAGGCCGAACCGTTCTGCTTCCGCCACCGTTGGACTGACCCGGTAGGCATTGGTTGCGCCGAATACACTCTGATAATACGCAATGGCGTCTTTGGCATTTTCAAACTCCAAGTATGGAATTAATTTTGCTTGCATCGTCGGTACCCCATTCAATACTAAATTTTTGGTAAATCCAGACTAGTCCCTGAATTCTCGGGTCCTAGTTCCCCCAATTAGATAACCCGCACAAACTTTCTAGGTCTCATTATACCCTTAATTATCTCCAAACGGTAGGTTCCGCAAACTTTCAGCAATGTCCGCCACCGATTGTGCCGTCGTCTGGTGGGACTGTGTGGTCGCACTAGACTGTGCTGACGTTGGCTTGGCTGCCGGTGTCGGTGTCGGTTTGGCCACTACTGGTTTAGATTTCGTGACTGGTTGCGTCTTGGTCACCACTTCATGCCGGTGCGTGACCGGTTGTTGCTCGGCATCACGCCGCATGCCATCCATCGTTTCGTTTAATAAATGATCGACGAACACGTTCCCCTGGTTAGTCGCGTGGCCCTTGGTCCAGCGATAGTTGAGATTGCTAAATTGTGGCAACAGGCGATCCACGTCTTGCCAGAGTTCCGCGTTGACCAGTGGTCCGGCACTACGCTTCCAGCCGCGGCGTTTCCACCCGGCGAGCCAGCCCTTGTTGACGGCATTTAAAACGTACTGAGAATCCAGCACAAATAGGATGCTTTCAGTCGTTTGACCTAGGTCGACCAGCTTCTGCAGGGCGTTACGAAAGGCCATGATTTCCATTCGGTTGTTGGTCGCGCCAAATTCACCGGCGGAACCGGTCTCGATGGCATCGGGTAATTCGATGCGGTAGGCCCAGGCCGCCTTGTCAGCGTCCTTCACGTGCCCGCCAGCGACGTTCCCGGTGTTTCGCGAGCCACCATCGGTATAGACCGTGATTGTGGCTGACACGGGCGCTGAAGCCGATTTAGGCGTGGCTGTTCGGCGCGTTTTGGCTGCGCGATGGGCTGGCGTGTTCACTGCGCTGCCCTGCATAAAGGCCTTGGCCTCAGCCTCGGTGGTAAAACTTTTGTACTGTGCGCCAGAAAACCCATTAACTTGTTTCTGCGTTTCCGGCCACGTGCGGTAGATGCCCGGCTGCTTGCCGCGTCTGACCGCATAGTATTTTTGTGCCAAATGTATCCCCACTTTCGAACTAATTCTTAGCTAGTTTACCATACTTTTTCCCATGGCTATTGAAATCCGCTATTACCAAATTTATGGACACGTCACCATCAGCCACCCCTCACCTAAAACTTTTTTGCGTAAATCTTAATAATCCGGAAAAACTCGTGAATTTAGAGCGTAAATTGTTTTCATAACTTTTAGATTATGCTAATCTAGAAGGTGTGAAACAATGACCGGAGAACGACCATTTTACAATGTTTTTACTATTTTGAGGGGGTTTTTCATGAAGAATCCGATCCGTGCGACCATCATAACCGTCGACCAAGCTCGTGCCATGCTGAAGGACCAGCGTGAACAGCGCGATGAACGTTTTCCGCAACTAGCAGTCTCCGGTCAATACATCTTACCAGACTATCGGTTAACCCGTAAGCGGGAAGCCTTTAAGATTCGGCGCCACACATTTTTGAAGAAGCATTTCCGCTCCTACGTGGCGTTCGACTCCGACAACGGCCAGACCCTGTGGATTCACAACTTCCCCAGCCTGTCCGAGGCCTGCTTCTGGTTAAACACCGGCTTAAAGCCTGGCGACACCGACTCGACCAGTTCCTATCAGGAATGGAAGACCGAACACACTGCTGAAATTGAGGTTCTGAAGGAACAACTCAGAACCCAACACCACGAAAAGAAAAAGCCCGTTGCGGCGCCGAAACCAGCGACCGTAACCGTCAAAAAGACCAAGCACGTCAAGAAATAAACGCGCCTGGCAATCAAAACGTCATCCCTGGCAATCGCTAGGGATGACGTTTTTGTTTACCCAAAATTAAAAGACCCGCTCCCCCCAACCAAGATGGCTGAGGGGAACGGGTCTCGTTGCATTTATTAGGTTAATCATTCGTAAGACGCAACGCTGACTACCCGGCAGATAGTTCCACTAGCCAATAATAGACAAGCACACCAGCGAAGACCGGTCCCCACAAGTCCACGGACTAAACCAGTGTCAGCCACAGGGCTGGGAAAACTGGACCAGTCGTGGGAGTGACCAGAGGTGAGCCAAGGTGCCCGGCTGTGTCGATGGTCTTAGCTGAGCGATTTCCTCAGCTTAGCCCATGGGACAACCTTTGAGACCGCACTTTGGCTCAAAGTTGAGGTGGAAGACCGCTCTTCGGCTGGAACCGGCCCCACAGCAGGGCTCCTTGAGCTCGCCGCCGGGAACGGACGCGACCAGGCCCATTTTCACCAACCCGGAGGCGTTGTACCAACACCTAGTTTAGAGATCTAAGTGAACTTGCTTAGGGTCGGTCTTGACGATGATCTTGCCGTGGTGGATGGAGTAAAGCACCTCCGACCGCTGGTTCAAAGCGTTATAGAAGTTATCATTGTTCATCACAACCAAGTTCGCTGGCTTGCCGACTTCGATACCGTAGTGGTCGGTCACGTGCATGGCCTTGGCCCCATGGGTCGTCACGAATTGGTAAGAATTCATGATGTCGTCGTAACCCATCATTTGCGTGACGTGAATCCCCATGTGCAGGGAATCCAGCATGTTGCCATCACCCATTGGGTACCAAGGATCCTTGATGTCATCTTCACCGAAGGCCACGTTGACGCCGGCTTCGTTCAATTCCTTAACCCGGGTTAAGCCACGACGCTTGGGATACGTGTCAAATCGACCGCCCAAGTGGGTGTTGATCAATGGGTTAGAAATCATGTTGATGTGTGACATTTGTAAGAGACGCATTAATTTGTAAGCATACGCGTTGTTGTAAGACCCCATGGCCGTGGTGTGACTGGCCGTTACTTGGTCACCCAAGCCGGTTTCGAGGGCTAAGGTCGCCAACGTTTCCAATCCACGGGAAGCGGGGTCGTCGATTTCGTCACAGTGGGCGTCGACTAACTTGCCGTACTTTTGCGCCAGTTCAACGGCGAAGTGTAGGGATTCGACGCTGTATTCACGGGTGAATTCGAAATGAGGAATGGCCCCAATGACGTCAACGCCTAATTTAGCGGACTGCTCCATCAATTCCTTACCATGAGGGAATGAAAGAATCCCCTCTTGAGGGAAGGCAACCAATTGGAGTTCGATGAAGTCTTTGACCTCGTCGCGCACTTCAATCAGGGCCTTCAAAGCGGTCAGGCTAGGGTCGGTGACGTCCACGTGGGAACGCACGAACTGAATCCCGTTGGCAGCTTGCCGTTCCAAAGCCTGGCGAGAACGGGTCTTGACGTCTTCAATGCTCAACGTCTTCTTGCGTTCTGACCAGATACGAATCCCATCGAAGAGGGTCCCGGATTGGTTCCATTCGGGGTCTCCCGCCGTCATCGTACTGTCCAAATGGACGTGTGGATCAACGAATGGTGGTAAGACCAATTTACCCTTGGCATCAATCACCTGTTCATTATCTTTTGGTTCTAAATGGTCAGCGATGGCGGTAAACTTCCCGTCCTCGATGCGAATATCTTGTGGCTGCTTTGCGTTTTCGATGTGCCCTTGTTGAATTAACATGCGCGTTAACCTGCCTCCTAAATTTCGATTAATAAAATCCCGGAATGGTCAAGCCCAACGCTAACAAGGAACCGTCCGTGACGATACCCGCAATAACGGCAATAATTGCCACCGTCGCCGGTATCAGTGCCCATCGTGGCCCCCGTCGTGCCGAGTGAACCAACCCATACAAGCTTATCACAGTTAGTCCCAATCCGAGCGTTAAAGTCAGTGGTTCGTTGGGAATTACCAAATAAAGCTGGTCAAAGGCCCCGGCAATGGCCACCCAACTCGCCACCGCCCCGATGAAACTCCATTCTAAAACCAGTCGCGCTCCGAATGTCATGCGCCCCATCCCCCTTTTGCTTGTTGCTAAACTATCTGTGGTGTTTAGTAGCAATTTTTCTACATTCTATGCTATCCTAAATCTAATCAATTTATGAAAACGGAGGTCTGATTACATTATGCTAAATTCTTATCCCCAAGCTCTCACCATCGCCGGGTCCGATAGCGATGGTAGCGCCGGCATGCAGGCTGATCTGCACACCTTCTTCGCCCGCAACGTTTATGGTGCGTCCGTCATCACCGCCTGTGTGGCGGGAAATTCTTACGGTATCCACGCGAGCGTGCCGATGCCAACAGATTTTATTGATCAAGAGTTCGCTGACCTAGCTGACGACTACCACATTCGTGCCGCCAAGACGGGGATGCTCGCCGATTCCGAACTGATCGAAGATGTGGTCAAGAATTATCAGGCCGCCGATTTTGGCCCCTTAGTGGTCGACCCCGTCATCATGACGAAGCACGGTAACCAGTTGTTAGAGGAAAGTGCCTTTAACACCCTGCGGACAAAATTAATTCCACTGGCAACCGTCCTGACACCAAACTTTTACGAAGTCCAAAAAATTGCGGAAATGACCATCAACAGCGATGCCGACATGATTGCCGCCGCGCAGAAGATGCAGGCCATGGGTGCCAAAAACGTGGTCGCCAAGGGCAGTCACGCCGACACTAACCAGCAAGCCGTCCGTGACTACGTGCTCCTCGAGTCCGGCGAAGGCTTCTGGCTCAGCGAACCCTACCACGAAACGGACCGGGTCAACGGCACCGGTGATTCACTATCCGCCTGCATCACGGCCGAGTTGGCCAAGGGCACGCCGATGAAGACCGCCATTGCCATTGCCAAGCAGTTCGTGAACACCGCCATTGGGAGTCCGATTGAGGTGGGGCACAAGTTCGGTCCCATCAACCACTGGGCCGCCCAGCAACGCGAATACTAATTGGTTCCAAGCCCAGCTATTTCGGCTGGGCTTTTTTGTTTACTCCGGCGACAGTGAAAATGACTCGTGGTCCTGTCCGTTCCCGAGGGCGGATTCAAGACGCTCTGCTGTGGGGACCGGCGCCAGCCTGAGGGGGCGGTCTGGCGCCTCGCCTTGAAACCTCGCAAAGGACCGCGAGTTTCCAAGGTCGTCCCGTGCTCTAAACTGAGAAAAACACTCAGTTAAGACCACCGACACAGCTGTCCGTTTTGATCCGCCTCTGGTCACTCACAACGACCATGACATCTTCACGGTCGTGGAGCCAAACATTAGCCGCCAAATATGTGGTTGTCACAAATGTATCCGCTTTGCTTAGTATTTTTTTATTGTAGTAACAATGCGACAATGTTAAATTCAAAAACAAGCCACCGGTATTGGTTTAACCAATGTCAGTGGAGCTGGAGGCTGGTGGGGTGGCGAGGCCTGTGTCGGTGATGTTGGCTGGGGTCCTTTCTCAGCCTACATCACGGATGACCTTTGAGACTTGTGTTTTTCAAGGCTCAAAGGCAAGATACAAGACCGCTTCTCAGGCTTGTATCGGTCCCCTCAGGCGCTGCCACCCCACCAGCCGCAAGCGCAACGAATTCAACGGCTAAACCAATTACCACCGGTCGGGGCGCCAGGTGCGGCCGTCTACCTCGCCGCGCAGCTGGTCACTTCGCCGTTCCTGCTCGCGCACCAATTCGGCTAACGCCAGCCAAAACGCCCGGTCGGTGAACTTCCCCTGCTGTTCAGCTAATTTATCAATTTGAAGTTGAAGCCATTGTGCATGTTCAGTCATCTTCCTGCTCCTTAATCAGCGACAAGGTGTCCGCCAATGCGTCGATATCATCTTTTTGTTGGGCAAATTCGGCTTCGATCAACCGCCCCGTCGCCTGTTGTTCCGGTGGCAATTGCTTGATCATTTCTGGCAAACGTTCGGCAAACCAGGTTTGACGGTCGCCCAAACTATCGGGCTGTTCCTGCGTCAGGTAGCGCTGGTAGTCCACCACTAATTGAAGTTTTTCGGGTTCTTCAAGGTAGGCAAACTGGTGAATGGCAAAGATGGGCAGCCAGGTCATTTTGGCCCGTTCGGCAACTGCGGCCAGCGGCGCCAAGGCTGCGTCCAACGTGATTTGCTCGGCACCGCCCCGTTGAAAGGCCTTGCCCGGCATCCCAGTGGTCACCACGATACCCAATTCCTTATCGGCCAAGGGATAGCGGTGGTCGCCATACACGAACGTCCGGGTCAACACGGTGTCCTCCCACTGCTTGAGTCCTGCGGGGGCCGCGTACCAATACAAAGGAAATTGTAAAATGATGCGGTCGGCGTGACGCAATTGGTCCTGTTCCTTTGCCACGTCTAAGGTTGGTTGGCTTTCAATATGCTCCCAAATAATGTCTTCATTCGCCGGCAGACTGGCCTTCAAAAATTGTTGGCTGGTCGAATCCGCTAGGTGGGGATGGGAGACTAACACAAGGGTCGTCATGGCCTCAGCTCCTTTTCTATTTTCTCTAGAACTACTGTATCACAAAATAGTGAAACGACTGAAACCAACGCCCGGTTAGTTTGGCTATTTTTGTGAAACCGTTTACAAAAATAATAAACTCCTGTATAATTGCTCGCTGATCAAATGATTAACTTAATTCAAGGAGGAACACACATATGGCAATTCAGTGGGACGTACAGGGTAAGAGCGTCATCATCACCGGTGGTGCGGGCGGTATCGGCCTCGGCATGGCGACGGCCTTTGTTAAAGCGGGCGCACAGGTTTTAATCGTCGACGTGAACGACGAACATCTTCAAGCCGCCGCGGAAAAATTAGCCGCCTTCGGCACGATTGAAACGCTTAACGTGGACATTTCTACATACGAGAACGACCAGAAGATCATTGAAACGGCACTCGCAAAATTTGGCAAGCTAGACGTTTTAATCAACAACGCCCACGCTTCCCGGCAGAAGCCGTTTGACCAGCTGACTGACGAGGACTTTGCGTTGTCCTTCAACACCAGTTTCAACCCAACGCGGCATTTGATGCAATTGGCCCATGAATCCCTAAAGGCCACGCAGGGTTGCGTCATCAATTTTGCCTCCGGTGCCGGTATCCGTGGCCAACAAACGCAGGCGGCCTACGCTGCGGCTAAGGAAGCCATCCGGGGATTGACCCGCGTCGTTGCCCATGAATGGGCCCCCGATGGCATTCGCCTGAACATCATTTCCCCCATCGCTGAAACCGAGGGCGTCAAGCAGTGGCACCAGGCTGCACCGGAACAATACGACCACTTGGTCAACAGCATTCCGCTGCATCGCCTGGGTGACCCCGAACAAGACATCGGTTCCGTCGCCCTCTTCCTCGCCAGCAGCGCCAGCGCCTACATGACCGGCCAAACGCTGATGGTCGACGGTGGCGATATTCAAATGTACTAAATAATTGCTGTTCAACTTAATATGAAGCCGTCACGCTGGAGTGTTTTCTGTGTGGCGGCTTTTTGAGTCGTATCCTTAGATTAAGAATAAGCAAACTACATGACTTGAAAACACCACAATTACCTGCCGAACAAGCATAAGAACGTCGAAAATGCGTGGCAACTGTCAGTGACCAGAGGCGAGCCAAGGTAGCCAGCTGTGTCGGAAGACCGCCCCTCAGGCTGGAGCTGTTCCCCACAGCAGGCTGCCTTGAGCTCACCGCCGGGAACGAAAATCGACCGCACCCATTTTCGGCCAAAAGAAAAACGCCTAGCTGGAACACTAGACGTTACCCAAAATTAACTTAACCGACGATTTGAATCGTCATGGAATTTGTCACGAGTTGCCAGATGCTTGCTCTTCTTACGGAAAGCATTCCGGTTATTCAGATACAACTGACTAACCCCGGCAATTAAAATGATCATGATAATAATAGCTACTGCATGCATCAGAATTCCCCCCGTCAACATTAGGTTACAAATATATTATCCTAATGTTACAGGAAGATTGCAAGTTGTATGGACCAGTCGTTACAAATTCTTGATAATTTTAGCGATTTACTTACTTTCTGACTGACTCTTTGCGCTACTTGATGATTTCTGTTCGGACTCTTTTTTCTCGGATTCCTTTTTCTCTTTGTGCTTCTTCTGAACCTTACGCACCTGATCCGAAATCTGGGTTGACGGATTGACCGTCTTTTTCCCGGACAAATTAGACACTGGGTAGGCAATGAAGAGAACCACGGCAGAGATAATTAAGTAACGAATATTTTTCTTGCGGTCGCCGAGCGCTTGTGTAATTTGGAAGAAATAATAGATAAGTAAAATAGCCGCGAAAAAGACAATAGCCTCGGCAACGATATGAACGACACCCAAGGGAAACCCTCCTTCTGTGATTTAGCCTAACTTTACTGGAACGACCGGTCTCTGTCAACTAACGGCGCAGAACAGTGATTGACACGGCTACGTTGCTTCTCTATAATTAAGGAGTTATTGGGATTTTGTCGCAATAGCTCAGCTGGATAGAGCAACGGTCTTCTAAACCGTAGGTCGAGGGTTCGAATCTCTCTTGCGACATCACAATTAAATGGGTTATCAAAAAGGTTGGGACCAGGTCCCAACCTTTTTCGTATCCATAACGATTTAGTCTTCGTACTTGCCAACAACGGGTAAGTTCTTCAAAACCTTACGACCGTGAGGCGACTTGCCATCGATCACGCTGGTCAGTTCTTGACCGGCCAAGTTACCGTGGTGCTTGCCACCGGTCCAGGCTTCGACGCCACTGACATCGTACACGACGCCCGCAATCGCCACGTAGGCTGGTTGGCCATCTTGACCGTTAAACTTCGCTAATTCTGCTTGATTGAAAACTTTTTCTTCACTCACACAACTCACCGCCTAATAGATTTAGCCTTATCGTAAACTGAGTTGGCAAACAATACAAGTAATTCGCTTGTCAGGTGATAACCTTTGCGTAAATTTCAAAAATTTGGACGCAAAAAAACCACTAACCGAAGTCAGTGGTTTTTTACTAAGCACGATTTAGGCTAATGTAAATTAGTCAACTACCGTAACGTTAGCAGCTTGTGGGCCACGGTCGCCTTGTTCTACATCAAGGGATACGTGTTGGCCTTCTTCAAGAGTCTTGAAGCCTTCGCTGTTGATAGCGGAGAAGTGAACGAAAACGTCTGAGCCGTTTTCCAAAGTGATGAAGCCGTAACCTTTATCAGCGTTGAACCATTTAACAGTACCTTGTTCCATAAGAATGAAACCTCCATGCGCATAGCGCAATAATATTTGCATTTGAAAGCTGGGGTAAAAAGGAGCCATTCTTATAAGAACGTCGAGCCTTTACTTCCGAACCATAAATACATTAGTCATAGAATAACAGGTATTCCCGAGAATAGCAAATGCAAAGTGTCGAAATCGGCAAACTTTTTAGCGACCCCTATAAAGCATTCACTGTTAACCATGTTTGTGCCGCAAGCACCTCATGCGGCGTCAGCTGGTGAGTTCCGCCCGTTATTTCCATCGTCGTTTCCGCCTGAATCTCGTCAAAACTTTTTAAAACTTTTTTTACCGTGGCGACCGTTACCAGCGGATCATGTTCCCCCGCCGACAGCCAAGCCCGATAACCGGGTCGCTGAACTGGCAACGCCACTGGTAACTGCAACGGATGGAAGAGCAACGCCGCCTGCCCCGGAATTTGCCCCGTTAGGACCCCGTAGGCAGCCATGGCCGCACCATTTGAATAACCGACCACCACCAGCCGCTCAGCGTCCCAGCGGTGCTCCTGGCAGACCTGCTGGACCTGCTCGCCCAACCAGTTGGCCTCTTCAGCGATTTGCGCCGGGTTCACGGGTCCCGCCGCCGTTTGCGAATAATATTGCCGTTGCGCGCCAACACCCTGCCGGCCCGCAATCGTGATCAATGGACTCTGCGGGGCCAAACGCCGACCAAACGTCAACATTTCCTGATTCGTCCCGCCAGTTCCCTGCAAGAGCAGGAGTGGGGCTGCCGTATTGGCGCCGGGCATCGTTTCAATTAAATCCGTTTCCGTCATCGGTCAGCCTCCTAACGTTGGACGATGATTTCAATCTGGCCCTTCTGGGGCGCAAAATTCAAGCCTTCACACGTTTCCGTTAAGATTTTGCCGTATTCGCTCAGCACGTCCACGGGTAACGGCGTGTGCGTTCGTAAGTGTTCAATTAACTCATCGGCTGATTCTAAATCTGCCAGCGTGACAAACAGTAAGGCGTTATTGATCAAGTCATGCAACAAATCGGTTAATAAGCCATTTGGCTTGCCAACTTTATCGGTGATGACGACCTGGTTGCTTTCTACTTCCTGGTGATTTACCGAAATATGCTTCAATACATCAAAAATCGTTTGCATGCCCAGTCACTCCTTCGTAGGTTATTCCCCAAAACGACAGTCTTTTTCTAATTAACTCGATGATACTGCAATTTCGCCCGCACGGAAACTAATTCTTGGGAAATGCCTGTGGATGGCCCTGATTTTGGTAGCGCGTCATGATTTTTTCCTGCACCTTGGGCAGTGGTAAGGCCCGAATCTCGGCTGCCGGCACCCATTTACCAGGGTAAAAAGTCAGTGATGGCGTCGTCGCTAGTTCCGCGACCAGTAGCTTCACCTGCCAGCGTTGGTGGGTGTAGGTGTGACTGACGGGCTGCCCGCTGACTGCCGTGAGGCCGATGGGGAGCTGATAGTCCGTTGAAAATTGTTGCTCCAATGCCGCAATGTCCGTCTCTAACGTGGGCACATCCACCGGCACGGCCTCGCGGAGCTCTGCCTGAATCACCAACGGAAACGTCCAGTAGCCCGTCAACATTTGGTTAGCATCCCGCTGAACCATCAGGTACCCCGCGGGCGAATGGACAATCAGACCATAATACGGCATCAATTTTGGCCGCGGCGCCTTGGTCTTCACTGGAAATTCGTCCACCCGGTCTTCCTGGTAAGCGGCGTCAAACTCACGGACCGGCGAATGGGCCGGATCAGAATTTTTCGCCGTCATATAGCTGGAGCCTAGGTCCATGATGGCTTGGTTAAAAGCGCCCGGCCGCTTCGGATCAACGATGGGCTGAATCACCTGTTCAAAAATTTTCCGTGTCTGCGGCTTGGCGATATCATCGTCAATCAGTAACAGCCGTGAAAAAACGCGAAAGGCATTGCCATCGACCGCCGGAACCACTTCACCAAACGCAATACTGGCGATGGCGCCGGCCGTGTAGGGGCCGATGCCGACTAAATCAGCCAGACCAGCCGCGGTCCGGGGCCACTCCCCGTGATAGTCGTTGACCAACTGCTGTGCCGCGCGTTGTAGATTCCGCGCCCGCGAATAGTACCCAAGTCCCTGCCAGGCCTTCAAGAGGTCCGCTTGTTCGGCATTGGCCAACGCCGTGACCGTGGGAAAGGTCGCCATAAAATTCTCGTAATACGGAATCACCGTATTGACCTGCGTCTGTTGCAACATGATCTCACTGACCCAAACGTGATAGGGCTCGTGGTCCCGCCGCCACGGCAGATCCCGCCCCTCTTGATCATACCAAGCCAACAACGTCCGGCGAAAATCCCGGATGGTGGCTGCCGACCATTTTTCCATCAGCTGACCCCTTCTTTCGTTCTAATTTACGAAACCTTTTTCCTATTCTAGCGAATTCGCCCACCCGGAACAAGTAAAGCTTGACGTCCCCCCACGACTCCCCTATCATCAGTGAGGAATGACAACATAGGTAGAAACACCGACAAGGTTGACTGCCTAGTGGAGCAATGATTGTTGATTATTAGTCAGTTGTTGGGTAAGGCTTGATTGCCAAGTTAAATCACAACTCAGAACAATTAATTGATCTATCAATTCAACTGACTACACCTAACTCAATTAAACAAGTTTTAGACATTAGGATAACAAACACACAAAACTGAACGGGTTAAACCCGTGTCAGCCGCAGGGCTGGTGAAAATGGGCTCAGCCGTGGGAGTTGCCTTAGCGGGTCCCCCGCTTAGGCAACTGCTATCTTTGAGACGTGAACTTCGGCTCAAAGTAAGTCTGGAGACCGCCCTTCGGCTCCAGACGTGCGCCCACAGCCCCACGGCCCATTTTCACCAGCCCGGAGGCGCATGACAAAGACCGGTTTAACCCAAGAGACTATGACATAACGGAGTGGTAAACGTGAAACGTTGGCGATTCTTTCTAATATTAATCCTATGTACCAGCTTAGCCGGCTGCCAGATGGCCAAGGAAACGCATACGACCAGTGACAGCAAGGGCGTCATGACCCGCAAACAGGTCGTCACCCTGGCCACCTCACGGCCCCTGACGACGCTGGATACCGACAAGCTTACCCAATTTGGGCGGCTGAACAACACCATTGAAGGCCTCTATTCAACGACTGGCGAGGGCCAAGCTGAACTGGCACTGGCTAAAAAGGTCAAGGTGACCAATCATAAGAAGACCTACACCTTTACCCTCTGGCGCGATTCCCACTGGAGCAACGGTGACCTTATCACGGCCCACGACTTCGTTTATTCCTGGCAACGGGCCCTGTCCCCCACGACCAAGGCGCCGAACGCCGACCTCTTTGTCGGGATGCAAAACGCGCGCCAAATTCTCGATGGCAAGTTGCCCGCGACTAAACTGGGCGTGAGCGCACCGAGTCGTTTCACATTAGTCGTCCATCTGGATCACCCCATGGCGGAGCTGCCACAACGACTGACGTTCCCCCTGTTTGGCCCGCAAAATGAGCGTACCGCCATTAAGTATGGCAACAAGTACGCGACTAAGCCACAGTACCAAGTCTACGCCGGTCCGTTCATGGTCGCCAGCAAGGGCAACACCGCCCAGCACTGGCACATGATTCCCAACCCGCATTACTGGGACCGCGAGCACGTCTACCTCCAGCGCATCAACGTGGATGTTTACCATAGCAACGCCAAGATGTGGACGGATTACCGCAAGGGCACGCTCGATGAGGTCCGCTTGCTGGGCAAGGCCAACATTAAATCGTTTGAAAAACAGGCCGCCTACACCGCGCGACCGTACTCGAAAATGGTGCTGTTAAACTATCGTCAGGCCGGACCGAAATCGACGGTCAATCAATTACTCCGCCAACGAATCGCCCGGTTAGCTATTTCTCACGCCATCGATCGACAGAAACTGGGCACCGCCTCTTATGGCAGCACCTCGCTTCCCGCCCAGGGTATCGTCCCCGCCGGTCTGAGTCGCGGCCAACGAGGCACGTCAGATTTCGCGGCCACCCAACCGCAACAGCAAACACTGAAATTGAATTTACCATTGGCTAAAAAGCTCTGGCAGACGGCCAAGAAACGGGCTGGTGTCAAACACCTCACGCTGACCCTGAGCTACCTGGACGCCACCTACAGCTACAAGATTGCCCACACGTTGCAGCAACAGCTGACCGCAGCCTTGCCGGGCCTGACGATTCGGTTGGTGCCCCGTGAATGGTCCGTCGACGAACTCCCGGAACCGACCAGCACTGATTTAACGTTGACGACCCAGCACGCGCAGTACGCCGACCCGCTGTCGATGTTGGCGCTCTTTACCAGCACCAGCATGGCCAACACGGGGAAATGGTCGAACACCACGTACGACCAGCTGATTGCCCAGGCCAGCACGGCGCCCGCCTTTAACAGTACGCGCTGGAAAACCCTGCTCAAGGCAGACGGTGTGTTGATGAAGTCCCAAGGCGTCACGCCCCTCTTTCAACCAGCCAGCACCTACCTCGTCAACCCCAAGCTCAACGGGGTGCAGTACAATACGGTTGGCACGCAATCCAACTTTAAGGGTGCTTACTTCGTGAAGTAATTGACTCAATACTAGTTGTCAAAAAAAGATATGATACACCTGAGGCTTGCGTTATGCTCCCAGGTGCATCATATCTTTTTTGCCGCTAATATTGGCCTGTCGTCCGTTAGTCATTATCTTTATCCTGCAAAAATTTCTCGAACCGCGGATCAACGTCATTCTTAGCGTCTTCCTGATTTTTTTCATTGAGTTCAAGAATACTGATTCGCTGCGCCAACGTTTTGCGTACGTAATCACTGATTAAGATTTCAAATGGTTGTAGATTGCCACTTTCACGAGAAGCGGCCAAATCTTCCATGTAGATGGTCCGTGCTTCTTTATCCGGTTGAACATTGATGACCGGGTAACCGGCTTGAGTCAACGCCATATTCATCAACAAACGTGCCGTTCGCCCGTTACCATCAGCAAAGGGATGAATTGAAACGAACCTTTGATGCAAATCAGCAGCGAACTGAACCGGATGTAGGGTCTTCTGCTCCGTGTGCGCCCAGTCAATCAACTGGTCCATTTGCGGGGCAATATCAAATGGCGCGACATAGGGCTTGTCTTCGCTGCCAAACGGCCATGCCGCTAAAATTCGGTAGACTCCCGCGTTTGCCTTGTCATTAGTCGTTTGCAGGGTCACGATGCGATTTAGTGTGCGAATCAAGGTGGAGCTTAACGGCGTCTGTTGACTAGCTAGTTCCATCATGTATTCGTAAGCTTCATTCAGATCTAACGTTTCGAGGACATCTTTAACGGGAACGCCATGGATGGTCATGCCTGTATTCAGAATTGAGGCAGTTTCATAGCGAGTTAATGTGTTTCCTTCAATGGCATTAGATGACCAGACATGTTCGATACGGACACGCTGATCCAATTCTTTAACTTGCTCAACTGATAAGGGCCGAAAAGTATCCATTTTTGCTTTAAGTTCGCTAATTTCTGCAAGTTTTTCTTCGATTGGCATTAGAATTTCAACTCCTTTTGGCAAATTATATTGCCACTATTATAGCAAATAAGACGACCGAAACGTTATCGGTCGTCTTAAAGTCTAGTCAAATTATCGGAACAAACGACTTAGTAAACGGGCAGGTAAGCTGCGAGTTGTCACCAACTTAATTCGCTACGATTAACTCGGCAGTTTAGCCATGGCAACTTGTACCAGATCTTCACTGACAAATTCACTAGTCAGCCGCTGCATTGGCGTGTAGTCGTGCCGCTCCTTGTAGGCGACCGGATAGGCAGCGACCACCGCCACCTTCAAGTGATTTTCGGTCAGAAAAATTTGACCGGTCCCCTTGTACTTGCCCTTGCTGTGGCGGCCGGTGCGCCAGGAATGGAGCTTGAAATCGCCATCCGGTTCACGTTTGATTTCGTACTCGCCGGAGGCATTGGCCTGCACGGGCACTCCGACGTACTGGTTCACGTCGTACTTGGCCTTCATCGCGCCGCCTCCTCAGTGAATACCTGAACAAGTGGCGCAATGGCATCCGCGCCCAACACGGCCGCCACATCTGGCTGCGTCAATACGGCTTCGACTGCGGCTGGTGTGGCGTCGATACCGGTCAGCTGTTCCGAAATGGCGTGTAGTTGTGCAGGCGTACCGATTGCGCCAAATAACATAGCCGTCCGCAATTTGCCAGCATGGCGGGTGAAGTTGACGTGCAACTCACCGTTGACGACCGTCAGCTTATGATATTCCCGGAAACCAGGATTGGCGCCGTAGTTCCAGGCATCCGTATCATACTTTTCGGTCAGCCGTTGATCGATCACGGCCCAGTCCTTGTCGCTCAAGTGATACGTTTCGATTTGATCTAAGCTATCGACTTCAAAAATGTGGCAGAGTAAGGCTTCCTTGAACGCTTGAATATCCAAGTCCCGGTATTCTGGGGCCAGGTACTGCCGCAGGTTGGTAATCGCCACCCGGTTGGAATCGACGCCGCGGTGAGGCCGATCGCTGGCTGGCAAAAGGGAGGCGTGGGCCGCATCCACGTTCAGGTCGTACATAATGGTCCCGCCGGCCGCGTAGCCTTCCCCATTTTTAAACATGGTCATGCCAGAAAATTTCTTACCGTCGACCGTCAAGGCACTCTTGTTGCTGATGCCCAGGTCGGCCACACCCATCGCCTTGAGCGCCCGCAAAACGGGTTCGGCAAAGACCGTGTAGTCCCCAAATTTCGACCCATCTTGCGGATCACCATTAATGATGTGCTCGAAAATCAGGTTGCGTTCATCATGGTAAACGGCCCCACCACCAGACGTTCGCCGCACCAGTTGCACGTGGTTCTGTTCTAAATAGTGGAAATCAACCTCGGCCCCCACCGTTTGGTTAATGCCAACGATGACGGCCGGTTGGTTGACGTACATCATCAGGCCGTGGCCGGGTAATTTTAAATCGTTGACTAAGTAGTTGTCGATGGATTGATTGACGATGGCATCGGTCACGACTTGGCCGTTGCGATTGGTATCGATTAAAAACATTTCAGGTAACGCTCCCTTCAGGTAAGTGTTGTGCAAGTTGGTGTCTGCGGCTGACAGGATTCCGCCTTGGGTTTCTGATTCCGCCTGCGGTCGTTAGGTATCTTCACCCTATGGGACCCGTCTGAAGCCTAAGAACCGGTCTTCAGACTCGGTTGGGGGCCTTGCAAAATCACAAGTCCCCCAACACGGTCCGTGCTGTAAGGCTGGGAAAAAACGCCCAGTCTAACATCACTATCACAGGGTTCGACACCTAACGACCTCCGGCTCCACCAGAAATCCAAGTCTCCGTCGGCCTAAACACCAACGGCAACAACACACCGTTCTGTTCATCTTATTATTTTTGTTTACAATTTCTAGCGGTCTTAATTGTTACCGAGACACGTCAATTCACTAAACAACGCCTCACTAACAATTATTCAATCAGTCGCTCGTGTCCGGGCTAAACCAGTGCTAGCCGCAGGGCTGGTGAAAATGGACCCACGTGGTCAGTGTCAGTGACCAGAGGCGGGCCAAAGTGACCAGCTGTGTCGATGGCCTTAGTAGCGCGGCTTTCGCTACTTAGCCCATGGGACAACCTTTGAGACCGATCTTTGGCTCAAAGTTGAGGTGAAAGCCCGCCTTTTGGCTGGAACCGGCCCCACAGCAGGGCACTTTGAGACCGCCGCCGGGAACGACCAGTACCGCGTCACGGCCCATTTTTCACCAGCCCAGAGGCGCGGTTCACAGCGTTCAGCCAAGCGAGCACTGATTGAAATTATTTTTAGTGTAGCATGCACCCTCAGCGTGAGCAAGTTATTGTCAGCGGTTACAAGCAAAGGGTATACTAGAAATTAACAACGACATTAGGGAGGAATTTACGATGACTGAACACCCACAATCTTTTTGGCAACGACTAATGAACTGGTTCCGCGGAAATAAAACCCCTGCCGCACCAGAAATTACCGTCAAGGATGGCGTTTGGCTGGAACAACGTGACCAAGGTCACTACCGGATGGGACTTTCCAGTGACGCCCTCGAACAAATCGGTGACATTAGTTTCGCCGACCTACCCATTCTGGCCGATGACGTGTTGGCCGCTGGCGATGATATTTTGGAAGTTGAAAGCGACAAGGCCGTCGAAAACTTCAAGACGCCATTCGCCGGGACGGTCGTTAAGGTCAATGAAGACTTAGTTGGCGACCCTGCCACTATGAATAAGAACAAGCAAGCCGACAACTGGGTATTGGATTTACAGGTTGCCTAAGCGATATTAAAAAATGGAAGCCCACACTGGACTTCCATTTTTGTTTACCACTTGTATTGAACCGGGTTCTTAATATATTTGTTGTAAACGTCACGCACAATGGCCATTTGGTCAGCGGTAAAGGCTGGCAAATCAGCGGCGGCAACGTTGCGGGTGATTTGTTCTGGCTTGGAAGCACCCGGAATCACCGTGCTAACGGCATCGGCCATCAAAATGTAACGTAAGGCTAATGGTGCCAACGCCTGGTCTAACCCTAACCGTTCGTGCAATTCGTTGGCGGCCTTGACCCCCGTGGCGTAGTCCACTCCGGAGAAGGTCTCGCCTTGGTCGAAGGCTTCACCGTGCCGGTTAAAGTTCCGGTGGTCCGCCTTGCCAAAGGTCGTGTCCAGCGTGTATTTCCCGCTCAACAGGCCACTAGCCAACGGCACCCGGGCGATGATGCCGACGTTCTTGGCCTGGGCCATCTTGAAGAAATTATCGGCTGGCCGTAAGCGGAACATGTTGTAGATGATTTCCACGGCAGAGATGTCGTAGTCCAAGGCCTTCATGGCTTCTTCGACCCGCTCGACGGAAACCCCATAGTTCTTGATTTTACCGGCCTTTTTCAGTTGGTCGAGTGTGAAGAAGACTTCGGGTTCGTAGTAGACGGGTGTTGGTGGGCAGTGCAACAGCACGTTGTCCAGCGCATCGACGTCTAAATTAGTCAGGCTCTCTTCCACAAATTTAGTAATATTGGCTGCGGTGTACCCACTAGCCACGTGTGGATCAAGCTTCCGGCCGACCTTGGTCGAAACGAACACCTTGTCCTGCTTACCCTTGATAAACTTGGCGAGCGCGCGTTCACTCTGGCCATCCTGATAAATATCAGCGGTGTCAAAGAAGTTCACCCCCGCATCATAGGCCGCGGCCAACGTATTTTGCGCATCTGCCTCATCGAAGGGGTCGCCCCACTTTGACCCCAATTGCCAAGTCCCCAAGGAAACTTCGCTAACGTTAAAGTTAGTTTTACCAAATTGACGATACTTCACCGTAATCCCTGCTTTCTGCGCCAGTCTTGCCGGCGCCATCCCCTTTATTTTGCCGTTTTGTTTGGGGAGCGTCAATAACTAACTCCTACCAGATGAACAAAATATTTACCATTTCCAATAAAAAGGACTACCATGAAAATTGAAGCCGGTGGTACCCATGCCAGTAACAGATCCGCTGACCCCAAATTTTTTTTGGAGGTAATGGTTATGGCTGTTGTAGAAAAGACTGCATTATTGGATAAAGAAATGAGTGAAGTATTCGACTGGTCCGACAAGAAGTTACCTGTTCGTGACGCTCTCTGGGATCACTTCATGGAATCCAATGGTCACAACACCGATGAAACTGAAGCTTCGATGAAGGAAATCGACGCTAAGTCCGACGATGAAGTTCGTTCTTACGTGGAAGATAACCTTAAGAAGTAACCGGCTGTCTCAACCTAAAAATAACCTCGCCCTTGTGGTGGGGTTATTTTTCTTTGGCTAAAATTAATCTGCCCGAATGCAAAAAGGCCCCTCAGATACATAACGTATCTAAGGAGCCCTTGTTTGGATTTTAAAGTTAGTTAAACTGCGCCGTTACCCCATAAGTCCGGAGATAACGCCGACCCGTCGCCGGATCAATTTCCATTCGGGTCACACTGGTGTTGGCCGGTTCTGGCAACGCCGTCGTTGCGGGTGCGTTCAGCATCAACAGCGCCGTTGCCTTGATAGTTAGCCCGTGGCTCACCACCAGAATGTGGTCATCCGGATGGTCAACCACTTCTTCGGCCAACCACTGACCCACGCGACGTTGAATGTCGCGGTAGGTCTCCCCACCGGCTGCGACCAGCACATCCGGCAAGGCTTCACCCGTCAGTGGGTCGAAGTCGGCGGGTTGCCGTTCCTGTAAGACCCGGAAGTTTTCCCCCGTCCACCGGCCGTAATCGGCCTCCATCAGCCGATCATCGAACTGCGGTAAGACGTCTAGCTTCGCCGTTAAGGCCGCTGTCGTTTGCCGGGTCCGATGTAAGGGACTGCTGACTAACTGGTCGTAGTGACTCCCCTGAAGCCACTGAGCGAGGCGCTCGGCCTGCTGTAAACCATTCACGGTTAAATGCGTGACCGCCGTATCCAATTGTCCTTGCATGATCTGGTCAACGTTGGCTTGCGTTTGACCATGACGCACCCAATCAAAGGTCGTCATTTTCTCACTTCCTAATTTTCTCTCTCAAATTGCGTCTCAATCTTTCGTCGGCCCTGTTGCAGCAGGTAAATCGCCACAATCACTAGGACGGAACCAATGACTTCCGCAATCGTAATTTTTAAACTCAGGAAAATAATCGATAAAATAAACGTCACCACTGGTTGCGTCGCGTCAACGATACTAATCACATCGGACGGCGCAAAGTGAGTACTATACAGAATTAATGAGAATGGCAAAATCGTTCCCACAATAATCACCGTAGCCATTGACCCAATTAGCGTGCCGGTGATTGGTGGCATGTTCAGAAATACCGGATGGTACAGATTGAAGAAAATTCCGGCAATAAACGTTCCCCAGCCTAACACAGTAATCGGTGCATGACCATAGTCGCGTACCAATGGCCGCGGTAAAACCACGTAACAAGCCGCCGTGATCCCGGAACCAATCCCCCATAACAGGGAGTTAACGGGAATAGCCAATTGCGTGATGTCCCCTCGGGTAATCGCCAGGAAAACCCCGACTAATGCGACTGCAAAGGCAATCAGGTCACTGCGCAGTGGTCGTTCGTGCTTGAACAACAGGCTCCCCAACACAATAAATAAGGGACTCAGGTACTGCAAGATTGTGGCCGCGGCCGCATTCCCCGACTGCACGGCAATATAAAAGGTCAGGAGGTTGGCGCCTAACCCAATCAAGGCGTAGGCCAAAAGCCAGGACACTTCGCGCCAGCTCTTAAAAATCGTAAATGTTTCTTTGCCATATAAAACTAAACTGATCAGTAACAAAATAACGCCGGCGCCCATCGTCCGGGCGGACAGGAACCAACTGGTCGGAATCGATTGGCCTTGTGAAATAAACTGAAGGACCGTTCCGGAAACCCCGAACATGGCCGAAGCCACCGTGGCCCAGAAAATCCCCTTCATAACGTTTTCCGTTGGCGTACCTACATTCTTCAAAACACGATAAATCCTTTCTCTCTCATACCTCAAGTATGCATCATCATTTCGTTACTGGGATGGTAAAAATAGTACCTGTCTTTCGTTCCCGACGGTGGGTTCAAGGTGTCCTGCTGTGGGGAACGGTTCCAGCCTGAGGAACGGGCTTCCACCTCGCCTCGAAGCCTGGAAAGTCACCAGTCTCCAAGGTCGTCCCGTGCTCTAAACTGAGAAAATCGCTCAGTTAAGACCACCGACACAGCTGGTCACCTTGCCCCACCTCTGGTCACTGACACAGTTCAACTATTTTCACCATGCCTACACTATCAATACCGAGCTTACTGTCACACAGCCATTTAGCTGGTTACATACTGACCCACTAGTTCTCCCAGTCACTTATCTTTTTCAATTAGTTTTTAACCGACACGATTAATACGAGTCGTGACATAATTTTTACATTTTACCGGAAAACCATTAGAATTTGGCGGCAAAAATAGGCAAATATCACCGTCTTCAAAAATTTATTTTGTTATATGACGAAGCAGGTCAACCGCCCGCATACCAGTCAACCAGCCCAACTTCCTGGTTGCCCAATCGTTCGCTGTTCGTGCAAGTGTCTCCCGACATCCCCATGAACAGCAAACGAACTAAATTAGCTTACCACTTCCAACTCAATTGGTCACTAACCAGGTCTGACCAATTGCATGAGGCACCCAAAATTCCAGCAAAAAAGGCAAAATCACCGCGCCCAAACTGACGAAGCAATTTTGCCTTTCAATTTAAAATTTAACAACTAGTTATAACCCAATACCTGCCAGTAAAGTTGACCACGCAGCTAACAACCAGTATCAGCCGTGAGGTCGGCGAAAATTGGCTCAGCCGTGGGATTCTGCGAGGACTTTTCTCGTAGAATGGCGACTTTGAAACTCGTTCTTTGAGGTTCAAAGCGAGCTCGAAGACCGCTTCTCAGGCTTCGGGCGTCCTCCCCACCGCGTTCCGGCCAATTTTCGCCGACCGGTAAGGCGCGGTTATCCACCATTTCTAAGCGGTGTGGTCGACTTTACGGGCCCAGAGGTCGCCGAGAAGCTGGATAGCAAACACAATCACCAGAATGATCAACATTGCCAGAATCGTGACGTCACTTTCAAAACGGCTGTACCCGACATTGATGGCTAAATTCCCTAAGCCCCCACCACCGATGGCACCGGCCATGGCAGTCAGGTCAATCAGACTGATCAACGTAAGAACGGACGAGCGGATGATATCCGGCAACCCTTCTCTGAGGTAGACGCGGAAAATAATGGCGATAGGACCGGAACCAACTGATTCAGCGGCCTCAATCACCCCACGGTCAACTTCGGACAGGGCGTTTTGAATCTGCCGCGCGTAGAATGGCGCAGACCCAATCACCAGTGGCACGATGGCGGCGGTGGTCCCGATAGCGGTTCCCACAATCAACCGGGTCAGTGGTGCAATGACGGCCAGTAAGATTACGAACGGAATTGACCGGCACAGGTTAACGATCTTATCGAGAATGTTATAAACAATCCGATTTTCCAGGATACCGCCGGGTTGGGTCACAATCAAGCCAACCCCAATGGCCATCCCTAAAATCCCCGCCACAATGGCGGTGAAGAACGTCATGTACAGTGTTTCACCGGTGGCCTGAAGAAAATCACTCTTCATGGTCACAGCATTCGGAAAATATTTTGCAAACCAAGTCATTTAGGCCACCTCCGGATCTGTTGGTTTTAAGTGTGTAATGGTGATGCCGGCGTCCTGACAGTACTGCCAAGCGGCCTGCAGCTTGTCGGGATCCCCGGTCATGACAACAATCAGGTTCCCCAGCGGCGTGTCTTGGAGAATTTCCACGTTCCCGTAAAGGATATTGGAAACCACCCCGTACCGCTTGTACAGGTCGGTAATCAGTGGTGCATCGGTGCTGGCACCTACGTATTGGAGTTGAACCAACTGTTGATGGTCGTCCAGGCCCAGGGTCCGCGCCTGTTTGTAAATTTTTTCAAGGGCTTGATTGATCTGCGTAGCGGTATTAATGAAGTCCTGCGTCAATGGCTTTTCGGGACGGCTAAAGATGCTGACCAGGTCACCGCGTTCAATGATTTCACCATCATCCATGACGGCCACCTTGTTACAGATTTCCTTCACGGCTTCCATTTCGTGGGTGATGAGGACCACAGTCAGGCCTAATTGCCGGTTCAACCGCTTCAACAATTCCAAAATGGATGAAGTGGTCTTGGGGTCCAAGGCACTCGTCGCTTCGTCACTGATCAGGATTTCGGGGTCGTTGGCCAGGGCCCGCGCAATGGCGACCCGCTGCTTTTGCCCACCGGATAGTTGCGCTGGGTAATCCTCAGCCTTTTCCGTCAAGCCAACTAGGTCCAAAAGATGGGCCACTTTTTGTTGGCGTTCCTCATGGGACAACTCGCCACCCTTTAAGGGGTAGCCCACGTTGTCGGCAATCGTCCGGGATGCCATCAAATTAAAGTGTTGAAAAATCATCCCAATTTTCGTCCGGGCAACCCGGAGTTCCTTGGGCTTGAGTGCCAAAATGTCTTGACCATTAACCTCGACAGAACCGGCTGTTGGCCGTTGAAGGCGGTTAATGACCCGCACCAACGTGCTCTTCCCGGCGCCGGAATACCCGACGACCCCATAGATGTCCCCGCGGTTGACCGTCAATGAAACATTTTTGACGGCGGTCACGGTTTGACCCTTATTATGGAAGGTCACGTCGATATCTTTTAACTGAATAATCGCTTCGTTAGTCACAGACTTCATTCTCCTTACTCGCCAATGCCGGCAGTTTCTTCATTAATATGTTTAAACGAATATTTGTTTCGCCTTCCAGACAGTTTAAAATGGTGGCTGACTTGCCGTTCCCGGCGGCGGGCTCAAGGTGCCCTGCTGTGGGGAACGGTGCCAGCCTGAGAACCGGTCTGCCACCTCGCCTGAAAGCCTGGAAAAATCCCAGTCTCCCAGGTCGTCCCGTGCTCTAAACTGAGAAAATCACTCAGTTAAGACCACCGACACAGCTGGTCACTCACATTGACCACCATTTTAAACTGTCTTCCAGGATGATAGTCAGTTAACCAATTAGTAACTTCGGTGTCCTCACCATCACTATATCCTTTCAATAACTTAACCGCCGCCTCCCAATAAACGTGAGCCGGCGGTATAAGTTAATCCAATATTACCAAGCTGGGATAGTCAGGCCGTGGTAATACTTCTTCAACAACTTCTTCGTTGCTTCGGTCTGGTAAGCCTTCACAATCTTCTTGTAGGTCTTGTTGTTCTTGTCAGACTTGTTGGTGGCGATGATGTTGATGTAAGGAATGGAAGCCTTGTTGATCTTTTCCTTGAAGATGGTTTCGTTGTTTGGCAGCTTAGCTTCGGCAGCGAATTCGTTGTTGATAACGGCACCAGTGGCGTCGGTCAATGACCGTGGCGTTTGGGCAGCATCAACGGCAGTAATCTTCAAGTTCAACTTGTTTTGGGTGATGTTCTTAGGTGTTGGTAATTTAACCTTGGAATCCACCTTGATCAAGCCAGCGGATTGCAGTAGATGTAAGGCCCGGCCTTCGTTAGTGGAGTCATTAGGAATGGTGATTTGGTCACCCTTCTTGATGGCTGAAACGCTCTTGACCTTCTTGGAGTACAACCGTAGTGGTGCGCGGACGGTCTTACCGATAGAAACGATGTCCGTCTTGTGCGCCTTGTTCCATTGATCCATGAAGAACGTGTGTTGGAACGAGTTCAAATCAATTTCGTGGTTCGTCAACGCAGCGTTGGGCTGGTTGTAATCGGTGAAGGTGACCAACTTGATGTTGATGCCGTCCTTCTTTAACTTCGTTTGGATAGGTTTCCAAATTTTTTCATCGGAACCCATGATTCCAACCTTGACCGTCTTGTTGCTGCTGCTAGACTTGCCACAGCCGGAAACAATTAAAAGTGGAATCAACAATAATAAGAGCCAACTAAAATGCTTAAATGATTTCTTCATACTCAGTAATCCCCTTTGTTTTTTAAACTATTATCCTCATAAGATAAACGCCACGATTGAAAATGCGACCAAAAGAAAAAGTCCGCTCCTAAATTAATAGAAACGAACTTTGTCGTGGTACCATTCTAATTCAAGTCAGGTTAAAGACACCCGGCTCCTCATTAACACTCGCCAGCTTACGCCTTGAAGTGCGTGCACGATAATGAGTGCCGGACATTACCACCTCATCGCAAGGACTCAGTGATACCAATTCATTTCAGGCCATCTTCACCCCGCCGTGGGTTACCCGCTTTCAGCAAATCGCGAGCTCTCTTGAAACCATTAACGGTGGTTACTCTCCTGATCACATTGTTTTTTCAATCGCTTAATTTATCTGTAAGTCTAATGCAACTTTAATTGGGTGTCAAGATAAAGTTGATATAAATTTATTCATAACGAACCGCATGGTACCGGGATTCCCTAATCGGTGTCTGGTAGAAACCGGTTGCGGACTAAATAAATTTCTCACCTAAATTTCACTTAACCGTCAATAATTTGCTCACGCAAGAGGCCCGCAGCTAGCAAAAACATGTGCGTCACGACCGGACCGACAAAGCTAAATCCGCGGCGTTTTAAATCCTTAGCGACTGCGCTGCCGATACCCGATTGATTGGTCAATAAATCCCGAGTCACCGCTGGCAATAACAATGGCGTACCGTTCACAAACTCCCAGAGGTAGGCACTGAAACTGCCAAACTCCCGTTGCACTTGTATGATGGCCCGCGCATTGTGAATGGTCGCCCGAATTTTTCGACCGTTGCTGATCATTGCCGAGTCATTGGCAATCCGTTCGCCGTCGAGTTCATCCTCAAAGCCGGCCACTCGCTGTGGGTCCATCCCCGCAAACAGCCGCCGATAAACGGGCAACTTGCTGGCGGCCGCCTGCCAACTCAGGCCAACCTGAAAGACGCCAACCGTCAGGAGCTCATACAACACGTGGTCATCATGGGTAGGCGTGCCAAAATACGCTTGATACTCCTGGGTCCCGTCGCTATCCCAAACGTGTCCATCATCCGGTCCAATCGCCATGTCGCCATCCCCTTTTAACTTCTATGATACCATGCAAAAAACACAAAAAAGCTCCCGGATTTTACAATCCGAGAGCCATTACCCAACAACGCGAATTGCCAGGATTTTCGAAAGTACCCGACCATGGGTACATGTCTACGAGAATCATCATACCATGAACCGGCATAATTTGAAAGCTAATCATTGTCATTGGCCCACTCAGGTCACAAAAAATCCGGTTCCGCTAGCGTTTGGTCTAGCAAAACCGGATTTATTGAAAGCTGCTGTAACCAGTTCACTGTCCCCACTCACTGACATTAGCCCACCTAAGTCAGTCTCGAGAAGGATCAGCGGCTTGGTTCTTTCCAGATGATTGGAAAATAGCAGTTGTATCCAAAATTTGATTACGCAATATCTGACGTCAATAGTATCCACTGACTCTTGACTATGAAATATTTGACACTATCCATACTGAATAGATACAAGCAATGTCATAGAAGAAGCCATCAACTAACGATTTGAACCAATCTCAGCCGTGAGGTCAGTCAAAATAGGCTCAGCCAGGGGATTTTCTAAGGGTTCTTCTTAGAAAATGGTGACTTTGAGACTCGTTCCTTAGAGGCTCAAAGCAAGTCCCGAGACCGCTCTTTGGCTCGGGGCGTCCTCCCCCTAGCGTTCCAGCCTATTTTGACTGACCGGTAAGGCGACCCAAAGATCAGTCAAAACCGTTATTTGATATAAGCGTATTTGTAGCTCCACTGGGTGCCCGCCGTATTGTGAATAATCCCCTTAACATCGGACCGTGTCAGATAAGCGTAGTTCGCCTGGTACAAAGGCGTGAAGCTCTGCGTCTTGTTCACCAGCTTGGCTGCCTGAACCATGTCTTGCCAACGTGCCTCATCGTTACCGGCATCTTGGTTCTGGGCCTTGTCGATCAGTGCATCGTATTGTTTGTTGGACCACTTGCCGTAGTTCAGTGAGTTCGAGCTGACCGGAATCTGCAGGAAGGAAATCGGATCGTTGAAGTCGGCCCCCCAGTGCGACAGGTAGAGGTCAAAATCGCCATTGGTCGAACGAGATTGCGCCACGGAAGCCGGCACGTTTTGAATTTTCAGGTCAAAGCCCTTCAGATTCTTTTCCAGCGCACCCTTTAAGTATTGGGTCACGGTGCTGGCCGCCACGTCATCGTTACCGGCCATGATACTCAGGTTAACTTTCTTGATGCCAAGTTGTTTCAGTCCAGCCGCCCACTTCTTCTTGGCCAAAGTTGGGTTGTACGTCGTCGTGTTCTTGACCTTCTGCTGGCTGGCAAAGTCCTTGCCGCTCTTAGGATCACGCGCTAAGCCACTGGCAACAAAGCCGGTTGGCGTCACGGAACCATCCCCCAGCACCTTCTTGGTCAGCTGACTGCGGTTGATAGATAAAGCAATGGCCTGACGAATATTTTGATTGCTCATAATCCGCCGCTTAGCCTTGTCAGCATCTTGGAAGTTGTATTTCAAATGAATCACGATGGAATAAGGATATTGCTGGAATTCTTTGTCATTCTTGTAGTTCTTAACTTGCTCATTGGATAACTGTGCGAAATCGAGTTTCTTGTTCTGGTACAAACTCAGACCCGTTTGGGGATTCGTCACAACTTGATAATTAATCTTTTGGAGCTTAACGACCTTTTTATCCCAGTACTGATTATTCTTCACAAAGGACCAGGTGTTGCCCGTCCCGTTCCAGCCCTGAATCTTGAAGGGGCCGCTGTAGACCATGTACTCGGACTTGGTGGCATACTTCTTGCCGTATTTGTCGATAACCTTTTTATTTTGTGGGGCGAATAACGGGTAAGCCATTAAAATTTTAAAGTAAGCAATAGGCTTATCCAGCTTGATGACCACCGTCTGTTGGTTCTTGGCGTGAATCCCGATGGTGCTGGGCTTAGCCTTACCGGCGATAATCTTGTCCCCATTTTTGATTCCAGAAAACATCGTCATGTACGAAGACTTGGTGGATGGCGTTAACGTCCGCCGCCAAGAATAAACGAAGTCTTGGGCCGTAATCTTGTCGCCGTTGCTCCACTTTGCGTTGTCGCGAATGTGGAACGTCCACGTTTTCTTATCCTTTGACATTTTTGCTGAATCTGCCAACCCTGGTGCAACCTGACCGTCTTTGCCTAACCGATAAAAACTTTCAAAAACGTTCCCCGTCTGGCCATAACCGGTGGCCTTGGCGAGGTCGATGGTGTCGAGCGCGGCCGTCGCTGGTAACCGCAAAACTTGTTGTGGCTTGGACGTTGCCGCAGTTTGGCCACAGGCAGCTAACCCCATACCAATTGCCAATACTGCTGCGACTAACCCAATCCCAGTCCATTTTTTCATAAGAAGTTTGCTCCCTTTTCCTCAAATTTTTGTGGTGTACAATCCGCAAAATTATGATTTGAAAACAGAAAAAACGGGCTACCGCCTTCACTTAACTCGTGAAAGCGGTAACCCGTTCGACACTGCCAACCTAGGTCGGCGCTATGTACTACTACGGTTTAGCCGGAAAATCACGAATTGAGGTAGCGCAAAAAGACACGTTACATTCGCAACATGCGGCAAGCAGTGATTTAACTTGAGCGGCGTTCTTCAACATCGTGATTTTCCTCCTTAACTTATTTTTTGTAATTAATTGGATTGTACAAGACCTAAGATACCCTCTTCCTCAGCGTTTGTCAAAGGTTAAAATCGTCGGCCAACAGATTTCAAATACGGCGGGTAACATTCCGTGGTGGAAAAAGGTATACTTAAAATAAGTTTGACTAGTAGAAAGGATTTGAACGTATGGACATCGAACGTATGCTTGCTGAACTAACGTTACCGGAGAAGGCCGCTCTGGTTTCAGGAAAAAATAGTTGGTACACGGCCGCTATTGACCGGCTGGGCATCCCCGCCCTCATGATGACGGACGGCCCTTCCGGCTTACGGAAACAGACCGCCGATTCGGGTAACACGAACATTAACGACTCGGTTCAAGCCATTACTTATCCGGCTGCCGCGCTGAGTGCGAGCTCCTGGAATCGTGATCTGATGCACCAACTGGGTGAACACCTGGGTGACGAGGCCCGCGCGGAACAAGTCAGTCTGTTGCTGGGACCCGGCGTCAACTTGAAGCGTTCTCCCTTGGGTGGGCGTAACTTCGAATACCTTTCAGAAGACCCTTTGGTGGCCGGCGAACTAGGCAGCGCCTACGTTCAAGGGGTGCAATCCAAACACGTTGGTGTGGCCGTTAAACATTTTGCCGCCAACAACCGCGAAAATCAACGGTTCACGGCCTCCAGCGACATGGACCAACGGACGCTGCGCGAACTTTATTTACGCACGTTTGAAATCATCGTCAAGGCCGCTTACCCAGCCACGATGATGACCTCTTATAACAAAATTAATGGCACGTTGAATTCTCAAAACCGTCGCCTGCTCCGGAGCATCTTGCGCGACGAATGGGGCTTCCATGGCGCAGTCATGTCCGACTGGGGCGCCGTCGCTGATAACGTCCAGGCCTTACGCGCCGGGCTTGATTTGGAAATGCCAGGTCAGGGCCAAGCTTCCGTGAACAACATTATCCGGGCCGTCGAAACCGGCGAGCTGGACGAAGGGACGCTGAACAAGGCGGTCCGGCACCTGCTGCACATCATTGATAATTGGTTGCCTGCCGACCATGCCAGCACCTATGACCACGCGGCCCATCACCAATTTGCTCGCAAGTTGGCCGATGATGGCATCGTGCTCTTGAAGAACCGTCACGCTGAACTGCCACTTGATCCCAAAACCGCTGGCAAGGTAGTCGTCATTGGTGAACTGGCCGATCAACCACGCTACCAAGGTTCCGGCAGCTCCCACGTCAACCCGACGAAGTTGACCACGCCATTAGCTGCTCTGCAAGACAGCGACCTCGAGGCCAACTACTACCCCGGTTACCGGTTGGATCAGAGCGAAACGGACGACAGCTTGGTCGAAGCTGCCCTCACTGCCGCCAAGGACGCCGATCATGTCATCATTTTCGCCGGCTACCCTGAAAATACGGAATCGGAAGGCTTTGATAAGACCTCCCTGATGCTCCCCGAAAACCAAGGCGAACTGATTGGCCGCCTGTCGAAGATCAACGACCACGTCACGGTCGTGCTCCAAAATGGCTCCGCGGTCGAAATGCCTTGGATTCATGGCGTCGACGCCGTTGTTGAAACTTATTTGGCCGGTGAAGCGGTCGGTGAAGCCACCTGGGATATCATCACCGGTGCGGTCAACCCGTCCGGTCACTTGGCCGAGACCTTCCCCCAGCGTTTGACCGATACCCCAATGGCCCCAACGTTTGGGCAGGACCCGCATCACGAATATTACACGGAAGGCATGTTCATGGGCTACCGTTACTACGATACTCACGAAATGCACGTGCTCTTCCCATTCGGTCATGGTCTCAGCTACACAACCTTTGAATACACCAATCTGGCCGTCGACGAGAACGAACACGGCGCGACCATCACCTTTGACCTGACCAACACGGGCGACCGCGCCGGTCAGGCCGTGCCACAACTCTACGTGGCCAACCACGCCTCACACGTCCCAATGCCAACCAAGGAACTACGCGCCTTCACCAAGGTCGCCGTGGCCCCTGGCGAAACCAAGGCCGTGACCTTAAGGCTCAACCGGCGTGACTTTAGCTGGTGGTGCGAAGGCAAATCTCGCTGGCAAGCCGATTCCGGCGACTATGAGTTAATGGTCGGCGATTCCTCACGGGACATCCGGTTACAAACCAAGTTGACCATGGACTTCAAGAATTCTCCTGCCCCCGTGACAGCCGAAACTTACCTATCCACGATTGTCAGAGATCCGCGTCTGCAACAAATTTTCAAGGACACGGTCCTGGCACCAGAACACGCCAGCGCTAACAACTTCTTAGCGACGACCGACGAGCATGGCAACGTTGCCTTACTCCAAGATCAAATGTTCCTGAACATGCCACTGCGGGCGGTGATTGCGCTCGGCGGTCCGGCTGATTTGATTCACGATTTCATTAACGCCGCCAACAAACGGTAAGCATGACACAAAAATAGACGAGGTCCCAACGTTTTAAACAACGTTGGAACCTCGCCTTTTTCATTTCGCTTAACGATCCAGTGGCAAAACCATATCCAAGTGGGGAATTCCCGTTTCCAGGTAAACCTCGCTGGTTGGTGTAAACCCAAACGAGGCGTAAAACTTTTGCAAGTAGGCTTGAGCCTGAATCACGATCTGTTGGGCCTGCGGATAGGTCTCTTTAGCAGCAGCAATGGCGGCCGCCACCAATTCGCGACCGGCGCCATGCTTCCGTGCCGAAGCGGCAACGAGGACCCGGCCAATGCGGACCTGATTGGGTTCCGGAATTAACCGTGCGTAGGCTAACACCCGACCCGCATCGTCTGTCCGGAACAAGTGTTGTGCAATCAGATCATCATCGTCGACTTCCTGATAGACACAGTCTTGTTCCACCACAAAAACCGCCACCCGTAACTGGTAAATACGGAAGAGTTCCGTGGTCGTTAGTTCAGCAAAACTTTTTTGACTAAAACCCATTTAATTCAGCTCCTAGTTCAACGCACTAATGTGTGGTTGGTGGTCCAGTGGGTATTCCACGGGCGTATCCCAGTCGTTTAGCATTTCGTCAGTCATTTTAACGCCTTGCAATTCCAAGTTATCATAAGGTTCCATGAAGTAAGAACGCTCAGTTAGGTTGGCATAGGCCCGGTATTGCGTGTAGTCGCTGTTCCCGTCAGCCTTTAGCTTAACTCCCTTAGGAATCGTGACGCTGTCTAATAGGTGTTGTAAGAGGTTCAGCGTCGTCGGCGTATCGTCCGTCTTAACGCTGAAATGCTTGTTGTAAACCGTCCGGACAAAGCGGGATGGTGACGTGTAGTCGCCGGGAAGGCCCAATGCGCCAGTCCCAGGACCCTGGGTGGCCAACTCAAAGCCTTCATAATCATGCAAAGGCACATCGGCAGCTTGCAGCGTGCCGTAAGTGCTGAGGTTTTGTAAATGCCAGCTCAATTGTGGTGAGTTGGCCATGACCCCGACCGGATCATCAATCAAATGGATATCATGACTGGTGGCTTCGAGCACAGCGGTCGCCCCCGTTGGATCACTAAAAATAAAGTGCAACGGTGCCGTGATGCCAAGCAAAGCAACCGGGATGTCCAAGAGTTGAATGTGCTTAACCAATTCACGCAGGTCAGCCACACTCTTGGCATTGCCCAAAGCCCAGGCCGTCACGTCATGTGGCGCTAAGCCCAACTTGTCGGCTGGTGCACTTGCTTCGTACTTCGCGTATTGTGAAAAGTACAGCGCGGCTGCCCCAAGACCATATTCATTCACGCCATCAACAAAAATGTAGTGGCTCAGGTTCCGGCCGGCCCCGACGAAGCCATACTTCGTGGTGAAGGTCCCCGCATCCCCTTGAATCTGTTGGTTCCGCGGCATAAAGATAGGTTGGCCACCCAGTTCAAACGCAAAATCCATGGTCCGGGCTAAAAATTGGTCGCCCCGACTGTTCTCATAGGTCAAACTCGTACACATTAAAAATCATCCCGTTTCTAATATAGTTACCCATTATTCTAAACCATCAAAATCCGTATTGCACGGATAATCGTTAAAACTATAACCAATTATGCTAATTTGTTAAAAAACTTCATTTGGCGTTCATTAACCATTTACGCCACCAATTGTCTGGCTCACGGATGATTCACCCGCAAAGTTAGGGCAACTTAATAAGCTGAACGGCTTAACGTCCCTGTTTTTACCCGCCAACTAGCCATTAGCTTTCTATTGAATCCAGTTACTGTTAGGGTTGCCCCAGAGAATAGATTTGTCATGTAACCCAGCCTAGGGGAAATGCCATTCCAGTTTTCTGGGAACTCGTATTGAGTGTGTCGTTCTTGTAAGGTGCTGGCTAAGTTAAGCACGCTAGCAGCATCTCGGCGGCACGTTGCGTCACCTCTTCAACTATTCTCCTGTGACTCGGCAAAAAGGGGTCTTGGATAACAAGCAGTCCAAGACCCCTTTTGTCTGGAAAAAACTATTATTCCGCGGCGTGATACCGAATCGTACTCTCTCCGTTGCCGTTGGCAATCACTTGTAATTGGTTTTCAACTTGATCACGGAGTTCACTCACGTGGCTGATAATGCCAATCATGCGGTGCTTCCCCTCAATCGTTTCCAACGATTCCAGCGCCGTCATTAAAGCATCTTCATCCAATGACCCAAAGCCTTCATCAATGAACAGGGCATCGACGTCGACACTCCCCGTGGTCTGCTGGATAACTTCGCCCAGAGCCAGAGCCAATGCTAACGAGGCAATAAAGCTTTCACCACCCGAAAGTGTGTGCACGCTCCGTTGCTCACCCACGTGATCGTCATAGACGTTGATTTCTAGGCCGGACCGCTTCTTGGAGTTCGCCTGGGATTCATCGATCACGAATTGATACCGCCCGTTAGTTAATTGCTTTAAGCGATGATTACCGACTTGTAAGATTTGACGCAGATACGTTTGTAGGACGTATCGTTCCAGGCCTAGCTTACTGTTGGGACCATCCCCGTTGACCACGCCACTGAGCTCGGTCAACTCCTGCGTCGTTTGCATGGCCGCAGCCTGCTTATCCACCTGTGTCTGTAATTGTTGGGTATGCGTGGTGTTAAATTCAAAGAGATTTTGTAACTGTCGTTGCTGTTCCTGAAGGTCCGTCATCTGGGTCTTAGCCTGTGCCAACGCGGCCTGCGTCTTCTCCCGGTCTGGTGTTGGCTGGTCCTTCGTGCGGGCAACCAGGTCGGCAATGGTCGCGGCTAGGCTGTCCTGACGTTTGTCAAAATCGGCCAGTGTTTGCCGCTTAGTCGCTAACGACCCGACTTCCGCTAGGGCTGTCTGGACCTGTTCGACCACGGACTCATCAGTTGCGCCGAAATGTGCCGTCAAAAGCTTTGCTACGACTGTCTGAGCCTGGGTCAGTCTTTCTTGACTGGTCTGGACTTCCTCTTCAGCCTGCGTCATACGGGATTTGGCCACAGCCACTTGATTTTCTGCCTGTTGAACAGCCGTGTTCACCGTATCCAAGGTCTGCTGGTCGGCCTTCACTTGGGTCCGTAAATCAGTGAGCTGTTGCATAAATGTCGCCAGCGTTGGCGCCTGATCCGGTAACCGCTTCGTCTCTGTTGCCAGTTCAGCACTCAGCTTAGCCTGCTGCGTTTGTTGGTCATGCACAGCTTGCTCAGCCATCTGCACCTGCGTCTGCAAGGTGGTCGCCGCTGTGGTCAACGCCTTCATTTGTTGTTGAGCTCGATGTAAGTTTTGTCGCTCTTGTTCGTTCTTAGTCTTTGCCTGCTGATAGGCCTGTTGGGCTGAATGTTGTTGCTGGGTCAGTTCGGCTAGCGTGGTCATCGTTGGTTGTTCCAAGGCCGCTTGCAGCTCAGCCAATTGGATGGCCTGAGTTGCTGCTTGTTCCGTGACGCGCTGTTGCCAACTGGCTAGTTGAGCGGCGACCTCACTGGCCTGCTTTTCTAACCGGTCCGCTTGCGCTTGAATCTCCTTGACGGCATCTTCTGACACCGTGGTTGCCGTCGTGGTGGCAGCTGGGTGGGGATGATGTTCCGACCCACAGACCGGACAAGGTGACCCCTCAGTCAATTGTGCACTCAGCTCGGCAATTTGGCTCCGTAAGAAGGCTTGGTAGCTGGCATCAGCGGCCGTTCGCTTTTCCTTAGCAGCTGTCTGGGCCGACTGCGCCTGCGTCTTTAAACTAATCACCTTTTGCTGACTGGTTGTGAGTTGGTGGTCAGCCTGCTGCACGGTTGCCAATTGCTTTTCGCTCGCCTGCAACTGAGCGTCACGCTGTGTGAGCTGATTTTGCCGGTCGAAAATAGCCGGTTGTTGGTCCAACACCTGTTGCTGAGCCTGCTGAGCCGTTTTATTTTCAGCGACGGCGGTTCGGACTTCCTTGAGGCGCGCCTGTGTCTGGTCAACCTGCTCTGCTGCCAACTGCGCTTGTTGGGTCAATTCAGCCACGTGTTGGTAGACCGGAATAAGTTCCTGTTGTTGGGCCAACTGATCATTTTCTTGCTTGATTTTTTTAACCAGCGATTGCTGCTTTTGTTGTTCAGCGACGGCTACCTGGTGCTTTTGCTTAGCCGACTGTAAGGCCGCTGCCGCCTGCTCACTGGCGTGTCTCCGCTGTTGGAACGTTTGCTGGGCTTGCGTTTGGTCTTGCCACTGGGGCTGAATCTGCTGCGTCCAGTCCAGCTCAGCAATTCGCTGCTTCAGCGCCTGCATGGCCGGTTGTTGTTGGGTTAATTCTTGTTGTTCTTGCTGGCGGTCGGCGAGTCGCTTACGGTCGGCCAGTAAGACTGATTCTTGTTCATCCTGTCGGACCAATTGGCTGTGCAATTGGTCTGCTTGCTTGAGTTGGGTGGTAACTGCCGTTTGTTGGGTCTTAGTCGTGGCTTGTTGCTCGGCCATCAAAGTGAGTAGCTCGGTCGTTTGTTGATTGGCCAGCAAACTAGCAGCTTTCTCTTTATTTTCAGTTGTCCATTGCAGCTCACCCCGTAACCGGTCAAGAGTTGCCGCCGTTTCTTTATTCGCAGCCTCATTTTGCCGGAGCTGGCGTTTGAGGCGGTCCGTCCACCGCGCAAAGATTGTGGTATTAAAGAGTTGTTCCAAGACCACTGCCTTATCTTCACTGGGGGCAATCAGGAACCGGCGGAACTGGCCCTGCGGAAGTAAGACAATTTGGGCAAACTGCTTGCCATCCATCTGCAACAATTCCTGCAGGTAATCGCGAACCTGACCTTCTTTCGTCAACTGCGTGATTTCCGTATCGTTCTCAAAGACGGTCAACGTCACACTGGCCGCGGCCTCCGTCAATCCGGTTCCCCGCTTCTTAGCCAAGATCTGCGTGGGTTCGCGCACAATTTCATAGGACCGATTCCGGTGCGTAAAGGTGAACGTGACCCGCGTCTGGTCCGTGTGGGTCGCAAAGTCGGAACGCATGGATTTGGCTTCCCGGTCGACGCCAGAGGTCTGGTTGAACAGCGCATAGCACATGCCATCAAAAATGGTGGTCTTCCCGCTCCCAGTCTTCCCACTGATCAAGAACAACGGGGTGGCAGAAAATTTCGTGAAATCAACCGTTTCATCTCGGTAAGGACCAAAGTATTCTAAGTGTAAAGTGACGGGACTCATTCGTCTCCCTCCTTTTCTGCGGCCTGCAAGGATTGCCGGGCCCAAACCTGTTGCTGCTCCGTGAGCGGATGTTGGGTGACCTGTTCAAAGAAATCCCCCAATAAGGCTAGCGGATCTTGTTGAACTTGTTTCACGTCCAATTCATCTGGCGTCACGTCGAGCTGGTTCACGCGGTTGAGCTCGATTACCCGGGGGAACCGCGTCTTCAAGCGCTGCATGACGTTGGTAATCGGTGTGGTGTCCGTTAAATTAACCGCCACAAAATCTTCTGGCGTGACTGCATACGGGTGGTCGCGGTCCATCAGATTGGTAAAACTATCTTCCAAAACTACCAGGTCGTGCCACGGTTTCAGCGGCTCAAAGGTCACCGAGACCGGTGTCTGATCCGTATCAATGATCCAAACGCCCTTCGTGTCGGCCGCCTCACTAGTCGAAAATTTCAGGGGTGACCCACTGTATTTAACGGTCGGTTCATTCTGCAAGGCTTCCTTCCGGTGTAAATGTCCCAGCGCAACATAATCAAATGGCGCCAGCATGTCCACGGGCACAGCATTTAAGCCGCCGACCTGGACCAATGTCTCTGAATCCGAGTGATTGCTACCCGCCGCAAAGAAATGTGCAATCAGCACATGCTTCTTCGTCGTATCAAACTTTTCCTGCATGGCGGCAACTAGCCGTTCCATGGCCTGGTTAACCGTTCGAATCGATTCGTCGTCAAAAAATTGGCGCGCCTGAACGGGTTCAAAGTAGGGTAACAAGAAAAATTGGGTATCCTTTAGTGTTACCGGCTTCAGGGCGTCTGCCAACCGGGTCCGTAAGAAGAAGTCCGTGCTGGCAAACCACTCTTGGCCGTAGCCCAGCCGCACGCCAGAATCGTGATTACCGCTAATCGCTAACAACGGCAGTTTTTCATGGCGGTTCAGGTCAACCAACATGTTGGTCAACGCCGTGACGGCCGGCTCACTGGGGAGTGCCCGGTCGTATAAATCTCCCGCAATCACCACGGCATCCACCTTTTCTCGCTTGGCAATCGCCTTGATCTGTTGGTACGCGTCCTCCTGTTCGGGAATCAAATCATATCCGTGAAGCTTCTTACCAATGTGCCAATCTGCTGTATGTAAAAAACGCATGGTTCTGCCCTCTTTCTATTGGTTCTCTGGCGCCCAGTCACAGCTCAACAGGTGGTCGTTCACCAAGCCCGCTGCCTGTAAAAATGAATACGTCGTGGTCGGTCCCACAAACTTAAAGCCCCGTTTCTTCATCTCACGGGAAATGTGTTGTGCCAGGTCCGTGGTTGCCGGTAGCTGGGCATCACGCGCAATGGCATGCCGAATCGGTTTGCCATCGACAAAGGCCCACAACCACGCACTAAACGAACTTTCAGCCGGCCAATTTAAAATGACTTGCGCATTGTTCACGGTTGCCATTAATTTCTGACGATTCCGAATGATCCCGGCGTCTTGTAATAGCCGTTCGATATCAGCATCGGTCATGGCGGCGACCCGCTTTAGGTCATAATTATAGAAATCCCGCTGAAAAGCGGCACGCTTATTTAAGACCGTTTGCCAACTGAGACCCGCTTGATAGGTCTCCAAACAAAGCAGTTCAAAGAGCCGCTGCTCATCGTGTTCCGGCCGACACCACTCCTCGTCGTGATACCGTGCCATCTCGGGTGAAGACGTTGCCCAATCACATCGTTTAACCATTGCTTTCCCTCCAATTTTGCTTCTGAAACTACTATACCAGATTCCTGATTTAAGGCCAAACAAATGTTCTACTAGCCGTTTTTTGAAACCGGGTCCAACCCCGGTATTAATGAGTTCCACTATCAATATTTACTGAACCGTTAATTCTTGACCCCACGCGACGTTTGGCCTATGCTATTGTAAATACGAATTGTTTTGGGGATTTTTAAGGGAGGTTAACATCATGCGCAGATTTCACCACATTCGCGCGCGTTCACTGACAGTGGCTGTTGCGGCAGCCCTCATCGTGGCGCCCGCCATTACCACTAGTACCGTCACCGCTCAGGCCGCCAGCGTCAACCCATCGGCTGCCACGCTAAAGAAGTCCAAGAGCTATTACCAGAAACACGCCAAGGCCCTGGGAAAGCGATACAAGCTCGCCTACGACGCCCAAACGGCCCTCAAGAAAAATGGTAAAGCTGTGGTCTACGTAAATACCAAGGATAAAACCTTAAAGAAGAGTGTCACCATTGCCATGGCTTACTGGAACAACAAGTTAGGCAAGAAGGAATTCACGCAGGGTTCCAAGAAGAACCACACGCTGACCTTCTCCGTGTCGAAGTCCGCAGCCACCAAGAGCGATCAGAGTGATGCCTGGTGGACGCCAGCGAAGAAGCAACTACAGATTCGTTCGTCCTTCTACACGGCGGCCAAGCAAGACATTGGTACCGCGATGACCAACCAGTTGAACGACGCCTTCTACAACCAATATTCTAATACCGTTAAGAGCAAAGCTAAAGCGAATTTAGAGGCTGAGGGCATTGCCGCTACAGATGAAAATTACGACCAACTGTTTAACGAAGAGGCTGCCCGCGTGGAAGAGGCTCTGCCGTCCTACGCCGTCTTGAAAAAAGATGTGGCTCTGGTCCGTTCGACGTTAGCTAATGAAGGTCGGAAGTACCAGTACGCCAGCACGATTGCCCATGAATTGGGCCACGTGCTGGGCCTGAACCACTCACCGAAGAAAGCTGATCTGATGTACTTCGAGAGTGGCAGTTCCAACGTTTACAGCTACAAAAAGGTCAAGGCCGGCCTGTCCAAGTACAATCCAATTACCAAAACGGATAAGAACCGAGCCAAGTTAGCCATCAAGATTTACACGGCCGTACACTAATTAACTGCGTCAAAAGTTGCTGATTATTTTTTTAATCGGCAACTTTTTTTCCGAAAATTGTCTCGCCTAAAAATAAATAGCTCAGCAGTTGGCATATCCGACGTCGACTGACCTAAACGGAGGAACTTAGTAAATTGACTAAATCAACGCGTAGCTGGATTGGACTAACCGCCCTTTCCCTCGGGGTCTTCATGGCCCTGCTAGATGTCACCATCGTCAACGTGGCCTTACCCACCATGGTTCGGGATTTCAATGAATCCTTTAACAACGTGCAATGGGTCCTAAACGCCTACTCCCTGGTTCTGGGGGTCACCCTCCTGATTGTTTCTAAGATTGGGGACATGTACGGGCTGAAACGCATCTTTGTCATTTCCCTGGCCATCTTTGTCCTGGCCTCCGCCGTTAACGGCATGGCGCCTAACCTGCTGGTCTTAGACATCGGGCGTGGCGTTCAGGCCCTCGGTGGCGCCGGGATGAACGCCCTCGCCATGGCCCTGGTCGCCGTCAGCTTCAAGGGAAGCAAACGAGGCGTGGCGCTCGGTATCTTGGGTTCCATCATCGGCTTATCTTCGGCGTCCGGTCCCCTAGTCGGCGGTTACCTGGTCGCCCAGTTCGGGTGGCGCTCAATCTTCTACGTGAACATCCCCATTGGAATTATTGCCATTATTTTAACCTTGATTTACGTGGATGAGGTCCCTGACTTGAGCCAAAATCATCAGATTGATTTTGCCGGCATGGCCTTATCCGCCGCGAGTTTATTCGCTTTAATTTACGGCTTGATTCTAAAAGAAAACCATCAAGACTGGCACTGGACGAGTCCCCAAATGTTGGGCTGGTTTGGCGCGGCCATTCTGTTCTTTGTCGTCTTCATCCTGGTTGAGGCTCGGTTGAAACAGCCGATGGTCAACCTGGCCATGTTCAAGAACCCCCATTTTGTGGGAACGGTCATGGTTGCCTTGGCACTGGGCGTCGGAATCTACTCCTACAACACCTACCTGACCGCCCTGATGCAAAACTACATGGGCTACTCGGCGTTACAAGCCGGGGTTCGACAATTAACGATTAGCATCTGGTCCCTGATTCTCGGGCCACTGACCGGGTACCTGGGTAACCGCTACTCCAAGAAATGGATGATCAGTGGCAGCCTCTTCCTGGGTGGCATCGGCTTCCTAATGCTAGCCAACGCCATGACCATTCACGTCTCCTTCGCCGAGTTATGGCCGGGTATGGTCCTCATGGGAATCACCAACGGGATGGTCAACCCCCTCCTGAATAGCACGGGGATGGAAGGCGTCCCCGTTCGGGAAATGGGGATGGCCTCCGGTTTGATCAATGTGTTCCGTCAAATTGGGGTGACCTTAGGAATCGTCAGCCTCGGGCTCGTTCAAAATAACGTTTACCAAACTTATTTGACCGCCCACTTCGGCCAGATCAACATGCCCCACAAGGCCGCCACTGCAATTCACCAGGCCTTGGTCAGCGCCGGGCCCTTCTCTGGTCACGGCATTGCCTTCAGCGCCCGTTTAGCAAAAATGCCGTTCGCCCATGCGATTCAACAGACCGTGTGGCAAGCCTACGCTAACGGCACGCGCGCGGTCACATTGACTTCGGCCGGCATTGCCATCGTCGGCGCGCTCTGTGCCGCAATCTTGATGCGCAACCGCCAAACGAATCACGATTAAACAAGAAGCCTGGGGGCCATCCCAGTTTTTTTTCATTTGCCATTTACAGAGTCGAAACGTGCGACCAAAGGCACCCGGTTCCGCTTAAAAGGGCTAACCAAACAATCCAAGACCAGGATTATTCGGTTAGCAGCCTTAATGCTCGCCGGCTAACCGCCTTTGGTCCCACTCTCGATTTGCAACGGAACTGTAATCAAATGTAAATTGCGCGTAACCTCCGGGCAACCCATACCGTGTACAATGAACCCAAAGACTTGAGGAGGACATCATTCATGAAGATCACGTTACATAAATTTGCCGCTGGGGTTGCTGCTTTTGCCGCCGTCTTGGCTGTGGGTGTTAGTTTGAACACCACGACTGCCAACGCAGCCGGCAATAAAGTTGCCGATGTTTCGCAATACCAAGGGAACATCAACTGGACGAAGGCGTCAAAGGACTTAAAGTACGCCATCATTCGGGTGCAACATGGTAGCAAGGGCGACGCTGGCTACATGGTAGATAGCAAGCGCAACGTCAACGCTAACGGTGCTTACAAGGCTGGTGTGCCATTCGGTCAATACATGTTTGCCGAATTTACCAGCGTTAAGGACGCCCAACAGGAAGCCAAGGACTTCTACAAGCGTAGCAATGCCCACACGAAGTTCTTTGTCCTGGACGAAGAAAAGCGGATGCCATCTGCTAAGAGTTCCGAACAAACCTACGTGAACGCTTGGTTGAAGACGATGCGGAGCTTGACCGACAAGCCCCTGATCATGTACGCCGGTGAATACTACGCCAACTCCCACAACCTGAACTTCTCCAAGTTCGATGGGTCTTGGATCGCCAAGTACAGCTCCACTAAGCCTAAGGTTTCTGGCACGTCCATCGACCTCTGGCAATACACCAGTTCTGGTCGCGTTTCCGGTATCAGCGGCAACGTTGACTTGAACAAGATTCAAAACAGTTCCGTCGTCAAGAGCTGGTTTGCCGACACCTCTTCCCATTCAACCGCTAGCTACTACAGCAGCATCAGCGGTGTGAAGGGTATCAAGATCAAGAAGGCCGTTTACGAATACAACAACATTCTCTTTACCAACGGCCAACGGAGCACCAAGTTAGCTGCTGGCAAGACGTTAGCTGTTAAGGGCATCACCAAGAACAGCAAGGACGCTTACCGGTTCCAATTAACCAACGGCAAGTACGTCACGGCCAACAAGGCTTACGTTTCAACCTACTAAACTGATTTTTCTAAAAGCGGGTCCTGCGGGATGCGCTTTTTTTGCGGCCAAAATTCACTTGCGCTACAATCACAAAAGGTGTGTCGACGACAAGTTGATTTGCCGCTGACACACCTTTTTTCACTTATCCGTTTAGCTTAAGGCAATGACGACCTGCAACGTGGCGGAGAAGTAATTCTTCTTTTCAATCGACTTGGGTAATTGCTTGGCCGACTTGTTCTTCAAGCTGGTCTTCTTCATGACCTTGGCGCCAAAATTAACGGGTGCCGTGAAGGCCGTGTTGGCGTAATTGTTGACCGCCTTGCCGCCCAGCGTGTAGCCCGCTAAGATTTTCTTTTTCTGGTTATAGAATTTGAGTTGCTTGTTCAGGGCTTTCTTGGTGATGCTATCTTTCTTCAGTTTGTAAGTTTGGGCTAACCGCCAAGGCACCCGGCAAGCGTTGTAACCAACTTGGTTGTCGGTTCCCGACTCAATCGTGTATGGCTTCACGGCCTTTAGCTTAATGCTCTTCCCGGTCGCAAAGATAAAGTCGGGGAACAGCCCGGTCTTGTGCCGCGCACTTAACTTCTTAACGGCCGTTTGACTGCGAGTCGCTACCTTGGTCCAGGTGCTATCCTTGGTGTACTTGGCAAACGTCTTGAAGTACCCGGTCATCAGATCGGCCGTCCGCAGCTTGCTGACGTCGTAGGAATTAGTCGCCCAGTTCCCCATCTTGGGCAGGTAGGTCGTCTGGTTGATTTCCTTTTGCTTGATGGCTTTAATCAGCTTCTTGGCAGCGGCCTTGTAGTTGACCTTCTTGCTGCCCCACTTCTTATCAGCCAAAATCAACGCGTAGGCGATGTCCAAATCCCCGTCGGTCGCGGAATTCTTCTGTTGCCCCACACTGGTCATCTTGCCGTTACGCTTGGTTTGCTGCCATTGCATCAACGGCACCTTGCTGGAGACCCGGTGAGCCCGGTAATACTTGTACATCTGATTAAACGTAGTCCGGGTATTGACCCCCTTCTTAGCGGCCAAAACTGCGGCCAGCATCCCGTAACCTTGTCCTTCAGACAACGCGGTCGTGGTCCCAGAACCACTGTTGGTCTTCACGTACTTCTGCGTCTTGCCACCCACGTAAACCTTTTGCCACTGCTTATACAACGTCGTGGCCGAAGCTGCATGAGCCGTGGTGGTTGGCGTCGCGATCGTGGTCGCGGTCAAGGCCAACCCACTGACGGCGACGATTCCCGCCAGGCTGGCCCATAATTTATGTAATTTCATGTGTGCGAAACCCCTTTCAAAATTGCTTACCTCCATTATAAGCTAAATTCAAAAAGCCACCGGACCCAAAATGGATTCGATGGCTAAAGTTTTTGACTTGTGTTTAATTCTGGCGCCTCCGGGATGGTGAAAACTGAGCTGGAACGCGGTGGGCGCCGGCTGGAGCCAAAGAACGGTCTCCAGCCTTACTTTGAGCCGCTAAGAAACGCGTCTCAAAGATAGCAGTTGTCTAAGCGGTAAACCGCTAAGGCAACTCCCACGGCTGAGCTCATTTTCACCATCCCTGCGGCTGACATTCGTTCAACCCATAGATCAAATACTGACACCGTCAATCCATATTCGTCCATCACTTTTTCGGTCAGCAATGTTTCACTATAGATTGTTAGTCCGTCTAAAAATAGTTTTTAATCCTTGAAAATTTCCTTAGCAATATTGAAGGCAGACCAGGCTTTTGGCCAGCCAACATAGAACGACAGGTGCGTAATGACTTCTGCGATTTCGTCCTTGGTGATGCCGTTGCCCTTCCCAATTTTCAGGTGAGCGGGTAATTGTTCAAAGTTCCCGGCAGAAATCAGGGCGGAAATCGTGATCAGACTGCGTTGGTGAGCGGATAATTTATCCTCACGTGACCAGACTTGTCCAAATAAAACGTCATCATTCAGTTCGGCAAACTTGGGCGCAAATTCACCTAAGTTATCCCGACCAGCTGTTTGTTTCTTTGCCATTATTCTGACCTCCTAGTCCAATGCATCGTAATGCGCGTCATCAACGGGTTCCAACCATTCTGGGGTGCCCGCAGTAATGGCCACGTGGCTGAACCAACTGTCCTTGGTTGCGCCGTGCCAGTGCTTGACGCCATCCTTGGTCACGACCACGTCGCCCGCGTGTAACCGCCGAGCCGGCTTACCCGCTTCTTGGTACCAGCCTTCGCCACCGGTTACCAACAGAATTTGGAAGCCATCATGGTGAATGTGCCAGTTGTTCCGGCAGCCGGGTTCAAAGGTGACATTGCCCACGCCTACACTGACGTCGGGATCACTGACTAATCCTTGTAAGTAACTTTGACCGGTGAAAAATTGTTGGTACGCCTCGTTCTTGTCGCCGACTGGAAAAATAACCCCGTTTTTTACATCTTCGTTTTTTGCCATTATTGCTTACTCCTTTTATTTATTAAATTTTTGTAGATAATCGTGAAAGCTTTCGGTGTCCGGAATGGTGTGATTGGTCTTGCCGTCATACCAGTCAATCTTGCGACCCAAAACTTTCAAATGCATTTGAAGTTCAGCGATATCCGCTTCGGCATCGTCCTTGACCTTCTGCAGCATCGCCCGGCGTTCAGCAATTGTGTCGTCACCCTGAGCGCGAAGCTGGACGTAACGTTTCAGCTCGTTCAGCCGCATGCCTGTTCCCTTGAGATGCAGAATGAACCCAATCCAACGAATGTCTTCCGCCGTATAGTACCGAACGCCATTCTCATCTCGCTGGGACAAAATCAGGCCCTGGTCCTCGTAATACCGCAACGTGTAGGCCGACAGCCCCACGAGCTTAGAAAATTCGCCAATCCGATACTGCTTTTCGCCCAACAGCTAACGCCTCCCTCTCTTGCTTACAGACCCTAGTAAACACCTTTGAGTGCACTCGAAGGCAAGAGGTATTTGAAAAAAATTTAAAATAAAAGCGCCATCCCCGCCGAAACAGCGTGATGGCGTCTTAGCGTCAAAATTATGGGCGACCGTTCACATCCCCTACTGAATCGTTGTGAACTGGTCAATGGCGAGTTGCATGGTTTGGTCAAACCGGTCGTCAACCTTGCGCGCCGGCAACCGCAAGAAGCCGCCAATCTCCTGCAAAATAAAGCCAAATAAGGCGGACCGGTACAGCGTGGATTCGACCAACGCCGTGTTGTCGACCTCATCTAAATGTAGGCTAGCAAACATTTGCTTGTACAGGTCGACCAAGGCTTGATGGGTCGCCGTCAAATGTTGCAGGTCGTTGGGATTTAACAGGATGGGCGCTAAATGCCGCTGTTGTAAGCAACCTGCCCGAAATTCCTGGGCGAAGACCCACAAGGCCTCCTTGCCCGCTACCCCAACCAGGCGCCGCATCAAGCGATCCGCAATCTCCTGCACAAAGGCGACCCCCACTTGATCCAACAGGTCGTTCAAACTATCAACATAATTATAAATGGATTGTGGCCGTACCTCTAATCGGCTGGCCAACTCCCGAATCGTTAAATGGTCTAACCCATCCACGGCAATGATGTCGCTGGCCTGGTCTAAGACCTTTTCCCTGGTTAATGTCCGTTTTTTTACCATATTGTTACCCCTCTTCTCCTGTCTGTTCCTCAAGCCAACTATGATTGCGTGTTGAAAATCCAGCGCTTGATTTACAAACGAATTCGTTTTTATTGGTTTTGTTGTTTAGCTAAAGGCTCTTTGGCGCCCATGGCACCACGTACTCCTATTATACCTTGAAAAGAATTTTTAATAAACTGTTCTAAGTAGTTTATTATTTTCTCGTAACAGGTTATAATGGTTTTAAAATTTACGGGAACCGGATGATTCCCACCAAAAGAGGCTTTTATCATGACAGATACCAATGGCAAACCTTTTAGCCGCGTGTGGCTAATGGTGACGCTAATGTTCGGGACATTTTGTACGGCCCTGACCACCAACATGCTGGTCACCGCGTATCCCACCTTAATGACCCGCTTCGATATTTCTAGTGCGACCGTTCAATGGCTGACGACCGGTTTCTTGCTGGTCATGGGGATCATGATTCCCATCAGCGCCTGGCTGATCAACAACTTTAGTTTACGCATCATTTACCTGACCGCCCTGAGCTTTTTCCTAGTTGGGTTGGTCATCAGCTATACCGCTAACAGCTTTAACCTAATTTTCCTGGGGCGGCTGATTCAAGCTATCGGCGTGGGGATTACCTTCCCGACCATTCAAACCGTTCTGCTCGTCACCTTTCCCGCCGATAAACGGGGAACGATGATGGGCCTGGGCGGTGTCGTGATTGGTCTCGCACCAGCCTTAGGGCCGACCGTCTCCGGCTGGATTCTCGACAATGCCAGTTGGCGCGACCTATTCGGCGTCATGATTCCACCGGTCATCCTGGTCTTGATTCTGTCGTTGATCTTCGTGCGCCCCGTCATCCCCGTGAAGAAATCACCCATCGACCTGCTGGCCATTTTATTGTCAACGGTCGGCTTTGGGAGCCTGCTCTACGGCTTTTCCGAAGTGGGTGAAAATGGCTGGGGCTCGACCAGCGTGATTGCTGGCATCCTGATTGGCCTCTTCTTCATCGGGCTCTTCGCCCGTCACGAGTGGCCGCAAGCCCACCCCTTTCTCAATGTCCGCCTGCTAAAGATTCCGTCGTTTACTGTTGCTTCCTTCATCACCGCGCTTTCCAACACCGCCATGATTGGGATTCAAGTGGTCTTACCCATGTACCTGCAACAGGTGCGCGGTCTGACGCCCTTCCATTCCGGGCTAATGATTCTGCCCGGTGCCTTGGTCTATGGCCTAGTCAGCCTGTTAAGCGGTCACCTTTACGACCAAATGGGTGGCCGGCGACTGGCCTTGGTCGGGACCTTCCTGTTAACGCTGGGAACCCTGCCCTTCGCCTTTCTCACCCGTTCGACACCGTACAGCTACATCATCTGTGAATACACGATTCTGATGATTGGGGTCGCGATTGTCACGATGCCCCTGACCGCTGCCAGTTCGATTGACTTGCGCGGCCTGCAACTGAGCCATGGGACCGCCGTCAACAGTACCATGCGGCAGGTCATGACCTCGATGGGAACCGCCATTCTCGGCAGCGTTCTCACCAATGTCACGACCCAACACACGCCGGCCCACGCCTTACTGACCAGTGCGCCGCTCGCCTACCAGAACCAGGCCTACAACGCGGCCATGACCGGTTTCCACGCCGCCTTCCTGGTGGCCACGGCCTTTGGCATCATCGATTTCATCTTTGCCTGCTTCGTTAAACGGCAGGTCCAGGATCAAGAACAGGAGGTCGCCGCATGATTTTAATTTTACTTTTACTCGGGATCCTGCTGTTCATCGGGGGGTTCCTGCTGCTACCCACGAAACGCCAACGGTTCGTTGGTGGTGGCCTGGGGTTCATCGTGCTGGTTGGCGCTGCGACCTTAATGATTGGCAACGACAACTGGCACTGGGGGATGCACCAAGAAACCACGACGCGAACAGCCAACATTGCGTCCATTTCACCCTCTAAGCAGGTTAACCTCTTAATTTATCAGCCAATACGACAGGCTAAAAAGGAGCGGGTCTACGTTTACCGGCTGTCGAATCAACAAAAACGGCGGCACACCACGGCCAACGTGAAGACGCATAATCAAATTCATTATCGCGACGTGTCTCAGGCCACGTTGCAGACCAAGACCACGCGCTGGCACTACAACAACACGTTATGGCGCTGGTTGTTCTCCTGGACCGGCCAACATCAAACGCTGGTCAAGCGCCAGAACACCTTCATTCTGCCACATAGCTGGACGACGCTCAGTGTGCGGCAAGCCAAATGGCTGTCACAAACGGTTGCCGAGCAGGAAGCAACGGTCAAGGCTAAGACTACTAAGACCGTCACTGCCGCTGTGACCGCGGCCAAAGAGGCCCAACCTAACTTGACGCAACAACAGCTCAAACAGATTCAACAGAAAGCCACGCGCACTGCCCAACAACAGGCGACGCAACAAGCTGCCAACGGCTTATCCCGCCTGTTAAAACAAGCCCAGCAACAACCAGCAAAATAGAAGAGATTCACCATCTGCTCCCGGCGGCGGGTTCAAGACGCCCTGCTGTGGGGCCCGGCTCCAGCCTGAGAAACGGTCTTCCGCCTCGCCTTGAAGCCTGGAAAATCACCAGTCTCCAAGGTCGGCCCGTGCTCTAGGCTGAGTAACCCACTCAACCAAGACCACCGACACAGCTGGTCATCTTGACCCGCCTCTGGTCGCGCACACGGATCGTTGCCATTTAACTGACAGTATCACCTACTAGTTATAGCCAAGTCACTCTACCTGAGGCTGGGTAACTACGCTGTTGCCCAGAACCTCGGGTCTAAACCAATTTTAGCCGCAGGGACGGTGAAAATGAGTTCAGCCGTGGGAGTTGTCTTAGCGGGTTTCCCGCTTAGACAACTGCTATCTTTGAGACTCGTTCCTCTGAGGCTCAAAGTAAGCTCGGAGACCGCCTTTTGGCTCCGAGTGCGCGCCCACCGCGTCCCGGCCCATTTTCACTGTCCCGGAGGCGAAAACAAAGACATAACAAAACGACCAGGACAATGGCGTCCTGGTCGTTTTGTGCTACAGTCACTTGTCACTAATTAATGCCGCCGCTGCCGATCATAGAATCCTAGCAACGTAACAACCAATAAAGCAATACCTGCTAAGGTCAAAGCCTGATTGATCGGCCGTTCACCAGTCTGTGGTAACGTGTGGCCAGCATACTGCGGTGTGCTGCCAGCGTGGTGCAAACTAGTCGCGCTACCTGTTACTGACGCAGAGCCAGTTCCGGTCGTGGTTCCGGCTGGTGACGTCGTCGTTCCCGTTGTTGTGCCAGTGGCATTTGCCCCACTACCACCAGTTACAGGATGCTGCGTTGTCGCTGAAGTTCCCGGCTTGTGTGTGCTGCTTCCCGGTTTCTGTGGCTTTTGTGGTTTTTGTGGACTGGTTGGTTTCTGAGGCTTCTGCGGTTTCTGTGGCTTCTGTGGATTAGTTGGTTTCTCAGGTTTCTGCGGTTCCGTTGGCTTTGGTGGCACAATCACATTACCGCTGCCACCAGTTCCAGGCTTCCCTGGTGTTGTCGTACCAGGACCTGGGTTAGGGCTTTCTGTTCCTGGATTTTCAGGCCCTGTCGTACTGCCACCTCCGCCACCTGGTTCTCCCGGCGTAGGCTCCTCTGGATTTTCTGGTTCCCCAGGATGTTCTGGTGTTCCTGGATTATCAGGCCCTTCAGGATTCTCTGGTTCGCCACCACTGTCTTCCCGTTCATCGACTGCGAAAACCTCAACTGGCGTCGTTTGCCCCGCCACAATAGTAAATGGGATGGGTGTTGGATCTAACGCAAATCCAGCTGGTGGTGTGATTTCAACGAATTCGTAATTGCCAGCAGGCAAGTCTGGGTACGCAATTTGGCCTTGCGCATCGGTAGCTAAATGATCCGCAATGACCGTGCCATCAGCCTTTTGTAACCGGTAAATAGCTCCGGGCAATTCCTCTCTGGTTTTATTATCCCGTTTCGTCAGGACAACTTCACCCGTGGCGTTCTGCCCATTACCACTACCGTTGCCGCCCCAAGCAATCTGTGACCCAACGGTTTTACCGTCCCAAGTGGCCTGGTTGAACCAGCTCCCACCGGTATTTAAGATGGGCTTGGTCTGGTAGGTCATGTTCACAGCAGAGGTCACGTTATCAAATTTAAACGTCATCTCTCTGTCGTTATTCGTGACTTCAGGGGTAATCGTCCCGGTCGACGTAAAGCTCCCATCGGCGCTATAGTTCCCGGTTTCGGCGTGGACTGACCCCGGGATATAATCCTGGTCGCCCCCCAAGGTGTCGGTCACCACGGTTGTACCCACGTTTTGACCACCAGGGTTAAACGCGATGTTCCAGGTCAATTTAGTAGGTACCCCGTTCTCGTCCTTCTCGGCGACCCAACCAATTTTGTTGATGCCCCAATCAAGGCCAGAGCCATTATTATTCGTGGTCCCCTTCACAAAGAATTGAAGTTTGCCACCTCGGTTGGTCCCAACGCCAGCCAGGGCATCATTAAACGTGATGGTCCCGCTGGTCTCGCCAGCCTTAATGACAAATGTCCCCACTTTATAACCCGCTGAGTCTAACAGTGGAATCGTGGTATCGTGTTCGGCAACGGACCCGGCTGGCAATTCAACAATCGCGGTATCGCCCGCGGCAATCGGTGCGCCATCCTTGATGCCCCACTCGTACTCGACGGAATAAGTTGTCCATTTGTCCAGGGTACTCCCATTTTGAATAGGGTTTCCGTGAACATCGGTAATCGTGGCGTCACTCCCATTTAACCCGCCCGTGGCGACGGGCATGCCATGGGCGACAACGCTATTAAAGACTGCTCCCCCGCCAAGGAAGACGGCCAGAGCTATAACGAAGCCCAGCACGACCTGATAGATCTTCCTGCGCATTGCAATCCTCCTCCAATCTAACACATGCTTTCCTAACTTCTTCCTGACTATCCGCAACCTTGCCCTCACTATAGGCCCTCCACCGACTTAGGGGTTAAGTCCTAAATTTAAAAACGGAAGTTAAAAAATCACCGGCCGCCAACCCGCAGTTTAAAACGCCTTCCCATTGACGCTACCACCGATTCACCATCCACTCTTACTGGCGGCACGCTTTTTGCCCAACAAAAAACGCACAACCACAATGATTGTGCGTCCATTTATTTATAGGGTTAAGACAGTTCTCGATTAACTAATCAGCCTGTCGGTCTAATTCGGCCTGCCGGTGCTGTTTGATCACGTGGTTTAGTGTTACCGCCAGGATCAAAGAGATGGCGGCATACCCGGCCGCGCCCCAGCTGATACGGTTCAGCCCAACGACGCCCAGCATGCCGGAAGCCGTGGCCGACCCCAGTGAAATGCCAAAGTTAAAGAAGATGGAATTCAACGAAGACGCCAATACCGCCGATTGGGGGTAGTCCTGCTCGGCAATATTTAAGAAGTGAATCTGAATTGGCGAATTCAAAATCGTGACGATTAGACTCATCACTAACAGGATGGCCAGGCCGACAAACTTGTTGCCCAAGCCAAATGGCAGAAGGGCTAACAGAATCACGTCCGCCACGTAGAAGCGTGGCATGATGCGCAAGCCATTCCGTTCCGCCAGCATCCCCGAGAACCGGTTGCTGAGAATGCTCATAATCCCAATCAGGAACAGGAGCCAATTTAAACTGGTCGTGCTAAAGCCCAGCGCGGTCGTCAGCAGTGGCCGAATGTAAGTGTAGTACGCGTACATCGTGGCCGCTGTGAACAGCACGAGCGCGATACCCACGTAGATGCGGCGGTCCTTCAGTAAGACTAATTGGTTCTTCACGCTGCCTTGCACCTGCTCGACCTCGCGTGGCAACAGCCAGCCCAACAGAACACAGGTGATGGCGCTGATGACGGAGATCAGGTAAAAGGCGTCGTGCCAGCTATAACTGGTACTGATGGCTGTCCCGATTGGCACCCCAAAAACGGAGGCAATACTGAAGCCAGCAAAGATCCAGGAGACCAGGCTCGCCCGCTTTTCTCGCGGCGCAATCGCACTGGCAAACGTCATGATGAGGGAAATAATCGCCCCCGCGACCACGGCCGTTAGAACTCGTGATAACAGTAGGACCGGATAATTCATCGCAAACCCGCTCAACGTATTCCCGATTAAAAAGATCACCATCAGGGTCATCAACGTTTTGTAGCGACTAAACCGGTTGGTTAAAATCGTGATGAACGGCGTGCTAACGGCATACACCGTCGCAAAGATGGTCACCAAATACCCTACGGTGGCAACGGGAATCTGGTATTCTTTAGCGATGTCGGACAGAACCCCGACCACGATAAATTCGTTGCACCCCAACATGAAGGCAACTAGGACAAACACGATGGCTTGCCAACGATACTTGTTCATTTTCAATTCCTCTGATTTCTTAAAACTTGCGAATGGCTCAAAACCGATGTCTGCGCTTGTGATGGTGAAAATGAGCCGATGCACCTGCCACTGTTTCCGTTCCCGGCGGCGGGCTCAAGGCGCCCTGCTGTGGGGCACGGCTCTAGTCACTCACATCAGCTAAGTTGGGCTCATTTTCATCATCCTTCCGGCTAGCATCAGTTTCGTCCGTTCGCACGCGAATGATTTTCTACTGTTCATCCCTACTTCTCAATTTTTTAGAAATAACAGTAACTTTACCTTTAAGATTACACTATCTCGCCCCAAAATATTAGGGGGACGACTCAGGTAATCCCTTTCATTTGCAAATTATTTTTTGAGCATTCGCTAGGCGCTCTAAAACCCGATTGATTAGTCTTCCTTAACCGTGACCCGCTGCTGATGAGCCGCGTTGGCCCGATTTAAAATGATGGCGACAATCAATGATAGAATGGCAAACGCCGTGGCACCGTAACCTAGGCTCAGGAGTCCACCGTGAACCAGGACGACCGAGGCCGTGGCCGATCCCAGCGAAATCCCAATATTAAAGAAGATGGCGTTGAGGGAGGACGCCAGGAGAGTTGCTTGCGGGTAATCCGCCTCCGCCACGTCCAGGAAGTGAATCTGAATCGGTGAATTCACCACGGAAATGATGAGGGTCAACACTAAAAATAGGCCAAAGCCCGTCACCCGATTACCCATCGCAACGGGCAATAATAATAGCAAGATAATGTCCACCACATAGAATCGCGGCATGGTGGTCAACCCATCCCGTTCGGCCACGGTTCCGGACAGCCGGTTACCCAGGATGCTCATGAGGCCTAGCGCAAACAGCAACCAATTTAGCGCCGTGGTGCCGAAGCCCAGCCCGGTCGTGAGTAGCGGTCGAATGTAGGTGTAATACGCGTACAGGGCCGCGGCAGAGAAGAGAATCAGAATGGCACCCAGGTAAATGCGCTTGTCTGTCAGTAAGACTAACTGGTCCTTGATGCCACCCGCAGCTTGTGGCAGGTTGCGGGGCAAAATAACCGCCATGACCACGCACGTCAGCAGGCTCAAAACCGAAATTAAATGAAAGGCCACGTGCCAGCTGGTGGCGGTACTGATAGCCGTTCCAATTGGTACCCCCACGACGGAGGCAATGCTGAAACCGGCCGCTAGCCAGGAAATCAGCATCGCCCGCTTGTTCCGGGGCGCAATATCGTTGGCAAAGAGAATGATCAACGACTCAATTGCCCCCGCAACCGCCGCCGTTAGCATGCGGGACACCAGAAACCACCCGTAACTGGTCGCAAAGCCACTCCAAGTGTTGCCCACCAAAAAGATGAGCAGCAACACCATCAGCGTTTTGTACCGGTTAAAGCGGTTGGCAAAAATCGTGATCAACGGCGTGCTGACCGCATAGACAATGGCAAAGATGGTCACCAGGTAGCCGGCCGTCGCCACGGTCACGCGCAATGAACGGGCGATGTCCGAGATGACCCCGACCACCATAAATTCGTTACAGCCCAGCATGAATGCCACGAGCACTAAGGCACTGGCCTGCCAGCGATACTTGTTCATCTTCATTCCTCCAATCAGAAAAAATTGCTTTCTTTTAGGGTACACTATTTTGCTCGCGGTCGTCAGGGAAATTAAAAGAGCTTCCGCCAAAAGATTTGTCGAAAACTCTGCCTGCTACTATAAGAATCGATAGATACTCTGAGGAATCCCCAATGAGGTTGCCGTCCAGTCTGTTCGCTGTTTTAGCGTGTCTGGGTGACGAAACTTCTTCGGCCAATCTGGATCAACAATCATCTGTTGACCAACAGCAGCCAGGTCTATCCCGGTCCGACTGATAGACTGCAAATCCGCAGCCGTTCGAATATGTCCAGCCACCATTAACGGTAGCTTAGGCACGAACTGTCGCACAATTTGGGCCACCGTGGCAGGAGCAGTTAAGGTCACAGCCGGCTGATCATAATGGCGTAAAGACAGACTTAAGTAGTCCAATGGCAAATGAGATAACGCCCGCATCAAAACCAGGTTATCTGCCAGGCTCAAGCCACCAGGCTCAATCTCTTCAGGAGAAATCCGATAACCGACAGCAAACGGTCTGTCTGCTTCTACTGCGACTTTTAATACACGTTGCGCTACTCGCATCGGGAAGAACATTCGGTTAACTAGACTCCCACCATACGCATCCATTCGCTGATTAGAAAGCGGCGACATGAATTGCTGAAGCAAAAAGCTATTCGCCCCATGAATTTCAACGCCATCAAACCCAGCCACGATGGCACGCCGCGTAGCTGTTCCAAAGTCATCGATAATGGTTTCAATTTCGTCATTAGTCAAGGCGACTGGCATGTCGACCATCCCGTGCTCGCCTTTGACTGCACTGGGACCAACAACCTTTTTACCATTAGTCGCGTAGTGATTGGTCATCCGTCCCGCATGAACTAACTGTAACATCACTTTAGCTCCCTGCTGATGGACGGCAGTTGCCAAATTAGCCAGTCCAGGGACCATTTGATCATTGGCAATACTCATCGAACCAGTAACCGTGCAGCCGGCAAGGTCAACGTATACCGAGCCCACAACTGCCAACCCCACGTTTTTCGTATGCTCCTGGTAAAAACGGCAGTCATTTTGACTGACTTCCCCATCAAACAGCGAGGTCCGCGTATCTAATGGCGCTAAACAAAAACCATTACGAAGTTTTAAACCGCTGGTAAAAGCATAAGATTTTTCATATTGCAAGTCACTCATTACCCAACCAACTTTCCTTTTAAAGATTAACTGTCAAAGCGGTCAATAATCCCAACAATCGCGCAATCATTCACGTCACGGACACCTTCTGCTTGGTGAACCTGCCGTGCACCAGCCCCACGGACTAGCAGAACAAATTCGCCAACCCCAGCACCAATCGCATCGGCAGCCACTTCTTCGTGCCGCACTGCCTGTCCGTTGGAATCCACTGGTTGTACGATCATTAATTTGCGGCCAATCAGCGACGGATCCTTTACCGTTGAAACCACACTTCCCACTACTTTTGCCATGTACATAATTTATCAATCCTCACTTATGGTTTACCGATTAGAATCTCAGTTAGGCCAATTATACCGCATATTAAATCGCTTTCATTACATTCTGACTAATCTGGAAGCTTGCCATCATGAATCTATTTCAAGTGCAAAATAAGACTGTTTTACAAAATTTGACCAGTATTATTTTGTCCCAGGGTTGAAATAACACTACTTATCCGTTACAATTCGGTTAGATGTTAACGGATACATCGCTGAGTCAACGGGGACTCTACCAGCTTTACCTAGGAGGGTCTATATGTCTAATACTTCACCTACACAAGAAAACTACAGCAATCTCGCGCATGCTTTAGCAAAATTCACCAGTCTCACCCAAATTAAAGCCCTGTGCTATAGCTTTAACGGTATTTTACTTAAAGACGATGCCGTTTTCCTCAACAATTCTGCAATCAAACGAAACCTAGCCGGTGAGGCGCTGGAACACTTCGCCATTTTTCCCGTCACACTGGGCACCCAGCTTTGGGGCACTATCATGTGTGATGCCAAAAACGTGTCCAAAAAGCGCTTGACGCTGGCACAGGGCTACCTCACGGATACGCTTCGTGAATCCTTTACTGGTACAACCGATTCGCTCACCGTTTGGGACGCGTTAACCGCTGATCAGGTTAAACAAATCAATTACTTTCATAATTTCTTCCCTCTGACCGAACAACACGATCCGTTGTCACCAACTTCAGTGTCCCCCGCATTGGCGACAATTAATGGTCAGACCATCAGTAACAGTGATGCCTACCACAGTATCAAACTAGCCGTGGCTTACATTCACAAGCATATCCAACAATCACTCTCATTAAATGATGTCGCCGAAGCGGCCTATCTTTCTCCGTCGTACCTAAGTAGACTCTTTAAAAAATACTTACACGTTAATTTTGTCGAATACGTCAACAATCAAAAGATTGCCTTGGCTCAGGAAAAGTTGGCATTAACTCTCATCCCTATTAATCAAATTTCCGCACAACTTGGCTTTGCTCAAACTAGCTATTTCACGAAGATTTTCAAACGCAAAACGCACATGACACCCTCTGAATTCCGCCAGCACAATCACGCGATTCAGAAGGTCTACACCATTCCACGTGATTTGGATTGGGATGACGCAACGTCCATCTATGACGTGACCAAGAACTATTTTCAACATCACGACATCAACTATCAGACGGATTCAGATGATGGTGACACCTACCTAACACGGATTGGTGACTTAGCCGATACTGAGGGCTCACGTGGCTGGGTCTACACCGTCGACGGCCAGCAACCGCTGCAGTCCGCTAATGAGGTCAACGCTAAAAATAAATCAGTCATTCAATGGGTTTACATGAACTATGCCAACTAACTAACTATGCCAACTAACTAAATGAAGCGAAAAGTCCCAGCCAACTTGAACAGCGGCTGGGGCTTTATTTAGGTCAGGTAAATTTCTCTTAGCCGCGATACATCCGCCGAACTCAAGTCCAATACTCGATGCAAGTATGGCTGTAGGCCACCGTACTCGGTCGCGATTTGAGCCAACGCTTGATACAAGTATGCTTCCGTCACGATGGATAAATCATGGATGGACTGAATAAAATTCTCGTTCATCTCTGCCGCTTGTGCTTCCTGAACCCGCGCCACAACCCGGGGCTTTGATAAGGTATTTGTCAGCAAATAATCTGCTAATATCTGATCCGGTCGAACCCCCAGAATCGCTAACAGTAAGACTGCCGCCATTCCTGTTCGATCTTTTCCAGCAGAACAATGAAATAAGATTCCTTCACTATCACCATAAGCCAATAAGTAGTGAAAAAACTCACGGTAAGCCTGTTGTGGCTGCTGTTGACTAGCCAACCGACGATAGACATTCAGCATTTGTTGATGGCCGCTCTGAGCATCGCTAGCGTACTGCCGCTGTAACTCAGCTGCCGTACCAGTGCTCTCCGTTTCATCGTCATCAAACACTGGTAAATGCTTGAACCAAATGCCGTTAGGAAGACGGTACGGAAACTGCGCTAATTCAGCCGTAGACCGCAGATCAATATCAACCGTAACCCCGCGATCCAGCAATAACTGCTGATCCGCCGACGTTAACGCTGACAAATGACCAGCCCGGAAAAGCTTCTGCCATTTGACAGTCCGGCCATCCGTGGTCTGGTAACCACCGAGGTCCCGGAAGTTAAGCCCCTTCGCCACTGGAATTACCCGTTCCTGAATCATCTCCCCACCTCCTTTAACCTCAGATAGTTGTCGCTAGCTATTCTCCGGTGATTTCCAAGAAGTCAGCAATCGCCTTCACACCCGTATTGTCCTTAGCTGACAAACAGAAAACCTGACTAGCCCCGGCAGCTTTCAGCTGATCCACGGCCCAATCAATGTCATCCTGACTCTTAGCTAAATCAATTTTGGTGACGATACCAATCTTATCCTTGGGGAACATACTCCCAAATGCGGGGGAAAAGGTTTGGCGGTGATCAGAAACACTTTGCACCAGCACAATCACGTCGGCATCAACTGCCGTCACCGTTAGTGCACTGTAGTACTCACGGTGTTCCATGAATTCACCCGGCGTATCGATCATCCGATTGTGCTTATAGAATTCAACAACTTGAGTCTTCTTGTAAGCAATTGCTTGCCCCAACAACCGTTGGCAAAGGGTCGTCTTCCCACAGGCGACGGCACCAATAAAAATCGGTTTCTTCATCTCGGTTCAACTCCCTTCACAACGTTTTTAATCATGATCATACATCGCAATGCCCAGAGGCGTCACAAATTGTGGATGCTCTGGCTTGTAAGCCGGTAACTTCAAAGTCTTACTGAAAGCTTTCACGAAGTCTTTGAAGTTAATCGCTCCACCCACAACAATGACGGGTTCTTTAACCGGCGTCTTCCCTGTATCACGAGCAATCGTGGCCATTTTATCCACTACCGGCCGGATGATTGAAAAGACTTCGGCTTCGCGTTTCGGATCGCGTTTAATCAACTCAGCCTCATCTGCTGGGATATGATGATAGCCTGCTAAGACTAAGGTCATATGGAACCCACCAGTCGCTTCGTCCAAGACCTCAACGAGCTTGCCCCGATTGAAGATACTAATCCCGGTGGTTCCCCCACCAATATCTACGACCGTTCCCGTCTTCATCCGAAGAAATTCAGCCGCTGCGGTCGGTTCGTCAACCACGTTCCGGCACTCTAGTTCTGCGGATTCAATGACGTTACTGACAATCTTAGCAGCACTATCCCCCGTTCCCGGTGGAATTGCCCCGCAAGCGGTGGTCAGTTCAACCCCTAAAACGTCTTCGGCTTTAGCCTTTAAGCGCTTTAAAATTTGTACAGATTCCATGAAGTTCACTACGATGCCGTCTCGAACCGCATTGTCATACTCAAACGCACCGTATAACGGCTGATTATCTTCGTCTAACACGGTCAGGACGATCGATGAGGTTCCTAGATCGACACCAACTCGTAGGTGCTCCTGCGGCTCTACCTGACGAATTGGGCGGTCAGTATTAACGACCTCAGCAAACTGATGTAACTGTTGATTAACGGCGGTTAAATCTAATGTTTGTTTTGCACCCATATTCATTCCTCGACTTTATCGTAAATTTCTATCAACTTCTGGTTTAGCCTCGCCATTCGCCACAACCATGATGCCCGACCAAACAGGGCAAATCCGTTTAAGCCGCGAAGGCGGCGAAAGTGAGCTCAGCCGGGCGCAAGGACCGCTCCTTGGTTCTGGGCGTCCTGCCCTCAGCGTTCCAGCTCATTTTCGCCGCCCGGTAAGGCGCCAACAACGATTTGTTTAACCCGTTATGTCCGGGTAATCTTGCAAACGGTGAAGTCTAAGATATCGTGCAACTGCTTAACGACTTGTTCCAAGGAAGCTTCAACCTCTGACACTTCCCCACACAAAACAACTGAACCACTGAACCGATCGATGAAACCCAGATCAACACTCCCGGACTTCGTGGCAATATCACTAGCGATGATTGACGCTTCACTAGGGGTAATCGTCAAGATACCCAACGCGGTGTTATTATCATCCAATCCTAACTTTTTGAAGACATCCTTGTCGGGATTAGCAATAACGTGCGCCAGCGTAATCTGTTTCCCAGGAACATATTCTTGAATCATCCGTTCCGGTTCCGTTCGGTGTTCGCTTGAGTTAGTTAAACTCATGGATTTAGCCTCCTTTCTTCAAGTCTAACGACTAAGCTTGGTTAGCCCAGTCAGCAGGATAAGTAATGTAAATGAAGCGGGCCTTGTCTTCGACAGAGAACTTAATCTTACTGCCTTTAGGAATCAAAATGATTTGGCCTGCATTAGCAGTGGCGGTGCCATTTTTACCAATGACTTTTAACGTGCCATCGATAACGTAGTCGACTTCGTCATAGTTCAATGTCCAGTCAAAGGTACTGTGATCCATGACCATTAAGCCTGCGCCTAAACGTGGGCTTTCCTTCAAGTCAAAGAAGTCCTTGGTGTAGACTTGATCAGTTGGATTACCTGTATCCATCCGGTCATCCTCAGAAACATCCCAAGCAGGCAAATCAATCGAAACTAACCCGTCTGGTGTAATACTCTTCTTCACACTCAACTTTTCAGTCACAATTTTACGAACAATTTCTTCGATTTGTGCGCGATCAATGTTCATCTACTGCCACTTTCCCTTCATCTGTCTTGTCTTTTTTAGGTTGCTTGCCCAATACTCGGTTAGCCATGAACATCGCAACAAAGATAGCGGTAATCCCGGCAACCAGCTTGCTGACAATCATTGGGAAAATCATTTCCTTAGCAACTCCGGCAACGAAACCTAAGTGATCCCCGAAAACAAAGGCTGCGGATACAGCAAAGGCAACGTTGATGATTTTACCCCGGTCATCCATATCCTTCATCATTTCAAACATTGGAATGTTGTTAGCCAAGGTGGCAACTAATCCGGCAGCGGCCGTTTCGTTCATCCCCATCGCTTGACCTAACTTCATCAATGGCTTACGGAAGACTTTCGTGATCACGTAAACTAACGTGAAGGCTCCGGCCAGTGTCATGGCAATGCTCCCAACAACTTGAATACCGCCACGAACGTTGGCGATACCAGGAATCAAGGTAACGCCGACCATGGACTGTACGGCCCCTAGGGCTAGTCCCAAGGTCCCAATCACAATAATAGCTTGACCAAAAATCGCGAAGCCTTTAATCATGCCTTCTGGTTTAAACCACAGTCCCAGTGCAATCAAGACAGCGAACAGAATAATTGGCACAATGTTCTTCAAGACGGAAATGATTGGCATCCCCATCATCAGTCCACCGACAAAACACCCGATAGGAATCGTGACCATCCCGGAAAGAACCCCGGTAGCTAAGAAACGGTGATCCTTCTTGTCAATGATTCCCAAGGCAACAGGAATAGAGAACACAATAGTCGGGCCCATCATAGAACCAAGAATAACCCCGGCGAATAACCCAGCTTGTGGATCCAATGCCATTTGCTTAGCTAGTTGAAATCCACCCATATCAATCGCAATTAAACTCGTTGCGAACATTGAAGGATCGGCACCTAATGCCCGATATAATGGCACAATCACTGGTGATAAAATCTTGGCCAAGATAGGAGCCAGGATGATAATCCCGACCATGGACATGGCTAAGGACCCCATGGCCATGATCCCTTCTTCAAATTTGGCACCTAAACCAAATTTGTTCCCAATCATTTTATCAAGTGCCCCTAAAGCCATGAAGAACACCATAATATACATAATAATTTCATTAATTCCCATAACTGAACTGCCTCCCTTCTAATTGAAAAACGTTACTGTTCATCGATTGAATCAATAATTCCGACAATTGTGGCGTCAATTGGGACATGTTCACCCTGGTCCACGACCCGGGCCCCCGATCCCTCAACAACTAAGACTTGTTCACCGAAACCGGCACCAACCATATCACAGGCCACGATTTGTCGCGTCTGCCAGGTTTTAGCGGTCCCAGGCTTCTTATCGGCCACATTCACCAACAGAAACCGAGCTCCTGAAAGGGCATCGACTTTTTTCGTTGACCATAAATTACCAACAACTTCTCCAACTACCATTTTGCCAACCACCTTTCAGGATTACCGATTTATTTATGTTGGTGCTTACCAGCCCATTCGGCGGCTTCATCCGTCAATACTTCATTGGCTGCGAGGTCATACTGCCCCGCTTGCCACCGATGCTCCAACGCTAAGCGGCTCACATAGTGCCGCTTAACGGCTGGGGCCGGTTGCTGACGCTGAAGCGCTTGCAACTGACTGTTAAAGTGTTGGTCGTCATTAATGAAGTGAATATCCATCGACTCTAATTGCTGCAAAGCCGCTTGAAGTTGCCGCCAAACACCATACCGCGTTTGTTGCCGATAGGTGGCCAGCCGAGGCGCTGTCCCAAAGATCCAGACGGGTTTCCCTGCCAGCAAGAAGGCCACCACTTGGGTCGTCTCCTCATCGATTGGGGTCAGCTTTACGACCGCTAACAACTGCGGTAAAGTCATCTGACTAAGACAAAGCAGGATAGCATCGCTATCCTGCTTTGTCCCAAACATGAAATGATAGTCAGCTGAAAGCCTTTGCACATAAGCCGCAGGATACGCTTCAATTTTCCCCTGAAAGAGAATTTCACTTTTCGTTGCTGCTCCAAGCTGTGCGACGACCCGGTTAGTAATTGCTTGAATCAGCTTTTCTAAATCAGCAGACTGCATTTTAAAAACCTACTTTTTATAGATTGTTCCCCGCATGCCCTTCTTGAGTCCACAAGCATTTGCTTCGTCAAAATCAACATGCATTCGGGTAGCAAACCGATCACTGACACGAATAACCACATTTCCAAAAATCAAGCCACGGTCACCCGTTGTCTTAACATCAACGACATCACCATTCTTGACACCGTAGAGCTTGGCATCGCTTGGCGTCATATGAACGTGACGCTGCGCAACAATCACGCCGGACTCAATGCCGACTGATTTGCCTTGATCACTCACCAAGGTTATCCCTGGTGTTTGATCCAAGTGACCACTCTCCCGTAACGGTGGTGTGACACCTAAGGTTCTGGCATCCGTCATTGACAGTTCGACCTGTGATTGCTTCCGGGCGGGTCCTAAGACGGCAACATTAGCAATCTTGCCGTTAGGTCCAACCAACGTTAAACGTTCTTCGGAAACGAACTGACCGGGTTGTGACAGTGGCCGCTTGGCGGTCAACTGATGCCCGGTGCCGAATAAGGCATCAATAGTGGGCTGATCAAGATGGATGTGGCGGGCAGAGGCTTCAATTTCAAATGAAGTCTTTTCCCTTAACTCGGCGACGATTGCTTCAACGATATCGTTTAAGTTATCCGTCGTCATCACCTACTCTCCAAAATTGTTTGTGTCCAGGTTTGAATCATCATTTGCCACTGAACAATGGCTTTGTAGTAAGCTGACTGCTGCAGCTCTGGCTGTACCCGAACGTAATCGCCCAGGACGGCTGCAACGTCACCAACACTACTTTGTAATTGTTGAACCACCAGCATTTTCGGCTGAACTAATTTCATAGAAGTCAGTTTCAACTGATCCGTTGCGCAGTCCTCATTGGTCAAAATCTGATCAAACGTCTTCGTAAGCAAGGAGTTGACGAACTCGACTAACTCGGTGACAACTGACTGGTCAATCTCCTCTGACTGTTCACTCAGCAACGTTAGTAACAACAAGACTTGCTGTCGCAACGTGGATTGTAAGCGAATGAGCGGTGTGCCCAATCGGGAAAGCTGATTAAAGTCAACCGGTGGAATCACAACATTTGCGGACTCGAGCCAACGATTGGGCTTAGCAGCCTCTTTCGCCTGAACCTTCATCTGAGCAGAGGTCGCATTCGTTTGTTTGATCTTAATCTGATGCTCGCCCAAAAAGCTCCGAGCAGCTGGGGTCAAAATAGTACCTCTTGGTAACGTTAATTGATCCTGGTTAGCTAACTTATTTTGACGCATCAGTTGTCGTACAGAATCTTCAGTTAATAATTTGTCCAAGAGGCACCTCCTTTCACGAGTCTAGCAAAGACCATTCATTAGTCTTCGTCGAGGTCAGCGTTGTCTCCTACCATGTGAGGCAAGATAGCATCAACTTCGTTGTGTGGACGAGGGATAACGTGAACGGAAATTAATTCCCCAACTTTTTCACAAGCAGCAGCACCAGCATCGGTAGCAGCCTTAACGGCACCAACGTCACCACGAACCATAACAGTAACTAACCCGGCACCAACTTGTTCCTTACCAATTAAGGTAACGTTAGCAGCCTTAACCATAGCATCGGCAGCTTCAATAGAACCAACTAAACCTTTTGTTTCGATCATACCTAGAGCATTAGTGTTTGACATAAGAATTTCCTCCTAAAATTTAAATGACTTTATTGGATTTTTGCTAAAACTTGACGAACTAATTCTTCAACCAATTGTTCTTGGTTGCCAGTTGAACTTGGCGTGCTTTGCGTAACAGCGGTTGCAGCGCCCCGAATATCTTCGAGTTCGCGAACCCCAATAGCAACACGTTTCAGGTTCAATAGGTTCAGTGGGCTGATGTTATCGGAACTAGCACTCCCACCGATAGCCCCACAGCCTAAGGTCAAGGCTGGGTTCAGGCCGGTCGTGGCACCGATACCACCTAAGGCACCTGGCGTGTTAACCAAAACCCGAGAAGCTGGAACCATCGCTGCGTAATCGCAGATCAACTTGTGATTTTCAGAATGGACGATGGCCGTGTGACCTGCCCCTTCATTCATCAACAATTTGTTCGTTAAGTCAGCAGCTGCCTGCATATCCTTAACTTCGAAGTAAGCCATGATTGGGGTGAGCTTTTCCCGTGAGAATGGATCGCCCTTACCCACATTTTCTGCGGAATCCCGGGCAATTAAGACTCGAGCGCTATTTGGCACTTCAATCTTGGCCAAGTCAGCAATCACTTGAACTGACTTACCAACAATCTGTGGGTTCATCGTGCCGTCAGCCCGTAAGATGAAGTGGGAAACACGTTCCTTTTCTTCATCCGTTAAGAAGTAACCGCCTTGCTTTTCCAGTTCACGGTGAACTTCATCCTTGTTGGCATCTTCAACGATGACGGATTGTTCAGACGCACAGATGGTCCCGTTATCAAACGTTTCGGAATCCATGATCCGCTTAACAGCTAAGGAAGCGTCCGCACTCTTTTCAATGTAAGCTGACCCGTTACCAGGACCAACCCCTAAGGCTGGTGTCCCTGAAGAGTAAGCCGCGTGAACCATTGCAGTCCCACCAGTTGCCAAGATTAACTTGGTCTCGTCGTTGTGCATCAGTTCATCCGTACCTTCAAGCGTTGGGGCAGTCATCCCGGAAATCAAACCGGCTGGCGCACCTGCTTGGTAAGCAGCCTCGCTGGTCACTCTGATAGCTTCCAGAATACATTTCTTAGCATTAGGATGTGGGGAGAAGACAATCGCATTCCCCGCCTTAACAGCAATCAAAGCCTTGTAGAACACTGAGGAAGTTGGGTTGGTTGATGGAATTAATCCAGCAATGACACCAACTGGTACAGCCATATCAATGGTCTTGTGTTCTGAATCTTCACCCAAGATACCAATGGTCTTCAAATCGCGATAACGATCGTTAACCGTCTTGGAAGCAAATTCATTTTTGATAGCCTTATCTTGCCAAATTCCAAAGCCGGTTTCTTCTTGCGCCATTTTACCTAAGCGTTCCGCGTTAGCAACACCCGCATCTGCAATGGCTTGGCAAATTTCGTTAACCTTTTCTTGGGAGAATTGGCTAAAAATCTTTTGGGCCTTAGTCGCTTGATGAAGCAACGTCCGAACCTCTTGAATTGATAGTAAATCAGCATCTGTTAGACTCAAGAATTATTCCTCCTTTGCAAATCATCAAGAATAGCCTGAACTAATGTCCGCTTGTTCCCCATCTTAATTTGCTTCTTCGTCAGAGTTTGGATATTCATGTGGTAGGCTTGCTTCCGCAGGTCCACAACACGCATCTTCTCTAACGCTTGTCTGTCGGTCGCCCAGTCGCTCTGATCAGTCGTAGCCTGGTCTTCGTCAACTGGTTTGTCTTCAACCTTTGCAGGTTGAGCGACTGGCAGCGTTGGTGTTGTCGCGTCATCAACCGCGGCGTCACCGTTACTTTCAGGTGCTTCTGGTTTTTCTGATTTCTCCGGTGTTGGATCAGGAGTTGGTCGTTGAACCATCAAATCAGTTTGACCATCCATGCGCGCAATCACGTGCTCAGAAATGAGGCAATCAAACTGTTCGATGCTAGCAACCCCGGCATCAATACCGGCATTGACCGCAGCAACATCTCCCGTAACCAGAACGGTTACCAGGCCCCCACGTGTGACCCGAAAGTCACGCATGTCAACTTCAGCGGCCTTTAAGGCTGCATCCGCTGCAACGACAGCACCCAGAAAGCCTTTAACTTCAATCATTCCTAGACTTTCACCTGTCATTTTAGTTCACGTCCTTAGTCAACCATCGGATTATTGGCAATTTCCTTCACTGCCGTGGCAAAAGCGTCACAAGCAGCTTTGCAGGCAGATTGGCTACCTGTCAACAGAGCACCACCAAAGTTGGTTTCCGAAGGCGGGCCATAGAGCACACCCATTTGGACGTCGGCTGCTTTCATTGCAGCATCGACGGCGTAAATGGATTCCAGTGGCGGCGCGATCAAGTAAGCAATGGCACCACCTTCAGGGGCATTGGCTACCTTAGACAAGTAGCTCCCCGTCCGTGAAATCGTGTGTGCAAAGTAGACAATACTGTCATCTTCGTTAGCACTCACGAAGTGGGCTTCTTCTTCAATCACCCGAATGCAGGCATCTAGGCCACTACGAACCTCAGCAGGACTTGGCCCACCGAGAATTCCAATAACTTCACCCGCTAATTTCGTTGAGGCGTTGCCGGCCCCAGCATACATACTCTTCCCATAAACAACTTCAACGTCAGCTGTCTTGGTTGCCTCGTCCAATGCAACGTAAGTTACATCATCACAATCAGAAGTAATCAAACCGAGACTTTTGATGTCACTTGGCAAGTCCAAAGATTTCGCTAACTCACTGTCCACATTAGGAATCAATCTTGTACTGAGGACATTGGCTTTAATCGCACTATCTTTCACTGTGTAATTCCTCCTTTCGGATATGTCGCATTAACTTTAGGCACCGGCGTTTTCAGCAGCCTTTAAGTCAATCCCAGACTTCTTCAAACGAACCATCTTGTCTAGCAATTCAGCGATGTAGGCACCGGCTTCAACGGCTGGCATCCCACCATCATGAATGTTGGAAACAACGGTCCGGTTAGCTTCTGGCATCCCAACGGTTGGCTTGTAAGCAATGTAAGCACTCATGGATTTAGCGGTAACCAATCCAGGACGTTCACCAACTAACATGCAGACAACATCTGCGCCAGTCACTTCACCGATTTGGTCTTCAGCACCGACCCGAGCGTACTTCACGAAGATGACGTCCTTGGTATCAAAGCTCAAGCCATAAACCTTCAAGCCTTGTTGAATGGCTGGAATGATTTCCTTAACGTTGGCTTCAATAGCAGCTGAACTCAAGCCATCACCGACAACCATTTGAATCTTGGCGTTTGGCGTGATGTTCTTCTTGATAGCGGCAACGGTTTCATCTGAGAACTTCCGACCATAGTCTGGACGGGTTAAGAATTCATCCTTAGAGGAACAAGTCGTTTGGGTTTCAAAGAATCCCATGTCTTTTGGCAATTGTGGATCAACGTCACTGAACACGGCATCTTGTGCAGCCGCGTGATCAGCACGGAAGCGGAGAACTGAAGCGGTCTTGTAACGGGTACCAACACGGCCCATTCCCAAACGAGCTGGTGTGAAGGACTTGATTTTCAGGTAACCTTCGCGATCATGTGGATTGTCTTGTAAGAATTGCTTCTTCAAATCAATCTTTGTGATGTCGTCTAACACGTCATCGCTAACAGTTGAATCGTTGCTAGCAGGTGTTGCTGTTGACGTTGAACTTGTCGTCTTTGCAGCGGCTGGTTTCTTGTCTTCAGTCATATCTGCTAAAATATTTTCGATCATTGACTTTAAGTCTTTTTCATCCATGTCGTATCACTTCCTTTTAGTTTAAGAAAATCGATGCATCACCGGCGCGGGCAGTTAACTGACCATTTTCAGTAATGCCCATCTTTTCCATCCAGTCGCCAAATTCTTTAATTGGGTGGTAACCGAAGATATCACGAATCGTGGCAGTTTCTTGGAACCCAGTTGATTGATAGTTCAACATAACGTCATCGGCATGTGGCACACCCATAATGTAGTTGCACCCAGCAGCACCTAAGAGCACGGCTAAGTTTTCACCATCGTTTTGGTCAGCCTTCATATGGTTGGTGTAGCAAACGTCACAACCCATTGAGATTCCTTGCAGCTTACCCATGAAGTGATCTTCAAGACCGGCACGGATAACTTGCTTGGAGTTGTATAAGTATTCTGGTCCAATGAACCCAACCACCGTGTTGACGATGTATGGATCATATTTCTTGGCAAAGCCGTAGCAACGTGATTCCATCGTTAATTCATCAGCACCGAAGTTAGCGTCGGCAGATAATTCTGAACCTTCACCAGTTTCAAAGTACATCACGTTAGGACCAGCAGCTTGACCTTGGTGCAAGCCTAAGTCATAAGCTTCGCTCAGCATGTCAGCGTTAATCCCAAAGGCCGTGTTCCCTTTTTCAGAGCCGGCGATGGATTGGAAGATCAGGCCGGCAGGAGCACCGCGCCGAATAGCTTCCATTTGCGTCGTCACATGAGCTAAGACGGAGCATTGCGTTGGCACATCCCATTGTGAACGGAATTCTTCGAACTTGTTCAAAATCTTGGTAACGCTGTCAACTGAGTCATCGTTAGGGTTCAACCCAATAACGGCATCCCCAACACCCCAGCTAAGACCTTCCATAACACCAGCCATGATCCCATCGATATTGTCGGTTGGATGGTTCGTTTGGAGCCGTGAGGAGAAGGTCCCTGGGCGACCAATCGTCGTGTTAGCAGTCTTTTCAACGTGAATCTTCTTAGCGGCAACGACCAAGTCCATGTTCGTCATCAGCTTGGTAACGGCTGCGGCCATTTCGGAAGTCAGGCCCCGACGAACGCGCTTAATATCGTGGTCCGTGGTGCTATCAGACAAGATCCATTCACGTAAGTCTGAAACTGACCAGTTCTTGATGCTATCGAAGATCCGGGTGTTCACACCGTCAATAATAATCCGGGTAACTTCATCATCCTCGTAAGGCACAACTGGGTTGTTGTAAATATCGTTCAACGTTAATTGTGCTAAGACAACCTTCGCTGCAACCCGTTCCGTGGCATCACTTGCGGCAACCCCGGCCAATTCATCACCGGACTTTAATTCGTTAGCTTTAGCCAAAACTTCTTTGACTGAGCCAAAGCTGTATAAATGATCAGATAAATATGTTTGTAAAATCATTCTGCTGCCTCCTTTGCAAATAAATTGCTTTTGAGTTTCTTATCCAAATACAAGCGTTTTCACAATTACTGGTAAGACTTCACCGCCAGCAACAGGTTCCCCGAGGTCAATGTAATCCCCATTTTCTACCTTGACGCTATCGATACAAACAAACGGATAACGGTCTGGTAACTTGGCGAATAAACTGTGACCCAGCGCCTTGGCCATGTCTTCATGCACCATGATAATCAGTGGCTCATGCTTATCGATTAGGACCTGTGCGCCCTTCACGATTCCGGCGGCGTACCGCTGAATATCGTTAAAGGAAGGACTGTGCTTGCCGGTAAAGGCTAATGCAACGTTACTTAACTCGTTTTGTACTTTGTACCAGTTGATCTTTTCTTCAACCGTCTTGGCTAACTCGTCCTCTGCTAGATCCTCATCGCTCTTAGTAATTTTCAGAATCGGTAAGTTCCGGAGAGGGAGGATGCCATCCGTGTAAGCAATCGTGCTCCCGGTGACATCCGTTGTGTGTGAGCCAGCACCCACAACGGTTGCGCGAATCGTTTCAACTGATGGGTAAATCGTCTTGTCCTTGAAGATGCGGGAATGCCGGACGCCATAACCGAGAAGCAACCCAATGTCTCCATAACGCAAGACATCCTGTGGCAACTCTTCGTTTAAGCAATCGGCCACCCCACCAGAGAAGGTGACACCGTCAATCTTGTGTTCCGGATGTAAGGCATGATTGGTGACAAACATATCGAAATAAGGACTCTTGTCCCCAACGCCAATACTGTTCTCCAATACGTTAACCAGCACATCAATGATTGGCTGTAATTGGTCGAGGTTGACGCGCATCCCCTCGTGGACGTCCAGCTTCAAGTCTTGGATCAGCTCCTTAACCTTCGGCGAGATATAAGTAATTTCTTTCGTGCTAGGGGTAATTTTGATTAACCGACCACCGATATCGAAGCAGGCCGTATCCAGAATATCTTCATCACTGAATAATCCCAGATTACTGGTCCCACCACCAATATCCATGTTGACCACGTTCCGCCGTTTCTTGCGGGCTGTGACGTTGGTCCCGGCACCTTTCCCAGCAATGATGCTCTCTAGGTCTGGTCCGGCCGTTGCCACCACGAAGTCACCGGCATAACCACTCAAGGCTTGCGTAACAGCGCTTGCATTTTCTTTCCGCGCCGTTTCACCTGTGATAATGACGGCACCCATTTGAATATCACGTTTGTCGATGCCCGCTGCCTGATATTGATCAGCTACGAATTTAGTAATCGCATCCGCATCGATTTCAGTCTGCGTAGCAAGTGGTGTGAATATGATGTCGCTTTGAAAGATGACCTCTTTTTTTGAAATATTGATTCTGGGGACTGAGAAGGCTGCAGCAAAGTTCTTCACCGTTAACCGAGAAAGAATCAATTGCGTGGTCGACGTCCCTAAATCAATGCCGACACTCAAAATTTGATCATCTTGCATATAACCTCCCTCCTTTCCAAAAAAATGGGGCTCAAAATCAAGCCACTTTTCCCGTGCAGAAGCCAGTGCTCCCGTAGAAAAAATAGTTTGATCTTAAGCCCCATTGCTTTTGCACAACGTCAGTGTTGTGTTTTTTGATCAAATGAGAAACAAACATCGGTACCTTGTGCCGACGATTCAATTTTCAAGCGACCCAACAGCTTATCCTTCACATAGCTCCGGATAATCGTTAAGCCCAAACTACCAGCCCGCGTCTTGTTGAGGTCGAAACCCACGCCATCGTCGGTAACTCGTAGGGTAATAATTTCTTGGTTTGTGGTTCCCGTGATAGCCACATGGCCGCATTTAACGCAACCATTAGGGTACGCATGGGAAATCACGTTTTGTAATAGCTCATTAATGATAATGGAAATCGTCACAACCTGTTCACTATCCACCGTGATGCGCGGATCAATTTGCAACTGCACATCTAACTCTTGATTGTCATCGTTGAGTTGTTTGAAGTGGGAAATCAACAGATGTAAAGCGGATTGGAGACTGGTATGATCGCCCAACTGTTTGGACATCAGTTCGTACGTTGACGAAATCGCCATAATGCGGCTGATGCTCTCGTTAAGTGCCTTCTTAGCCTCATCACCTTCCAGCCGCCGCTGTTGAATGCGGAGCAGGGAGATAACTGACTGGAGATTATTCTTAACGCGGTGATTGATTTCGCGAATGGCAACGGACTTGGAGATGATCTCAGCCTCTTTGGCTTTGACATCCGTCTTATCTTGAATCAATACCACCAATTGTTGGTTACTCTCATTCCAGAACTTCCGCTCCGAAAAGAAGTAGTTCAAGTAATTAAAATCAAATGTTATGGGCTGCTCTTCTTCACTGAGTCCTTGTAACTGTGTCAGAACATCCTTGAACCGGGACCCGTCTAACGATAAGTTTTCGTAGTCCAACCCAATGATGTTCCCAATGTAACCGACCTTCTTGTAGAGAGCCAACGCGGTATGGTTAGCCAAAACTAACCGTCCGGTATGGTCAAATCCCAAAATGGCATCCGCCAGCTGATCCGTAATCGTCGTGTCTAGCCGACCAAACATCTTAATGGTTGCTGAGACGTCAGAGTACCGGCTCTGGGTATCCTCACTTTGAAAGTCATCCAAAACGTCATGAGAGGCATCAGATTCAACGATAGTGACCCCAATTGTCTTCTTCTCATGCATGATGGGAAAAATCCGTTGGCGAATCAATCGTTGTTCCTGCGTTTCCGCTAGGAGATCCATCGAAGCCAACTTGGTTTCTAAGGTATGAAATACCCCGGGTTCGTTGGTTCGTAAGGCTTCTTTACCTGTGACTTTGCGATGATACAATGATGGGACATCTACTGGCAACTTGTGATAAATCACAACCGCCTGATTGTTATATTGATTGCGAACATCGATAAATACATCTGAGTTTCGATAGGCTGGCGTCTGCTCAATCTCTTTGGTTTCTGCCAAGAGCGTCGCAACGTCTGACTGATCTAAATTCGTATATTGTTGACACAACTCTTCGAATTCACTCATTAGGCATCCATCACAATCAATTCCGCAATCGCGTTCATGGACTGCCGCTTACTCATGCTCAAGTTCCGAAGCATCTTGTAGGCAGCATCTTCTGATAAATTGTTCTCTTCCATCAGAATCCCTTTGGCCCGCTCAATAACCTTCCGTTCAGCTAGCTTTGTATCCAGGTCTTCAACCTTTTTAGTAAGTTGTTGATCCCGTTTACCACTAGCTAATCCGACCTGAATAGTGGTTAATAAAGATCGTTCTGAAAGGGGTTTCACTAGATAGCCGACTGCACCAATGCGGCTGGCGGTATCCGTGTCTTCCTCATCACTATAGGCGGATAGGTAGACGATTGAGCGCGTTAAATGATCTGCCAAAATTTTCTTACCGGCCTTTAAGCCATCTAAGATGGGCATCCGAATATCCATAATTACGAGATCAGGCTTCTGTTCTTGACAAACATCAATGGCTTCAAAGCCATCACTACCCTCACCCACAACCTGGTACCCGGCCTGTTCAACAATGTCCCGGATATCCATGCGCGTGATCGGTTCATCATCGACAATTACAATACGTTCCTTCATGATAATAGCTCCTTGTCGTCATAATCATTCTTAAAAGTGACTATCACTGATTAAGTCATACCACACTCTCTACTATTAACAGTTCAGCACGAGTGCCTACTTCAAGATAGAGTTCCAATGGCATTATAAAGCGATTATCATGGGGGTGTCAATGTTAGGAAAAGCTGTCTTCCAAGATGCTCTTAACATCTGCGGCAACGGGAACCCGTGGATTCGCTGAAGTCGTCCGATCCTTTAAAGCCGCTTCCGAGATTTCATCCTTCGTTGATTCAAATAATTCTGAATCCAGACCATATTCTTGGAAGGTTGCTGGCATCTTTAACTTCCGTCTGAGTTGCACGATGGTGTTAATCAAGCTACGAACCGCAATCTTTGGATTAGCAACTTGAATGCCAATCAACCGTGCCAGGTTAGCGTATTTAACTGCAGCCCGGTTTGGTTTTTCCATGATGCCGGCATCCATCTCTGCGTTGTACGAAATGATGTGTGGCATCAGGATGGTGTTTAAGCGACCATGGGGAATGTGATACTGAGCACCCGCAGCATGCGCAATGCCGTGGTTCAGTCCCAAATTGACCATGTTGAAGGCCATCCCAGCAATACATGAAGCATCATGCATCTTTTGCCGTGCTTCCATGTCCGAGCCATCCTTGCTAACACGTTCCAGGTAAGTAAAGACCATCTGGAAGCCCTTTTCAGCTAATGCATCTGAGAAGTCGTTGGCATTAATGGAGACGTAAGCCTCTAAACAGTGCGTCAACACGTCCATCCCGGTATCTACCGTGATATTCTGTGGTGCTGAGGCAACCAAGTCGGCATCGAGTAACGCCACCTTAGGTAAGATGTCATCCGTCACCAGCGGGTACTTGATACCCTTGTCACTGTTCGTGATGACCGCAAAGTTGGTGACCTCAGAACCGGTCCCACTCGTTGTTGGTACGGCAATCAAGTCAAGGTCCGTTTCACCCTTCGTCATTTGCTTCAGGATGAACTTCATTGCTTTGGTGGCGTCAATTGCTGAACCCCCACCAACGGCAACCAATAAGGTAGCCTTGAACTTCTGTAATGCTTCAATTCCAGTCACAATCTTCGTCACTGGCGGATCGGGTTGAATGTCGGAAAAGACTTCCAGTTCGTTTTTACTTTCCAAATGAACCGTGATCTTATCCAAGCTTCCCGACTTCACCATAAATGGATCAGTTACCACAAAGATCCGCTCTCCACTGATATCTTCCAGACCCTTCAACGAGCCATCACCAGTCCAGATCTGAGTTTTAAACTGTATTTTCTCCAAACTCCCAACCTCCTTTACAACCATGCTCCGTAAATAGGCCTGAAAAAAAGATGCTTAAGAACACACAAATAAAGTGTGTTCCTAAGCATCATTGCTTTTATGTACGCCATTGTACGAATTTTTTCAGTTTTATTTACAAAACAAATATAGCGCTTACATAAGTGTTTGTCAACAAAATCACAAAAAAAGACCGCAATAAAATTGCAGTCCCCCGCAAACGCCATTGTTTACGTCCGAAATAGCACGCCATTGTGCATTTAATTGAACTTAAAGACATTCCACCTATTCCTCGAGGTGAAATGTCACACAAGTAGCCTAATAGAAAGATCTGACTTATAGCAGAGAGCACCCTGCTAATCACAGTGGCGGGACCGTATCGGGTTTACACCGATTTCCATCTAATTAAGTACTTCTTGTCAATTAGTAACTTAAGGTTAGCATACTTCACACTAACTTGCTACTAATTAGCTAATGAAAAACTTCCTTGCCATGTTCATAAAAGACTTCTGGCGTCCCCGTCCGGTAATTGATGACCCGGGCTAACGCGTAAAAGTAATCGGACAATCGGTTCACAAAGACCAGTAATTCTGGTGGCAACGTCGTGGACCAGGCCAACGTAACAATTTGTCGTTCAGCACGGCGGGTCACCGTCCGACAAATCTGGAACAGTGCTGATTCTTTACTCCCACCAGGTAGAATGAACCGAGAAATTTCAGGTGGCTCATCCTGATAGACGTCAATGCGTTTTTCAATCCAGTCCACGTACTTCGGGTCGAAGCGCATGTTATCCCAGTTCAACTTCGGGTTCGCAAAATCCGTTCCCAGGTCAAACAGGCAATGCTGTAAGCGCGTCAATTCAGCCTTAAGCTCAGTTTCCTTGTCGTCAAGTTCTGCAATTGCCAGACCTAAATAAGTATTGAGCTCATCGATGGTTCCGTAAGCCCAGACACGATCTGAATCTTTGCTGACCTTGGCGCCATCGACTAGCCGGGTCATCCCTTTGTCACCAACACCAGTGTATAGCTGCATAGTTACTCCTCCTTTACAAAAAGAAGGCACCAAATAACCCACTCATCGATGAGTGACTTATTTGGCGCCTTTGCCAAGTTCTCAAAATCAGTATAGCGCTTACATTATTTTAATTCAACACCCAGGTGCGTGGTTTTAAGGTAAACCTGTATCTTGACTCATCGTCCGCTGACTTCTTTTCCTAACAACGCAAATAAGGTGAAGCCAGCATCCCTAAAGATAGCAGCCTCACCCTATTTAACGAACAACTTTGCGGATTCATTTAGTCTCACAGCTGAGTTTAATACCCTTCAGTCGTAAAGTACCAGTGAACCTTATCGCCATTCTTAATTGCTTTCTTGTTGGCAGCCTTGTCAATAAACTTGCCATTGACGCGGTACTTCCAACCACTACCGACCTTGACGTCGTTTTGTGCTAAGCCATTCACGCTGCTAACAAAGACGACGGCACCATTTTGGTAATCCAGTTTCAGTTTGGAGGACTGAAGTACGGTAAATGCATTTGATTGACTGTTAATGGTGACGTTACCGTCAAAGAAGGTCTTCTTGTAGCCAGTGACTACTAAATGGGCCTTCTTGGCCGTCTGCGTCTTCTTGGCAGCTTTCTTAGCTGCTGCGTGATGCGTTGTGGTCGTAGCAGCCCGCGACTTGGTTGCCCGCCGATGAGTAGTCGCCGAACTGGCTTTCGCTGCTGAGTTCGCCTTAGTGGCAGCTGCCTGGCTAGTTTGATGGCTCGTTGCTGCGGCTGAGCTGGCATTAGATGCGTGATGCGTCGTTGCAGCCTTTTTCGACGACGAACTGGCCCGCTTATGATGCGCCTTCTTAGCTACTGAGCTGCTAGCCTTGCTGGTAGATTGGGCAGACGAGGAGCTACTCGTCGCAACCGTATCCGGTGCCGAGGTCGCCTGACTCTGATGACTTTGTTGTAGTGCGAGTGCCCCGCCAATCACCAAAATCGTGACGACGACCGCCGCGATGATCCATCTTGTCTTCTTCATGTTGACTACTCCTTAATCCAACGCTTATTTGAACGTGTAAACTAACTTCTTGCTGTAGTTCCCGTTGTTGGCAGCCGTTGCAGCTAAGCTAACTTGACCGTAAGCCAAGACCATGCTGTAAGCATCCTTCACGGAACCATCGGCCTTAACGTAACTGAACATCGTCTTCAATGGCGTTGCGGTTTGGCCCTTCTTTAAAGCCGTCTTGTTCACAAACTTGAAGGACGTCTTGGTGGTTGATAAGGCTAAAATTCCTTCGGCAGTTGAGTTGGCGTTAGGATTTTGCTTGCCCTGGTACGTGTAACCAAAGGCGCCACTCTTGTAGATGTTCTTCTTCAGGTAGCTACGACCAGCAATTTCGGCCTTCGTAACCTTTTTGTTGGTGCTCTTGCCCATCATTAAGGCGTTCACAGCAGCGGCAGTGGTATCGCTGTCGACACTGGCAACGGTGTTGTTGTAAGCCCAACCCTTGTTAGATTGTTGGCTCTTAGCAATCTTCAAGCTTAAGGAAGACTTGGAGAACTTCGCCTTGCTGGGCTTCTTGAAGGTCTTATTGGAGGAAACGGCAACCAGCGCTTGGCTTTGAACGTTAACCGTTTGCTTGCTCATGGATTGCTTGTACAACGTGTTGACCAGGTTCAAGCTCTTCTTAGCGCCGGCTGGCGTGTACTTGGTTGGGTTAACCCCAATGGCTTGCAGGCCGATAATGGCCGTGGCCAACGTTGCGGGATCACTCTTGCTGGACACAATCAGATTCTTCTTGACCAATTTCTTGTTAGCCTTGGTAAATTTGTAGCCCTGCTTCTTCAAGCCTAACAGGAAGTCGGAGTAACCAGAAGCGGCACCCGTCGTCTTGAAGTCAGTCTTGCTAAAGATTTTGGCAGTGCCGTTCACACCGTCTTTATTTTGTTTCATCATCTTTTTGGCATATGTATACATCGCCTTTTTCTTGCTCGTTTGCGAGCTCTTGGAAGCGACTTTGATGCTAGCGGCATTAACATCCATAACAGGTACAACTGCCCCTAAAGCCATTACGGCGGTCAATGAAGCTGCGATTAACTTATTATTCAACATGAATATATCCCCTTTTATAAAATATTGTATTTGGTAATCAAACGATCCATAAGCTTACGCCATGGTTGATACAAAAGCAGTAAACTAATCCCGTTCGTTGCGGCATGCATAGCATCAAACATGAGGCTGGCTGCAAACGACAGGAAGAAACTGGCGGGACGTAATGGCCGAACGTAGGCCAAGGCGTACCAGAGATCCATGATCCAGCCAAACCAGAGGCCCCACAGAGTCCCCCAGACGACCATCACCCAAAGGTTATTTTTCAACTGGGTGCGGCCGAGGAGTCCCGTAGTCAGGCCCATAAGCCCCCAAGCTAACATTTGCCAAGGTGTCCACGGTCCTTGACCCAAGAACAGGTTGGAGACCAACGCCATCATCGACCCGGAAACGAAGCCGAGCTCCGGTCCCAGGCTGACGGCACTGACGATGACCACAAAACTAGTCAACTGCACGTTGGGAATTGCGGCTAAGGGCACGCGCCCCATGACGCCCAGGGCCACAATGACCGCCAAAAAGACTAACAATCGCGTGCCCATTTGCCGTTTCTCAAAGTGCCAGTAGGCTGGCAAGAGACTGCAGGCCAGGCAGGCAAAGCTAAAAATCACAAAATGATGCCCCTTTAGCAGGAGCATCCCCGCTAACAGCACCAGAATTAATCCCACCGGCACAACCAGATTCCAATTGTTTTTCCACCATCCACGCTGTACGATTTTTCTCACCTCCTTAATCGGTTATCTGTGTGACGTCTTGACTAAACAATGCAGTTGGCACCTGTTGCCGCAGCAACCGGTTGACGGCCGTCGTGGATAAGAAGTTCTCCGTGAAGAACTGGCGGGTCGGTTGTGGCTCTGTCAAACACCCGTTAAACATGAACGTGCAGGTGTCAGCAAATTCCGCACAGAAGTCCATATCGTGGCTGGCCATGATCAGGGTCAACCCGGCTTGGTGCTTCTCTTGCAGGATGCGGCCCACCAGCAATTTGGTTCCCGGATCCAAGCCCTTAGTGGGTTCGTCCAACAACAGGACTTGGGGCCGTGTGATCAGCGCCAAGGCTAAGCCCAGAAGCTGCTGTTGACCCCCACTGAGATCAAATGAATTCTGCTCGGCCACCGCCTGCAACTGGAACGTTTCTAACGCCTTTTGCACCCGTTCGGTCACGTCGCCAGAAGCCAGCTTGGCTTGGGCCGTTAACTCCTCAGTGACCGTGTCGCCGTTGAACTGCTCCGTGGGGTTCTGTGACAAATAACTCAATTGCCGCAGTCGATCACGATTCTTCATCTTCCAAATAATCTGATGATTCAAGCGAACCTTGCCGTGTTGTGGCTTGCGCAGGCCCGCCAGCACCGTTAACAGTGTCGACTTGCCGGACCCATTTTTCCCAATGATGGCCAGCCAACTCGCCGGTGTCACGGTCAGGTCCAGCTGATGCAAAATATCACCAGTCGTTGGGTACCGTAGTGAGACATGTTGCGCCTCGAAGTGCCAGTTCGCTGGCCGCGCAATGGACTCGGGTTCCGCTAACGGTGCCGCTTTAAACCGCCAACCCCGCTGGGTAATCAACCGCCGACCAGCCGTCACGGTCAACGGCAACGGCGCCGCATCCAAGTGGTGCGCCAGGAAAAACTGCGGCACGGCCGGGACAAATGGCTGGAGTTTAGGTGCCGCCTGCATACGCTGCAGACCGGTCGAGACATCTCCGTCGTACGTGAGGTGCCCATCTTCCAGGAGGACCAGTCGATTGGCTAGAGCCAGGACCCGGTTCAACCGGTGCTCCGTCAAGATGATGGTAATCGCCAGTTCATCATGCACCTGCTGCAAAATGTTCAAAAAGTTTTGCGCCGTCGTCGGATCTAACTGGGCAGTGGGTTCGTCCAGCAGAATCACCTGGGGCTTCAACGCTAAGACTGAGGCCAGATTCACTAACTGGAGTTGTCCCCCAGAAAGGTCCTGAATCGGCATGTGGAGAAACTGATTTAATCCTAAGAAATTAGAGACCTCGGCGATGCGACTGTTCATTTCAGCCGTTGAATAGCCGAGATTTTCTAAAGGAAACGCTAATTCCTCGATCACCGTGGCCATGATGGGTTGGACTTGCGGGTCCTGAGCGACGTAGCCCAACTGTTGGGCACTGACGTTACTGGTGAGGTCGGCCACCGGGGTTCCCTGATACAGCACATCGCCACGCTGTTCACCAGCCGGCTTAAGCTCCGTCTTCAACTGTTTCAGTAAGGTGGTCTTGCCACTTCCGGTCGCCCCCACGATGGTGACGAACTCGCCGGCCGCAATCTTCAGGGAGATGTCTACCAGCGTTGGCTGCGTCTGCCCGGCATATGTAAATGATAAATTTGAACAGTTAATCAATTCTCGCATAACTTATATCCCCCCTCACCGACTAATGGTAATCCCACAAACGCTAGCAATGGGAGGAGTAACCAACCATCATGACGCCCGAAAATGGTAAATTTGGTGACGTCGCCGGTCCAACCAAGCCCTTGAAACCGGAAAACCATGGTCAGACTGAAAATGACTAAACTACCAACAATAAACCAGCCGTCCATGGCCTGCCACCGAAACGTCTGGTAATGACTGCGTTTCTTAGCACCAAAACCGCGAGCCTCCATTAAGACCGCCGTTTCCATGGCTGACGAAACGGAATCAATCAATAGGATTCGCAGCAACTGCCCGGTTTTCTGCAACCGCTCGCGCCAACTGCCCTCATTCAACACCACGTTGCGGGTCTTCTGGAGCATCAAGAGTCGGCGGAATTTCTGGGTAAACAGGTTGACCATTCGTAGTGAAATCGTCAGGAGCATGGCCAAACGCGGCACGACTGGGAATAGCAGGTAACTCAGCTTGGGCGTGGTGATGACCCCATTGAAGAGCACGAACGCCAGAATCATGCCACCCAGCGACAGGGCCATGGTCACCCCGTACAGCGTGGCGGTCTGCGTGATGCGGAAGGTCCAGCTGCCCAATTGCCATGACCACAACGTCTTGGTTCCAGTCTGATTTAAAATCACGTTAAAGGCAAAAATCATCAACATCAATGAGCCGACACCCTTTAACGTTCCCCAAACCTTTTGGCGACTGAAGTACCAACTACATAAGACGGCTAACCCAACAAATAAAACGCCCGTCACTAATAAATGGTTAAACACCAGTAAGAGGACAAAGAGTTCAACAAAATAAATGGTCGCCGTCAGGGGGTGTAAGCGACTAAAAAAATTCAGCTCGTCAAAGATCCCGACTCTCATGTTTTCTCCCCACCCATCCATCATGAAACCGTTTTCTAGTATTCTATGATAGCATCTCAGTTATTTCACAATCCCCAATATCTTGTTAAGGTTATCCTTTTTAATACTACGAGTTGTGTTTTATTGCTATTTTTATGTTTTCTTGTCGCTACTGGGTGAAATTATACCAGGAATGTTCCTGTCGCGTTTACCCAGGTCGCCTAAACTGCTCCCTTGACGACCGCGACGCCCCCATCAGGTCGCCCTTTCCCCAAGTCACCTTTATTTTCATTGCACGCAAAAAGCCAGCATTTCCCCCGCTGTTGCGAAGGAAATGCTGACTTCTGGTTAAGGTTATTTTGAAATGGTGCGCACGATTTGCTCACTGATTAGCTGGAGGTCTCGCTGCCTATCGCCCATAATGCCGGGAGCAAAGTTGGACTCGATGATGAAGCCCATCAATTGGCCGGCAATGATGCGGATGATTCCTGGGGCATCGATGTCGTCCCGTAGCTCACCCGTCTCGCGAAACATCTTCAGAAGTTCTGCCAGAAAATTAAAGTCGTCGGCTGCCAGTAATTTGCCAAACAAGTCACGCATTTCCTGACTGATCATCATTTCCATGGCCAGAATTTTAATTGCCTCTTTATTGCCCGTTATGAAGGCATATCTGTCGTGAATCATGAAGCTTACCATCTCTGGCAAGGTCTCACAGGCGCGGATACCATCAAAGAACTCATCCCGGTAATGGGGAAAGAAGTTTTCCATGACGGGTTCCACGATAGCTAACAGAAGATCCTGTTTCGTGTGAAAATACTTGAAAATGGTGGCCTGGCTGATGCCCGCCTTTTCCGCTACCTGAACGGTCGAGGTGCCATCGAAGCCCTGCTCCGAGAAGAGCGCCAGCGCGGCCACCAGCGCAGACTTCTTACCCTTTGGCATTTTTTCATGTTCTAGCCATTGGCGGTAACTACTAAATACATCCGGTTCCACACCCTTCACCCTTTCTAACTCTTTCGAACGTGTCGTTGTCTGTGCCTCCGGGTGCGTGAAAATAGGCCGTGACGCTGTGGGCGGACGCCCGGAGCCATAGTGCGGTCTCCGGACTTACTTTGAGCCGCTGTGCGTCTCAAAGATACCAATTCCCTAAGCGGCATAGCCACTAAGGGAATTCCCACGGCTGAGCCTATTTTCACCCACCCTGCGGCTTTACATCTGTTTGGCCCGTTAGAACGGGCTCGCTACTGGTTCAACTCATTGTTAGTTACAATCTATATCCAATTCATTATACGCGATTCACAACTTAATCTCTCGTACTTTCCTAAACTTTCCGGTACCGCTTCATACCGATAATGTTCAAGAACGTCAGCACAACCAGGAAGACCAACAAGACCAGAATGTTCCAGCCTTCGTTAAAGATGGACGTCCCCCGCATGATGATATCGCTAACAGCATCACCGGAGTATTTCAATGGGATGATGTAGGAAATGCCTTTGACCCAATCGGCCATAGAGTCCAGCGGAATGATTCCGGAGAAGAAAATCTGCGGAATGACGACCAGCGGAATGAATTGCATCATTTGGAACTCGGAGTTGGCAAACGTTGAGAGCAGAATCCCAAAGGCCAGGGCGACTAGCGCGAGAATCAGGTTGATTACAACCACACTGACCATGTTGCCGACCACTTCCATGCCGAGCAACCAAACCGTAATCAAAACGATGAGCACCGTTTGAATCACGGCCAGAATGCCATAGCTTAACATGTAGCCAAAGACGATGGACGACCGCTTAACTGGGGTTGCCAGCAACCGATCCAGAGTTCCCGTCGTCCGTTCCTTTAACAGCGCCATCCCAGAAATCAGGAAGACGAAGAAGAACACGAAGAAGCCCATTAGAATTGGCAACATTTTGGCAAAGTAGCCGGTATTCTTATCCCCATAAACGTAGTGATTGGTGATTTTCGGTGTCTTTTGGCTGGTACTCTTGGTGGCCGTGGTCGTTGACTTGGCCTTAGTCGCTGCGGCCTGCTTGGCAGCGGCGGCATTCCCTGTCGCGGCCGTGGTGCTAGCCGCCTGTTGCTTTTGCATGACCATCAGTTGCGCTTGAAGCTTGGCCATCCCGGTCGTGCTCTTCTTCAGCGCTGACTTTAATTGGTCAATGCTGGTAGCGGTCACGGCATTCTTAAACGACATTTTAACGGCAGCCGTCTTGCTAGAGTCGGTGTTGGCATAGGTCAGCTCGTAGTTATTACCAGTCTTCTTGATGATGGCATCAATTTTTTCATCCTGCAACGCCTGTTTAGCATCCGCCTTGGTGTCGTAGGTCTTCACGTCAACGTGCTTGATGTCGCCCATTTCCTGATTTAATTTCCGAGTGACGGCGACGGTTCCCACGTTCACGTCCGTGGTTGAGTTCGTGTTAAAGATCACACTCATTAGCAACATGATCAAAATGGGGGCGACAAACATTAACGCTAACGTTCGCTTATCGCGGATGAGTTCCTTCAGCACCCGATTCATAATCGCAATTGTTCTCATTATTCAACACCCTCCGCCTTTAAGAAAACGTCCTCAATCGTGTCCGCGCCGTACTGTTGCTTCAATGCTGCGGGCTTATCAAATGCCATGACCTTGCCGCCTAGCAACAGGGCCACGCGGTCGGTCAGCTCTGCTTCGTCCATCACGTGGGTCGTAATCAGAATGGCCCGCCCCGCATCACGAATCTTCCCCAGCTCTGCCCAAATTTGACGCCGGAGAGCCGGATCGATGCCGACCGTGGGTTCATCTAAAATTAAGAGTTCCGGATTCCCCAGCAGCGCGATGGCTAACGACAACCGCCGCTTCATCCCCCCGGAGTAACCAGCGACGCGCTTCTTCAGGTCAGCTGTCAAATCAACAACGCCAGCGGCATGGGCAATCTCTGCGGCCATACTGGCCTTTGCAATGCCCTTCATCACGCCGAAGAATTTTAAATTCTCTTCCCCGGACAGGTCGTCGTACAACGCATCCGTTTGGGCCATGTACCCAATCCGACCAAGCAACTTTCGGTCGGGCATGACGGTGTCAAAAACTTTGGCGGACCCGCCGTTAGCAACTTCCATCCCCAAGGCCACCTTGATGACCGTCGACTTCCCAGCCCCGGATGGCCCAATCAACCCGACGATTTCGCCAGCGTTAACGGTTAAATTAATATCCTTCAAGACGGTCTGGTCACCGAATTTCTTGGCTAAATGGGCTAAATCAATCATTGCTTGTGCCATAATAATGCCTCCCAAAACAAATTTTATGTTAGGTGAGTGATTAATCACTTACTCAATAAAGTGAGTATATACTCACCTCTGGCTTTTGTCAATAACTCTGAGGGAATTCTATCATCTTGAGAGGCCACTCTGACGGCCATCCCGTGTTTCCCTAGCGATTTAGCTAATTGTGGGCAGCAAAAAAAGTGGTCAACTTTCATCGTCGACCACCCGTCTAAAATCAGCTAACTTAATGAACCGCATCCCGCAGTGTCAGGCCACTATAGTCTTCCATCTCCGCCGTCGTCGGGTAGCCGCCCAGCTTCATGACTTTCTCGCCCACGATGGTCACGGGCAAGACTTCAATCCCGTAGTCCGCAATCAACTTGGCAACCTGCTTTTCTCGCACGAACGCCTGTGGATTCTGGGCTAAATTCCGCCGCAAGACCCGAACGTTATCGCTGTGATTGATCAACTTGGTCTGCGCAGTCAGCCGAATTAAGTCCGGATTGACGCTAGGGCCACAAACCCCTGTCGGACAGCAAAGCGCTTCTTCATAGATATTGATTTTTTTCATTTCGCTTATCTCCTAACTTTTCACTGGTTGGAGTCGCTGCGTTTCAAAATTGGCTTGCACACCAACCACCGCAAAGTGGTCAGCCGCGGCCGTGGCAACCCGGTCGATCCAGGGTTGCTCATTTTGGGCCCGGACTTGGAGAAACGGGCTCAATTGACCGTTGGTTCCGAGCAAGCTCTGATTGACGACCCACCACGTGTGGGCAATCTTCGCGCGGTCTAGGTCCCGTTGTAGCCGGAGTGTTTCGTACACCGGTGTGGCTTCTGGCAAGGTCACCATGATGGTTTCCGTCTGCTTCGGGTCCTGTAGCCGCGGCAACAACCGCGTGACTGCGGCGGGAACGGCCCCGGTCGTGCGTTTGACCTCGGCCGCATAGCTCTCCGTCGATGACAACAGGAGCAGTGTGTGCCCGGTTGGCGCGGTGTCGATGACCAGCACGTCGCTGTCGTCTTCGTCCACAATTTTGGCAAAGGCCTCGAACGTTGCGATTTCTTGGGTACATGGCGACTTCAAGTCTTCCATCACGTAGTCGACGTCCTCACTGCCCATGTCCTGTTTGGCTTGGGCAATCACGGTTTCCTGGTAGTCCTTGAGCACCTGTTGCTCATCGATGTGGCTGACCTGAATGGCCGGGTCTAACTGAAACCAGCTCAGGTGATCCGCGGGGTCGGTCGTGGTCAAATGCACGCGTTTGCCTTGGCGGGCCAGCTGTTGGGCCACCTGAACGGCGATGGTCGTTTTACCCACGCCGCCCTTACCCATGGTGAAAATGATGCGCTGATTCTGTAGCGCTTGCACAACGCGGTCCAGTCCCGGATAATCGGTTGCCGGTGGCGCTTCCTGGGTCAATTTTGGCTGTTCATCCGCCAGTAACTGACGCAATTGGGGCACGCCACTTACGTTGTAGGCGCGCAGGGGCACCTGCCAAGCAACGGGTAAAATATTAAACGGAATCGCTGCCAGGTCGGCCTGTTGTTGCTGATAAAGCTCTGGCGCCGCGGCCTGCTGGTCGGCGGGCAAGACGCCATTGATCACCAGTTGGTGATGCGTGATGCCCAGTTTGGCCAGCTCCGTGACCGTTCGACTGGCCTCCTGAAGCGTCGCCCGTTGTGGCCGCGCCACTAGGATCAGCGTCGTCTGTTGCCCATCCGCCAACACCTGGGTGGCCTGGTGGTAGCGTTCCTTCTCCTCGCCTAGCCCGGACAATTGGCCCAGGCAACTCGTGCCCAATTTATTCTCGTCGAGGTACTGGCTCCAAGCGGCGGGCAGCTGCAGCATTCGCAACGTGTGGCCGGTCGGCGCGGTATCAAAGAACACGTAATCATAGGTTTCGTTAACGGTTTGATTCGTCAACATATTCGCAAACTCATTGAAGGCGGCCACCTCGACCGTGCAGGACCCGGAGAGCTGTTCGGCCATGTTGGTCAGTGCCGCTTCCGGTAAGACATTCCGGTACGGACCAATCACGCTTTCTCGGTACGCCGCGGCGGCTTCGGTCGGATTGAAGTTGGCCACGTCCAGGTTGGGCACGGTCGCCACCGGCTGAAGATGATTGGTCAGCTCACCGGGGAAGATGTCCTGGAGATTACTGGCGGGATCGGTACTGATCAGGGCCACGCGTTTGCCCTGGTCTGCCAACTGAACGGCGGAGCTGGCCGCAATCGTGGTCTTGCCGACGCCCCCCTTGCCCGTGAAAAAGAGGTACTTGGTTAAATCAAGTTGATTTTGAACGTTTACCATGGCACTCACCCTTCCTTAGTCGTTGCCGGTTCCAGTTCACAAACGCAGCGCTGGTCGCTGGACAGAAGCGTCGTGGTCTGTTGGAAAAAGGCCGCCGCAAAATCTTCGCTGAGCGTGTAATGCTTCCATTTACCTTCTTTGTAACTGGTCACGATGCCCGCATCCGCTAGTACCCGCATGTGGTGTGACAGGGTCGGTTGGGTAAAGTCGAAGTGGTCCAAAATGTCACACGCACAGAGCGTGCCCTGCGACAATAACCCGATAATTTTCAAGCGATTCTCGTCGGCCATCGCCTTTAGCGCGGCCACGTAAGCTGCATCATCCATTTGCTCGCCTCCCTATTCGTGCGTCTAAATGTTAAAAATTGCTGGTCGTAGTCATCCCGTTCCCGACGGTGGGCTCAAGTTGGCCTGCTATGGGGACCGGCTCCAGCCTGAGGAGCGGTCTGGGGCCTTGCCTTGAAATCTCGCTGAGGTTCACGAGTTTCCAAGGTCATCCCGCGCTCTAGGCTGAGAAAGGACCTCAGCCAATACCGCCGACATAGCTGGCCAACTTGGCCCACCTTTGGTCACTGACATAAACCGGTAATTTCTACATCAAGTCACTGAATATTTAATATCTATGTTAGTTCAAAACTCATATTGACGTTTGTCTATATGATTATGATAACGCTTTCATAAGAACTCGACAAGGACTCACCCTCGCTATCTTACAAACTGTCCTCTAACCCGTCAGAAACCAAAAACACCCGCGCCGACAAAACAATCGGTAGCGGGTGCTCACACATTTATCTTTAGGTTAGCTGACCATTGTCATCAGCCGAAACGTGCTTACTAATAAAATCTAGCAAACGGAAGGTCAACGCCTCAGTCTCAACGGATTCATCGTGGTCGAGGATTTCTTGGGGCGTCTGCTGCAAGACGGATCCCGCCGCGTAATCGCCGTCGTTGACCACCATTTCGCGCACATTGTTGGGCTGCGGTTCGATGTGAAACTGTAGACCAATCACGTTGTCGCCTAGCAAGAATCCCTGATTTCGCAGATGCTGACTGGAGAATAACAGCTGGGCGCCCTGGGGAATCTCAAACATCTCCTCGTGCCAGTGTAAGACTTCCAGGCTGGCGGGAATCCCCGCAATCGCCGTGCTCTGCCGCGTGACCGGGGCCCAGCCCACTTCCTTAGCCGGGGCCTTTTTAACCGGGTAACCCAGCAATTTCGTAATCTGTTGGGCACCGAAACACACGCCGAAGATTGGCTTGTGCGCGGCTAACAGTTCTTGGATCAATGCGCGTTCTGCCTTGATCCACGGTTGATTGTCGTTAGGACTCATCGGTCCGCCTAGAATCACCAGCAGATCCGTTTCCGCCGCGGTCGGTAATTTGCCATACGTGGCCGGATGATAAGTATAAAGTTCATGACGGTTGGCGTTGGCCCAACTCGTAATGGCGCCGGGGCCCTCGTCGACCGCATGCTGTAACACGTTGATACGCATGAAAATCCCTCCTATAGTTGTCCTAACACTAGACACAGGATTGATTGGTCAGACCTTGACGCCCCGCTAGTTCTTGCAGTTAAACATTCATGGGATAGTAAACTTCGTTGCTAAAGTACCGTGGTCCCCGTTGCTTGGCGAGCTGCTTCGTCCGGTAGTAGTGTGCGCTGGTCCAGATGCCGGCACCGCCAGCCTGACTCAGGACGCTGATTTTTTTGCCATGATAGGTCTTGGTCATCACTTTGTAGTAATCGCCATCCCCCATGATCTGATTCCAGCCACGAACGTTGATCCATTGGGCTTGGTGCGCGGTTTTGTTTGTGACCGTACTCCAGGAATAGTGTTTCTTAAATTTCTTCGCGCTTAACTTGTGATGGTGAATGTGCGCCACGTACTTGGCCGCCTGCCCATCGTAATACGTCAGGCCAGAGATTCGCTTGGTACTAAACGTCAGCGTGTCCATCTTGCCATGTTCATAGTGGTACCACGTATGCCGGTAACGTTGCGGCACCGCTTTCAAAGTTGTCTTAGTTTTCGCCTGCGCCGCCACCGGTGTCCCCAGTGACACGCCCCCGACAGCCAACAGCGTGACGGCGGTCGCAACCGCCAGCATCATCTTTTTCATGTGTAAATCCTCCCCGAATAAGAGTGGGTCTGGCCCGTCTCTATGCCCTTAATTATACGCTTCTGGGCGGTTTTTCAAGCGATAAAATCTGGTGAAATTGAATTTGTAACAATTGAAGCGTGGGTGGGCCACTGAACATCATTTAGTCCTTCAAATCAGCATTTCTACAAGTAATTGACTACCGGTTGCAAACGTCGCCACTTTCGACTAATCTAAGTCGTAATCAATCCACTAATTAAGGAGTGACTCCATGGAAAACTTACTCATTCTACGGGCGGTAAATGCCGGGACCCGGCACACCGTCAAAATGGCCGACCTCCGTGACTGGCTCACGACCGCTGGCTTGCAACACGTGCAGACCTATCGCAATAGCGGCAATGCCTTCTTCACGAGTGCCCGCTCACGAGCCGACTGTTCTCAGTTGGTGGCCGATACGTTAGCGACACACTTAGACTTCACGCAACCCTTTGGCCTCTTCACCCGCGATGAGCTTCTTAGCACCTGCGCTCAAGCACCCGCGTGGTGGGACGGTCACAGCAATCGCCAGCACATGCTGCTATTCAAATTGACCACCTATGTCCCCGACCAGGACGCCTGGCTGATGAACCAGCTGACGCCCGTTGACCACGTCGTCTGCACACCGCAATTTATTTTCTGGACCGTCGACGGTCAACGTGGCTTTCAACGGTCCTTCTATCGTCAACTGATTGGGACGCCATTTTACCAGCAGACCAGTACCCGTAGCTATTCGACCGTTAAATATTTCATTCACTACTTTACCAAATGACCATGCTATAATAAAAACGACTTTAACGTTTAGAAAGGACTGACCCCATGGACTACCTACTCCTCCTGCGTGGCATCAACGTTGGTGGCAAGCACCGCGTGCCAATGGCGGACCTGCGTGATTACCTGACGGCCGCTGGCTTTACCCACGTGCGCTCATATATCAATAGCGGCAACCTGTTGGTCACTAGCGACCGGCCGCAAGTCGACTGCGAAATGGCTATCCAGCACGTGCTCACCAGTCATTTTGACTTTCCCCTACCGTTTCGCCTGTTAGCCCAGCCAGAATTTCTCATCGACCTCGCCCAAGCACCCGCGTGGTGGGGCGCTGACGACCAGCTTCGGCACAACGCGCTTTTCAAGCTAAATGACTACGCCAGTGCCAATGACGCCTGGCTGGTCGACCACGTCACCGCGGACTACGACCAGGTGCTGGTCACGCCCAACGTGATTTTCTGGACGTCGACGCTCAAGCGCCACTTTAGCCGCTCCTTCTATTCAAAAATTATGGGCACACCGCTTTACCAGCAGACCAGTACCCGCAACTACAACACGACCATGAAACTCAAACAACTTTTGGAGGCTTCCCATGATTAGACCCGTTGTTCACGACCAAACCCGTTTAGCACAAAAGAGCCGGCCCGCCACTAAGGCCGACGCCGCAACCGTTACCGACTTACTCGACACCCTCAAGGCCAACAGCGAAAACTGCGTGGGGATGGCCGCCAACATGATTGGCGTTAACCTGCGGATCATCGTGGTCGACATGGGCATTCTGCCCGTCGCCATGATCAATCCGGTCATCACCAAGCAGGCTGGTCCCTTTCAAACCAGTGAGGGGTGCCTCTCGCTGACCGGCGAACGGCCAACAAAACGGTTTAAGACAATTGAAGTTGACTTCCTTAATCAGGCCTACCAGAAACAGCACCAGACCTTCACCGGTTTCGTGGCGCAAATTATTCAACACGAAGTCGATCATTGTAACGGTATTATTATCTAAAAACCTAATTGACCGTAAAAAAATAACCCGGAGAAATCAGTGACGATTTCTCTGGGTTATTTCTTTTTGGCCGTTAACTTTAGCCAGCCCCAACCAATCAAGGCCAGGTTAAAGATCATAATCAAGGCCCATAGCCACAGGTAATCGCTGATGAGTGCCGGCACCTGAGCGTGCCACAGCGCCAAGGTCATGCCAACAATCAGGACGGCATTGATTACCAGACCAATGCGCTTGGCCTGCCGCTGTTTCGCAAAGGCCGTCGCCGCAATAATCAGGAGCATCATCGCCACCATGACAACATTGGCCTCGCCCCAGTCAAAGTCGACGCCAAAACTACTCATGGTGGATGGCTGAAGCGAAATAATCAGAAGAAACATCAAGCTCCCCACCGCATTTAACAGGGGGACACAGCCGTAGAGTCTTTGCATGATTGTCACCCTTCCGTTGTGATTGCCTCGACTGTAACGGAGTTTGAACGGAAAGTAAACCAATTCGCTGGGGGTAGGTTGTTTGGGATTACAAACAGAGTGCGGAGCTAGCCGTTTAGGTTCTGAGCATTAGGGAGACCTGGGGCTTCTGTTCGACAACGTCGGGCAGGAGTCACAGGTCTTTCTAAGCGCAAGGACCTGGCTAGCGTAGCACGTTTCAGAAACTGCCAGACTTGGGATTGAAAATGCGGGCGCTTAGCTGGTGAGCATTAACGTCACTAAGTGAATGACCCCGGGCTTGGGTCGTTTGCTTAGTGGGGTTAAGCACAACCAGCTGCCCACGGACGCACGTTTCAGAGGCTGTCGGACTTGGGATTGAAAATGCGGGAGACCAACTGCACTTGAGCATTAGGGAGACCTGGGGCTTCTGTTCGACAACGTTGGGCAGGAGTCGCAGGTCTTTCTAAGCGCAGGGACCTGGCTAGCGTAGCACGTTTCGGAAGCCGCCAGACTCAGGATTGAAAATGCGGGCGCTTAGCTGGCGAGCATTAACGTCACTAAGTGAATGACCCCGGGTCTGGGTCGTTTGCTTAGTGGGGTTAAGCGCAACCAGCTGCCCACGGACGCACGTTTCAGAAGCTGCCGGACTTGGGATTGCGAATTCGAGAGACTCTTTCAACAATCGTATTTTCCACTCATTCCCAACAAAAAAGGAACCCAGAAGTCTCCCTCCAGGTTCCATCAAACTAAGCTAAAAATTCTTTCAACTTCGTACCTAACGTTGGAAAAATCAGAATCTGCTTCTGCTGGAAATCCTTGGCAGTCAAGCCCAAGCCGATGACGCTCACCAACTGGTTCATGTCGTCCGTGGCCGTTTGACTGACCTCGGCCGCGCCCACTAGTCGTTGGTCGTGGTCAAAGACCCCAATCAGTTCGGCGTCTTGATCATTGGTCCCCGCATAGGCAAAGTCTGGGGACAAGCCCATTTTCTTCAAATGGTATCGGCTATCTGCGGTCGCTTCGGCCACTGGAACCCCGACTTGTGCCACTTGTGGAAAGGTAAAGGACCCCGTGCCCGTGACCGGGTAGTGGATGGGTTCGTCGTCAGTCGCGGTTAAATAGGCACCCTCGAACTGGGCAACCGGCGTGAGCTTCGGCGCAACTACGGGTGACTTAGCCACCACATCGCCGGCTGCGTAAATGCCAGCCACGTTGGTTGCCAAATGGTCATCCACGATGATGCCCTGCCGATTGGTCTCGACACCCGCCGCTGCCAGATTTAATTTAGCAATGTTCGGACGACGCCCGGTCGCGTCAATCACGTAGTCGGCCGAGTAGCTGTCGCCTTCCGCGGTCGTTACGCTAAAGTCCGTTCCGGTCTGCGTCACTGCGTTAACGGATTGGCCAAAGTGGAATTTAATCCCCCGCGCCTGCATTTGCTTGACCACCACGTTCACGTGTGGTTGGTAGAACGCGCCTAAAGCATGGGGTGCGTGCTCAACGATTTCCACGCTGGCACCCGCTGCGCTCAGCACCGTGGCCAATTCCATGCTAACGTAACCCCCACCAATGAAGAGGACGCGCTGCGGCAACTCGGCCAGGTCCAACACATCATTGCTGTTGTGGGTGAGTTCCTTACCCGGAATCGGTAATTGATTAGCCGTTACCCCAGTCGCAATCACGATTTTATCCGCCGTAAATTGTTCATCGTTGACTGCCACGGTGTGGGCATCGACAAAGCTGGCCGTACCCTGACGCGTGGAGACCGTTTCCGAATCAAACGCCGCCTGTGCATTCGCTGGGTATGGCGCAAAGGTAGCCTTCTTCGTTGCCATCAGTGTGGGCCAATCGATTTTAGCCGCCGTCTGAATGCCTCGTTGCTGAAGCTGTTGGGAGATCAGGACGGACCGCACGGCACCCTCTAGGAAAATCTTGGGTTCGCAACCGTAATTGGGGCAGGTCCCGCCAAACAAGTCGTTATCCACAATCAGCACGGTCTGAGAACTGTGGGCTTCCTTCAACGCGGTCACGAGACCGTACGCAGCTGGGCCACTACCTAAAACAATATAATCAAATTTTTGAGTCATCTAAGCACCTAACGCTTTCTTCAATTCTGCAGCAAACAACGGCTTGGGCCGAGCACCCACCAGGCGATTGATCACCTGGCCATCCTTCTTGATCAGGAAAGTTGGAATCCCCTGAACGTTGAATCGACTGGCAGTTTCCTGGTCATGGTCCACATTGATCGACGTGAAGGTCACCCGTTCACCAAATTCTTCGCTGGTCGACAAGCTTTTCAAAATTGGGTCCATCATCTTACAAGGTGGACACCAGTCGGCCCGGAAGTCGACAACGGTGACGCCGGTATTGGTTTCATTTTCAAAATTATCATCGTGGATTTCTTTAATCATATTAAGTTCCTCCTGGTTATATACCCCAATAGGCATTCATCTATTAATTAGCCAGCGTTCTAATCATTAATTTCATCATCAAGGCTTCTAAAACGTTGGTTAATTAACAACGAGACTCAATATACCCCCTTAGGTATATTTTAGCAAGCTTTTTTGCTTACTTTTTATAAAACGGAACGCAAAAACAGCGCTAGCACGCGAATGCTGGCGCTGAATTATTTTTTTACTGACACAACTGATCAATCCAATCAAACAACTCGGGTAGGTCATAATCCCCGCTGTGCGGCGTGGCCCACGGCATGGCGAAATCGACGTCATACCCCCGGTTACGAAGCTTCGTCGCCAGAATCATCGGAATGGCAAACGAGGTATCCCGGTCAGCGGCGCCGTGGCGAATCCGCCAGTGCGGGGCGACCTGCGACTGTTTCTTCAATAGATAGGTCAACGGATTAACCGCAGCTACCAGGTCGGCATCGGCCAACTGCGCCGGCACCGTCGTGTGCTGTTGGGCAAACGCCGTGAAGTGGCGGGCAGGCGTCAAGCGACTGCCGAAGAGGTCATTTTCAGGATTGTTCACCGCCAACGCGTCAAAGGCGGGCACGCTCTTCATTCGGGTAATGGCGCGCAGGTACTGGGGCCAGTCGATCCGTGTGACCGTGTGGCCTTTGACGATGGCGCCGGCATACTTGGTCACATCTTGCCCGGCATCTAATGCGCGCTGAGCGGAGGCCGTCAGCACGTGAATGATTTGCGTTTTAAAGCTGCCCTCACCTGCTGCGTCTAATGTCAGTGGGTTTCCCACCTGATCCGTCAACGCCAAACGATTCAGATACGCCGGAAAGGCCGCACTTAACTCCGGCGATAGGCGTTGCTCGTTGGGGGTCAGCTGGCCGTGAACCGGCGTACAAATTTTCCGACCGGCTTCGACCCGAACTCTCTGACGGTGCCATTGATTGATCCCCTTAAATTGCCATTCGTAGGCGGCATCGGCGTGCTCCAGGTTGTGAATCGGGCAGTAGGCCGAGACGGCAAAGATGTCGTCGGTTGCGGGAGCGGCGCCCAACTCCTGTAGGCGTGTTTCAAAGAAATCGGCGTTGCCACTAGCGCCCATCAACGCTGACGTGGCGCCGCCCGCGCTGGTGCCGTTGGTGATGATACGTTCGGGGTTGCCCGGTAACCAACCGGCATTGAATTTCACGTAACGCACGGCGGCCTTCATGTCCACAATAAATGCTGGGGCCTTCCCTGTATTCTGGCCTTGGCCATCGGTCGACGTGCGGCCGCGCAAGCCCGCTGAAACCACGACGTAGCCCCGTTGTAAGGCCTGCACAATCGTGTCACCGCGGCTAAAGGCATCCGGATTCCCCGGAAAATCACGCGGCCCGGGTAAATAGCCCCCCACGGTATTTGGCATAAAAATTGGCGCCGTCACCCGCTGATAGCCGTTGACCGTGCCACCATGGAAGTAGGCCTCCGGCACAAACACGTTCAGCTGTTGAATCGGGTCGACCGGCATCCTCACGTAATTAATATCCATGAACGCCCGGTAGGCCACCTTTTCGGCACCAATCGTCGCTGTCGCCGATTGGCCCTGAGTCTCATCGAATCGCAAACCTGTTGGCATCCTCATTCCTCCATTTCAAGTCATCTTCGTTGGCTCTACTTTAGTGGAAATGCCGGTCGGACGCAATTCATTTGCCGAAACACGTGGTTAATTACGCGGCAGATTCTGATTTTGCGTTTGAATCAAGGTGATGAGTTGCCACCGCTCCGTGGGCAACGGCGGCCGCGCGGGACTATCTTCGGGGCGACACACCTTGGTCGGCCAGCTGAGTTGATAGTCCAGGGAGAGCTCGCTGAACAGATTCAGCTGATGGCCCCGATAGCCTTTGACATAACTGTTCACTCGACCATTAAAGTGGATTACATCGCCCCGTTCGAGCTGACCCAAGCGTTGGAAGCCCTTGGTCAGGTTGAACCAGAGATGGTCCGTCAATAATTGCTCGGTCGGAATCAACCGCACCTGCCGCAGTAAAATTGTCGGCTCCTCCCCCTTGTACCCCGACTTGATGCCGTACCGCTCAAAAATCCCCTTGAATGGGTGTCGCTCCATGTTCCCTAACTCTGCCAACTTCTGGCGCTGACTCGGCCGTGCCTTCATGGCTGTCGCCCCCTTTTAGGTTAACTCCGTAATTAATCGCCAAATGTTTTTTTGAATTAAAGATAGTTTGGTCGCACCCTTTACCAACCCAGCGACGTTCACCAGCCGTTGGCGCTGTAATCCCGCAACGCTTGCACCTCCCCGCAACCTATTTGTGAAATTAGCGAGCCATATCCGTTGTTGTAAGCGCTATCATCAGGTAGAATGACTAAAGGAATTTCACAAGTACATACGACCCGAAACCATTATTTAGTTCAATGAAAGCGAGCGATAACTATGCAGAATTTGTCCCGTCACATTTCGTTTCCCCGCCTCCTGATTTTGGGTGCGTCCAGCGTCATCGGCAGTAGCTGGATCTATACCAATGGGATTTTCTTCGATAAGTACGGCGCCGGGGGCGAAATCTTCGGCTTCATGCTGGCCACGTTCATCACCGTGCTGGCCTCACTGTCCTTTGCGGAGCTCTCCTCCATCTTTCCGCGGAGTGGCGGACCCGTGGTGTACAGCTACCTGGCCTTTGGCAAACGCTGGGGGTTCGCGACCGGTTGGGCAATTCTGGGCGCCTATTTGAGCGCGCTCTCCTTCTACGTGACGGCGTCGAGCATGTTACTGGCGACGCTGGTGCCGAAAATTTCGACGGGACCGGGCTACACGATTGCCGGGGCCCACGTTTCGTTGATGGAACTGGCGATTGGGGTGGCGTTCACCCTCTTCATTTTCGCGTTAAATATCCGCGGCACCAAGCTGACAGCGGGCGTCCAGGCGGTCCTGTTCATTGGCCTGGTGATTTTGGGTGGCGCGCTGGTCGTCACCGGCTTTACGCAAGGGAGTCCGAAAAACTTCTGGCCGGCCTTCGCTACTGGGAGTGATCCGCTGGCCAACGTGGTGCGGTTCGTCCTGCCAGCCATGACCTTTTTGACCGGGTGGGAGGTCGTGACCATTCTGGCTGAGGAAGCGGCAATGCCGCCGCGGAAAATTGGGAAGGCCGTGGTCGGCGCCATCCTGCTAGCGGCCAGCTACTACATCATCGTGTTGCTGGCCAGCGCGTGGGTCTACCCGTGGCAAAAGACGGCGACCTTCAGCATGGGCTCCATCACGGCATTTACCGAAGCAGGCTTCCCGCTGTTGGGAACGGCGGCCTACCTGATTGCCTTTCTGGGCCTGCTGACCAGTTTCATCGGCCTGTTCACGGCGGCACCTCGGTTGATTTTGTCGTTGGCGCGAGCAGGCCTGTTGCCACCCAAGTTTGCCGAAATTAATGAAAAACACAATACGCCGGTCAACGCGACGGTGTTGGTTCTGGTCTTTGCGGTCGGCTTCGGCTGGCTGGGTAAGGGCGCGATGACCTACTTCCTAGACCTCGGTGGCTTCTTCGTGGCCATGGCCTGGGCAATCACGGCGGTCGCCCTCTGGCGGATTCGCCGGACTTACCCGACGATCAATGGTGGTTTCCGGCTGAAACGCCTATGGCCCAGCCTGCTGGGTGGCCTGTTGGCGGTCACGATTGCGGTAGCGACCCTCTATCCCAAATCACCAGTCGCGCTGGCCTGGCCGACAGAATACATCATGCTGGCGGTCTGGATTGGCCTGGGCCTACTGTTCTACGCGCTCGGCCGCAAGGAACACCAGCCCAAGGATCAGGCGCTCCACCATCTGTTGGGCGAAAAAGAATTTCAACGTTTGAAGGATTTGAAAAAATAGCCAAAAAAGACGGCCACCTCGCTATGGGGTGACCGTCTTCACGTTCAATTTACTTGTCCTGATCCTGTTTCAATAGCTTTAGCAAATCGCGATCCCGCTGCGCCACAATTTCAGCGCCGGCATCCCCGTCCCAGTCAAAGAACCCGTGGCCGGTCTTGAGACCGAGGTCATGGTCGGCCACCTTTTTCGCCAACGCGGGGTCTTCGCCCTGCGTCGCGCCGAGGTCAGCGTAGAGGTACTTGCTGATGTTGTCGAAGATATCTAGGCCACCCAGGTCGGCGCTGGCAACGGGCCCGACTAGGCTCCAGCGACGGCCCAGGCTGTACTTGATAATATCATCGACGGCCGCGGGTGAGGCGATGCCGGCGTCGATGATGTGCAGGGCTTCCCGCATGACGGCCAGCTGGATGCGGTTGCCGACAAAGCCTAGTGACTCGCGCTTCAGGCTAACGGCGTGCTTGTCAATGTGGTTCATCAGCGCCGCCGTCAGGTCGACCGTAGCTTGGTCGGTCTGCTTGCCGGGCACGACTTCAACCAACGGCATCAACTGTGCGGGGTTCCAGAAGTGGGCCACGACAAAGCGGTTCGGGTGCTGCAGGACCGACTGAATGGCGGTCGGACTGAGTCCAGACGTGTTGGTCGCCAGAATGGTCCCCTCGCTGACCAGGGACTCAACGCGTTGCCAGACCTGCTTCTTGACGTCGAGGTCCTCGATGATGGATTCAATTACGAAATCGGTGTCGGCCAGGGCAGCGGCGTAGTCTGTCGTGGGCGTGATGCGGTCCAGGATGGTCGCGTCGTCTTCGTGTAGTAGACCGGCCTCACGGAAGGTGGCAAGGTCATGCTTGATGGCGGTCAATCCCTGTTCAAGCGCGGTATCACTGGTGTCCAGCAAGCGAACGGGATACCCCTTCATGGCAAATTGTAGCGCCGTGGCGTGCCCCATGGTCCCCGCGCCGATGTTAGTAATGATCTTGATATCTTCTAGATTCATTTGAAACGCCTCCAAATAAGTTGTTAGTTGGTTTGCGTTCTCTTTCTGCTCTCTGGGTTTAGTTTAGCATGGATTGGACTACTCATCGTCAATTGCATCAAAAATAACGGAATGAACTAACGCAGCGGTACTCTCAATTCTGCGCTTCATCGTCGACTCATTGTAATCGGTGTTTAAATACGGTTTGACTTTGTTTGCCAATTCAAGCTTGTCGTCTAACGAGAGTGCAACCGTTCTTTTCTTAGGATTATCGAGGAAAAACTTGAAGATAATCCGGAAAGGCTGATGTTGCAATAGCAGCCCAATCAACGACAGTTTCCCTTCATTCGTATCTAGTTCCCGTAATAACTTCCGCCCACTATGATTAATGACATAAGTGTTTTTCACCTTTGTACATAGCCCCAAATACCAAACTAAATTACCGTAGTAGTCTCCTTGGCGTTCTGCGTAGCCAAAGACACTAGCAATATCTTGTTTGTGTAAGCCTTGACTATCAATATCATCATCGTGATAAGCATCATTTAGTAGACTGAGCGTCTTGACCAACTTAATGTACGAATTGGCTTGTGGGAAGACAATTTCAACAGGTTCAGTAACAACTTTGCTGGTCTTATAAATATCAACAACTTTTTTCTCAGTAATTGGTGAATTATCCAAGAATCTAAACGACCTCTGCCTAACCATCTGAATGGTCGAGTAGTTATGGGGATCGGTAAACTCGTACTCATTAAAGTAGTAATTTCCACCAAGTAAGGATAAGAACGCCGGACGTACAGGCTTTGTGACTCCTCGGTGATGAATCACATAATAAGGATAGTAGAGCTGGCGAACTAAGAAATCGGCTTCTGGTACAGCTTTGGCTTCAATAATAACAATTGACTGATTGTTCTCAAAGGTTGCGTCAATCTCAATTTGCGCACCGTTCACAGTTAATTTCTGTGGCCGATCAACCCCAATATTAAACTCCATCGGACCAGACCCCATCCGTCCATGCAGTACGGGCAAGAACTGGCTACCACCATCATCCAATGCCTTGTTTAGCATTCCGCTGGAGAAGGCCGCGTCAATATAGGTATTCTCTGATGGAATGGTATCCGGCGAAATGGTCTGAATATCTGGAAAGCGAATCAGCTCTGGCTGTTTAGTCTCATCAATCGCCAAATTGGCATAAGCATTGAATCTTCCCAAGCGATACGTATAAATCCCATCAACATACCCTAACGGCATAATGTTGATGTAATGTTTAATATCCTGTACACCTGCTTTAAACGGTGTTGGTAAGCTGTAAGAACGGTCAAACTTAGCCAGGTTACGGACATCTGGACCATTTATCTGGTTACTAAAATCCTTTAGTTCTGGAGCAGTGATATCAAAATACCCTTTTTCATCAACGGACTCTGTAATTTCATTACCAATCGTATCGAATATCCTTTGCCACACATCATTTTTATTTGCTTTATTCGTTCCACGTGCCATATAAACTCCCTTTCATCTTCAGATCTTTAACTTTCTATACAGTATAATCCAAAAATCACAGTGAGATAGTTATTTCGTAACACATACATACTAAATTACAACGGAAACTAATTGTTGGGTTTTATATGGTAAGTGTATACTATACTGAAGATAAGGAGATGGAAGATTATGAAAACTGGAGGAACAGGTGGTGCACACACCAATCAGACAGGTTTGAAATTTGAAAAGCAAACTGACCTTGCCTTCCGAATTAACAAGGAACTTAGCAATAAATATTTCTTAAAGCCCCACATCTTTAAAAATAATAATAAAAATAAATCCAAATTACTAAGCTTTGATCTTTACCGAATCAATGGCACAAAACGAATTGGCATCATTTCAAAAAAGAAACAATTTTACAATGTCTTGTCTGAAACTTATGGAATTGAAAATAAAGATCATAAAAACTGGGAACCGGATGAAGCCTTCTTCAACGAAGAAAGAAACACTGTTTTCATAGTCGAGAAGAAATGGCAATCACACACAGGGTCAGCTGATGAAAAAGTTTTAGGCTTTGTAAACAAACGTAGAATCTATCAAAGTATGCTCAATAATTATATAAAAAATGGCGAACCTAAACCAAGCGTTGAATTTTCAGCGCTCTTCAATTCTTCCTGGTGGTTACACGGGGCAAAAAAGGCAAACGTCAACATTTCAAATGAGCAAAGATATCAAGACTACTTTGATAGTTTACGAAGCGATGGTATCAAAATATTTTTCGATAACTACGATTATTGGTGGTTTGGCCTATAAACCATATTTAAACATGCTAAGCTCTAGACCACCAGTTATTCAAATTATACCGGCAATGTATATAAACATATCTCTTACTCAAATTAGTGCCAAAAAGCATGTCTTTCAAAGTCATGCTTTTTTTGGTAAAATAAAATTCAAACATACGTTCTCACGACACCATTCACTCGACACCTTATACTTATTCTTAATATCTAAAATAAATATTCTGAGGTGGCTCGTGAGACAACCATTCTATCAAAATAGCCTAATTCGCTTATACCAAGGTGATTCGCTTCAACTCATGCAAAAAATGGCAGATAATAGCATTGATGTCATTGTTGCCGATCCACCATACTTTCTTTCCAATGGTGGATTTTCAAATCGTGGGGGAAAGAAAGTTAGCGTAGATAAGGGTGCTTGGGATCAAGTTAATGACAAATATGCAACCTCTGAAATTTTTAACGATTTGTTCTTGAAGGAATCTAGGCGTATCCTAAAGCCTCATGGTACCATCTGGGTATTTGGTAGTTTACACAACATCTATGAGGTTGGTTACTTGATGAAGCAACATGATTATCGTATTCTGAACAATATCACTTGGCAGAAATTAAATCCGCCACCGAACCTTAGCTGTCGAATGTTTACCCATTCTACTGAGACAATCATCTGGGCCAGAAAGTTTGCTAAGCAGAAGCACTATTACAATTATGACTTGATGCGTGAGTACAATCACGGCAAACAGATGAAAGATGTATGGTCAACACCTGTTATTAAACAATCAGAGCGCAAATTTGGACGCCACCCAACGCAAAAACCACTTGCAATTATCACCAGAATAATTGAAGCCTCAACTACCGAAGAAATGCTAGTACTTGATCCATTTGTCGGTAGCGGAACCACAGCTGTTGCCTGCCAATTACTTAATCGACACTGTATCGGAATTGATTTGTTACCGGAATACCTAGAGATCGCTAAGCGACGTATCCACAATGAAGAAGGAGCCCTATTTTAAATGTGTGCAACAAACTCAGAGTTAACCGAGATATCTCCCATCATCAAATGGGCCGGTGGTAAGAAAAGATTAGCGCCCCTAATCGAGGAGATGGTCAGTCAAAAATTTAATTTAGCTGACATTGACACCTACGTAGAGCCCTTTGCTGGTGGCGCCTCACTTTTTCTCTACCTAGCAACTAAGTATCGATTTAAGAAGCAAGTCATTATGGACATTAATCCAGAACTAATTAACTTATATATTCAAGTGCGAGACAATCTTCAGCCATTAATAAATGGCTTAGACCAGATTCAAGATGCGTACAATATCTTATCCGAAGAGCATGACTTAGCCGAGAAGAAAGCCTACTTCTACCAAATTCGAGAAGACTTTAATCACTCACTTCTTTTAGCCCAAGATAGTTCTAGTGAGCTCGGTTCCGAGCAAAATATCGAACAAGCAATCCGTTTTATTTTTCTCAATAAAGCTGATTTTAATGGTCTTTATCGGGTCAATTCAAAGGGCACTTTCAACGTTCCTTTTGGTCATCGAAAACAGCTCAATCTTTTTGATGTTGATAATCTATCCAAGTTCTCAAACCTCCTACAAAATACTGAAATTCTACTTGGAGACTACCGTGACACGCAACGTTTTGCTGGTCCTAAAACCTTCTTTTACTTTGATCCCCCTTATAGGCCACTTAGTGATTCCGCCAGCTTTACTAGTTATGCAAAATCAAGCTTTAATGACGATTCTCAAATAGAGTTGGCTACCTTTACTAAAGAGATTACGCAATCAGGCGCACACTTTGCTTTAAGCAATTCCGATCCGCATCAAAGTGATCCAAACGATAACTTCTTTGATGATCTATATGCTGATTTTGATATTCAGCGCATTCAAGCCGCTAGAATGATTTCAGCTCGCTCAAAGGGACGTGGGAACGTTTCTGAGTTATTAATAATCAACTAATTACTGGGTATACCAATGAGTTCACTAAAAGATGCCACTGTCGATATGACAATGGCATCTTTTAGTGAACTCATTTATTACCTACAGAGCATCACAATCTCACTTATCTCATCTGAGCTATGAAGTCCTCATTATCCTGGAAGTACTCATTCATGCTATCCAATATTTGCCTTTTATCATGAATGCCATACTTAGCTATATCTTGATAACAACTTTCAATTCCGCCTAACATATACTCATAGAAAGTTGACACGTTCGGTAGTGTTGCATATTTTTCACCATTCTTATTATTAGCAAAGGCCATATGATTCAACACTTGATCATATGGCTTATCTAGATTATCAAGTATTGTGAGTAGACCAAAGGCGTCATCATAGTCCGGACCCCATTTATTATAAGAAACTCGTGACAGCGTCCGACTAATTCCACTTCCATCATCGGTGACCAAAGGAATTCTATTTTTCTGCTCAAGACCGCGTAATGCCAGCATTGTTTGAATCTTGACGATACTTAAATCATCCTCTGCACTAAAGAAAGTATAAACTTCATTGTACTCTTGTGCATGATACTTAATCGTAATATCTGCGCTTTTCATATCTTCCAAAATATTGTCTCCTAACTATTAATAAATTCGCGAAGATCTGCCAAGTTAATACTATCAACTTGGATTCTATCATTGTCATCAACACTTAGCTGATAGGCACGACCAACATCATTCGAAATATTATCAAAAAGTTCCTTGCGTAATTGACGTTTAAATGACAAAAAAATTAACTGATCGAACTTTGTTAATATTTCCTTACTACTCAGATCGATATAATGTTCATCCACGTTCGACAAGGCTGCATCCATAATTATTCCGTTTTGAACACCATCAAATTCCGAATGTTCTTGAATAGTCTGTAACAGCGAACTTAAAAATGACAAATAAACTAACACTGTTTGACCGGTTGAAGGAACATCGGTTATTTCAGTCCATTGATTTACCTCACCAATCGTTTGTTTGCGATATAGGCTCAATTTATACTCCGACGTTAAAGTCACCTTATACTCAGGACCCATTACATTTCCCACAACTGTTTTCAAATTATCCTGGATGGATTTTATTGCAATGCTTTCCTTTGTAGCGAACTCAGCTTGCACTTCATCCCGAAGATTTTGAAGACCTCTTTCTGCACTGAAAACACGTTGATTATAGTCCATATCCTTCTGCATCTTTAACATAATTTTACGATTTTTGCTAATTTCCTGTCTTGAATTCTCAATTTCAGTTCGATAGCGCTCTACTTTTACCTTATAGTTTCCAAGAGTTTTTTCCAACACATTTATATTCGTTTGCAAACTCTTTCTATTATTTTTCTTCTCCTTTTCTTCAACACTTTTTCCAATGTCTTCTTGCTTAATTTCTAATCTTTTAATTTCATTAAGATATCCAATTCTTTTCTCGATAAAGCTCTCAAATAAATCAAATTTTTGAGTTCCATCCTCCTTAGCTCTTCTTAATAAAGTATGTATATTTGATACATGAAAGGAATTATCATTCGGTAAAACCACCAAATCTTGAAGATGCCGATGTATTTCAGAACCATCTTCAACCGGCCGACCACAAATACAAATCTTCCGCTCAAATATTTCTTTTATGACGCGTTCGTATAAGCCGTCGAAGAAAACACTTTTTTCCTTTGATTCCTTTCCGCGATCTCTAAACTCCACAAATGATTGAAAATGTTTAGCTAACTCAATCTCATAATATAGTTTTTTTGCTACCTTGCTTTCCTTCGACAGACTATTTTTCACCTTCTGGTTCTGTATCTCAATATTTCCCGCAACAGAATCCAAATCTTTTATGAGCGCTTTAATCTCATTAGCTTTACGTTGCGTCTTCCTTTTATCTTCAATATCAGTCGACAGCTGTTCAATATATTTTTCGTGCTCAGACTTTTGCTTTTCGTCCTCCGAAATTAAATCATTTAACTCATTTTCGCGTTCTAGATAATACTTACTCTCCTCTGAAGCTGGTCTTTCCTTAGCTTTTATTTTCCCAATTATAGAACTTTTATGTTCGCTATCCCCTAAAAGTTTCTGTGCCCGTTCCAAACGATTTAAACCAACGACGCCAGTAATTGATTCTTTTAATGAATTTTGAAATTCTTTTGAATTTATTGGCTGTTCTACTCGCTCTCCATCAAACATATAGATATGTGCCAATCCTAATGGCATCATTTCCTGTATTCTAACACGAGCCTGCGACTTATCGATTTCATGATAAGCAGTCGCTCCTCCATCCTCCCACAATTCGAAATTGCTTTCTTTATTCTTTGCTCCAACCTTCCCTTTACGTTTAATAAAACCAATTTCCCTAGTGGCATAATATTTTTTATTTCCTTCAGAAAAGTAAACAGTTACAGAAACTGTTGCAGATCCTCCTTCTGTAAGTTCTGAGCTGATAGTTCGGTTTAACAATTTTTCCGGAGCTGGTAGTTTAAGCACATTAGCACTTTGTCCAAAAAAGCAAAATCTGAATGCTTGGAGTAAAGTCGTCTTTCCAACACCATTCTCAGCAATCACAAGTGTTATTTTTCCATCAGTACGGTCAAAATTCAATGTAATCTTCCCATAATATTGACGGAAATTTTGAATAACTATTTTATTAAATATCATATTCCCTAGCCACCTCATGCACAATTTCGGAAATTACCTGAGCATCAATTATTCTTTGTTCACTATATAACTGTTCATTAACTTTCTTTAACAACAGCTCCCTTATTTTTCCTCTTTTTCCTTGTTCTTTCAAATCCTCATCTTCAGCTTTTTCCAATCTAATCTTCCTCTCCGATACCATATTTTTCAAACCATTCACCATATTCTTTAGACAACGCATCATAATTTATTGCATCTTTGGCATACTGATACACACGTTTCAACTCCAGATGATTAATCGAGTCATAACCATCCTCATTTGATAAAGCCACCATGTCGTACAATATCGCTTTGGTCTTTCCTGGAGATGTTCTTAATAATCTTCCTCTACGCTGGATACATTCCCGCGGATTTCCCGAACTAGCTAACACAATCCCTGTCCTTATCTCAGGGATATCTACACCCTCATCTAAACATTTAATTGCAACCAATGTTGCCACATTACCCTTTCTAAATTGCTCGATTCGCTGTTTTCTTTCATCTCCATCTTCACTTTGCGTATATTGAGCAGCCACAATATTATTTTTACTTAACATTAAATTTACAGCATTGAGCTGCCTGAGATCATCATCTTGATTTGCTTCAACTGTACTACTTACTTTGGTTGCACCACAGTAAACAAGTGTATATTTCAAAGGACCTATACTTTTAAGGAGTGCCTTTAATTTGACCAGCTTATCACTCGCACCATAAATAACTCGGGCCCGCTTGAATAATTGCATTTGCGCCGCCTGCGACAAGTTCTTCATTTTCACTTCGTCATCATTGCCCATCATTTTTACAAGTTTATGTGAAATCTCACGATACTCGCTCAATTCACTCTCGGTTAAAGTAACTTCGATAGGATGATACTCGTATGGTACCAAAAATCCATTATCAATAGCTTTCTTCAATGAATACGACGCAATTACGCCATTAAAATAACTCATTAATTTCTGAGTTAGCTCCTCTGACATGTATACCTCTGGGGTAGCTGACAAACCCAACCGCCACTCAACGCTTGGTAAAACACCTAATATCGCATCTGTGGCTAATCGATGGCACTCATCGGCTATAAAAACGTATGAGTCCTTCAGTCTCTTCAACTGCGCTTTCATCTTGTCAGACTTAAATGAGGCAATGGTTGCTATGATTACAAAACTATCAATGTGCTCTTCTTGCCATAGTTGCCGCATGTCTTTCAATTTTACATGCCACATTGGGTTTTCTGAGAAACATTTTACAGTCTTAAATTTAAGACTTTCGAGTTCCTGTTCCCACTGATTGACCAATGATTTGTCAGGAACAACTAAAACAAAAATGCCTCTTTTTTCAATGTTCAAGTATTTCTGCATACACAAAATTGCAGTTTTAGTTTTTCCTGTCCCAGTTGCAAAAGAAATTATTCCCTTCTTGCTTTCAATCCATTTTTGGGCCGCCTCTAATTGGTAATCTCTGGGGGTGAAATTTAACCCTTGTTCACTCTCATGACAACGTTCTACATTCCTCTCTCCTTTTAATTTTCTATATAGATCATCATATGTACTATTGGATTCTAATGATTTAAAAACTTCTTGGTCAACACACTCTTGTAAATCCAATGTATCATACTTCTTTATTTCTCCTTGCCAAAGTTTAGTAAAATTTTGCTCAAGATCATCAGTAAAAGCCTTTTGCCCACCATCCCAGGACTTCATTACCATAAATGATTCGTAGTTTAGAGATACTGCTGAAGATGTTTCATTATTTGATCCTTCAAATCCAATACTATTATCACCAGCATCATAAAATATGCCAAACTTGTCGTGAAAGAGTCCAATATCACTTGTAGGCTCAATAACTCTTACTTCAAGATAGTCATCTGCAATTAATTTATACAATAATTCGGCTGAAGTACTCGTCTTTTCATCGGATTTTTTGAATACACTGAACAGCTCTGTTATAGATTGTTTAATTATTTTTGTAGGATTTGTAGCTTGAATTAGGGCACGACCATCCTCCATAGATACCCATGGGGAAATGACCAGTCGCATTTTTCCACCATGCTGAATAAAACTTTCTAATCCCATAATATATTCCACCAAAATCGATGAGGTAAAGTAACCTGAGGCACGATCATACCTTTTAGCAACCGCCAGTATAGGATCGTAAAATTCACTAATAATATCCTGTTCAGGACTTGTATACCTCACCCCAATACCATTCATTTCATCAATAAAGCTTGCCATTTGATTTTCCTCTTAACTAGTTATCAATTTCATAATTGCTGACTCCAATTATACTACACGCCTTCGCTTCAAAGGATACCTATCTTTTTTATGTTCTCTCAGAATTAGCATTACGTACTAGGAAATACACTTAAAAACCAACCCTACCTAGTTATCCGCGCCTTACTAAATTGTTTACCTCAAAGTCTAAAAAAATTCACGATTAGCGACCATACTGAGCGCAACTTAAATTGGGAAGGATGATTCTGATGCAAATCTTTGATGTCACCGATGAGCGCTTTCGCCCATACGGCCGAATCGTTCACGCTGGTGACCTGGATGAACTGCTCACCAACCTCGCTGCCGTTCCCTATCCTGCTGAAAAGATGAAGGCCGTGGCCAACAAGACCTCCCTCGCCGATACCAAAGCGGCCCACCGGTTAGAGCAAACCTTCTTCGGTGGCCTGCCGACCGAGACCGGCTACTGCATCGGGCACAATCACCTTCTGAACGGTCTCGAATTCCACAGCAGTTCTGAAATTAATCTCGCCGCCACCGACCTGGTCCTGCTGTTGGGCAAACGCCAGGACATTCATGACGACCTGACCTACGACACCGACCAGCTGGCAGCCTTCCTGATTCCTAAAGGCACGGCCATCGAGATCTACGCCACCACCCTGCACGGTGTGCCCTGTGAGGCGCCCGGCCAGGATGGCTTCCGTTGGCTGGTTATGTTACCAGCCGGCACCAACCGCGACCTGGAATTTTCCGTCAACCATGACGACCCCCTGAATCGGCTTCTCTTCAAGACCAACACGTGGCTGATTGCCCACCCGGACGCGTCCATGGATGGCGCCTTCGTGGGTCTCGTCGGCGAGAATCGACGCGTTTAATCCAAATTTCTCAATAAAAAATCGTGAACTGAATGCATCCCAGTCCACGATTTTTTCTATCTCCATTTATCAAAATTCTAATTCAACGTTCCTTCAATCGTCGCCACATCGCCCTGCCCGTCGCGTTCCACGATGGCCGTGATGGCCGCGGTAATCCCCCGAACGTCATCCGCCAAGGACAACGACGGTTGGCCTGGCCTAGTCGTCACTTGACTGGGGAGAAACGGAATGTGCATGAAACCCGCCCGCAACTGCGGAAATTCCGTGGCGCGCAGGTACTGGACCTGGTACATGATGTGGTTGCAGACGTAGGTCCCCGCCGTGGTCGACACGCTACTCGGCAGCCCCGCCGCCCGAATGGCCCGGGCCATCGCCTTGACCGGCAGTTGGGTGAAGTACGCCGCGGCCCCGGCCGCCTGAATTGGCTGATCAATCGGCTGTTGTCCAGCATTGTCCGGAATCCGCCCGTCATCCAGATTGATGGCGACCCGCTCCGGCGTCAAGGCCGCGCGCCCACCGGCCTGGCCAATATTTAACACGACATCTGGTTGTTCCGTCAAAATGGCCTGCCGCACCACCGTCGCGCATTTGCCAAACACCGTGGGAATCTCCAGCTTCACGATTGCCGCGCCCGCAATCTCATCCGGTAGCTGCTTGACCGCAGCAATCGCTGGATTCATGGGCTCGCCGCCAAATGGATCAAATCCTGTGACTAAAATTTTCATCTAGTTGGCCTCCTTATTATGAGTATTTGATGAGAATTATACGCCAGTTCAGCCAAAATTGTGTAAAAAACTCAGGCAACCGACACAATGTCCGGCTACCTGAGTTTTAATTGTCTTATTTCACAGCGTCAATCACAAACAACCGTGAGCTAAAGTCCGCCGACTCCTCGACACCCTCGGTTGAAGCCAAAAGATGCGGAATGAACAGCCCAGCGTGCATCAGCTCATCGCCGTAGTATACGTGCTGGTCACCAGCCACCCGATACTGTTGGTCGGGCACCAGTCCCCGCAGGTACAGGCGGTTATAGGCTGGGTTCGGCCGGTTTAAAATTTGGTAGCGCGCCGCAATGGCGTGTTGGCCGTCGGAACTGACGACCGCCCAGCTGCCCACGTTGCCATCCCCGGTAAAGGGATTGTCGATCCGGTAGAACGTGCCTTGCTGGAACAACTCGCGGTGTTGCTTGTAGAACGCCACCTGTTCCTTAATGGCCGCCTTCTCCGCTGGCGAACATTTTGTCACGTCCAGCTCGTACCCCAGGTCGCCAAAGTAGGCCACGGCCGCCCGCGTTTCAATCGAGGTGATTCGCCCAGTCTGGTCGTTTGGTACGGCCGAGACGTGCGCGCCCATCATCGCTTGCGGGTACCCGTATGAGGTGCCGTACTGAATCCGCAGTCGCTCGATGGCATCGGTATCGTCGCTGGTCCAGGCTTGGGGCGCGTAGGCCATCATGCCCAGGTCGAACCGGCCACCACCGGAGGCACAAGATTCGAACAGGACTTCTGGATAGTCCGTGGTCAACCGCGCGTACAGCCGGTAAACGCCCAGCATGTAGCGGTGCGTGAATTCCAGTTGCTGGTAGGCCGTCAGCGTGGCGCTGTAGGCTTCCGTGATGTTCCGGTTCATATCCCACTTGATGTAATCCAAATGGGCCTCCACAATCAATTTACTAATTTTGCCATACAAGTAATCGACCACGTCCGGGTTGGCCATGTCGAGCACAAATTGGTTCCGTCCCGGCGTCTTTTCCCGGTGCGGCGCCACGACCAGCCATTCGGGATGAGCCCGGTACAGGTCACTATCGACCGAAATCATTTCCGGTTCGAACCATAAGCCAAACTTGAGGTCCATGCCATGGATCTGTTCGGCCAGGTGGGCAATGCCGTTCGGCAACTTGGCGGCGTAAACGTCCCAGTCCCCTAACGACGTGGTGTCGTCGTCCCGGTGGCCGAACCAACCGTCATCGAGAACAAACATTTCAATTCCCAATGCCTTAGCATCGCTGGCAATCGCCGTCAGCTTAGCTTCATCGAAGTTAAAGTAGGTGCCTTCCCAGTTATTGATCAACACGGGACGGGGTTCTTGCGCAAACCGCGGATTGACCAGGTGATGCTGGTAGAAGGTCCCCATCTGCTGGCTCAGTTGATTCAGGCCGGCCGACGTGTAACTCAGGATGGCTTCCGGCGTTTGGAAACTGCTTCCCGCCGTCAGATGCCAGCCAAATTCCGTCGGGTTGATACCGGTCAAAACCCGAGCGGCCCCGTAGGAATCCACCTCAATTTGATCCAAGAAGTTCCCGGAGTAGACCAGGTTCAGGCCAATCGCTGACCCCTGATCTTCGGTCGTTTCGGGTCGTGCCAAGGCGATGAAGGGGTTCTGTTGCGGACTGGATGCGCCCCGCAGGCTACCAATGCTCTGGGTGCCGCTATGTAACGGCGACCGCACCAGATGGCGCTCCCGGGCCCAGCTCCCAGAGAACTGGAGCAAGTCGTACTTGGCATCCGGTAGGTCCAGCTGCAGGCTCAGGGCGCGGTCCAGCATCACCGTCTGCTCGCCCTGATTGTCGAATTTAGCACTCCGCACAATCACGTCTTGGTTGGGGAATACGGCGTAGCTCAGCGTCAGCGTGACGCCATTGACCGCATCCTTCAGGGTCACCAGCAACGTTTGGGCGCCGTCTTCCGAATCATCAAAGGTCGCTGGCAAATCAACTAGTCGCTGCTTACCATCAATAATTTCATAATCCTGATACTGAAATTCACTGATACGGCTGCCATCCGGTCCGGTAATCTGAAACGCCGGGTCCCGATAATCGCCCTTACCCAGGCTAGCAAATTCCTGCTTCAGCGTTTCCGGTTGAAAATCTGGTTTATCCAACCGCCAGGCCGGCGCGGCCCCGTGAACCTCGCGGACCATCAGCTCAGGATAAGCGGCTTGGTCGTGGATGCGTGGGCCGTAGTACAGTTGACCCAACTCCCCATTTTCCATCACATGAAAAACATAACTACTGTGGGCCGTTTGCAGGTGAAATTGGTGCTGGTTAACTAAGATTGACATAATTGTGCTCCCTTCAATTGTTTTAACCTCTGTACATATCGTAGCATATTTTGTAAGCGTTAACATCCCAAACCGAACAACGCCTGAGTGACCCAACAATGACCACCGTCGTTCAGAAATCGGTCCGGTTCCCGCTAGCCAGCGTCGTATCAGTGGACAAGTTGCCCACTAAATGCTAAGCTATTTTTCAGCGAATTGTGGCGATAACGCTGTTATATCAAGCATTCAGCGGTAACCGTGACCACTCGAAGATAAACGTAATAGGCGCTTTGCACACCGGAGGAATAATTTTGACAAACGAAACATTTTTACTGAACGCCATTCAATGTGCCTCACTAGACCAACTCATGGGTTTGATTGGGACTTACTTAGAACAACCCGTCTCCATTGCGGACCAATCCGGCACGATCATTAGCCAGAGTCCGGCCGCAATCACCCAACCTGATCAGCCACACACCCGGACCCTGTTAGATTCCCAAGCCCTACATCCCTGGTACCTGGTCCGGTCGCAAGCTCAAGTCATCCCCGCAGACCAACTGCAGCTTGTCTTGCGGGTCATCAACAGCTTCACCGACCGGTACGCACTCAATCCCAATCACCGTGAGGTCAACGCGGTGCTGGCACAGCTCTTACAGTCGCCCGCCCAAACGGATACGCATCTGCTCCGGTCACTGATCACCGACAAAATTGTCTGCGTCACGGTGGCCGCCGAACCGGGAACCGCCAAGCCGGCCGAGCTGGTGACCGCCCTACAGACTTTAGCGGCGCCACTGCCCCTGACCGAAACGCCAGCCGGCTTGGTCCTGCTCCTGTCAGCCAGTCATCTGCCCCAAACCCAGGCCGTTTTGACCAAGCTGGGCAAACAGACCCATCACGTTTTCTTCATTTCCGAGCCCTACGAAGATGTGGCCCAGACGCCAGAATTTCTCAGCATCTGTCGCCAGGCCGAACAGATTGCGCGGCGCTTAGGGACGGTCACGGTGCTCAACCCCACGCAAAAGTACAACATCTACATTATTTTGGACCACGTGGATAACGGCGCTCTCTTGAAAAATACCATGTGCACGCAGCTACTCACGTTACGGCACTACGACGAGGCCCACCACGCCGCGCTTTTCCACACGCTGGCCGTCTATTTGGAAAACGACTGCCACGTCACCAAGACCGCGGCCAAGCTCGACTTACACCGCAACAGCCTGGGCAAGCGACTCACCAAGATTCAAGCCCTGATTGACATCGACTTTGACAATCCCGACCGGACCTTTGGCATGCGTCTCAGCTACCGGCTGTTCAATTACCTCGCACTCTAATCACGAAAGGAACCTGACTCATGGCATTAACGCAACTTAACTTGGGGAGCGAACTGGGCCTAGAGGTGCTCCACCAACGCTGGTACGCCTTGATTCTGTACCAACTTGACCCCGCTCCCACGGATTTCATGGAACTTCGTCGGACCGTCCGCGGCATTTCCACGTTCAACCTCTTGCTCCGGCTGAAAAAACTGACCGAGCTGGGCCTGATTGAAACCATCCCCGAGGACGACTACAGTTACCGGCTGACTACTGACGGCGCCACGTTTCACGCGATTTTGACGACGCTGGAGGATTGGGGCAATCTGCAGCTGACGCGGGAACTTTCTCGCTAAATTCCAGTTCAACATCCCATTTGAATACGCCAAAAGCGGTTGGTAAATCACATGCCAACCGCTTTTTTGACGTCATTTTTACTTGTCACTCTCGTCCTTGTTCCAAGTCTTTTCCAGTTCATTCACAATTTCCGCATGCTTTTCTTCAGTAATCTTGACCTTCTTCAGGAAGATGAACGTCCCAATCAGCACGGCAATCGCTGGTCCGACCACCATGATCAGCTTAAAGGTCATGACGTTGCTGGCGGTAATGTCGGTCACTTTGGCATTTCCAGACATCCCGGCAAGCACGGCCGTCATCCCGGTAATCCCAGTAACCACGGCGCCGGCACACTTATCAATCAGCGGACGCACGGAGAGAACCAGTGATTCGTCCCGGTGCCCCAACTTCAGTTGCCCGTATTCCACGATATCGGTGAAAGTCATCAGCACAACCAGGAAGATCAACGGTTGTGGCAGGTTAAACAGCGCACCCGCTAAGATAACCAGCCAAACGTTCTTGTCGGCAAAGGAGAACAGCGCCAACGCCACTAAGAGAATCACGATACATGAGACAAACACGTTCCGCCGCTTAAATTTCTTGGCTAAGGCTGGGAACATGGAAACGGCCAACAGACCGATCACCATGTTGGCCATCCCCAGAATGGAGAACATGGCCGCGTGACCCAGCACGTAGGTGAAGTAGTACAGCATCAGGGAATTGGTCAGGTAAGCGCCCATCCCGTAGAGTAGGTAGGCAAAGGATAACCACATCAATTGATCATTGTGGACTAACACACCGAGCACTTGCTTGAAGCCAGTTTCTTCCTTGTTTTCCCGCAGTGGTGATTCCACTTCACGGGTCCCAAAGCCAATAGAAAGCGCTCCCAAAATTGCGATAATGGCAGCAATGGCGGCATAGATAAACCACCCACGGGAGTCCCCGGTTCCCCCTTCATTACTCTTAGAGAAGAAGAGGATGACCGGAATAATGGTCACGGTCACGATGGTCCCACCTAAGGTTGAGCCAATCCGCGCAATGGTCGCGGTCTTTTCCCGTTCCAGGGAATCGAAGGACAGTGCGGGTAACATGGACCACAGACCGATATCTTTGAATGAGAAGAAGATATCCATGATGATGTAAATAAAGGTAAAGACAAACAGGTACATGAATGGACTTTCCGTCAGACCCCAGAGGTTACTGAACAGAAGCATCATGCAGACCCCGGAAATCAAGGTCCCAATGATCACCCATGGCTTGAACTTTCCCCATTTGGTATTCGTCTTATCAATCGTGTTCCCAATGAAGGGGTCGATGAACAGTTCGGCGATCCGCAGAACAAAGATGATGGTCGTCATAATCCCGATCATCCGGTTGTTGGCGGCGGTATCACTGCCGTTGAACAAGTGATTGGTCACGAACATAATAAAATAGCTATTCATGACTTGATTAAATAAATCGTGACCAAAGGCCCCAAAGGCATACGTGGTTCGCGTTAAAATTTTATTTTGGTTGACGTTTTGTTCCATTTCCATGCTTTCATCCTCGATTCTATCAATTAATTACAGACGCCGATAAGCGGGTAAACTACGCAATGTTACAGGCAGGTCCACTTCAGCCGGACCGGTGATGGTTGCGGCGGTCTCGTCCGTCACGGACTGCCACTGCCCTGCTGGGAAATACACGGACTTGGTCGTCGCGTGGGCTTCCAAGACTGGCGCTACCAGTAAGGCCGGGCCAAGCTTAAATTGGGTCTTCAGGTAAGCTTGGGGCGTCTCTGGATGGTCATAGGCCATCGTTTGCACAATAGGTTCCCCTGTCTTAGCGGCGTGTTCCGCTAATTTAATAATGGTGGGTGCGAATTGCTGATGCAGGTCAGCCGTTTGCCGACAAATGTCTAGGTGCTCCTGATCTAAGACCCGCCACGGTGCCAGGGAGAATTGCATCATTGGCATCAACGCGGAGCACTGTGCCGAGCGCACGATGAGCTCTTGGTCGAAGGTCTCGAGGGATTTCAGACTGCCAATCTCCCCGCCACCGATCATGTCCGGACAACTGAAGTAATACCCCATCAGCCCTTGTGCAATGGTATCCGGAATCAATTCGGACAACCCCTGCTCGCCCCAGGCGAATTGCTTATCCTGTAAGCGGTTTACCAGCGGTGCGCCTTGATTCTTGTAGAGGGCCCGGAATTCATTGTAAGGGAATTCCTTGCCAAACTTGCCCCACAACTCAGTCTGCTGGACCGGGGATAAATTCATGTGGGACACGTCATCGTCCCGGTAGAAGTAGCTATCGCCGGCATCTAATTTGAACCCGTCCACCCCAGTGGTTTCCTGGAGATTTTGCAGCGTTTCCTTGAACCACTGATAGGTGGCCGGATTGCTGAGATCCAAGATGGCGCTGTAGCCGTTCCACCATTCGCGAACGACCGGCTTGCCATCTGGGCGTTTCAACAGCATATCCCGGTCCCGTAAGTCGCGGAACTCTGGTGAATCTGGGCTGACAAATGGGCAGGCCCAGACCATCACTTTAAAACCCAAAGTATGTAGCTCCTGAATCATTGCCGGGGCATCCGGGAACTTACGCGCCGAGAATTCCCACCGACCATAGTAATCCGCCCACAAATCATCGATCATGATGATGCCGGCCGGAAAGCCATTAGCCACAATGCTGTGTGCATAAGCTAAGATGTCGGTCTGGTTCTGCTGGTACAACAGCTCCATCCAGGTATTCCACTGGGGAAGCTCGAAGAACTCTTGTGGTGGCAGACTGCCTAACTCAAACGTATGCTGAGCCAGCCACTGCTGTGACCCCTTGAGACCGTCATTGCCCGCAACTAATTTGACATGGTCCTGCGTGACAACGCTCAAGCGGTCCCCACTAACTGTCAGTGAAAATGGCGTCTGACTGGTCAAGACGCGACCCTTGGACGAAACGAAGGCTGGCGCCACCTGATTGTACGTTTCCAGGTGGAACAGGTCTAACTTGTACGAACTCCCTTTGGTCAAGGGATACTGTGAGCCAGCAAAAATGTCGCCCCCATACCACTCCTCTCCGGTTAAAATTTCAATTTGAAGTGGTTGCTTTAGGTTGGTCGTTAATTCGTTGACAGTGATCATCACAAAATTCCTTTCCAATGCTAATTTTTAAAACCCGACTCCGCACACATCATATCGAATGAACAGGCAAAATAACAGTAAAGTGAATCGCTTTCATTTGACCCCCTAAGACATCCCCACCCCTAATTAGTTAAATCACTTACTTTACCGGTCTAAAACGAACGCTATGTATTGATTTCGTATGCTTTCTGTATCATTTTCATTAACCCTACTGACTTTGTAAACTAGGTCGGTTATGATGAAAACGTACCTGAAAATTGAAAATGACTCGACACGTTCAAGATGAAAGGCGGAATTTTCATGAAAATGCAACAACGCACCTGGACCCGCAAAGCAGCCGCGATGGTTTCCCTCGCAGCCGTCACTTTACCCCTGATGACCACGGTCGCCCAAGCCAAAACGGTGACGGACAACCTGGCCCCACAAGCTGCGCCTTACGGCTACTTCGTGGACACGTACCAAGCCAACGTCAGCAAGAACACGACCCAGCAAAACAACCCGGTCGTGGGTGAAATGGCTGAATTCTCTACATATTGGGCAGACGGCAAAAAGTTAAATGAAGGCCTGTTGGCCCAAAACGTGGCCAAGGCTGCCGATATCACTCAGCATAGAAACGATGCCGAGGCTGAACGGTCCTACCTCACCGACCGGCGGGACCTGCGCTACAACCTGATCTCCGGCCTGGGGCCTTACGCCACCGCCTTCGTCAAGAACGCCGACGCCCAAACCGATTTCACCTCGATGCCTAGCGAACCGCTTCCCGCCAACGCCCCTTACAGTAAGGTCAACTGGGCCTCCACGACCTCAACGCTGGGTCCCCTGGTCCAACTCGTGAACACCACGGCCCGCTCCCCATTCTCCGGCACCGGTGTCGTGAAGCACGTGGTGAAATACGTCCGGCCTTACCGCCAGAGTGATCAAGTCAAGGTCGTGCCCGCCCTGTCCAAGGTCATGGCTGCTGCTAAGGCTGACGACTACGACTTCCCTAGTGGTCACACGACCGCTGCATTTGAAAGTGGTCTGACACTGGCCTACGCCGTGCCTGAACGCTTCCAAGAACTGCTGACACGTTCCTCCGAAGTTGGCTACGACCGGGTTCTGGCTGGCCGACACTCCCCACTCGCCGTTATGGGTGGCCGGATGGTCGGGACGGCCATGACCGCCGCAACCTTGAACGATAGCAATAACCGCGACCTCATGAAGCAAGCCTACCAAGTGGCACACTCCGATGCCCTGCTCGGTAGCAAGGACACGACCGCCACAGATACCTTCAGCGATTACCAAACGAACCGCGACGCCTACCGTTTCCGGATGACTTACGGCTTCAACCAAACCGGCGACACGACCCAAGCGATGCGCGTGCCGAAGGGTGCCGAAGTTCTGCTGGCCACTCGCCTGCCTTACTTAAGCGATACCCAACGCCGCGACGTGCTCTACACGACGGGCATGCCTTCTGGCTACCCCGTGATGGACGACGCTGAAGGCTGGGGTCGGTTAGACCTCTTCTCTGCTGCCAATGGTTACGGTGCCCTGAACGACAACGTCACCGTCAACATGGATGCCAAGCAAGGCGGCTTCAACGCTAAGGACAACTGGCGTAATGACATTGCTGGCCAGGGTCAACTGACCAAGCAGGGCTCCGGTCGTCTGGTTCTGAGCGGCCACAACAGCTTCAACGGTACGACTTTGAAGGCCGGGAAGTTGGAACTCGCGAACGCAACCGCAGCCGGTACCGGTAACGTTAAGTTGTCCGGTGGTGTGCTGCAACTCAGCACGGCCAAAGTTACCGTCAAGGGCAACTACCAACAAAAGGCGGGTCAACTGAAACTGGCCCGTAACGCCCACGTCACCATCAAGAAGACGGCCAAATTGGGTGGCACTTTGAAGCTGACCAAGGGGAGTCTCAAGAGTGGCACCAAGCTCCTGACCTTCCACAAACGGACGGGTAAGTTCACCCACGTTTCTGGTCTGCCTAAGGGCTGGCACATCAGCTACACCAAGCACGCTGTTAAACTCGTTAAGTAATTTTATCTAAGTATGACAAAGGGACCGCAATGACTGGTATTGGCCAGTTGTTGCGGTCCCTTTTGTATTACGTGTCCTTTACTTTTTAGTGTTCATTGTGATCGACAACGATTAGCTCAATCTGCCTACTTGATCACTTGCACCAACTTGGCGTTAGCTGTGACATACCCGTTGGCAACCTTATAACGCTTGGTTCCATTGCGACTGTAATCCCAGCCCTTAACCGCCAGCTTAGTTCCCTTCCGGTAGTGCTTAAGCGGATGCTTCAGGTTAACGTCACGATAACGATTGACCGGGGTCTTGGTCTTAATGGTCTTAGGCATCGTCACCCGACCACTTTGAACCAGCTTCCGATTAGCCGTAATGTAGCGGCCATCCTTCAAGACATAACGCGTTGTTAAATTGTGAGTGACCTTTTGAACGACTGTCAGCGTCTGACCTTGACGGTAGTGTTTGGTCCGCCGGCTAAGATTTTTGCTCTTGTAGGCATTCACCCCACCAGGCGCAATGATGGTAATCTTAGCTGGTTTCTGTTGGTAATAGGCCGACTGCACAAACGCTGACTTGGTCGTTACGTAACCCGTTTTGCCATACGTCTTTGACTCATGGTTAACGTCCTTAACCAGGTAACGCGGTGTGCCCTTCGTCGATTGTGCATAACCAACGACTTCAAACATTGGCCGATAGATTCGTGGTTGTTTGGTGTACCAAGCTTGCCGCGTCTTGGTAGAAAAGTTTGGCGTCCGGTATAAACCAATCTTCTTTATAGCGTAGATGACAGTCGGACGTTTACTCGTTGGTTGATTAGTTGTCGCTGAACTGGATTCGCTGGTGACACTGCTTTCATTAGAACTATTTGCACTAGCACTATTCGAACCACTAGTATTCGTATCAGTTGTGTCTGTCATCCCCGCGATGGGAATCGTGTAGATTTGGGTGTAGGTAGCTCTGTTACTTGCATCAGTAACGGCAATCCGAATTTGAACCTTTTTCGCGCCTGCTGGAACATTGATAACTAGCGTATCATTATCAAGAAAATTATCAGGAAGCTTATCAGATGTGGTTGTGCCGCCACCAGGTACCGGTACCGTAAAGATCATGTCAGGGGAAGACTCAATAGCGCTTAACATACTTTCATACAAATCCTTTGGCGCCCTAATATAATATTTTGGCCCCTGAACTTGGTATTGATCTCCCTTAGCAATTTGATTCGTATCTAAAACATTAATTTCACTAAGATCTAATTTTACATCAGAAAATTCAAGAGTGTCTAAAGAATATTCAGCGATATTTTGCGGATATAATTCCCCAAAAAGTGTTTCTGAGCTATCTGAGTTTTCTTCATTGTGTCCATCAAAGTAATCTGGAATTCCCTGATAATATCTAATAGCTAAAGCACACCCTGTCAGTGAATCACTGGCATGACTATACTCAGTGAATACTGAGTACGGCACCTTAATAGTTGAATCCTTCATTGCCACCGGATCAAGGGTTTTCCCTTTGCCATCAAGGGTTAACTCACCAGCATCTAATGCCTGAATTTTGTCAGCGTTTTGGTCCTTTTCCTTAAAATCTGTCCAAGCAGTAAAGTCATTTAGCGAGTTACGATTGAGAATTAAATACTGAATTGTTGGCACAGCTGACACTTTTGAATCAATAGTACTTATGATCTCTAAAACGTTGTTCAACCCATCATTATCTGTTTTCTCATCCGCTTCATGATTACTTATGCCGTCGTTAGAGAACCCCAAGGCCTCTAGCTCGGACCCAGTAACATTATCCGTTAACAAAGCCGTTGTTATCGCAGTGATGTCAATTTTGCTCAAATTAATCTGATTATTTAAAAGCAGTCCGTTAAAATACTTTTCCACCTTCAACAATGATGCGTAATCCGTCAATTTATCCGAAATAGTCACCGTTAACTTGGCACTTGCGACCTCAGCCAGCGTGGAATCTTTCGTGAGCGGCTGGCCATAATTGGTTCCAGCTTTCAGAATCGCTGCTTTAACAATTTTGGCGTTCGTATCACTGTCTGGTAACGCATCATCTATTGTCGTCCCGCTATCAACTGTCGTGACGCTTGCCGTCGCATCCGTCGTCGCTGCCATGGCTGTAGAATTAGCGGTCAAACTAACGCCGCCTACACTAGCCAATGCCAGTCCCATCATTAATAAAGCCCTTACAATTTTTCTCCGTATTTTCATAATCTCCCTACCTCCAACCGAATCAGACTTTTCTTCCCCTGAAACTAGAACGTCACTAGCACCCCATTACGAACCGGCTTAAAAAATGCAAAAAAAAAACGGTTTTCGTGTTTAACCTATCCGCCCAGGTACTGTTTGTAACTTGACCTAACTATACCATTTTATTCGAACCATTTAGACCTTTTTTCACAAAAAAGACTCGTGATGAACATTCAGATTCTACAATCTGACAATTCATCACGAGCCTATGCACTTATTCCTTAAATTGAATCCGAACGTAATCCCGGTAAATCGGTAAGCTAGCCATCAGTTCCTGGTGCGTCCCGTTACCGCTAATGTGGCCGTCCTCAACGAAGTAGATGTTGTCCGCGTCCACGATGGTGCTCAACCGGTGGGCAATGATCAGCGTGGTCCGGCCCTTCATCAGTTCCGTCAACGCTCGTTGGACCATGGCTTCGGACTCGGAGTCCAAGCTCGCCGTGGCTTCATCCAACAATAAGATCTTTGGGTCTCGCAGGAAGGCACGGGCAATCGCCAGTCGTTGGCGTTGACCGCCACTTACCTTGACGCCCCGCTCACCCACCTGGGTATCCAGGCCATCCGCCATGTTGTGCACAAAGCCATCCGCAGAGGCCAACTGTAAGACGTGCCAGAGTTCGTCGTCGCTATAGCTTTGGTCCGCCCCATAGGTCAGGTTATGCCGGATGGTCCCCGCCATGATGGCCGAGTCCTGACTGACATACCCAATTTGAGACCGCCAGTCGCTCAGGTTAAACGCCTCAACGTCCTCGCCGCCAATGGTGACCCGTCCCTGTTGCGGATGGTAGTAGCGTTCAATCATCCCAAAGATGGTCGACTTCCCGCCACCGGACGGCCCGGCAAAGGCCACGACCGTGTTAGGTTTCGCTTCAAAATTTACGTCCCGTAAGACCGGTTGCCCGTCATCCTCGTAGGCAAAGTCCACGTGTTCCATGGCCAAGGTCTGGTCGGTCACGGACTGGGTTGGCCCACTGGTCAGGCGTTCTTCTGGTTCTGCCAGTAAATCCCGAACCCGTTCGGTCGAGCCGTTGGCCTTGGACAGGTCCGTAAAGAACCGCGCCAACGTACCGGCTGGGCCGATGATTTGGAAGAGGTACATCAGGAAGGAGAACATGGTCCCCATCGTCATGGTGCCGGCCGATACCCGCGCAGCCGCGTAGGCCAGGACCCCGACAAAGACCGCCAGCATGGCCGCCGTCATGGCGGGACCCGCGATGGAATCGTAAATGGCTTCCTTCAACCCAATGCGGTACAGGTCATTGATCTGGGTCGCCCCATTTTGCGTTTCGTACCCCTCAGCGTTAGACGACTTCACCAGTCGAATCTCACTCAGCGTTTCGTCCGTGGCGCCGCTAAACGTGGCCATGGCGTCCTGCCGTTGATGGCCAATTTTCCCGGACTGCCGCATGATGGGAAACATCACCAGCATGACAACGGGGACGGCGACGAACATGATGGTCGTCATCCGCCAATCCATCAGGGCCATAATCACTAGCGCCCCAACTAGTTGGAGTAAAGACGTGACCATCTGGGGAAACGAATTGGCCAGCAGATTCTTGATCTGCATGGTATCGTTGACCAGCCGCGAGGTCATTTCCCCGGTCTTCACGTTGTCAAAGTAGCTGACCCGCAACCGGACTAATTTTTGCCACAGGGTCTCACGTAACCGGGCCACGACATTTTCACCGAAGAACCCTAGAAGTGCGCCGGAGATAGCACTCACGACCGCACTCACAATAAATAACACAATCACCGTTATCAGCATGGGTTTGTTCAGTGCATGCCCTAGTCCGTTGATTAACGATTGGGCCAGCTTGGGCACCGCTAACTGCGCGCCCGTGGCCAGCAAGCCTAGCAACAGGCCGACCCACAACTGCCAATACTTCGGCTTCGTTTGCCGAATCAAGTGTAAAAATCCTTTGATATCAAACTTGCCAGCCGGCCGTTTGCGGGCGGTCGCCGGTGCTGCCATTCTGTGTTCCATCTCTCTTATGCCTCCAGCACTCTCTTAATTAGCGACGGTTGCTTACCAGCGGGGTCGCTGTCCCATGGGGCCCATACCGCGGTGGGGCCAGTTGTGGTGATTGGGCATGAATTCATCTAGTTTCAAATCGCCCACGTGGTGCGTCACCTTCGTCAATAGGTCACGCAGTTGCATTTGTTCTTCATCGGATAAACTGCCAAATAACTTTTCGGACCAATCATCGACGCGTTCATCATATTGGTCAAACATCTGGCGCCCCTGGTCGGTCAATTTAACAATGACGGCTCGCTTGTCGTTTTCACTCGGCACCCGTTCCACCAGTCCGGCATCCGCCAGCTTACTGATCCCGGCACTAACAGAACTGGGCCGGATATCTAACATCTCGGCGATATCCGCGTTGGTCAGCCCATTCTTGGCCTGATACAACAGGTGAAGTAGGCGCATTTGACCGCCCCGGCCACCAGGTCCCCCGTGGCCGCCCATCCCCGGCTGATGCCCCACGGACATGATGAAGGCTCGGTTCTGTAATAACTTGCCAAACGTTTGCATTAATTCACGACTTTTTTCACTCATCGAAAATGCCTCCTCGTTCTTGATGAGAATTATATTATCACGATAGTTAGTTTTTGTAAACTAAAACTAACTAGTTTTGAACTATTTATTTTTCCTAGGCAACACAAAAGGCCGTCCACGCCTGGACGACCTTGAATTTTGCAATTAAATTTGCGTGCCTAAGCCTTGCCCACAGCAAAGTACGTGCCCTCGGGATCCGGAAACCCAAAAGCCAGTTGGCCGTTGTCATCTACAATCGGTGTGGCCCCCGCCAGCTGCTCATGTAACGTTTCAAAGTTTTTACTGAAGAACATGAGTGACGGGACGTTGTCGAGCACCTCTGGCGAATAGGCCTGGATAATTCGGGTTTTATTCATCAGCCCACGTCCTTCATTTTTTGATTATTCTCAGTCTACCCGTTCGCCGAATCAAAAACAATTTAGGCAACTTGCCAAATAACCCTAGCTATTCCACCACAAAACAGTTATGATGGGTTATGCAGGTTTGCGCCTGCCTAGTTGCTCTGTACATTCCAGATGTAACCTATGGATCAACTAGTTGCCCTCATCTCGGATTGATGAGGGCTTTTTTGTGCGCTCAAGTTGAAAATCTGCGTTAATCTACTTCAGTCAATCGCCATCGCGTTCTCGTGCTTCATAGCTACCACACTCGCCAGTAACTTTTGCAGGACGCCCGCAAAGATGCCAATCACAGCGGCAATCCCCAATAAGATAAGGTTACCCAACAAAAGTCCCGGGGCATCTGCGGCCTGAACCCAGACGTAAACGACTGGTGATAAAAGGGCGAGTGTTGCTACAACACCGTACGCACACCATTTGATCCGACGTAACAGGTTAACGGCTGATTGCGAAAAAGCCGTTGCCGCGTCAATCGCCCGTAATAATCGATACGATTCCACGATGGCGGCGAACACAAACACCAGGCTCAGGTAAAGTCCTGCCCCCAGCAGCAAGCTCCAGCCACCAATCTTGGCGCTCACGACCCGGGTGACCACGGGCACCACGATGCCTGCCAATCCCAACACACCAATCGCTAAAATTGCCAAAACACCTTTCAAAAACCCCGTCTGAATTTTCATCCTGCCAGCCTCCTTTTGCCCATTATTATAGGCTGATTGTGCGATAGCCACTGCCTTTCGAGAAAATCCTAATTGCATCTTAAAAAACGCCAGTAAGGTCAATCCCTCACTGGCGTCATTTAGTCGTTAAGCTTAGCGATTCCACGATGCACTGTTAAAAATCCAGAACACGCCATACCGATCAATCACGGTGCCCATCTTGTTGCCCCAGAACTGCGTCTTGTATGGCACCTTCACGGTTACTTGCCGCGAGCCCACGACCCGCTGATACAGCTTGAGCAAAGCCGCTTCGGCTGTCGGATCCTGGCTATTGATATCCAGCATGACCGACACCTGATTGGAGGCCTGTGGTTGGTCGCCCGAGGCATCCGAGAAGCAGAAATTCAGGTCCATGATCTTGAACCCGCCGTAAATCGTGATGTCGGCTAGGTTCGTGTCCGGCGGGAGGTTCAACGCCTGGGCCTGTTGTTGATCCGGACTCAGCCGGTAAACCTCGGTCGCCCCAAAAACATCTTGGTAGTAGGCAACGGCCTCTTTCGCGTTGGCAAAGGAAAAATATGGTGTGGTTCTGGCATCCATCGTGAACATCTCCTTAATCGTCTTAACTTCATTAAACGAGTTGCCCGCCAAACTGTCAAGCAACATTACGTATTGACAGCTAACCCCATTTCGGCCAAACTAAACAGTGACTTAACAAAGGAGGCACTCTCGTTGGCTTGGCTCATCGTTTTATTCGCGGGCTTTTGTGGTGGCTTGGTCCAAGGCCTGACTGGCTTTGGCGCCGTCATCATCATGATGATTTTTCTACCAAATATTTTGCCCATCGACCAAAGTGCCGGGGTGGCCGGCCTAATGATGCTCGGCAGCGTCATCACCCTGGTCTATCGCAACCGACACGAGATTCGACTGACCCGCATCATTATCCCCTTCCTGGTTTACGCCAGCGTGGCAACTTGGTCGGTGCATCTCGGCCACGTCCTCGACGTCCACCTCTTGCGGATGTTGCTGGGTGGCCTACTAGTGGCCCTTTCCATCTACTTTACCTTCAGCAAGCGTCAGGGTGACAGCCAGTATCCCTGGTTCATCGCCGGGATTTTCATGATCATCTCGGGATTCTTCAACGGCCTGTTTGGGATTGGCGGCCCGCTGATGGCGCTCTACTTCCTCTCCAAGGCCCATTCGATGTCCCAGTACCTGGCGGACCTCCAAACATTTTTCCTGATTGACACCTTCTACATCACCAGTCTGCGGGTGGCCAGCGGCATCGTGACCCTCCACCTGGTGCCCCTGATCCTGATTGGCATGGTCGGCGCCATCACCGGGACCATGATTGCCGCCCACCTACTGAATCGACTGAACGTGACGACCATGAAGCGTCTGATTTACGTATTCATTGGTCTCAGTGGGTTATATTACTTATTTATTTAAAACAAAGGGAAGCAGCCAGCGCGGTTGCTTCCTTTTTCAAATGAAAAAGCCCGACCTAGTCGGATTCGACCGGATCAAGCTTCGAAGACTTTTTCAATTGACGGGCCAGCAACCAGCAGACGAAGACCATCCCCGTCGACAACAGGTAGCTGAACTTGATCCCGACCAGCTGACTGTTCATCGACCAGTGAATGTGGCTGGTACTGGTCAGACTGATGATGGCCACCAAGAGCGCCGTCCCAAAGGAAGCTGCCACCTGCCGCAACGTGTTGTAGACCGCGACCCCATCGGGAATCATCGGCAGTGGCAGCATCGACCAGGCATGCGTCTGAATCGGGATCAGGACCAAGACCAGTCCCAGTTGCCGAATCGTTTGCCCCGCAACCACGTAGACCATTGAGGCGTGACTCCCCGTGGCGCTCAGCATCAGCGAGCCGCTCATGTCGATGGTCAGGCCAATCATGACCATCCGGCGGAAGTTATATTTATCATAGAACCGTCCACTCAGCGGTGAAATGATGGCCGTGCAGACCGACCCGGGCAGGAGTGTCAGCCCCGAGACGAAGGCGCTTTGATGGAACACGTTTTGGACCAGCACCGGAATGATGATGGCATTCCCGTACATCGTAACCATCAGTAACATGTTGATGATCAGTGGTAAATTAAATTGCCGATAACGGAACACGTGTAAATTTAATAATGGGTAGCGCTTGGTCCACTGGCACTTGACGAACAAGCCCAGCAGAATCACGCCGGCCACCAGGGGCACGACGCCCTTCAGTGACCAGAACGCCGTCTCACCCACGTTGGAGAAGCTGTAGAGGGCTAACGTCAAGCCAAACCCGGACAGCAGTAATCCCGTTCGGTCGAGCCGTTGCTTGTGGAGTTCCCCCACGTTGCGCAAAAATTTAGGCGCCAAAATAACGTCGACCAACATTAATGGGAGCGTCAGGCCAAATAAGTATTGCCAGCTCAGGTGCGTCAGGATGACCCCCGCCACGGTGGGCCCGAGGACCGGTGCCAGGTTCAGCGCCAGCCCGACGATGCCCATCGCCGCGCCCCGTTCACTGGGTTTGGTCGACGTCATCACGACCACATTGACCAGTGGAATGATAATCCCGGCCCCTAGTGCTTGAATCATCCGGCCAATAATCAGGACTGGATAGAGCGGTGCTGTGGCCCCAATCAGGGAGCCGACGATGAAGATCAGCGATGCCGTTAAGTACAGTTGCCGCGTGGTGTAGCGTTTGATCAGGTACGCCGTGGTCGGAATCATCAGGGCATTAATCAGTAAATACCCGTTGTTGAGCCATTGTCCCTGGGCGGTCGTGATGTGAAACGCCCGCATGATAGCGGGTAAGGCGGTGGACATCAGCGTCTGGTTCAGCACACTGAGGAACGCCCCCACCATGATGAGGCTAAAGGAGAAGCGGTTCTTATGCATATGTAAGTCAAACGACCTTCCAGAGAATTTAGTTGACAAAAGCAACTTATCTAATCATAATGGCGATAGTTGCCTTTGTCAACTACAGAAGGAGCCCTGCCATGAATAATGAAGCCATCACCCAAATTCGGGCATTCGACCGTTTCTATACCCGAATCTTTCACCTCGCCGATAAGTACCACCTCAAAACAAATTTAACGCTACTTGAAGCCCGCATCCTCTTAGAAATAGGCGAACACCGCCGCGACACCGCCAGCCTCCTGATTCAGGAACTAACCGTGGACAAGGGCTACCTCAGCCGGGTCCTCAAGCGCTTGGTGGAGCAGAACTTACTGCGCCAAACGCCGGACGAGACCGACAAGCGGGCCAAGCGCCTGTCGCTGACCCCCACCGGTCAGGAGCAATTGGCCCTGTTGAACCAGCGGGCCGACGACCAGGTCGCCACCCTCTTCGCTGGCCTATCCGCGGCGGAAACGCAGCAGTTGCTGACCGCCATGCACTACGTGGAAGACCACGTGCACTTACCCCAAGACTAGTAAAAGCCCCTGAACGTTGCCGATTACGCGGTCGTTCAGGGGCTTTTTAAATTGACACATTAATTTGGAATCGTCTCGACCCACTTTTTCAGCAGGAAGATGTTGATCACGGCCTCAATCACGGCGATGACCAGAATACCGACGATGTTGAGGATAAATTGGCCTTGCCCGCCCGTACTCATGATGCCACCGAGGTTATTGACCTCATGCAGCATGAAACCAGCAACCCGCACAACCAGGTAGATGACGACCACGTAGAGCACCACGTTGATGGCCCGGCGGCTCACATTTGGTAAGAAATTGTTCGTCGCACTAACCACTAAGTGAACCAGTGAAATCGTGGTCCAGCCGAGAATCACCATCGCTAGTCCCATCAACAGTAAGCCGATGACAATCTTGCCGGCTTCCAGGTTCGTGTACTCTGGTCCGGTGATGCCATCCAAGATGCCCTTAATAAAATCGGCATCAATCGATGCGGTGATGGTGTAGAGCACCACCTGAACAATTCCGAAGTAGAGGTACATGACGAAGGAAGATAGCAGATTCGTGGTATATAATTTCGTCTCGCCAACCGGAATCAGCCGGTAAGTGTCGCGCGTATAAACGTGTTCGTTAGCGACTGACATGAAGATAAAGACGGCAAGGAAGGCTGGTCCCGACCAGGACGCCGTGACGCCAAAGAATTCCCCGGAAGAAACTTCCCGTGTCGCCACGCTCCACAAGAGGGTAACCGCAATCACAGCCAGTTCCGCCAGAATCACCTTGCTGGTGGTCCGGAACCGATCCTTACTCATCACTTTAAAAACTGACCCAAAACTAGTCATGCTTGACGCCCCTCTCGTATAAACTTTCGTAGTAAGCTTCGATACCAATGCCAAACTCCTCACGGATGGCATCGCTTGGCTTGTGGGCGTAAATCCCCTGGTCCTTCACGATGACCACTTCATCCAAGATGGGCGCAATCTCTGACACGTAATGGTCTGAGATGACCATGGTGGCGTCCTCTGGCTTCCATTTGATAATGCTACTGATAATCCGCTTCCGGCTCATGGAATCAATCCCGCTAAACGGTTCGTCTAGCAGGTACAACTGGGCTTGGCGCGCTAAGGTCAAGGCGATAACCACCTTTTCCTTCATCCCCTTGGACAGCGCCCCCAGCTTCAGGCTAGTATCAATCTGTAAGAACGTGATCAGTTCTTCAAACCGTTGCCCGTCAAAGTCTGGGTAGACCGTCCGGTAAAAATTGGCCACCCGGTCGATCCGCGTGTTGGGCTTGAATCCACGAAGTTGTTCCGTGAAACTGATGTGGCTCTTATGGTGCGTCGCCACGCTGTCACCGCACACGGCAATCGTGCCAGACCCCTTGGCACTCCCCGTGATCAACCGCATCAGGGTCGTCTTCCCGGCACCGTTTTCCCCTAACAGGCCGACAATCTTGCCCGTCTCCAGGGTCAGGTCAACATCCTTCAAAATCGTTTTCAAGTTGTGCTTATAAGTTAATTGATTAATCGCTAACACGTTGGTCATCTCGCTGCCCCCTTTGTGCAATGTATTGTTTCAAGCTCGCAATGATTTGTTCATCGGTTAAGTTCAGTGCGTGTAATTGTTCGTAGACCCGCTCCAACTGTTCCATGACTAACTGCTCCTTTAACTGGGTAATTCGTTGCTCATCCATGGTGACGAAATTCCCCTTTCCCCGCTGGGATTCAAGAATCCCCTCCGTGATCATTTCCCCGAGTGCCCGCTGCACGGTGTTGACGTTAACCGTCAAATCCACCGCCAACTGACGAACGGCCGGCAGCTTATCCCCTGGCTTTAAAGCGCCGGTCATCATTTCATGATAAAGATAATTTTTAATTTGGTAGTAAATCGGGACCTTATCATCAAACTTCATTTGTCCTGCCTCCCTAGTGTTCTATTTAACTATTACACTGTAACATGTGAGTTACTCGTTAGCAAGTCTCTGACTCTAAAATAATTCTGCTGGCACAAGAAAAAGCGCGTCCCAACAGCGTTCGTCGCTAACAACGAATTTTGTTGGAACGTGCTTTTTCACCAAATACAGGTGATTATTTTTAGAGAATTAAGCCAGCCTAACTGCCTTCAGCAAACACTGAATCTACCTAGTCAGCCAAAGCAAGCTATCCATTAACAGCCACTCCACCCGGACCAGCAGAATCACCAGTAGATTGCGGCCACCACAATGGAATAGTGAGACCACAACCAAGAGCCGGAGGAAGCCAGGACGGAGCCAGCTGTGTCGGTGATGTTAGACCGAGCGGTTTCCCTCGGCCTTACATCACGGGACGACTTTGGAAACTCGCGAACTTCAGCGAGGTTTCAAAGCGAGGTGGAGGACCGCTCTTCAGGCCGGAACCGTTCCCCACAGCAGGTGCAGTCCTGGAAGTCGCAGGCGGCAGCATCCACAACCTCATCACTAACCAAACCGGACCAACAGAATCACCAGTAGATTGCGGCCACCACAATGGAATAGTGAGACCACAACCAAGAGCCGGAGGAAGCCAGGACGGAGCTGGCTGTGTCGGTGATGTTAGACCGAGCGATTTTCCTCGGCCTTACATCACGGGACGACTTTGGAAACTCGCGAACTTCAGCGAGGTTTCAAATCGAGGTGGAGGACCGCTCCTCAGGCCGGAACCGTTCCCCACAGCAGGCGTAGTCCTGGAAGCCGCAGGCGGCCAGCATCCACCACCTCGTCAGCAATCAAAAATCAAAACCTATTCCAAATACTGTTTAGTAGCCGCCACAATCTCCTGGAGACCCTTCTTGGCGTCGGAGAAGAACATTTGCGTGTTATCCATCGCAAACAGTGGGTTCTGCACCCCAGCGTACCCGGTACTCATGGAACGCTTGATGACGACCACGGACTTCGACTTGTCCACGTCCAGAATCGGCATCCCGGAAATGGCGTTGCCACTTTCTCTGGCCAGTGGATTCGTAACATCGTTGGCCCCAATGACTAAGGATACATCGGTGCTTTCAAACATTGGGTTGGCGTCATCCAACTGCTTCATTTGTTCATAAGGCACGTTGACGTCGGCCAACAACACGTTCATGTGCCCCGGCATCCGCCCAGCTACTGGGTGAATCGCGTAGTTGACGCTGATGCCTTGGTCGGTCAAGACTTTGGCCAACTCGGCCACTTCATGTTGGGCCTGGGCGGCGGCTAAACCATAGCCAGGCACAATCATAACGCTGTGGGCGTAGGCCAGTTGCAGGCCAATGTCGTCGGCAGAAGTTTCCTTCACGTCGACGGGCACGTCCGCTGCGGCCGCGCCACTGTCGCTATCACCGGTCCCAAAGCCCCCAGCCAAAATATTGGCCACGGAGCGGTTCATGGCATCGGCCATTTGTAAGGTCAAAATGGTTCCGGCCGCCCCGACCAAGGCCCCGGCAATAATCAGGACTTGGTTGTTGATGACGAAGCCGGCAAAGGCCACGGCTAAACCCGTGAAGGCATTTAACAGCGAAACGACGACCGGCATATCGGCCCCACCAATTGGTAAGGTCATCAGCAGGCCAAAGATCAGACTCATCGCCAATGCCAAGGTGACGTACCAGACGTTGGTCGTCAGCCCCATCATCAAGTAGGCGGAAGCCAGAATCGCGATGACCACAATGATATTTAACAACCGCGACCCCGGAATACTAATGGGCTTCCCGGAAACGTGGCCGGAGAGTTTCCCGGTCGCAATCAGTGAGCCGGAAAAGGTGATGCCCCCGATGACCACGTCCAGAAAGACGGGCAGGGAGAAGGCCACGCTCAGACCGGCACCATCGCCCTTTAACAGGTAATCGAAAATCCCAATCGTAGCGGCAGCCCCGCCACCCACGGCGTTGAAGAGGCTAACCAGCTGAGGCACGTCGGTCATCGGCACCTTGCGCGCCTTGACGACCCCGTAGAGAATCCCCAGCGCCAGGCCGACGAGCAAGACGACCCAGCCAATCGCATCAATTTTACCTTCAATAATAATCGTGACAATAATCGTGATGACCGCGAGAAACATCCCCACGGCGGAGAGGCCGTTCCCCTTCCGCGCCGTCTTTGGCGAGCGCATCAAGTGGACCCCCAGGACGTAGCAAACGGCGGAGACCAGATAGATCAACGATGAAATTGTTTGTAAAGCACTCATTTCTGCTCAGCCTCCCCCTTCTTGGCAGCTGGTTTCCGGTCAAACATGCCCAACATCCGGTCGGTCACGGTGTAACCACCAGCCACATTGACGGCCGCAAAGAAGGCGCCCAGAAAGGCAAGAACATAAAATAACGCACTGTTGGCTTCCGCTGCAATCACGAAGGCCCCCACGACAACCACGCCGTGAATGGCGTTAGCCCCAGACATCATGGGCGTTTGAAGGGTCGCGGGAATTTTACTCATCACTTCAAATCCCACTAACAGACTCAAGACAAAAATTGCTAAATTTGTAAATAATTCCTGACTCATGCCTAATCAACTCCTTTGGATTCAGTTGATTCTGCGGGTGCTTCCGCCGGCTTGGCGGGCTCGCGTGGTGGCAATTTCATTGCTTCACGTACGCGGCTACTGATGATCTCACCCTGATAGGTGGCCAGTAGTTCGCCAACCACTTCGTCGTCCACGTCCAGCACCAATTTACCCTCCTGAACAACAGCGTTCAGTACGGCTTGCACGTTCTTGGCAAACATGTCGGATGCCGAGGCGGGCAATTGACTGGCCATGTCGCCAGCCCCCACGATTTGCGCCTGTTGCGGCGTCATCACGGTCTTGCCCGGCTGTGAACCGGCGACGTTGCCACCCAATTCACTCGCCGCGAGGTCGATAAATAAGGTCCCCGCCTTGGCCGCGTCCACGGATTTCTGAGTGACCAACAATGGTGGCCGCCGTCCAGGCACTTGTGCCGTCGTGATGATCACATCGTTTTGAGCAATGAAGTCTGCCAGCTCGGCCTGTTGCTGTGCCGTTTCTTCTGGCGTCAAAGCGCGGGCATACCCGCCCTCACCGGTAGCGGAGACGGACGTGGTCAGAAACGTCGCGCCCAGTGATTCGACTTCCCCACGAGAGGCTGGTCGAATATCATAGCCGGATACCATGGCCCCGAGCCGTTTAGCGGTCCCAATAGCCTGCAGACCGGCAACCCCGGTCCCTAAGACCAGCACCTTCGTCGGTTTCGCCGTCCCAGCAGCCGTGATCATCATCGGCAAGTACCGGGCAAAACTGTCCGCCGCCAACAACGCTGCCTTATACCCGGCAACACTGGCTTGTGAACTCAAGACGTCCATGGTCTGGGCCCGCGAAACGGTTCGTGGCAACAACTCAAAGGCTAAGGCATTGACCTTTTTCGCCGCTAATTCTTTGACATAATCCAAATCCGTTAGCGGTCGTAGCAGGCCCAGTAACGTTTGTCCGGCCGTCAACTGGTCGACCACGTCAGCGCCGGGCTGGCCAATGGTCGCAATCACATCGGCGCCCTTGATGACGGCGTTTCGCTCACTGATTTTGGCCCCGGCCTGCTCGTAAACGGCATCCGGATAGAAGGATCTTGTCCCGGCCCCGGCTTCAATCAGCACTTGAAAATCACTCTTGACCAGCTTCCGTACCACTTCTGGTGAGAGGGCAACCCGGTTCTCCCCGGGTGCTTCCCGTAAAGCAGCAATCGTTAATGACATGCCACCCATCTCCTTTTGAGAATTCCTTCACAATTTCAGCATAGGCCTCTCCGGGGGCCAAAACAAGTTTGCCCCTCTTTATTAGACAGTTAATAAGTTGACCGTCCAACGCGATTCACTCCCTGGTCATTCACCATAAAAACCAGCCAGGACAACAAAAATAGCCACTCAGCATGATTGTGAGTGACCATTTATTTTGGCACAAATAAATTCAGTGAATGTCCTGGCTTGCAAATAATGGCGAATTCTGATTTATCAAGTCCATCTTAACAACCCGACTTTGTTCAGTGGATGCCAACAAAGTTGTGAGTTCAACGCACGCCAACCGCAGGGCTGGGAAAACTGGGCCGGTCGTATCCGTTCCCGGCGGTGCGCTCAAGGTGCCCTGCTATGGGGTCGGTTACAGCCTGAGAAGCGGGCTTTCACCTCAACTTTGAGCCAAAGGACGGTCTCAAAGGTTGTCCCATGGTCTAGGCTGGAAAAGGACTCCAGCCAAGTCCATCGACACAGCCGGGCACCTTGGCGCCCCTCTGGTCACTCCTGCGACTGGCCCATTTTTCCATGCCGTCTACCTTTTACCCAAAGACTAAATCTAAAGCACGTCCCCGACCACCTTTTGCCAGCATAGGTGTAAGCTTAACTTGTTCCTAATCATAAAGGAGTGTTCAGGATGAAACTAAGAAAATTTGGTGTATTGCTTGCCGTCGTCAGTCTTTTCGCTGGTCTCGCTCCCGCAACCGTCGGCAACGCCTCGTCTTGGCAGGAACATTATCGTTCCGGCTGGTATAAGGTTCGCGTTAAAAAGACGACTAAGGTTGATAAAATTAAGTATGGTCCGGCTGCTTATCAGAATAAGATTGTTGGCCATGCCACATTACATAAAGGTGCTGTTGTTAAAACCGGCTACTATGGTCGTGAAGGGTTCAAATGGCTGCTAACCAGTGCGCATAAGTATAAAGCACACAAGGGTTACGGCTATAGTGCTCACTTCAAAAAGGGCTCGTTCAAAGTTCTCAGTCGTACGAATTAAGCTAAAAGACGATGGCTTCCCCTCAGGAGAGTCCATCGTCTTTAATTTACAAATAATTTAGCTCAGCCATCCATCCATTTCGAACTTCTTCATCTGGATGATTTCAGCAGCGGCCGCCGTGACCTGCTTGGCGGTTTGCACGTAACTATCCCCGGCTGTAGCGGCGGTGAATTGCTCTGCCAACGTCGCGGATTCAGCCTCGTCAAACAGCCACTTCAACGCGTCTTGCTGCGACAAAATCAGGAACAAATTACTACCAGCCCGGGTCAGTTTGCCCGCCTGAATCTGGTCCTTGAGCGTGGTCAGAACCTCTTGTTTACTGGTCGCCGTGGGTTCGTAGATCACGTGGGGCTTCAAGTTATTTTGAAAGAGCACCCGCTCCGTGGTCTGTTCCGCCAGCGTTTCCGCGCCGATGCCGTCGTAAATAGCGTTGACGATGTCCCAGCTCGTCACCAATTTCAAAACCGTTTTCAACCGGTCATCCTGGGCAATATCGCTGGTCAATCGAATCCGGAACGAATTCAGGTATGCGGGCTGTTGATCCAAGTGCGCCTCATCGGCCACGCTCAACCGGTCGCCAGTCACCTGGAGAATCTCTTGGTCCAATAGGTCGAGGAGCGTCGCCAGCACGAAGTATGCCTGCGTGGTGAAGCGCGTCCGCAACGTGGGTTTTTGCCCAATATGTTCGGTTACTAGTAAAAAGTTTTTGGCGGTTGTGAGTGCCAAGTTGGTTCCCCCTTAGAAAATCTCGAAATTAAAGCCTACGAAGCGTAAGTATACCACACGTTTGCCGGGCCTCAGCTATTTTTCTGGCAGACCGTGTGACTAGCGCCACCATTTTAGCCGGAAAATAATTAAACCCAAACCTACTGATGACACAAAAGGACCGACCCGCAAGTCGATCCTCAGTTGATTCACTCTTGAAATGTTCTGAAATGCTAATTGCCTGTGAATGGTGATTCGTGAAATCACGCGATCATCCTAGCTGAACAGCACTTCCATCACGAGGATGGCGCCACCAAAGAATAGGACGAACAGCACAACTGGCCAAACGAACTTGAACCAGTGCGAGTATTTCATATCCAGCATTTGCAGCGTAGCCATCACCAGACCGGTTGGGGCCAGGAACAGCATTGCGTATTGCCCGAATTGGTAAGCGGTAACCACGGCGAACCGAGGAATATCAACCGTATCGGCCAACGGCGCAAAGATTGGCATGGCCAAAACAGCTAAACCAGATGATGATGGCACGATGAATCCCAGAACGAAGAAGATCAGCATCATAACGATGATGAAGACGGACCCACTGACATGGGCAACCAGGTTCGAGGAGTATTGTAAAATCGTATCGGAAATCATCCCGTTGTTCATCACTAAGTTAATCCCACGGGCTAATCCAATGATCAATGACACCCCAACTAAACTTGCGGCCCCATTGGTGAAGGCATCGACGACACCCTTTTCACCGATACCATACTTACCAGTAGCGGTAATGAACATAATGATAATGGCAAAGAGGAGGAAGGAAGAGGCCATGGTTGGGAACCACCAGCCCTGGGACATAACGCCCCAGACCATGATTGGGAACGTTACCACGAACAAGACCAAGATGATCTTCTTCCGCATCGTGAAGGCCGTGTTGGCCGTGTGCTCAGAGGAAACGGACCACATTTTATCAAAGGAACTCTTATCCTCGTATGAATATGAGAATGATGGCGTGTCCTTAACCTTCTTGCTGTACCAGTGCAGGTAAGCGACAACGAAGGCCGCCGCCACCACTAACCCAGCAATCCGCCAAGTAATCCCTTCGGTAAAGTTAATCCCAGCAGCGTTAGAAGCAATCACGACGGAGAACGGGTTAATCGTCGAGAAAGCGGTACCAATTGAACTCGACAGGAAGATAGCCCCCACACAGACGATGGAGTCGTAGCCCATCGCAATGAAGATAGGCACCAAAATTGGGTAGAAGGCCACCGCTTCTTCTTCAATCCCACACAACGTCCCCCCAAGAACCATGAGAATGGAAACCATGAAAATCAGTAAGAACTCGTGCCCTTTCGTCTTCTTCGTCAACGCCATCAGACCGGATTCAAAGGCCCCACTGGCCTTGACGACCCCAATCAGGCCCCCAAGAACGAAGATGAAGACCATGATGTCAACGGCCTCAATCGTCCCGTTGACCATACTCGTCGTAATAGCGCCGAGTCCGGCTGGCCGTTGCTTCAAGCGGTGATACGTGTTGGGAATCGAGACCGCTTGGGTGATTCCGCCAGACGTGAATTTTTTGATCTTAATCTTCACGCCCAATTTATCCAGTTCCTGTTGGGTCGCTGGTACTTTAACGGTCTTACCAGCTGGACGGGAAATCTCCAGGTGGGAACCACTATATGATAGCTTAGAATATGAACCGGCTGGAATCATGTAGGTAGCGAGCACGGCGACAATCGTCAAAATAAATAAGATGACGAACGCGCCGGGCATTTTCAATTTAAATCTTTTCTTCTTCGGTTTTGGTGCGACTGATGCATCCATTAATTTCACCCCTTAAGTGATTTTTTAACGCCAAACGAAAAACGCGGTCCAAGAACGGGTGTCACCAACATCACCGTACGATTGGACCACGTTCCGTTAATTTAACTGATTAAGCTTTGATCAGCGTCCCGACCTTGCCAGCTAAGGCATCGTCGAGGTGATCCAGTGAGGTGATCAGCGCCGTACGGCCGTTACCGGAAGCGACGAAGCTCAAGCAAGCTTCAATCTTAGGTAACATACTGCCTGGAGCAAACTGACCCTCGTCAATGTAACGTTGGGCGTCCTTGGTAGACAACTCACGCAAAGCCTTTTCGTCTGGCTTGCCGTAGTTCACGTAAACGTCATCAACGGCGGTCAAGATGATCAATTGTTCTGCGGAAATGTTGGCAGCCAATAAGGCACTCGAACGGTCCTTATCGATGACGGCTGGCACACCCTTCAAGCCCTCGTCAGTTTCGATGACGGGCACCCCGCCACCACCACCGGCGATAACCAAGTTATCATTTTCAATCAAGTCATTGATACTCTTGATTTCAATGATAGACTTAGGAAGTGGGGATGGGACAACTTGACGGTAGCCCCGACCAGCATCTTCAACAAACGTGTAGCCCTTTTCAGCGGCAATCTTGTCAGCGTCTTCCTTACTGTAGAAAGAGCCAACTGGCTTGGATGGGTGATCAAAGGCGGCGTCATTTTGGTCAACTTCAATCTGAGTCACAACGGAGGCCACGTCCTTCTTGATGCCTTGACGGTGTAATTCGTTGTGCAGACTTTGTTGTAAGTGGTAGCCAATGTAACCTTGGCTCATCGCGCCACATTCTGGGAATGGGAAGGCCGCACCTTGGCCATTTTCAGCGGCGTAGTTCATGCCTAGGTTAATGGCCCCAACTTGGGGACCGTTACCGTGGCTGATAACCACTTTGTTACCGGCAGCGACTAAGCCAATCAAGGACTTAGCGGTGTGTTTTACTAAATTTAATTGTTCTTCTGGTGATTTGCCCAAAGCGTTTCCGCCTAAAGCAACAACGATTTTAGCCATATGTTATTCCCCCACTATTCGCCTAAGGTTGCAACCATGACAGCCTTGATGGTGTGCATCCGGTTTTCAGCTTCTTGGAAGACGACTGAAGCATCGCTTTCGAAGACTTCGTCCGTAACTTCCATTTCAGTGATACCAAATTTGTCAGCAATTTCCTTACCAACCTTGGTTTCAGCATTGTGGAATGAAGGTAGGCAGTGTTCGAAGATGACGTTAGCGTTGCCCGTCTTGGCCATCATGTCGCTAGTGATTTGGTAAGGTGACAGTAACTTGATCCGTTCTGCCCAAACTGAGTCGGGTTCACCCATGGATACCCAAACGTCGGTGTATAAGACGTCAGAATCCTTGACCCCTTCGTCGATGTCGCTGGTGATTAAGATTTCAGCACCGGTCTTTGCAGCGATAGCGTTAACTTTGTCACGGAGTTCCTTGGTTGGCCGTAATTCCTTAGGGCAAACTAAGTGGAACGTCATCCCCATGATTGCGCCACCGATCATCAAGGCGTTGGCCACGTTGTTCCGGCCATCACCCACGTAAGTGAAGTGGATGTCGCTGTAGTTCTTCTTCAAAACTTCTTTAGCCGTCAAGAAGTCAGCTAAGACTTGGGTTGGGTGATCTTCATCGGTCAAACCGTTCCAAACAGGCACGCCTGAGTACTTGGCTAACGTTTCAACCGTCCGTTGAGAGAACCCACGATATTCAATCCCGTCGAACATCCCACCTAAAACGCGGGCAGTATCTTTGGCAGATTCCTTCTTACCCATTTGGGTCCCAGTAGGTCCTAAGTATGTCACTTGTGCGCCTTGGTCATGGGCACCGACTTCAAAGGCACAACGGGTACGAGTTGAACTCTTTTCAAAGATTAAAGCAATGTTCTTACCAGCTAATTTTTGTTGTTCAGTCCCAGCGTACTTGGCCTTCTTCAGGTCTTCGGCTAATTGCAGTAAGTAGCCCATTTCCTTAGGGGTGTAGTCCAATAAAGTTAAAAAGCTACGGTTACGAAGATTAAACATTGTGTGTTCCTCCTTTAGTTAATTACAAGTACTAGTATAGAAAGCGGTTTCATAGAACTTCAAAATGCTTCAAAACTTTGTTAAACTTTTTTCGAAGGAGCTCAAACTATGATGAAACAGTTTCATTTATACCGCCAGGAGCGTTATCAACGCATTATCCTGGCAGCGATTTGCATTGCCTTAGCCTCGCAGGTAAATTTTCAAACCTACGCCCCCGGCTTCATTATTACGCTATCCGTTTTCATTTTGCCGGTCATCCTGTACTTCAATAGCGACCTGAATCCTATTCAACTGCTGGTGGCGGTCACGATTGCGTCACCGATCTTCAGAGGCCTGCTGCTATTCATTGGCCACGCCGTCGATCCGTACGACAATGTCATCTACATCCTCGCGGACATGGCGTTCTACATGTGTTACGGTATTCTCTACTACTTCCTGTACTGGCGCAAAACGGAACGGACCAACACCACCTTTTTTCTCACAATTGTGCTATGCGACTACCTTTCCAACCTATTAGAAGTTAGCTTGCTGACCGATTTCTCCCATTATACATACAGACTTTTTCAGATTTTATTTATCGCCGCACTGGTCCGCAGCATTGTCAGTTGCCTCTTGGCCTTTCTGTATCATTACTTTAAACTGATGTTACGGGACGAAAAACACGAGCAACGCTACTATCATTTCATCTGGGTGGCCTCGGCTGTAAACAGCGAAGTTTATTTCATGCGCAAGAACATCAGTGAAATCGAGAACGTCATGAAGAACGCCTACCTCTTGAACCAGGACCTCCAACACACAGACATCGACAAGGCTGAGCAGGATAAGGCCTTACAGATTGCCCGGGACGTGCATGAAATTAAGAAGGACTACCAAAATGTAATTCGGGGCTTGGGCGATTACTTTAATGACGATGAAGATACCGCCATGCAACTGTCAGATATTTTAACCATTACGACTTCTTACATTCGAGAATCCATCAAGGCCAAGTTTCCGCACGTCACCATCGAGGTCCACAACCACGTCGACCTCGTCATCCCCAACCACTATTACGTCGTGTCCATCCTGTCCAATCTGATTTTTAACAGCGTGGACGCCATGGAAAATCAGCCTTCCGGGACCGTCGTTGTGAGCGCCACCGATCGTGGTAACCACATCATCCTAAACGTCAGCGACAATGCCAGCGGGATGAATCAGGAAACGCTGGCAATGATCTTTCAGCCCGGCTTCACCACCAAGTTCAACGAGAACGGCGACGTCTACCGGGGCATTGGCCTGTCGCACGTGAAGATCATTGCCCAGGAACAGTTTGACGGTGACATCAACGTGACATCCGAACTCGGTAAAGGCACCAATTTTGAAGTAACTCTCAGTAAGAAACGCTTAGAGCAGGAGGAAGAAGCCTAATGAATTTCTACATTGTTGACGACGACCCCTCGATTCCAATGATTTTACGCCAAATTTTGGAGAAGAACCCCGACAATACGGTGGTCGGCATCGCCCACGACGCGAAGAAGGCTCTGTCAGATATCATGATCATGGACGTCAATATCGTGCTGGCGGACCTCTTGATGCCGGGCATTTCCGGTATCGACCTGATCAAGCAACTCAAGGACCTGAAGCCCGACCTACGTTCCATTATGATTTCCCAGGTCAAGGACAGCGATTTGCGCGCCCAAGCCTACGAGGCCGGCATCGAATTTTTCATTGATAAACCCATCAACGTGATTGAAGTGAAAACGGTGGTCGAGAAGGTTTCCCAGAGCGTTCAAATGGCCACCAAGCTCAACAACATTCAGTCACTGGTCGGTGGCGGCGCCGTCACGGCCGCTCCCGTGGTCGACCAGCATCAACACCAGAAGGAAAAAATTCTGTCGATTCTGCGGTTCCTGGGAATCACCTCGGAGGCCGGCTCGTCAGACATCTTGGCGATTGCCCAGGTCATGCTCGACCAAAACATTAGCTTCCGCGACATCGACTTCAACGCCACCTACCACATCGACGACCGCGAAAAGAAAATCATGTTCCAGCGCATCCGCCGCGCCATTAAGACCGGTCTAACCAACCTCGCCAACATCAGTCTAGACGGCATGGGCGACGAAATTGTCGTCGAGTACGCCAACACCCTCTACGAATACAAGAACGTCCGCAGCGAAATGCTCCTGCTAGAAGGCACCCGGACTACTGGGGGGAAGACTTCTTTGAAGCGGTTTTTTGATGGGTTGGTGCAAGAAGTATAGAGTGCGGAGCAGGGCGCCTAACTGGCGAGCATTAACGGCGTAACGGGAATACCCCCGGGTCTGGGGTATTTTCGTTACGGTGTTAAGCGGAACCAGTTGCCTTGCGTAGCACGTTTCGGAGGCCGCAAGGATTGGGATTGTTCCAGGAAGAACCAGACAAACGGTCTAAAGCAAGATGAAATCTAGGACCCATCCCCGGGCTTGGGTCATTGCTTAGTCGGGGTTAAGCGCAGGGACCTGGCTCTCGTAGCACGTTTCGGAGGCCGCAAGGTCCAGGATTGTTCCAGGAAGAACCAGTCAAACGACCTAAGAAAGTAGAAAAGCAATGGCAAATCCCAGACCTGAACCAATGCGGTTAAGCGCAGGGACCTGGATCGTGTAACACGTTTCGGAGGCCGCAAAGTCCAGGATTGTTCCAGGAAGAACCAATCAAACGACCTAAGAAACCACAAAATCAAAAATCCCAACACGCCCCAAAAAAGAATGGCCCCCGCCATTCTTTTTTAACCCCCAAGTCACCACCAAACATCCCCCACATCCCCAACAATTACCTACCGTTATTTTCACGTATACGCCATCGATATTTGAGCGTATAATTAAAAACATTAATTAGTTAGCCAGACAAACCCTAAAGAAGTGAGATAGATGCCCATGAAACACGCGAAACGCCTCCCCCTCAAAGACCTGCTGGTCAAATACCGCATCGTTGTCATGATTGGCGCCATTGTGGTCCTTGGTTTTACCGGCATCTTCAGTGTGCAAGCACGCCAAAAACAAGCCACGCCTCACGTCCAAGCCGATAAGCCAGCCACCAGCCGGCAGATCAGTGCCCAACAGCGGCACGTCAAACGACAACTCCATACATATTTCAAGAAAATCACCGCCGATGGCACCACCAGCGTCACCTTCTACAACCTGGGCGCCACCAAGGGCAGTCAGTCGGCCAAGTCAGCCGTCGCCAATCAGTTTTACAAATCCGGTAAGCTAGCCACGTCGGCCAACGCCCATACGCCAGAGGTTACCGCCAGCACCTACAAGATCTACATCGCGGCCTACCTCTTCCACCTGAGCAGCCAACAGGCCTACACCTGGACGCCGACGAATCAGGACGGCTTCCACCGGATGATTGTGAATAGTGACAACGACTTTCCCGAAGGTATCCTCGATACGTACGGCCTCGCTGGCATCAACGAGTATCTCAGCAGCGAGGGCCTCTACGCCCCCACCTTTGTCATGAACCAGGAATCGACGACTACGGCCGCCAGCCTGCAGAAGATGCTGATTAAATTGGCGCGGGCCGATGCACCATTTAATAACGCCCATAATCGTCAATGGCTGCTATCCTTAATGAAGCAACAGGTTTACCGTGATGGGATTCCCGCCGGAGCGGCCGCCGCAACCAAGGGCACCCTCGTGGCGGACAAGGTCGGCTGGTTGGCCGATACCAACAACGACGCCGGCATCGTCACCCTGCCCAATGGGCAACGCTACGTGCTGGTCATCATGACCCACGGCCACGGTCAGACCGGCTTCACTGGTTTTCCCCGGATGGCCAAAATTACCAAGCACGTGCAGAAGCTCGTGTACAATCCAAAACTGGTTAAAAATTTAGAATAAGCTTTTTCTGAACGAGCAATCGCTGTACGACCGGCGATCTGCTCGTTTTTTCGTGCCATTTATTTTGCAATATTCCCCACCAAAGATCTAATCTTGGCATACCGATTTTTTATCGTTGACAAATGTAAACGATGGCGGTATGCTTAATTCATCCATTAAGGATTACAGATGTAAACATAAAGGAGATCGCGCTCATGACAAAAATTTTAGTGCTTATCGTTGCCTTACTACTCATTGGATTTATCGCTTGGTGGTTCTTCGGCAAGCACACCACCGCCGCGGTTGACGCCGCCGTGACTGGTTCCAGCCAGGACGTTGGCGTTGAAGTCAGCGGTGGCTACTCCCCCAGCACCGTGGTCTTGAAGAAGGGCGTGCCCGCCACGCTCACATTTAACCGGAAGGACCCTTCCAGTTGTTTGGAACAGGTCGTCTTCCCTGACTTCGGGATCAACGAATTTCTCCCGCAAAATGAAGCGCACGTGATTCCCATCGACACCAGCAAGCCTGGCGAATACGATTACGCGTGCGGCATGAACATGTTCCACGGCAAGGTTATTATCAAATAAATTGGAGGTCTTCATCATGACAAACAAACAATCAGCAACGGTCATCGTCAACGGCGGCTACTCCCCAGCAGAAGTTGTGCTTACCCAAGGCGTGCCCGCCGAACTCACTTTCAAACGCATCAACGACGCCGGCTGTCTGGACCAAGTGCATTCCGAGAGCCTGAACTTCAGTGAAGACCTCCCCTTAAACGAGGCCCGCACCGTCACCATCGACACCAGCAAGGCCGGCGAGTTTCCATTTAGCTGTGGGATGGACATGTTCTTCGGAAAGGTGGTCGTTCAGCCATGAGTATTAAAAATCGGTTCGTCTTCTCACTCATCCTGTCCCTGCCCTTATTAGTTGAAATGTTTACCAGCCCACTAGGCATCATGTTGCCCGGCGGCGTTTGGACCATGTTCTTCCTCACCACGGCGGTCATGGCCGTTTCGGCGGGGCCCTTCATCGAAAGCGCCTGGGCCGCCTTCCGTCACCACCACGCCAACATGGATACCCTGGTCGCCATTGGGACGATTACTGCTTACCTGTACAGCTTCTACGCCATGTTAGCCGGCAAGGACGTCTTCTTTGAAAGTGCCGCCTTCGTGGTCACCCTGATTTTACTGGGCCAATATTTCGAAGAGAAAATGAAGCACTCCGCTTCCGGTGCCGTCAGCAAGTTAGTCGACCTGCAGGCCAAGGACGCCGAAGTCATGCGCGACGGCCAACTGGTCAAGGTACCTCTGGCCGAAGTCGCTGTCGGTGACATCATTCGCGTGCGTCCCGGCCAAAAGATTGCCGTCGATGGCGTCATCACCGAAGGCACCTCGACCATCGACGAATCCATGGTCACCGGCGAAAGCATGCCCGTCACCAAGAAGGCTGGCGACCACGTCATCGGCGCCACCATGAACAGCAACGGGACCTTCATGTTCAAGGCCAGCAAGGTCGGCAACGACACCCTACTTTCCCAAATCGTGGAAATGGTCAAGAAGGCTCAGACCAGTCACGCACCGATTCAGAAGTCCGTGGATAAGGTCGCCGATATCTTTGTCCCCGCCGTCTTGATTGTGGCCATCGCCACCTTTACCATCTGGTACGTCTTCATCGGCGCCTCCCTGGTCACGGCCATGCTCTTCGCCGTTTCCGTCGTCATCATCGCCTGCCCGTGTGCGCTAGGGATTGCGACGCCAACCGCCTTAATGGTGGGGACCGGTCGCAGTGCTAAGATGGGCATCCTGATCAAAAACGGGGAAGTCCTCGAAGCCGCTAACCACGTTAAGACGGTCGTTTTCGACAAGACCGGGACCATCACTGAGGGTCATCCCCAGGTCACGGACATTGTCGGCGACGAAGCCACGGTCTTACGGGTGGCGGCTAACCTCGAAGTCTCCTCAGAACATCCCCTGGCCGCCGCCATTTTGGACAAGGCCAAGGCCGAAAAAGTTGACGTCACCGCTGCTGAAAACTTCCAAGCCATCGAAGGTAAAGGGGTTCAGGCTACGGTTGACGGGCAACAAGCCTTTATTGGGAATGATAAATTGATTGCCGATTACAAGTTAGACGCGACCCTGAGCGACCGCATGGCTCAGCTACAAAGTGAAGCCAAGACGGTGGTTCTCGTGGGGATTGCCGACCAAATTATTGGGTTGATTGCCATTCAAGACGCGCCTAAAGCCAGTTCCGCTGGCGCCATGGCCGCACTCAAGGCACGCGGGTTACGGACGGTCATGTTGACCGGGGATAACCAACGGGTCGCCGAGGCCATTGCGGCCGAAGTGGGCATCGACACGGTCATCGCCGACGTGCTGCCCGGTGACAAGGCCGACCACGTCAAGCAACTCCAGGCCGAGGGGCCAGTTGCCTTCGTGGGTGACGGCATCAACGACGCCCCCGCCTTAACCACGGCCGACGTCGGAATCGCCATGGGTTCCGGGACCGATATTGCCATCGAATCCGGTGGCATCGTCCTAGTCAAGAATGACCTGATGGACGTGGTCCGGGCCCTCGAGCTCAGCAAGAAGACCTTTAACCGGATCAAGTTGAACCTGTTCTGGGCCTTCATCTACAACACGTTGGGCATTCCCGTTGCCGCTGGGGTCTTCGCCGTCTTCGGCCTGGCGTTGAATCCTGAAATTGCCGGCCTGGGCATGGCCTTGAGTTCCCTGTCCGTCGTCGCCAGTTCCCTGTTGTTGAATAAGTCAAAATTAACGTCAACGCCGGCCACCGACGCCCACGTTGCCTAAACCGGAGGGATTTCTCATGGACGAAAAATTTTGGAGTAAAAGCACGCGGTTGACCGCCATCGCCGCCATTGTCTACCTAATCGTGGCCACAGGCGTTGGCATGCTGATCACGAATCACTAATTTTAGCCAAATGAAAACCGTTGCCGCCAGCGCCTACGAGCGTTGGTAGCAACGGTTTTTTGATTATTTCTGGAGAGCTGTAAGAATATCGGGTTCCACTTTATCAGGGGTGGTAATTGGGGCGTAGCGGTCGATCAACTGACCATCGCGGCCAATCAGAAATTTGGTAAAATTCCACTTGATCCGACCGTGACCCGCGGTGGCCTTGAGGTAGGTGAACAACGGGTCCTCATCATCCCCGTTGACCGCAATCTTTTTGGTCATGGGAAAAGTGACCCCGTAATGCATCTGGCAAAAGTCGCTGGTGGCGGCGTCGGTCGCTAACTCCTGGTGGAATTGGTTGGATGGCAGGCCGAGAACCTCGAAGCCCTGCTCATGGTACTTGCGGTAGAGCGCTTCAATGCCTTCCAGCTGGGGCGCGAGGCCACATTTACTGGCGGTATTCACGATCAACAACACCTTGCCCTGATAGTCCTTGAAGTCAATGGCCTGGCCACTCATTTCCGTTTCGGTAAACTCGTAAATCGTTGCCATAGAACCGCATCCCTTCCGATTGCACGCTTAATGTTTAGCCTTTTAATTAATTGTGTACAAATTAATTATACATCATTAAATTCCCATTGGCGCGCAATCTGCTGGAAAACGGCTGCTAGTCTTTGTCATAGATTGCTCGCAAGCTGGCTAAATCTGCGGTAGACAGCTGCGTCTTCCCATGGTCCAGTGGCGTCATGACGGAAGACTTGTCCGAGCTGTGGTCCAGGCCCAGGGCGTGCCCTAGCTCATGAACGGCAACGGAGCGTTTGAACGCATGCGGATAGGTGGCGTTGAGTTTAGCCGTGGCCGTGTTGGTCGTCAAAATCCCTCGCCAACTGATGCGCTGCGTAATCTGGGGACCCCCGTGGCCGTACTCGATGATGGTCTGGCCCTTGGGTTCGCGTTTATGATAGGTGCCAAAGGTGATCTGGTTGGTCTTGGCACTCCCGGTCCCCGCCACCAGCTGAACGATGCCGGTCTGGTTGTAGATTGCAACGGCATTGGTAAAGACCTCGCGCACCCGTTCCGGCGTATCCTTGGCAAAATGATAGTAGTACTTTTTCTGGAGTAAGAGCCCCTGCATGGCCTCTTCCACCGGCGTCTCGTCCGCACCGGTCTGGGTGGTGGCATCACTGGTGTTGCGCAGGATATAACCACTTGCCCGATAATTTCCGGACTGACTCTGACTCGCGGCCGACTGCGCCTTTCCCGTCAACGTGGCCACAATTGCCGCGCGGTAATAGGTGAACTGGGTCGACAGTGGCTGCCAATTGACAGCGATAAACACACCGATTCCCAAAACAATGGCAAGTAACAAACGTCTGACAATTTTCACAGCGCAATCTTCCCTTCGACTCTCTTCTGCCCCGACAATGTTTCCAATTAAGTTGATTCTAGGCTATCTAGTTGTGGGGCGCAACTAGATTGACCTCATAATTTTCAAGCCCACCGATTGGGTAAAAAAAGCCCGCCGGAAGCGGACTTTTAGTGATTTATTTATAGTAAACGTGACCGTAAGTTGGGTGCTTAATTGGCGAGGTTTCAACACTTTCACCGGTTTGCTTGTAGCCGTACCACTGAGCCTTGTAGGACTTGTGCTTGCGGTTGGTCTTGCTGACCTTGAACTTGTAATAGTTCACCAGCTTGCCATGGGTCCAGCCCATCTCGTGCCCCTTGATGTAGTAAACGTGACTGCCCTTCTTGTGTTGATAAGTCATGTTCTTATTCGTGACAAATGGTAGTAGTAAGGCATTAGACTTGATCGTAAACCAAGGATAATAGTCTAAAGTCTTATCCTTCTTCGGATCAACCCACTTGCCCCGCAAAATCTTCGGTGTCCCCTTGTGCCAAGTCGCGGCATTGGCGGATTGGGTGGTGCTGGCGCCAATAGCTAAACCAGCAACAACGGCTAAAGCAGTGGCTCCTACTTTCAACATGTTCTTCATGAAAAGCCCTCCCAGGGTGAATTATTTGCTCTTACAAGGTTAATCATACATCAAGGAAACCAAATTGAACATAAGTAATTTCGGGACACATCTTTTAGCACTTTACTTGTAGAAGTAGTGGCCGTACTTAGCCTTCTTTGCCTGGTAATCTTGGCCGTTCCCTCTCTGCTTGTAAATGTAGAACTTAACCTTATGGGACTTATGTTTCCGCGTAGTCTTACTTAGTTTGAAGCGGTAGTAGTTGATCAGTTTGCCGTGGCTGTACATTGTTTCGTGACCCTTAACGTCATAGATGTGGCTCCCCTTTTTGTGGCGGTAGTGCATGTGCTTATTGATAACTGGATCAATACCACTCACTTCTAGCCCATTGGCTTTGACAACAAAAGATGGCTGAAAGTTTCCAATTGCACTTCGCTTACGATCGACCCATTCACCCCGCAGCGCTTTCGGCGTTCCCCGATGCCAGGTTGCAGCGCTAGCCGTTTGGGTGGTACTTCCTCCAATTGCCAATCCCGTTGCCAACGCAATGACCGTCATACCTAATTTCATTTGTGACTTCATACAATTCCTCCAGTGGATTAATTTAACAAATTAATTGTACACCGCAAAAGTAAATTGAACACGGGAAACCGTGAGAAAAGGTCTGCACTAAAAAAACGCCGAACAGCCATAGCCACTCAGCGTTGTCTTTCAAATTAAGTTAAACCAAAGCCAGCACCGTAAAGTTAATCACAAACAGAATCGATACGATCCAGATCAACGGGTGAACGTCCTTCGCCTTCCCCAAGACCACCTTGACGATGCAGTAGAAGATAAAGCCAGCCGCAATCCCATAGGTAATGTTGTAGGCAAAGGCCATGACAAACGTGGTCATGAAGGCCGGAATCGCCTCGTTTAAATCGTGCCACGGAATCTTGCTGAAGGAGCTCATCATCATGATTCCCACTAGGATCAGCGATGGCGCAATGGCTGCCGTCGGAATGATCGACAGTAATGGTGAAGCCAGAGAGCTGGCCAAGAATAGCACGGCCACCACAACACTGGTTAACCCCGTCCGGCCACCAGCGCCAATCCCCGCGGAGCTTTCCACGTAGGTCGTCAGGTTAGACGTCCCAAAGATGGAGCCAACACCGGTCGCAATCGAATCGGCAAATAACGCCTTATCCAGCTTGGATTTAAAACCGGGTTGGCTTTCCAGCTCAAGTTCCCGTTTGCCGGAGAAAATCCCTGTCTGCCGGCCAGTCCCAATGAAGGTCCCCAGGGAATCGAAGGTGTCAGACAGACTGAACGATAGAATCGTCATCAGAACTAAGATAACCCGATTATGTTCCGCAAATAACGAGCCCATCCCCTCGTGGGAAAAGGCCGCCAAGAAGGTCGTGCCCAGCTGATGTACCGACGCACCAAATGAAAAGCCACTGGCTAAATGCAGGTTAGTGACCCCCATGGGGATTCCAATAATGGTCGTCGTTAGGATTCCAATCAGGAGAGCGCCCGGCACCTTGCGGACTTTAAAAATGACCGTAATGACCAGGCCAATCAAGGCCAACACTAACGACGGTGAGTTGAAGACTTGGAGCGCCGGCACGATGCCACCACCCGTGACGACTGAGCTGACACCCTGGCCAAACGCCTTTTGCGTGGCATCAAAGGCCTTGCCGTTGATTGACACGATATTGCTGGCATCGCTGGTAAATTGGAGAAAGTTCGCGTTTTTCAGCCCCACGTAGGCGATAAACGCCCCAATCCCCCCGCTGATAGCCAGCTGGAGGTTAATCGGAATCGCTGAGATCAGCATTTTCCGAATCTTGGTGGCGGTGATAATGATATTGATAATACCACAGAAGAAGACCAGGGCCAACGCCTGTTGCCAGCTAAAGCCTAGCCCCATCACCACCGTATAGGTGAAGAAGGCATTCAGCCCCATCCCAGGTGCCAGCGCATAGGGCACGTTGGCAAAAAGCCCCATGACCAGGGTCCCGACGACGGACGCGATAATTGTGGCGAGAAAGACCGCTTGTTGCGGCATCCCCGTTTGCCCCAAGATGGTTGGATTCACAAATAAGATATAGGACATGGCAAAGAAAGTCGTGACGCCAGCTGCAACTTCGGTACCGACAGTTGTTCCCGATTCCTTAAGTTTAAAGAATTTATCCACAATCAATTCCTCCTAGAAAATCCGAACATTAAAATAATTATAATCAATAAATGTTAACTATTACATTCACGACTATACCAGATTCAGGCTAAAAAAGATAGCCAAATATAATTTAACGAACTTTGGCCGATTCATCGTCAACTGATTCTATTCTAGCCAGCGCCCCCATTGGACCCCAGTCGCTCGCTAACGTTGGCACGTTCACTTAATTATTCCGAGAAAACAAAAATACTAAGCTTAGAGGCATAAGAGTTATCCGACGGGATGCTCTTATGCCTCTATTACTTTATAGTGGT